>CAXXRV010000030.1:0-159521 GCA_963674525.2 uncultured Psychromonas sp. | reverse complement strand
GAAAACATTAAGCTATTATATCTGGCCTAAAGGTCGCGCCGACCTAAAAGCACGCGTGCTGCTGGCACTGCTCAGTTTGGCTCTGGCTAAAGTGATTAATGTCTATGTGCCATTTTTATATAAAAGGGCCGTCGATGCGTTAACTTTACCCTCTACATCATTAGACAATGCAGTTGCAGCCTTACCTCTGGGTATTATCATTGCCTATGGATTGGCTCGTATTCTTCATCAGTTTTTCGGCGAAGTACGCGACTTTATTTTTGTTAAAGTCTCGCAACACGCGCAGCGTATGATTGCCCTGCATACCTTTCAGCATCTGCATCGATTATCCTTGAGTTTCCATCTACAGCGGCAAACCGGCGGGCTCTCTCGAGTGATAGAGCGGGGAACCCATGGCCTGCAGTTTTTACTGAGTTTTATCCTTTTTAATATTATTCCTACCCTGCTTGAAATCGTGATGGTCACCGTGGTGCTCTTTTATACCTTTGACATTCGCTTTGCCGCCGTCACCTTTATTAGCATTGCCGGTTATATTACCTATACTCTAGCGGTGACTGAGTGGCGAATGAAATACCGACGGCAAATGAATGCCACAGATGCAGAGGCGAACAGCAAGGCCATTGACAGCCTTTTAAATTATGAAACCGTAAAGTATTTTGGTAATGAAAGGCGTGAATATGAGCGCTTTGATCAAGCGTTATCCAACTATGAAACTGCAGCAATAAAAAGCCAGAATAGTTTATCGGTGCTTAATGTCGGCCAGGGCGTGATCATTGGCCTGGGTTTAATTATCATTATGGCCATGGCTGCCAATGGCGTCGTCACCGGCGCGCTCACTGTCGGTGATTTCGTACTGGTCAATACCTTTATGATTCAACTCTATCTGCCGCTTAATTTCTTAGGCTTTGTCTATCGCGAGATAAAACGCAGCCTGATTGATATGGACAAAATGTTTGAACTGTTAGAGATCAATGCTGAAGTTGAAGATATGCCCGATGCCAAGTGCCTAGCGGTAAAGCAGGGACAGGTTGAATTTGACAATGTGAGTTTTGGCTACGATAAAAAGCGTAATATTCTCCAGCGTATCAGCTTTACAATAGAGCCGGGAAAAACACTAGCCATTGTCGGTCCCAGCGGCTCCGGCAAGTCCACCATTTCCAAGCTGCTATTTCGTTTCTATGATGTCAACGCCGGCAAAATACGCATAGATGGACAAGATATTCGCCGAGTGAGCCAGCAGTCATTACGCGCCGCTATCGGCGTCGTTCCTCAGGATACCGTTCTCTTTAATGACAGCATTATGTACAACATCCAGTACGGACGTCCCGACGCAGGCACTGCAGAGGTTCATCAGGCAGCCCGGCTCGCCAGAATCCATGACTTTGTGATGAAGCTGCCAGAGGGTTATAAGACAGCGGTAGGAGAACGCGGCTTAAAGCTCTCCGGCGGTGAAAAACAAAGAGTAGCCATTGCCCGCACTATCTTAAAGGATCCTGAGATTCTCCTTTTTGATGAAGCCACTTCGGCTTTGGATTCGCATACAGAAAAAGAGATTCAACGCTCCTTAACAGCGATTTCCGAAAATAAAACCACACTGATTATTGCCCACCGTTTATCTACTATTGTGCATGCCGATCAGATTCTGGTCCTCAAAGAGGGAAAGATTGTCGAAAGAGGCACTCATGCTCAACTGCTTAAGCAAAATAGCGAATATGCCGCGATGTGGGCACTGCAACAAAAACACCAGGATAGTCCAAAAAAAGTTTAGTATTTTTTGCAATTAATTTTGATTAAATCAACTTTTAGAAAATATACGAATAAGAAGTAAATCTGTCACTATGAAATTAGCTAAGCAATGCGGCTACGCTTTTCCCATCCATTTTTCTTGCTCTGAGCAAATACTTTAGCAAGGGAAATCATGGATGATTTCCCTAATCTCAGTCAGTACAGGGATGTGCTGTCTGAGATGGTGCGTTAAAAAGTAGTTGGGCTGAGTAAGATAAAAAAATGGTTTGGGCAGCTTTTCTTTTGGGCGAGTTATGCGACAGCATAGTGTTACGAGCGGGGCTAAACTCTGTGTGCCCTGTTTTCTTTGGCTTCACAAAGAGCATAGCTTCCTAGAACTGCGAAACTACGTTTCGGTTTCTCATCGCTTACACGCCGTCAAGGGCGGAAGACCAAAGAAGAGTTAAAACTATTAGCCTACAAGCGAAGGCCAACAAACTACATGAATAAATGCTCTCCATTAAGGACTAAATTTCAATCTCAGAAAACTGATACAGCTGTTTGGCCAGCGCATAAACTTCAATATGCTCTTTTTTAAACTCACAAATGGTCAGATGCGGCTCAGGAAGCAGCGTACTGGACACATGACCGCTACCGGTATCGATAAATAACTGTTTATTTTTTAAAAGAGGGGCTGGCAAAGGAGTGTGCCCGGAAACAAGAAAATCAATACCGGCAATCGCATGCTGCCTACCGTTGCTGATAATATCGCGACTCCAGAGTAACTCGTGAAGGGTATCTTGATTGATATCAGAGTCAGCAATCGGCCAGCGATTAAGCGGATATTGCGCATGAATAACGCCGACCTTTCCGGCTAGAGTATCGACACTGAGCGTCAGTGAATAATTCTGCTCAATAATATTTTTAGCCAGCTCCCTGCCGCGCCCGGTTAGGCTTTCCCACCAGCCGCCACCATTTTGATACCAGACAAATTTATTATAGATATCCCCTTCCGCCGTCTCCATTAAAAATTGCTCATGGTTGCCAAGCACAGGAATAAACCAGCTTTTTTGGCTAAGCAGCAGGCAATTAAAGGAAGCTTCTCCGCGATCAATAAGATCACCGACAGCAAACAGGCGATCGGCCTTATAATCAAAGTTAATTTTAGCCAGCGCCTGCATCAGCAGAGTATATTTTCCATGCACATCGCCAATAAAAAAGTCGCGGCCATGGCGGTTTTGCGAATAATGACGGTGAGCAGGTAAAATATTCACGCCAGCTACCTCCTAACTCAGCCGGATAAGTACTGCTGCTGCAGTTGATACATACGTATGGCATCACAGTATTTTCCGTTAATAAAAAACTCCTGCACTAAGCGCCCTTCTTCAATAAATCCCAACTTCTGATAAAGGTGCAGTGCTTTGTGATTGTCCTCGGAAACCAGCAGATAAACTTTATGGAGGTTAAGGATGGTAAAAGCATAATCAAGCGCCTTATGAATCACAGCACTGGCATAACTTTGACCTTGAAAATACGGGGCAATAATTATCTGGAATTCAGCATTGCGGTGGATATAATTAATTTCTATTAATTCAACAAGGCCTATCGATTCATTGTCTTTATTGGTCGCAATAAAGCGGCGCTCGCTGTTATCATGGATATGTTTGCTATACAAATCTTCAAGTTCGCCAAAGGATTCATACGGCTCTTCAAACCAATAAGACATAATATTTCTATTATTATCAAGCAGATGGATAAAGTATAAATCTTCTTTTTCTAGGGCTCTGAGCTTAACATCGACGTCCATATGAATGCTTATAGAATTAACAAGGATAACCTTAGTGTAAAATCGCTTCTCAGGTTTAACAAGTTAGTGCAGAGAAAAAATAATCCGGACAATTTAGTTATGAGTTAGATGATTTTGGTATTTCCTCTTTATTCTAAGTAATCGCGATAATAGTGCAATACACCAAAACACCGGAGCTGCTATGCCGATTAATAAACTGATAATTTTCGCCGTTTTGCTTTGCATACTGCTTTCACTCTTCACCACCGAATTACTATCGGCAGTGCTGGATTTATCTGCTTTTACTCTATTGGTTGTTTATCTGTTCAAACACAAACAAACGACACGATAAGGTTATTCCGCCTGCTTACACCATCATTAGCTGGATATAAAGCAGCGAACCACTAGCAATAATCATCCAGAGTAAAATACCCAACAGCAGGGGTTTAACTCCGGTCTCTCTTATTTTTTTAAAGGTGATTCCACAGCCGATTAAGAATAAACAAAGTACCAGGGTTTGTTTCGATGCCATAAAAACCCCCTGATACAAAGAAGAAAAGCCAGGCAGCAGATGGGCGATAAAAATAGCCAGACAATAAAAGAGTATAAAGAAAGGAACAGTGATCTTTTTCTTTTCCCCTTTGAACAGGAGAGCACTGAGAAAGGCGACAGGAATAATCCATAATGCCCGTGCCAGCTTAAGCGTGGTTGCCGTTAACAATGCCTCCTCACCATAGGCAGAAGCGGCCCCGACCACAGAAGAGGTATCGTGAATAGCAATCGCACTCCACACCCCAAAAGCATGCTGGCTCATATCAAGCAGGTGGCCGATAAGCGGAAAAACAAACAGCGCTACAGAGTTGAGAATAAACACAGTGGCCAGCGCCAGTGATGTCTGCTCACTCTTAGCGTTAATCGCCGGAGCAACTGCGGCAATGGCACTACCACCGCAAATTGCCGTTCCTGATGCGATTAAATGCCCGGTTTTCTGATCAATACGCAGCAGCTTAGTCACCGCCCAACCCAGTATTAGCGTGCAGAGAATAGAGGTGATAATCAGCCCGATGCCACTTTTACTTGCGCTAATCGCCTGATCCAGATTAATCCCGAAACCTAAGCCAATAATGGAATAGGAAAGCAGTTTTTTAGTAAGCTGATTAATATTGATTCGCTCAGGCACCAACCCCAGTGTAACCAGCATAAAGCCCAGAACCAGAGCGACGGGAGAAGAGATAATAGGCGTTAAGCATAATGCAGCCAGAGAGAAAAATATGAAGTCACGTTTCTGCCATTTAAAAGAAAATAATAAGTCGCGCATGCTGCCCCTCTGCATCGAATGGTTTTTTATCATAACGCAAACGAAAGGATTGACAATAGACAAATGCAGCTTGCTGACGGTAACTTTTAGCAGTACAAGCAGGTGAAGCTTTAGCCAGAGGCGTAATTGCTAGCTGCTGTCATTCAGGTCGATAAAGACAAGTTGCAGGAGAGCAACAGAAAGGCAAAGATTGCCGACAAGATACAAACAATAGTTGCAATTAAACATTCACTTATTCTTTATAACTGTTTAAAGTTATTATTTTATTGCTCAATCCTTTGGATACTGAATGTTTAATGTACCTTTTAATCTGCTGTTGTTACTGCTTTGGAAATTATCCACTGTTTTTATCATTCCGATCATCATTCAGCTGTATATTAAAGTGCTCGACGGCTATTTCATCAGCGGCTTTACTTTTCAACACCTGGATCAGGGACAAAATATCCATAAATGGGCCATTTTAGCTATTTATCTGCTCTATCTGCTGTTTTGGAATCGCAGCAATGCGCATATTGTCTCCTACTTAAAGAAACTAGAATACCGATGATTGATCTAAGCAATGAAGCCCTGCTGGCCGGCTTATCCTTGACTCTTTTCGCTGCACTGTGTTTATCCCTTTATCTTTACTTAAGCTGCAAAAAAAACTGCACGGATCTGCACTTCAAGCTCAAATTAAATGAGCAGAAACTGCACTTTGAAACTGAAGTTAATCACGAGCAACGTCAGCAGCTGCAGGAAAAACAGCTGTTTATCGACTCCTTACAAGTACAGAACAACAAGCTGAAAACGCGCCTGCGTGAGTCAGAGGTGCGCCTGCAGGCAGGTGAGCAGCGTCTGCGCGATCAACGCTTAAGCGAGAAGAAGTTAAGCGAGCAGTTTGAACTGCTCTCACAACGTATTTTTAACGATAAATCGGCGCAGTTTAAAAGCCTTAATCAAGAGAGTCTCAATCAGCTTCTCGCTCCCTTTAAAGTGCAACTGGAAAACTTTAAAAAACAGGTCAGTGATTGTTACCTGAATGAGAGCAAAGAGCGTTATAACCTGCAGCATGAAATCACTAAACTGGCTCAACTGAACCAGCAGATGCAGCAGGAAACCAGCAATCTGACCAATGCCTTAAAGGGCGACAATAAACAGCAGGGAAATTGGGGAGAAGTGGTTTTACAACGCATTCTCGAGTCCTCCGGTCTGCGCGAAGGCCACGAATATAAAACTCAGGTCAGCTATAAAAATGAACATGGCCAGCGCCTGCAGCCGGATGTGATCGTTAATCTGCCGCAAAGCAAAAATATTATTATCGATTCAAAAGTATCACTTGTGGCTTATGAACGTTTTTTTAACAGCGAAGATCCGCAAACCCAAAAAGAAGCCCTGCAGGCGCACACTCTATCGGTTCGTCAGCATATTAAGGGCTTAGGTAAAAAAGATTATCAGAAGCTGATCGGCAGCAACTCGCTCGATTATGTGCTGTTATTTGTGGCCGTCGAGCCTGCCTTTATTGCCGCCATTGAACATGATCCGGAGCTGGTGAAACTCGCCCTGGATAATAATATACTGCTCGCCAGTCCGACCAATCTGATGATCGCACTGCGCACCATTGAGAACTTATGGCGTTTTGACCAGCAGGAAAAAAATGGCCGCTTAATTGCCAGTCAGGCCGGCAAGCTCTACGATAAGCTGCGCCTGTACAGCCAAAGTATGCTCGATCTGGGGACACAACTGGATAAAGCGCAACACACTTATGATCGTGCCCTCAAGCAGTTCAGCCAGGGGCGCGGCAATATTGTGGCGCAAACCCAGAGCTTAAAGGAGATGGGTGCACCAATCAAGCAACCACTACCGGAGAAACTGCTTGAACAGGCTGCATTAACTACGGAGAAGAATTCCGGTGAATGGTAATGAGTAAACAGTGATGAGTAAACAGCAATGAGTAAACAGTGATGAGTAAACATCAATGAGTAAACATCAATGAGTAAACAGTGATGAGTAAACAGTGATGAGTAAACAGTGATGAGTAAACAGTGATGAGTAAACAATGATGAGTAAACAGTAATGAGTAAACAGTAATGAGTAAACGAATCACTAATCACTAATCACTAATCACTAATCACTCATATCTTAACGACGCCAGAAATGACGAGTAAAGATCACCACCACCGTCAGTATCTCCAGGCGCCCCATCAGCATACAGATAGCTAATATCCATTTGCTGATATTGGCAAAATCAGCAAAATTGCCAGCCGGACCAATTTCAGGGGCAAGCCCGGGGCCGACATTGGAAACCGCTGTGATTGCCGCACTCAGCGCGACCATAGCTGTTGAGCCAAACAAAGTCAGCAACAGCGTGGCAACAAGAATGGTGGCCATATAAGCGAGCACAAAGGCAATCAGCGAACGCAGAATATCATCGCTGACAGTGCGCTTATTGTATTTCTGTGGAAAGATGCCATGCGGATGCATCAGCAGCATAAGCTGGCGCTTTAACAGGCTTAATGCAATCTGAAAGCGGAATATCTTCATGCCGCCGGCGGTGGAGCCTGAGCAGGCGCCAAAGAAGAACAGTGCAAAGAACAGCATCACACTGAAATCCCCCCAGGAGATAAAATCATCCAGACCAAATCCGGTGGTGGTCATCACCGAAATAACATTAAACAGGCTTAAGCGCAGTGCATCAATAGGTAGAAACTGCCCGGTCAGCACCAGGTAGAGCGTTAAGCTGGCGCTAAAGGTGAAGACCAGCTTAAGAAAGCCCAGCACCTGCGCATCATTAAGCAGATAGAGTATATTGCGGTGATTAAAGGCGCGCACAAAGAGTAAAAAAGGTAAGCCGCCAAGAAACATAAAGATAATGGCATTCCAATGTGCGCCCGTTGAAAAATGCCCCATGGAACTGTCCGATGTTGAATAGCCCCCAGTGGAGATAGTGGTCATGGCATGATTGAGCGCCTCAAAAGGGCTCATTCCGGTTAAGCGGTAACCGAAAAAGCAGCAGGCGCTCAAGGCTAGATAAACAAGGATAATATCGATGGCGACACGCCGGGTCTTTGACTCTGCCTTATCAGACCAGTCAGAAGATTCCGTTTGGAAGAGGCGCATACCACCGACATTTAAAAAGGGCAGAATCGCCACTCCCATCACGATAAAGCCGACGCCCCCGAGCCACTGCAGAATAGAGCGCCATAATAAAATACTCGGATGCATACTATCGAGCCCGTGCAGCACCGTACTGCCTGTTGTCGTGATCCCGGACATGGTTTCAAAAAAAGCATCGCTGTAACTGATATGTTCAATAAAAACAAAGGGTAAAGCAGCAAACAGGCTGGCTAACAGCCACACGGCAGTGGTTAATAAAAACATCTCGCGCACCCCTAAGCGCGAGCGCTGTTTTTCTTTACCTATAAAAACAAAAAGAATCGAGGCTAAATGGGTAATAATAATAGCAGATAAAAACTCAACGCCACCCAGGCTATTATTATAAAAAGCCAGCGCCATCGGCAGGTACATAAAAAATGCCATTTTCGACAGCACCAGACCGGTAATAAAAAAAAGTGGACGATAGACCATAAAAGTACTGCCGCTCTATAAAAAGAAAGGGCTGGGTTGGAAGAGCTTTTCGATATCACTGATGTACTTTTTATTTACCAGAAATAAAATGACATGATCATCTGTTTCTATTTCAATGCGATCGTGGGCAATTAACACCTCCTCATTGCGGACAATGGCACCAATACTGGTACCCGGCGGTAACTTAAGCTGACGCAGCTGCTTACCGACTACCTTAGAGGTCGTACTGTCACCACGCGCAATAATCTCAATCGCTTCAGCCAGGCCTTCGCGTAACGAGTAAACATGCTTTAGATCTGCTTTGCGGACATGGGTTAACAGTGCGGAAATGGTCGCCTGCTGCGGTGAAATAGCAATATCAAGAATACTGCTGCCGACCAAATCCACATAGGCACTGCGTTGAATCAGCACCATGGCTTTGCGCGCGCCCATGCGTTTGGCCAGCATCGCGGACATAATATTGGCTTCATCTTCATTAGTGACGGTAATAAAGAGATCAATCTGTTCAATATTTTCTTCAGTCAGCAGCTCAGGATCGGAAGGGTCACCACAAAAAACAATGGTGTTCGACAGGTTTTCTGATAACTGCTCGGCACGAATTTGATTTTTTTCTATTAATTTAACCGAGTTCTCTTTTTCCAGACGTCTCGCTAAACTTTCACCAATATAGCCGCCGCCGACAATCATAATCCGTTTATAGGGATGTTCCAGCTTCTGCATCTCACTCATAATCGGGCGAATATGCTGGCTGCTGGTAATAAAAAACACTTCATCATCGGCTTCAATAATAGTGGTGCCCTGCGGGCGAATCGCCTTGCCGCGCCGGAAAATAGCGGCGACGCGCGCTTCGATATTGGGCATATGCTCTTTTAATGCCGACAGCGCATTACCCACCAGCGCACCGCCATAATAAGCTTTAATGGCCACCAGGCCGACTTTGCCATCGGCAAAGCTGGCCACCTGCAGCGCGCCGGGATGTTCGATTAACTGGACGATATAATCACTGACCAGCTTTTCCGGGGCAATAATATGATCAATAGGAAAAGCATCGCTATTAAACAGCTCCTGCTCACGCATAACAATACTTTGCGAACGGATACGGGCTATCTTTTTCGGCACATTAAACAGCGTAAAAGCAATCTGACAGGCAACCATATTCACTTCATCGGAATTGGTGACCGCAATTAACATATCCGAATCGTCAGCACCCGCTTCGCCGAGTATGTCCGGACTGGAGGCACTGCCCTGGACGACGCGCAGATCAAATCTATCCTGCAGCGCCTGCAGACGTTCGCTGGAGAGATCGACAACGGTAATATCGTTGTTTTCTCCGACCAGATTTTCAGCCAGTGATGCCCCGACCTGCCCGGCACCTAAAATAATAATTTTCATCTCAAATTTCCTTGCGAGTCACCCGCCCTTTAGCTCAGGGGTATCAAGCTGCTCCGTTAGCCATTTTTAATTCTGCACTGAATAGGCATTATTTTTTATAAGGATTTCTGCAGCTTCGCATAATAAAAGCCGTCCATACCGGCTTCATTAGGCAATAACTGCCGTCCCTGTTCAACACTAGGATACTGCTCGGAAAGCGCAATTAATGTCGCATCCTTGGTGTTTTGCAAAAAACTTTTGATTTGTAGATCATTTTCATCCGGCAAAATAGAGCATGTGGCATACAATAAAATACCGCCGGGTTTTAGTTTATCCCAGAGCGCATGTAGAATACGCTTCTGCAGCGCCACCAGCTCGGCAATATCGCTATCACGACGCAGCCAGCGGATATCAGGATGACGACGAATCACCCCGGTGGCACTGCAGGGGGCATCACAAAGAATACGATCAAAGCGCTCGCCCTGCCACCAACTGTCCGGTTGCGATGCATCGCCGTGTATTACCGTTGCCGAAAGTTGCAGGCGCTGTAAATTTTCCTGCACCCTGAGTAAGCGTTTATCATCGGCATCGACCGCGACCATCTGCTTGATTTGCGGCTGCAGCTCCAGAGTATGTACGGTTTTTCCGCCCGGTGCGGCACAGGCGTCTAAAATCAGCTCACCCGGCTGGGCATCTAAATAATGCGCGGCCAGTTGTGCGGCACCATCCTGCACGGAAACCCAGCCCTGTTCAAAGCCCGGCAGCTTGTAGACATCGGTGGCTTTTTCTAATCTTAAGGCATTGCTGTTTTCCGCATCCTCGGCAGCAAAGCTGTTTAACTGCGCTTCATTTAACAACGCCTGATATTGCTCGCGGCTATGGTGGCGGGCATTAACGCGCAGCCACATCGGCGCCTGCTGATTGTTTTCATGCATAATCTTTGCTGCAAGATCAACACCGTACGCAGCCTGCAGACGCTTCACTAACCAGCTTGGATGGCAGTAACGCAGGCTATCCTGCTGCTCAGCCTTGGCCAGTAAACTTTCCTGCTCGCGTAAAAAACTGCGCAGTACGCCATTGACCATGCCCTTCAGGGCCGGTTTTTTAAGTGCTTTGGCTCCGTTAACCGTCTCTCCGACAGCGGCATGGCTGGGAATACGCGTATAGAGCAGCTGATAAAGGCCCACTAAAATTAAAAAGTGCATGGCGCGCTGTTTGCCGGTTAACGGCTTTTTCATTAATGAGCGGCAGAAAAAATCCAAGCGCGGCAGCGTGCGTAACACGCCGTAACAAAGCATCTGTAATAATGCTTTATCCTTGGCAGCGAGATCCTGCTGAGCAGCAGGCAAGGCTTGTGATAAAGACACTCCCTGCTCAACAACTTGGTTTAATACTTTAGCAGCGAGTGCTCTGACATTCATATCAATGACCTTGTGCCTGTAAATTAGTTCCCGGCGCAAAGAGTTCACGGCGGGCGTTTAAAATATCCTGTACCGGCAGCGCTTTTTTACCGGCCAGCTGAATCACCTCCAGGTTCAACACGCCTGAGCCGGTGGCAACCTGAATACCTTTTTTATCGGCGCTGATGATAGTACCCGGCTGCTGGTCACTGCTAACAGCTAATAAGCTGGCGCGATGTACCTTGACCGCTTTTCCGGAAAGCATAAAGTAGCTCATCGGCCAGGGATTAAAAGCGCGAATACAACGCTCGATAAAAGCGCCTTCCTGCGACCAGTCGATAAGGGCTTCAGCCTTGCTGAGCTTTTGAGCGTAATTGGCTAAGCTTTCATCCTGCACCTGCGCTTTGACCTGACCTTGAGCTAACTGGCGAATGGTATCCACTAAGGCGACAGGTGCAAGCTGCGCCAGTTTTTCATACAGTGAAGCACTGGTTTCGTCGCGATCAATAGGGCAGCTCACCTTACTGAGCATATCCCCGGTATCTAAGCCTTCATTCATCTGCATAATAGTCACGCCGGTTTCCTTATCACCGGCCCAAATCGCACGCTGAATAGGTGCCGCTCCGCGCCAGCGCGGTAATAGCGAGCCGTGGACATTTAAACAGCCCAGACGAGGGGTCTGCAGCACCGCCTTTGGCAGAATTAAGCCATAGGCAACGACCACCATCAGATCGGCATTTAGTGCAGCCAGTTGCTCAACACTGTCCGCTTCCTTAAAGTTTTGCGGTTGGTAAACGGGAATATTTGCCGCCAGCGCCACTTCTTTCACGGCACTTGCGGTTAATTTTTTTCCCCGCCCCGCCGGGCGATCCGGCTGAGTATAGACGGCAAGCACATTAAATTCAGATGCCAACAGAACACTCAGGTGTTTAGCGGCAAAGTCAGGAGTGCCGGCAAAAACAATATTTAATTTTTTCACAAGTAGCCTTAGTTATAGTAAATGCATGAATACTGCTGTTCTATGCTGAAAATGATGTGTTAAAACAGCACTGCTCAACAATTGTTGAGCAGGACATTTCCGATAAAACTAAAAAATCTGGCAGCGTCATTTTTGATCAGCAGGACAGCGCATTATTTGATCTGTTCGTTATTTATAGGTAATTATTTACTGACCAGCGTGTCTTTGGTTATAACGCTGCAGTTTTTCAAGTTTGGTTTTAACCCGTTTCTGCTTCAATGGGGAAAGGTAATCAATAAACAATTTTCCTTTCAGGTGATCCAGTTCATGCTGAATACACACCGCCAGCAGGCCGTCAGCTTCAAGAACTTGTTGATTGCCGTCAAGATCCAGATACTGCACGGTCACAAATTCACAACGTTTTACCTTGGCATTGGTTTCCGGTACAGAAAGACAGCCTTCCTCAGACTCCTCTTCGCCGGATTGTTCTATAATTTCAGGATTGATAAGCACCATCGGCTGATCGCGGCTTTCTGATGTATCAATAACAGCAATACGTTTATGGATATTGACTTGAGTTGCCGCAAGACCTACACCGTTTTCCAGATACATAGTTTCCAGCATATCGGCAGCTATCTCTTTGATCTCAGGTGTGATCTCTTCAACAGCTTTGGCAACCTTTCGCAGTTGTTGATCGGGAAAATGTAATACTTCTAGTACAGCCATGGTATTATCTTGCTCCATAGTTAATATTTATGAATGCTAATTTTATACCCAATCGACCTCAAGATGCAAAATCAGCATAACAGGGATGGAAGTGGAGAGATAGAAAGAATATAGCCATTGCCTTGTACAAAAAGTTTTATTACTCACGAAATAGGGATTGTTATGAAATTAAAACGAATTACCTCTTTCTTATTAGGCGTTATGCTTTCATTTGTCAGCCTTGCTGATGTGCTAACACTAAAAGAAGATCATCCTGAAACCTACACGGTCGTAAAAGGCGATACCTTATGGGATATTTCCGCGCACTTTCTAAATAGCCCATGGTTATGGCCGCGTTTATGGCAGGCGAACAGCCAGGTGGAAAACCCTCATCTTATCTATCCGGGCGATCTGTTAACCCTGATTTGGGTCAATGGTGAGCCGCGATTAACACGTAAGCAACTGAAAAAATTATCGCCGAAACCGCGTTTAGCGGAAAAAAGAGAGCCCATCCCGACCATCCCGCTTGCGGCTATCTCGGCGTTTTTATCCAAAGACCATGTGATTAATAGCGAGCTGCTGGCCAATGCACCGCGTCTGTTAGGCAATGCCCGTGGCGCACGGCGCTTCTCTACGGGTGATGTTTTCTATGCGCAGGGACAGTATGATGCCCATAAACTTTACGGTGTGTATCGTTTAGGTGATGACTATATCGATCCGCAAAGCGCTGAACTGTTGGGCACACAGCTTACTTTTATCGGTCATTCGCAACCATCCCAAAACTCCAATCTCAGCAGCACTGTTCAAGTCACGCCCCACGACTTTCTGAACAGCACCCGCGCAGCGCAGCAGGGGGATCTGGTATTGGCCATTCCTGAATATGACAGCCTGCCGGCCTTCTTTCTTCCGCAACCCGTCCCTGCGTCCATACAGGGGAACATTATCGCCGCTCTTAATAATGCCAGCGTGATTGGTAAAGGGGATATTGTGGTTATCAACAAAGGCGCGCGGGAAAACATAACAATCGGCTCTATGTTCTCCATTCAGCAGCCCGGCCCGGCACTGCTGATAAATGACAAGCGTGTTATCTATCAGCAAGACAGCAGCAGATTTGAAAAAATAGGCGGTCCGGATTTACAACTTCCCGATGAGCAGATTGGTGAGCTGATGGTCTTTAAGGTCTATGAAAAAGTCAGTATTGCCCTGGTGATGCGCAGCACCAATATTATGAAAGTAAATAATAATATACAAGGAATAGAGTTTTAGTATGTAACTGTCAGCCGCCGGCTGGCAGCTTTCGCCCGATCGGCAACTAAGGAGGCTAATATCGATCTCTTTAATCCAGAAAAGCAGCCGGCGCATAGTATTGAGCATATCAGGCGCTGGCTTATCTTAGATAATATTCCGGCACTGCGAAAGCGCAGCATTCTTAAGCTGCTCGCCAGACACTCCATAACACAACTTTTTCAACTGCCCGACCAACAACTGCGCGCCTACCATTTAACAGAGCAGCAGATTAATGCGCTGCGCCATCCCAAGCCGTGCTTAATAGCACAAAGTTTAAACTGGTTAAGTACAGGCGCCAATAAATATATTATCTGTTTTGACAGCCCTGCCTATCCGCCGCAGTTAAAAGAGATCAGCAATCCGCCCCTACTACTCTATCTGCAGGGGGATCCAACACTGTTAGCTGAGCCGCAGATTGCCCTAGTCGGCAGCCGCAGATGTTCACCTTACGGACAGGAAAAGGCCTATCAGTTCGCTGCTGCTTTAAGTGAGGCAGGTTTTACCATTACCAGCGGTTTAGCAATCGGCATTGACGGATTGGCACACCGCGGCGCGCTTGATAAACAGGGCAAAACTATTGCCGTATTAGGCACCGGCCTGAATAATATTTATCCCAAACGCCATAGCAAGCTGGCACAACAAATTATTGAGCAAGGCTTACTCGTTTCCGAATTTTGGCCGAATGCCCCCGCCCTGGCCGCCCATTTTCCGCGCCGCAACCGTATTATTTCAGGATTAAGCCTCGGCGTACTGGTTATTGAGGCTGCCAAACGCAGCGGCTCTCTGATCACCGCCGCTTATGCCAGTGAACAAAATCGGGAGGTCTTTGCCCTGCCCGGTTCAATCGATAACCCTGAGGCCTGCGGCTGCCATCAGTTAATTCAACAGGGCGCGAAACTGGTTGTTGATAAAGAAGATATCTGCAGTGAATTCAGTCATCTGCAACTCAATAGACGCGCGACGGCTAAGTCGCAGTCAGGCGCGCCCGTCGCAGCCCATCCCTTACTGCAGCATATTGATTTTCATATCACGACGCTTGAACAGTTACTGGCGCGCAGCGGTTTAGATGTGGTTAGCTTGCAAAATCAGTTAATAGAACTGGAGATTACTGGTAGTATTAGCGTTACAGAACAGGGTTATATTCGCTTAAAAACTTGAATGAGTTGCTCAACACCCCTTTATCTCCTTGAAAATAAGAAGGTTTAATATGTTTGAAGTCATAATGTATCTCTTTGAAAGTTATATGCAGGTGGATCAGAGCATGGAACTCAATGCGCACAAGATCACCGATGAGTTATTAGAAGAAGGATTTCAAAAAAACGATATTAACAAAGCGCTCGCCTGGCTGGATAACCTTGCCGGTCTGCATCAGTTACATCCGCAAAGCCAGACGCAGGCCGCACAAAAAACCTCGCAGCGCATTTACAGCGATCTCGAACAACAGCGTTTAAACAGTGACTGCCGCGGCTATATCTCTTATCTGGAGCTGGCAAACATCCTCAATACCCACACCCGTGAAGTGGTGATTGACTGTGCCATGTCATTGGAGATCGACAGCTTAGCACTGCATGATCTGAAATGGCTGATCTTAATGGTGCTGTTTAATGATCCACAGAGTAACGATGCTTTCCTGCAGTTTGAGTCCATGCTCCTTGATTTTGAAGACGGGTTAATTCATTAATATGAGCCGCAACGCACAAGGTTTACATCGAGAGCAGCCAGTTCAGCAGGAAACTTGTCCTGAATGCGGCGCCGCTCTGCATATTCGCAATGGCAAACAAGGCGCTTTTTTAGGCTGCTCAAACTACCCGGAATGCACTTACCTGCGCCCGCTGCATGAAAAAAGTGAAATAAAAAAAGTGCTGAGCGGCAGCAGCTGCCCTTTATGCAGCAAAGAGCTGGTCCTCAAACAGGGCCGTTATGGCTTGTTTATCGGCTGCAGCGCCTATCCGGACTGCCTGCACACGGCACAACTTACTGAAAAACCAGCAGCTCAGGAAGCGCAGCAGGAAAAAGAGATCACCTGCCCGGCATGCAAAAAAGGCAAGCTAATTAAACGCCAGTCCCGCTACGGAAAAACCTTTTATGCCTGTGATAACTACCCGAGCTGTAAATATGCGGTGAACGGCAAACCGGTCAATGAATTCTGCCCGGATTGCCACTGGCCTATCCTGATTGAGCGCAAAACGGCCGCGTCATTTCGCATAATATGTCCAAAAAAAGGGTGTGGTTACCGTAGTAAGCCTATATAATAAGCAAATAGCCGCCTTATTCAGGCTATACAAACAAATTAACTCAGTAAGGAACACCAATGTCTAAACCTTTTGTTGCTATTTTAATGGGCTCTGATTCAGATCTGCCTGTAATGCAGAGTACAATTGATGTACTGAAATCTTTTGATATTGCTTTTGAAGTAAAAGTGACTTCAGCACACCGTACACCTGCTGCCACTCACGATTATGTCAGCAATGCTGAAAAGCGCGGCTGTAAAGTGTTTATCTGTGCAGCCGGTCTTGCAGCTCACCTTGCAGGTGCGGTAGCCGGGATCACAACGCGTCCAATTATCGGTGTTCCTGTTGACTGCGGCCCGCTGCAAGGCCAGGATGCGCTGCTTTCGACGGTAATGATGCCGGCAGGTGTGCCTGTTGCAACTGTTGCTATCGGTAAAGCCGGCGCAAAAAATGCGGCTTACCTTGCTGCACAGATACTGGCGGTAGCAGATGATGCATTAGCGCAACGTGTTGCCGAAGATCGCGCAGAAAATGCCAAAGCGGTTATCGCTAAAGATGCAGCACTGCAAGCTAAATTAGCCAACCAGTAACCAGCATTACAATGCCTGCACTTGATCTATCTAACGCCCTGAATGCATTACACCATCAGGGCGTTATTGCTTATCCGACAGAATCCGTTTTTGGTCTGGGCTGCGATCCGGACAGCGATGCGGCGATCGGAAAAGTCCTGCAAATAAAAAAACGTCCCGCGCATAAGGGGCTGATTTTAATTGCCGCTAATCTCGAACAATTAAAAAAATACGCTGATTTCAATGCGTTAAATAGAGAGCAACTCGCGGCGGTAGAAAAAACCTGGCCGGGCCCCTTTACCTGGGTCATTCCTGCGCAAAAAGAACTGAGCCAATTAATCAGTGGTGACTTTGACAGTGTTGCCGTAAGAGTCAGCGCACACCCTGTCGTACAGCAGCTGTGTTTACAGTTTGGTAAACCCATTATCTCCACCAGCGCCAATTTATCCGGCCTGGAGCCATGCACAACCAGCGCACAGGTGCAGGAGATGTTTGCCGCTCAGCCTCTGCTGGAAAGTATTATCGATGCGCCAGTCTCCGGTTTGTCGGCACCGTCACAAATTTATGATGCTCAATCCGGAAAGCGCCTGCGTTAGTCCAAGCTTAGCTTTTAACTTCCACAAGATATTGATAAGTGATAGATTACTCTTATCAACACTTGCTATTAATATTTTGGAGCTTTTATGGACCAGTATGCTGTTTTTGGTAACCCCATAGCACACAGTAAATCACCTTTTATTCATACGCTATTTGCCAAGCAGACCGCTCAGCAACTGGTTTATAAGGCGATAGAAGCCCCTGTTGATAACTTTGAAAAGACCCTGGATGCCTTTTTTGCCGCTCAGGGTAAAGGCTGCAATATTACTGTTCCCTTTAAGGAACAGGCCTTTAAATATGCCCAGCAACTTACCGAACGCGCCACCTTAGCCGGTGCCGTAAACACCTTAAAATTAACCGATGACGGTATTATTATCGGTGATAATACCGATGGTGCCGGTTTAGTGTTGGATCTGAAAAATAATCATGTCGCGCTTAAAAACGCACGCATTCTTTTATTGGGTGCCGGCGGCGCGGCACGTGGTGTTTGCGGACCATTATTAGCAGAAAAGCCGCAGCAGTTGATTATTGCCAACCGGACCTTTGCCAAAGCACAACAATTAGCAGAGATTTTTTCTGCAAAAGGTAATATCTGCGCCTGTGAGTTTGCGCAGTTATCGGGTGACTTTGATCTTATTATCAACTCCACCTCAGCCAGCCTCAATGGCCAGATTCCGGCCATCAGCCCAACGCTGATTCGCCCGGAAACCGCAATCTACGATATGATGTATAGTGCTCAGGCCACCGCTTTTAATGCCTGGGCAAAGGAGCAGGGAGCGCGACTCGTTATTGACGGACTGGGCATGCTGGTCGGACAGGCGGCAGAAAGCTTTGCTATCTGGCGGGCGATAAAGCCGGGCGCAAGACAAGTTTTAAATGAGTTACGCCGTAATTTAAGCAGTTAAACAGAGGAGAGACCTATGGACTGCCACCGTGTGAATGAAGTACTGGAACTATTAAAACCATACTGGTTAAAAAATAAAGAGTTAAGCTTAATGGAAGTGTTAGCTCTGATTGCTAAGGAATCCGGCTTTGACAAGCCGCTTGAGGAGCTGAGCGACGAAGTGATTATTTACCATCTGAAAATGGATCAGACGGAAAAAGATGAGATGATCCCGGGGATTGCCAAAGATTGTGAGGATGACTTTCAAACGGCATTACTCAAAGCGCGCGGCTTACTCTGATTTAGCTTTGCCCCTTGACCATCACTTATGAGAAAAGCATGAACGACGGCAACTTTAGTTACTTATCACTGACACCGGAGCGGCAGCTCGATGCCTTGGCCAGTATCGGCATTTACCCTGAAAGCGGATTAATGGCGCTGAACTCCTATGAAAACCGCGTTTATCTCTTTAGCGATGAAAATAAAATTCGCTATGTGGTGAAATTCTACCGTCCGCAGCGCTGGCAACAGGCGCAGCTTCAAGAAGAGCTGCAGTTTTGTTTAGAGTTGTCTAAACAGGGCTGCCAGGTAGCGCCTCCCGTTGAAATTAACGGACAAAGCCTGTTTTTCTTTGAAGGTTATTATTTTGCGCTGTTTAAAAGCTTATCGGCACGCACCATGGAGCTCGATAATATCGATCAACTCTTTGATGTCGGTGTCGCTTTAGGGAAAATGCATCGTATCGGCGCGCAGGGAAAATTTAACTTTCGAGAGCCGCTGAATATAGAAAACATGCTCTCTGCTCCCCTGCAGGGGTTACAAAACAGTGAGTTAATACCTGCTTTTATTCACAAGCCACTGTTTGCCGCGCTCCATCGCCTCGAAGAGCAGATCAGAAAACAGTTTAAGCCCGGCGCTGAACTGATTCGCTTACATGGAGATTGCCATGCCAGTAATATTTTAATGAGTAAGGATCAGCCCTATTTTATCGACTTTGATGACTGCAGAATGGGCCCCGCGGTTCAGGATCTGTGGATGCTGCTCAGCGGAGACAGGCAGGAAAAACAACTGCGCTTATCCATGTTATTAGACGGCTATCAGGAAGAGTATGAGTTTGATCCGCAGCAGCTAAGCTTAATTGAACCTCTGCGCAGCATGCGTATAATCAACTATGTCAACTGGATCAGCAAAAGATGGTCCGATCCGGCATTTCCGCGAAGCTTTCCCTGGTTTACAAGCGAGCAATACTGGAAAGAGTTGCTGCAGTCACTGCAACAGCAAATGACCGCGCTCGAGGAAGCCCCGTTAACGCTGCAACCTAATTACTAATGATAACTAGCGACTAAACATAAGGTACAGGCCATGAAAAAAATTTTTGCACTTTTGCTGGGAATGATACTGCTTCCTCTTACTGCATATGCTAACGACTATCAGGAAGGCACTCACTATCAGGTGGTTAAACAAACGGCCACGGCAACACCACAAGTAATGGAGTTTTTCTCTTTTTACTGCGGACATTGCGCCAACCTTGAACCTTTTATCATTAACCTGAAAGCGAACCTGGCTGATAATGTCACCTTTAAAAAGAATCATGTTAACTTTCTCGGCCAAGAGATGGGCGCGCAGCTGACCCGTGCCTATGCTGCGGCAGAAATACTGCAGGTGGAAGACAAAGTCGCAGAATTACTCTTTGCACAAATCACCAAGCAGCGCAAAGCCATTAATGGCGAGCAGGATATTCTGGCCATCTTTGAGCAAGCCGGGATTGCTCCCCAAGAAGCGCAAAGCGCCCTGCAGAGCTTTGCGGTCAATGGCTTAGCAGCGCAGATGAAACGCAATACCGAGACTTTTGCCATTCGCGGCGTCCCTACCCTGATTGTCAACGGCAAATACAAGGTCAATACCGGCGCGCTTAAAAGCGAAGAGGAATTTATCGCTTTGATTGACTTCCTGAGTAAAAAAACAGATTAACCGTCACACTATCCACTTCTCATGGGCCATTAGGCAAAGGGCCCTTTTTGTACCTTTACTTTTTTATGGCATAATGCGCGCAGCTTTTTGCGCAGGAGTTGCACTTCTGGTATTAATGCATTGCTAATGGCAGCTGTCAGCAGTTCTCATTATTCATAAACCAAGGGATCATTATCGTTGAAAACCGTATTTAATAACGCAGCCCAAATAAAATCCGTTTTGCGGGATCTGCATAATCAAAAAGAATCAACGAAGGCACAAATCGTTGCTATTAGCGGGATTGAAGGCAGCGGTAAACGGGCATTAGCGGAAAAAGTTGCCGCGGCGCTGGAGCTGGAAGGGATTTCTGTTGCTGTTGTGCACGCCGACGACTGGGAATCTTCAGAAAGCGTACGTTTTAATGTCATGAACAGCCCGGAAGAGTATTACCTTAATGCTTATCGTTTTGATGAAATGATCGAGCAGTTAATTTTGCCTCTGAAACTGTTCGGCAGCATTAAAACCTCAGTGACTCTTGATGACGTAATGCATCCGCGCACCGTTGAATATGATTTTAAGAATATTGATATTATTATCATTGAAGGTGTCTACCTGTTACAGGAAGCCTATTTAGAGCTTTATGATTACACCTGCTGGGTAGAAAGCGACTTCGATGCTGCTTTTATCAGTCTTAGCGAACAAAAGAATGTCGAACAATCGCAAGAAGCGCTGGTTAAGATATTTGAAATGCTGATAAAACCTGCAGGCCAATATCATATTTACACGGATAATCCGGAAGGCCATGCTGATTCGATCTATATCGAAGAAGAAAAAAGTGAAAATGAAAACAAAACAGCCTAATAATCAGCATGATGCCTATATGCAGTTTGAGCGTCGCGAGTGGGCAGAACTGCGTAATAATGTCGAGCTGCCTCTTTCTGAAGCAGAGCTGCAGCAACTGCAGGGGATTAACGAATCTCTTTCCATTGAGGAAGTGATTGATATCTATCTGCCGCTTTCCCGTTTACTTAACTTATATGTCAAGGCGCGCCAATATCGCCATGCGGTGCGTGACAAGTTCTTAAACAAAAAAAATAATAATATTCCCTATATTATCGGCATAGCCGGCAGTGTGGCTGTCGGCAAAAGCACTACAGCACGCATTCTGCAGGCTTTATTATCACGTTGGCCGGAGCACCCAAAAGTTGCCCTAGTGACCACAGATGGTTTTTTACGCTGCAATCAGGAGCTCGTCGCACGTAACCTGATGCATAAAAAAGGCTTTCCTGAAAGTTTCGATATTAAAGCACTAATTGATTTCGTCGCGGCGATCAAGTCAGGCAAAGAGCTGGTTACAGCCCCTATCTATTCACACTTGACCTACGATATTCTGCCGGAGCAACGACTAAAGCTGGAAAAACCCGATATTGTTATCCTTGAAGGATTAAATGTATTGCAGAGCGCCATCAACTACCCCGGGCATCAGCACCGTGTATTTGTCTCTGACTTTGTCGATTTTTCTATTTTTGTCGATGCCGATACCGATTTGCTGAAAAAATGGTATGTGCAGCGCTTTTTAAAATTCAGGGAAGGTGCATTTACCGATCCTGAGGCGTATTTTCACAGCTATTCACAAATGCCGGAACACGAAGCCATTACCATAGCAGAAAAAATTTGGGATGAAATTAATGGTGTTAATCTCAAGCAAAATATTCGTCCGACACGGGATCGCGCTAATCTGATCCTGAAAAAATCTGCTAACCATGAGATCTCAAATGTAAAATTACGTAAATAAAAAAGGCGTTCTAATGAACGCCTTTTTTATTAGGGGCTGTTGACCTTTTGCGTTTATTTTTGCAGCAATTTGTTCGTGCTTTATACAAGACAGAGCCTACGTAGTGTAGTTATTCTACATAAGTAGGCGATAACGCATACGATCGCGCGAACAAATGCTGCCCTGCGGGTTCATCTAAACGCGTCCTGCGCTGCGTTGCTCGTCGTTTACATAGAATAACTATGCTTCGCTCCTCGCGCCTTGCTCAGAACGCGTTTAGATTGAACAAAACTTGAACTCGAAAGGTCAACAGCCCCTAGCCTTAAAGAATAATATCTTTGAGGTTAGGATCCTTACGGTCCAGATAATGGGTTGAATGAATACGGCGTACGGTACGTGAATTACCACGCACGACCAGTGTTTCCGTTGTTGCTAAACGGCCGTGTACTGCAACACCTTCCACTAGATCCCCTTTAGTAATGCCCGTTGCCGAGAAGATAACATTGTCATTTTTTACCAAATCTTGCAGCTTTAAGACTTTATTAACTTCAATGCCGGCAGCTTCACAGCGTGCCACTTCTTCCTCACCAATCTTAATATTTTCTTCGCTCGGCTCTTTTACCATAGGGCGAGGGATCAGACGCGCCTGCATATTACCGTCCAGTGCGCGCACCACTGCAGCAGAAATAACCCCTTCCGGCGCCCCGCCAATACAGTACAGCACATCAACCTGGCTCTCCGGCACACAAGCCAGTACCGAGATAGCCACGTCACCATCTGGAATGGCAAAGACACGCACACCTAAGCCCTGCATCTCTTTAATCACACGATCATGACGCGGCTTAGCCAGTGTTGCCACCGTCAGCTCTGTTAATGGTTTGCCGAGCGCAAAGGCCACTGCTTTAAGGTTTTGCTCTAAAGAGCGCTCTAAATCAATGGCATCTTTAGCATTCGGGCCAACGATCAGCTTTTCCATATACATATCCGGCGCACGCAGAAAGCTGCCCTTTTCGCCGACCGCTAATACCGCCAGGGCATTGGACTGGCCCATTGCCGTCATGCGTGTACCTTCAATAGGATCAACGGCAATATCGACCGCATCGCCCTCACCGGTACCGACATGTTCACCAATATAAAGCATCGGTGCTTCATCAATTTCACCTTCACCGATAACAATTTCACCGTCAATTTTAATCTGATTAAAAATCAGACGCATCGCTTCCACTGCCGCGGCATCTGCAGTATTTTTATCGCCCCGGCCTAACCATTTATAGCCGGCTAAGGCTGCCGCTTCTGTCACTCGAGAAAATTCAATTGCTAATTCGCGTCTCATTCTTTGAGCTCCCAATTCGTAATACTGTTCTATAAGTACAACACTTATTTATTAAAATTCTGCTCTATATCCAATCTATGTAAAAATATATCATCAACTAGTTTGGGTATAACTCTACCGCTCGATTATAAAGGGTATAGAGTAACAATTCTTGGTTTTTCTTATTTTAAAGTCACCGCTTGTACTGCTTTTTTGAATTTAAGCATCGCTTCTTTTATCTCTGCATCACTAATATTCAATGCCGGGGCAAAGCGGATCACATTGGCACCGGCCACCAGCACCCAAAGCCCCTGCTCGGCGCTGGCTAAGAGGAAGTCTTTGGCACGATCCTGATACTGCTCATTTAATACCGCACCCAGTAACAGCCCGGCACCACGCACCTCTTTAAAGACCGAAAACTCATTGTTAATTTCAGTTAAGTATTTCCGTAATAACGCCTCTTTTTCCTTAACGCCATGCAGCATCTTCGGCGTATTAATCAGATCAAAGGCTTTACCGGCAACCGCGCAAGCTAATGGATTACCGCCGAAAGTGGTGCCGTGTGTGCCGACTTTAAAGCTCTCGGCAAACTTGCTCAGGGTCAGCATAGCCGCAATAGGAAAGCCTGCGCCCAGTGATTTGGCTGAGGTTAGAATATCCGGCGTCACGCCCAATTCCATATAAGCAAAGAGCTCACCGGTACGGCCCATTCCCGTCTGCACCTCATCAAAAATCATTAAGGCATTATGTTTATCACACAGCTCGCGCACCCCCTGGGCAAAGGCCTTATCGATAGGAAGAACACCGCCTTCGCCCTGTAGCGGCTCTAAAATAACCGCACAAGTTTTGTCGGAAATCGCTGCTTGCAGGGCATCCAGATCATTATATTCAAGGTGCGTGATATCAGCGGGTTTCGGGCCGAAACCATCAGAGTATGAGGCTTGTCCACCGGCAGTTACAGTAAAAAAAGTACGTCCGTGAAAACCTTGATAAAAGGCGATGATTTCCGTCTTATCTGCTGAGTAATTATCAAAGGCAACACGACGTGCTAATTTCAAAGCCGCTTCATTGGCTTCCGCACCTGAATTGGCAAAGAAAACTTTTTCCGCAAAGGTATTGTCCACTAACTTTTGCGCCAGTATTAATGCCGGCTCATTGGTATAGATATTACTGACATGCCATAACTTTTTCGCCTGCTCAGTGAGTGCTTCCACTAACGCGGGATGTGCATGACCCAGAGCATTAACCGCAATACCACCGCTTAAATCCAAATATTCATTATCTTCCTGATCCCAAACACGAGAGCCTTCACCACGTACCGGGATCATATTTAAAGGCGCGTAGTTTGGCACCATCAGCTGATCAAAAAGCGAGCGAGAGATATGTGTGTTTGACATAGGAAAATCCTTTAATAATGTAAAATAAAAAAGTGAATATAATTGCAGTTAAATTACATTATTATTCACTAATCGGCAAGTTAAGCTCACCGGTGATTGCGCTGTAAAATAGTTAGCGGTTATTTTGTATAAGAAAATTATTGAGCAGCTGTAAACCCTGCTCGGACATAATACTTTCCGGATGAAACTGCACCCCTTCCACGGCCAGTGTTTTATGGCGAATCGCCATAATTTCATGGCTGTCCAGCACTTTGGCGGAAACAGTAAAGCACTCCGGCACACTGTCCGGCTCAATCAACAGACTGTGATAGCGGGTAATATTAAGGGGATTATTTAAACCGCTAAATACCCCCTTACCGTCATGCTCAATCAGTGAGTTTTTACCGTGCATCACCTGCTTAGCCCGCACCACTTGCGCACCGAAGACCTGGCCGATACTTTGATGTCCCAGACAGACTCCCAGTATCGGAATTTGTCCGGCAAAACGTTCAATAGCCGGCAAAGAGATTCCTGCTTCATCAGGCGTACAAGGACCGGGTGAAATAACTAAATAATCAGGGTTTAAATCAGCAATCTCCTGCAGACTAATCTGATCATTTCTTTTTACCATAACCTGCTGTTTCAGCTCAGCAAAATATTGCACCAGGTTATAGGTAAAAGAATCGTAATTATCGATCATCAGAAGCATGAATGGTCTAACCTATTTATAAGTATGAAAAAAATATTTTAACATCACAAAAGCAGCTGAACTAATTTTTTATTGGAGAAGATATGTCTAACACTAAAGTCCTTATTGCCGGCTCTTCCGGTTTAATCGGCTCGGCGCTGGTGCCCTTTCTTAAAGCACAGGGTTTTACCGTCGAATGCCTGCTGCGCACAGCACAAGATCAACACCCTTACTGGAATATACAAGAAAAGACTTTAGAGCTGCGGGGGTTTAGCGATCCGGATATCATTATCAACCTGGCCGGCGAAAATATAGCCAATGGACGCTGGACAGAAAAAATCAAGCAGCGCCTGGTCGACAGCAGAATAGCCTCAACAACCTTACTGGCCGAACACTTTAGCAAAGCTGCCCATCCGCCCAAGCTGTTTATCAATGCCTCCGCCATCGGTTTTTATGGTGATAGAGGTCAGCAGCTACTGGATGAAAGCAGTGCCGCGGGCACAGATTTCGTCAGCCAGTTAGCCGTAGACTGGGAGCAGGCCTCGCAGGCCATTAAACAAGCCGGCACAAGGCTGGTTAATCTGCGTACGGGACTGGTGATGAGTAAAAATGGCGGCGCATTAGCCAAAATGCTACCCGCCTTTAAGTTAGGTTTAGGCGGAAAAATAGGCTCGGGAGAGCAGATGATGAGCTGGATTGATATTAATGATTGGCTCAGTGCGATTGCCTTTATTATTAATCACCCGCAACTGCACGGGCCGGTGAATATGGTCGCGCCTAATCCGGTTAATAATAAGACATTTACAAAACTGCTGGCAAAACAGTTACAGCGCCCGAGCTTACTGCCGCTACCTGAGTGTATGGTGAAACTGTTATTTGCACAAATGGGCAAAGAGCTGCTGCTTGCAAGCACCTATGTACAACCTAAAAAGTTGCTCGATGCGGGGTTTGAATTTGAATATAAAACATTGCAGCAGAGTTTGTTGAAGCAGCTGGGCAATTGATAGTAAAGCTAAAAAGGAAAGGGCAGCCGTAGCTGCCCTGAATTTAGTCACGCTATCAGATCCGTGATAGTTAATGCGTCCTGCATACACCCCCTGACTAAGCCGTCCTGGCACCTTCACCCTATCCTTTGAGTCAATCCTTTTACTATCCTTAGCAGATAAAGCATCCTGTTTATCAGCTCTCGTTCTTGAGCGTGTCCCTGTCAGTCCCTGTATATAAAGCATCCGGCTTTATAGCTCTCATTCTTGAGCGTGTCCCTGTCAGTCCCTGTATATAAAGCAATCCGGCTTTATAGCTCTCATTCTTGAGCGTGTCCTTGTCAGTCCCTTGTATATAAAGCATCCGGCTTTATAAGCTCTCGCTCTTGAGAGTGTCCCTGTCAGTCCCTTGTATATAAAGCAATCCCGCTTTATAAGCTCTCGTTCTTGAGAGTGTCCCTGTCAGTCCCTTGTATATAAAGCAATCCCGCTTTATAAGCTCTCGTTCTTGAGAGTATCCCTGTCAGTCCCTTGTATATAAAGCAATCCCGCTTTATAAGCTCTCGTTCTTGAGAGTGTCCTTGTGTCTTCCTGACAAGGTAAATAATCCCTATCTACCTTAAATGCCGTTATTTGCATTGTCCTTGATTGTTTCACATCCTGTAAAACCTTTCCCGTCCCTGCACAATAAATAATAGTGCTTTATTGACAAAAATGTGCTTTAAAAATACTAATATTTTAAAACCGGACAACACAAAAAAACCAACAACAAAATAAAATCAAACACTTAAACAAAAACCATAGCTTTTATATAGTCATTTCAGACATCAATAAATCCAATATCCCCAGTCAATAATGGTCGATCTCTTACAAGCCAATCACGGATGCTAGCCAATCACTAGCCAATCACGGACATCCAAGAAAATAAAGTAATAAGACAGTAATAATAGACATCCAAAGTATGCACCAAGCTTCACAAAGGAAGCTAATAGCGGACATCCAAGTTATACAAAAAGCTTCACAAAGAACATGATCGCAAGCTCTGTGCGGAGATTTAATCACTAGTAAGCTGGGCTTTAATGCACTTTTCGCTACCGGCGATGGAATCGGCAAGTTTTAGACGGATTATGCTCTTAGCGTCTGCTAATAGTTTAAATTATTAAAGGTTTGGCTCGATTAAAACAGGTGAGTTAATGCAGACATCGCCGCAGGACGTTTTTCTTGGCTATCCAGCGCTTGCCGGTATGGCTGGCAAACAATGCTAGTTCATCCAAAGAGCCCACAGCTCCCTGATAGTTCTTACCGAAACCATTGGCAAGCTCAAACCAGCTGGCATCTTCGAGACCAAGGGTCTTTAGCAACTTAGGTCGTTGTGCACTGATCACGCCAGGTTTGTCTTCACGAAGAATACGCCCGGTCCAATCCAAGAGTTCCAGATAATCAATTAGGGAGTAGCCGATACCTTTGCGCTTTATCTGCTGCTCATCGCCAACAAAATCCAGCAGTGGTTTTGTGCAGATCTGCTCCTCATGGCATTCTTCACTCGTGCTAACACCATTAATACGCTCATAACTTGATGTATATTCAGAGGTTTCTATAGCATCAGCCATTTTTGCACGCACCGGATTTAAATCCACATAGGCCATACAAGCTAAGAGAGCTTCTTCATCGAGCAGGGCTTGTGACTTAAAACGTCCTTCCCAGAAGCGTCCTTTGCATTTATCTTCCTGATTGGCTTTACGGGCGATATACTCGTTTAAACAGCGCATAAACCAGGAGATATCGACCAAGCGCCTGCGCCAGTTAGCGATTATCTCTAACGCAGCAGCTTGCTCCGCGGGTGAGGTTAGTTGCTGTTTCATCCACCTGTCAACCAGTGGCGGCGCACTGTAGAGCAGGCACCAGCGTTGGCACACCTCCTCATTACTGATATTTTGATTTTCATCGGCATCGACATGTAAAACAAGGTGATAATGATTAGACATAATGGCATAAGCACAGATATCGATATTAAACAGGCCAGCGAGAAAATGCATCCGCTCTGCCACCCATTGACGGCGGTGACTAAAACTCTGCCCGGTAACTGTATCTTCACCACACAAAAATGCACGACGCACACAGCGGGAAATACAATGGTAATAGGGGGTATCAATCAGGGAAACTTGAGATTGGCGAGATTGTGTCATTACGACCTCCTGAGAATGCAAAACAATGCATAACTAAAAGGTAGTTTAACAATGCAAATTATCCAAAAATTTATGGCTGTCCAAATAAAAACCAGTCCAAACAAAAACCAAACAAAAAATCCCAGCGCAATGCCGGGATTTTTTTAAATCAGAAAGTAATGTCTGATTTAGAAGTTGTAGCGTAGGCCAAGCATTAACTCGTCATCAGCATCATCTAGATTATTTAGTTTGTATGATGCGAAAGTACGTAGCGATTTGTTAAAGCGGTATTGACCTTCAATTGTGATGAAGTCTTCTGTATCTGTAGTAACACCAGCAGTTTCTTCTTCAGCCATGCCGTAGATACCGATCATGCGTAGCTCTTTAGTGACTTTGTATTGCGCAGCTACTTCCAGTGAAGTGAATTCAGTATCGGCAGACGCATCACCCATTGCATAAGTGGCAGCCAGGTATAAATCATTTAATGTGTATGCTGCACCTAAAGTGATTTGGTTTTCTTCATCCTGGTCTGAGTAAGCAGCAGCCAAGTCAACACCACCATCTAAAGAGTACAGCGCAGAGATACCAAATGCATCCTGGTCTTCTTCTTCAGAAGCGATAAAGTTAGCTTGTACTGATAGACCGGCAAACTCACCCGCATATAGGAAAGTGTTGTTTTCTTTGTCTGATGCAGAATCGATATATTGCTGAATACCTGAATGCTCAGATGCGATATCAGTCAGATCTGAGACTTGCACGTTGGCTGTGTCTTGACGACCGTAAGAGAAATCACCCGCAGCCGTGCTTAAACCCGCGTATAGGTAACGGTTTGAAACTTCGCTTGCACCAGACTTAATTTCATACTCCATCACACCGAA
Source organism: uncultured Psychromonas sp. (assembly GCA_963674525.2). Classification (GTDB taxonomy): domain Bacteria; phylum Pseudomonadota; class Gammaproteobacteria; order Enterobacterales; family Psychromonadaceae; genus Psychromonas. Next base: position 130,001 of record CAXXRV010000030.1, on the reverse strand, counting down.
ACCAGTTAGGTCTTCTGTGATTTGCGTTTGACCTTTAAAGTTAATACGGGCGCGGCTTTTATCTTCCATAGTACCGTCAACTGAATCGCTGATTAGACCACGCACTTCAGCACGACCGCCAACTTTCAGTGAAGTACCGTCTTTATCATAAACTGTTGCAGCGCCAGCTGTTGCTGAAACTAAACCTGTTAAAATCGCTGTTGCTAATAATGTCTTTTTCATAGTTATTCCATTGTTTTCAAGGGTTATTATCAAAATTAAATTCAAGCTTCAACGGTTCTACGACCGTTTTATTGTAAGCTTTGACAGCTCTATGGCTGTTTACGATAAACTCTATTAACAGCTCTCCGTCTGTTTACGGAAGGCAGATTAACCTTCTAACATGACGGAATTAAGATCGTTTTATGACAATAGTGTGACAGCGTGGGGTCATCACAAAAACACTGCTGTAAGAGCAAAACGATAGTAATAATAATCATTATCATTTGCAACAAATATATAAAAAAACCGCAATAAAGCGGCTTTCGTTAGGGTTATTTTCCGATACAGAAACTGGAGAAGATTCGCCCGAGCAGATCATCTGAACTGAATTCGCCGGTGATCTCATTGAGCGCCTGTTGCGTTAAACGCAGCTCTTCGGCTAATAACTCTCCGGCCTGAAACTCTTCCAGCTGCACCTTACCTTCCAGCAGATGCTGCTCGGCATCAGCAAGCGCCTGTAAATGACGACGGCGTGCCATAAAGCCGCCTTCGTTGGTGCCCTGATAACCCATAATATCTTTAAGGTGTTGTTTCAGCGCTGCCACGCCCATACCGGTTTTAGCGGAAATACGGTAAACAGGGTGTTTATCACTTTCGGTCACGGTTAATGCTTCACCGGTTAAATCGGCCTTATTGCGCACTACGGTTAAGCCGATATTATCAGGCAGCTTATCAATAAAATCCGGCCAGATATCATGCGGGTCTTCAGCATTCGTAGTGGTGGCATCAAGCATAAACAGAATGCGATCGGCACTGTTAATTTCCGACCAGGCGCGCTCTATGCCTATTTTTTCGACCTCATCGGCACCTTCACGCAGACCTGCAGTATCAATAATATGCAGCGGCATACCGTCAATATGGATATGCTCGCGCATCACATCGCGAGTGGTACCGGCAATATCGGTGACAATGGCGCTATCTTTACCGACCAGATTATTTAACAGGCTGGATTTACCGGCATTGGGTCGCCCGGCAATCACCACTTTCATGCCATCACGTAAAATCGCGCCTTGTTTGGCCTGCTCTTTAACCGCTTCTAAATTGCCAATAATCTGATAAAGATCCGTGGCGATTTTACCGTCATTTAAAAAATCCACCTCTTCTTCGGGAAAGTCGATGGCGGCTTCAACATAGATGCGCAGATGGATCAGGCTTTCGACAAGCTGCTCGATTTTCGCTGAAAATTCCCCCTGTAGGGAGTGCAGGGCACTTTTCGCCGCCTGCTCGGATGTCGCTTCAATGAGATCGGCAATCGCTTCTGCCTGTGCCAGATCCAGCTTATCATTGAGAAATGCGCGCTCGGAAAACTCGCCGGGCTTGGCACTGCGGATATTCTTCAGCGTTAAAATCGCTTTCATAAGCATATCCATAACCACCGGACCGCCATGGCCCTGCAGTTCCAGCACATCTTCACCGGTAAAAGAGTTCGGGGCTTTAAATAACAGCGCAATCCCCTGATCCAGCATCCCTTGCTGAGGATCGTTAAAAGGCAAATATTCGGCATAACGCACCTTGGGTACCTTGCCTAAAATTGCTTTTGCCACCGCTTCAGCATCCGGGCCGGAAACGCGAATAATACCCACGCCACCACGACCAGGCGCGGTCGCCTGGGCAACAATGGTATCGCTCATGGTCTGCTCCTAATTAATTGATCAATACATATAAAAAAGGCGACTTTTATAAGTCGCCCTCTATTTTAACCCTAGCTAACTGACAAAGCTATTTCTTAGCGTGCAGGCCTTTTTTTTCAAAACTGCGGTAAATAATTGTCTGCTGCACCAGCGTCACGATATTACTCATTAACCAGTATAGAACCAGACCGGCTGGGAACATCACAAAGAAGCCGGTAAAGATAATCGGCATAAACTTCATCACTTTCTGCTGCATAGGATCCTGTCCCGTTGTCGGCGACATCTTCTGAATAAAGAACATACTGATCCCCATTAAAATAGGCAGAATAAAGTACGGATCTTTTACTGACAGATCCTGAATCCATAACATAAAGGGTGCATGACGTAACTCAACCGACTCCATTAATGACCAGTACAGGGCAATAAAAATAGGCATCTGCAGAAGAATAGGGAAACAACCGCCTAACGGGTTCACTTTTTCTTTCTTATACAGCTCCATCATCGCTTTTGATACTTTCTGGCGATCTTCTCCGTAACGTTCACGTAACGCCTGAATCTTAGGCTGGAGCAGACGCATTTTCGCCATTGAGGTGTACTGGGCTTTGGTTAGCGGGTACAACGCACCTTTTACTGTAAAGGTAATCAGAATAATGGCCACGCCCCAGTTACTGACAATGCTTTGGAAGAACAGCAGCAGTTTGAACATTGGTTGCGCAATAAACCATAACCAACCGTAATCAACGGTCAGATCAAGGTTATCGGCAGTTTCAGCCATCTCTTCCTGTAATTTAGGACCCACCCATAGTTTAGTTTTAAGCTCACCGACGCTGTTTGCAGCAATGGTTTTGACGGGTGCTTTAAAGCCAATAGCAGCATCGCGGTTTTGAATAATATTGCTGTACAATTGGTTTTCATCTTCTGCAGATGGAATCCATGCCGAAACAAAGTAATGCTGCAGCATAGCAACCCAACCGCCTTTGGTTGTTTCGTTCAATGGCGCATCCTGCATATCATCAAATTTGTATTTGCTGTAACGCGTCTCTGATGTCGAGAAAGCACCGCCGCGGTAAACCGGCATCATCATACTGCTTTTATGTTCGGCGATGGTTTCTTTAAGCTGACCGTATAACTGCACATTTAACGGCTCGCTGGTATTATTCTCGATTGTATAAGCAACATTAACCACGTATTCACCGCGTTTCAGGGTAAAGGTTTTAGTGAAGACATTTCCTTTATCATCGACAAAACGCAGCGCGGTTGACACTTCTGTTTGACCGTCAGCTAATACCGCCTGGTTATTTTCAGCCGTGTAGTAAGGGCGGCCTTTTTTGCTGGCATCGGGACCTTGCCCAATCAGACCGCTTTGTGCGATATAGGTAAAACCATTACCGCTCTCTAATAAGCGGTAAGGAGTCTCTGAATTCAGCTCTTTATTATGCTCTAATAAATCCGCCGAGATCACATCACCACCCACCAAGGAGATGGCTAAGCGTAACTGATCATTTTCTAAAACAACGGATTCACTTTGTGCTAGCTGAGAAGGGACTTCACTAGGCGTTTCTGTCTTCGCCGAAGCAGGGACATCGGCACTGAAATTACTGCTTGATGGTAGCGCTGTGGTTTGTTTAGTGACTTCTGCCGTCTGTTCCTGCAGATTCGGTTGAGGATTTTTATCATCGACCCATGCCTGATAGAGCAAGAAGCTAACAAACAGCAGAGCGAGTAAAAGTAAATTGCGTTGGGATTCCATAACGTTTATTAATCTCTTTTTGTAGGTTTATTTTTATTAGCACAACAAGCAGGTACAGGATCGTAACCACCTTTACTTAAAGGTTGGCATTTTATAAGACGCAGGCTCGCGAGCCAACAACCTTTTACAATTCCATGTAAATTTATTGCCTGGATCGCATATTGAGAGCAAGTTGGCGTAAAACGGCAACGAGCACCAATCATCGGGCTAATGAATATCTGATAACCCCGAATTAATTTAATAATTAACCATTGCAGCGCTGCACTAATTTTCGCCATAATTTATCCAAAACTTTATTAATTTCCTGATTTGATAAATCCGCAATACCGGCTTTAGCAATAACCACAATATCAATTGCTGGAAGTTGGTGTTGTTGATGACGGAACTGCTCTCTTACAAGACGGCGAATACGATTACGCCCAACGGCAAGCTTAATATGCTTTTTAGGAATAGCCATGCCTATACGCGGGTGATCTAAACTGTTTTTTCGAGCAAGAAGAGTGAGGTGCGGTGAAACTGCCGGAACAGCATTTTTAAATACGGGTTGAAAATCATCGGGAGTTAACAGACGTAACTCCCGAGAAAACGAATAATCTACCACGTCTGGTAAATTATGCGCTTAAGCTTGCGCGGCCTTTAGCACGACGACGAGCTAGTACTGCACGACCATTTTTGGTCGCCATACGAGTTCGGAAACCGTGAGAACGCTTACGCTTAGTGTTACTAGGTTGAAAAGTACGTTTCATGCTCTTTTCCACTTATTAGTTAAGTACTGTACAGTAGCTAATGTTTTTAGCTTATTATTAATAATTCACTCGCCGAGTAAATCACAAATAATAAAGAAAAAGAGTTAGCCGATTAAAAAGAGAGCGAATTCTATGTATTGATCGAGCAAAAGTCAATCAAAGATGCTTCTTTAACGCAGATTAAATCATCCCCGGCAAAGTATTAATTTGAAAGCGGGTTAATTTAAACTGTGCTCCAGACTCAAAAGTCAGGGTGGGGGAATTATATAGAAGCGTCATGAATAAGCAAGGATCTGAAAGAGATCTTTCATGTTTTATTTACCTGTACAGCAGGATAAAGTCTGACGAAGGGCGTGTAAACAAAGGCTTTTCAAGCACATAGACAATAGTGAAAAGTATAATTCAGCTACATTAGCATAAACACAAGGATCTTTTTTACTTTTTTATGCACAGATCTTGTGGCGAAAAATAGATCTTCTCGGTAGAATTATGCGCCCTAAATTAATAACTGGAGTTAGTCATGTCCCTCGCAATTTGGCAAGAGTGCTTAGCGCAATTAAAAGATGAACTGTCAACGGGAGACTTCAGTACTTGGTTACGTCCTTTACAGGCCGAATTCAGTAATTCTACGCTTTCTCTTTACTCACCGAATAAATATACCAGCGAGTGGGTGCGTAACAAATATATGGATATTATTGAAAGTAAGATCCAACAGCTTGCCCAGCAGGAAAACCCGGATCAGTCTATTAAAATCCGCCTGCTGGTCGGTAATATCAGCTCGGCAGAGCCTCAGGCAGCAATCAAAGCGGCACCGGTCAACAGCCCGGCCCAGCCTTGGGAAGGTGAAAACCAGGCGCAAAAGGTCACTCATAAAAGCAATCTGATAAAAAAAATACACTTTTGATAATTCTTGTGGAAGGTAAATCCAATAATTTTGCCATAGCGACCACCCAGCAGATTGCCGAAAATCCGGGCGATGTTTACAACCCGCTTTTTTTATACGCGCATCCCGGGTTAGGAAAGACTCACTTACTGCATGCGGTAGGTAATGCTATTGTGGCTAATGATCCGGACAGTAAGGTGGTATATATACGCTCTGAGCGCTTTGTTCAGGATATGATCAATGCGATTCGTAATAACTCCATCGAGCAGTTTAAAGAATACTATGCCTCGCTCGATGCGCTACTGATTGATGATATCCATTTCTTTGCCGGCAAAGACCGTTCGCAGGAGGTGCTGTTCCAGACCTTTAACTCTATGCTTGACGCCCATCAGCAGGTGATCCTGACCAGTGACCGTTTTCCAAAAGAGATTGAAGGTATTGATGAGCGTTTACGTACCCGTTTTGGCTGGGGTCTGTCCATTCCCATCGATCCGCCGGAGCTGGAAACTCGTGTGGCTATATTAATTACCAAAGCGGAAGAGCGTGGCCTGGAGCTGCCCGATGATGTGGCTTTCTTTATTGCCAAGCGTCTCACTATTACCGATGTCCGTGTTCTTGAAGGGGCGATTGCCAATATCTCCGCTAAAGCACAATTTACCGGTCAGGATATCACGATCGCACTGGTCCAGGATGCGCTGCGCGATATGCTCGCAGTACATACCAAGCAAACCACTATTGATAATATTCAAAAAGTTGTCGCTGAGCATTACCGCATTAAAACCTCGGATATGTCGTCCAAGCGCCGCACACGTACGGTTGCCCGTCCGCGGCAAATCGCCATGGCACTGGCAAAAGAGCTGACCCAGCACAGCCTGCCGGAGATCGGCGAAGCCTTTGGCGGACGCGATCACACCACAGTGTTACATGCCTGCCGTAAAGTAGAAGAGTTACGTCGTGAAAATAACGACATTCAGGAAGATTATAAGATCCTGATCCGCACGCTTTCCATGTAAGGTAGCCTTGATTATGCATTTTTCTATTTCCCGAGACGTTTTTCTTCGCCCGTTACAACTGGTGGTCAGCTCAGTCGCAGGCGGCCGCCCGGCATTACCTATTATGGCTAATATTTTAATTGAGGTGAAAGATAACCTGTTAAGCCTGACCGGTACCGACTTAGAGGTCGAGCTGATCACGCAGATTCCGCTTGAGCAGCCTTCAGAGAATGGTCAAATCACCGTTCCGGCGCGCAAACTTTTAGATATCTGCCGCGGCCTTGCCGATCCCTGCGAAATCACTTTCCAGGTCAAGGACAACAGAGTAACAGTACGCTCTGGGCGCAGTCGTTACTTACTTTCATCACTGCCTGCCGCTGATTTTCCGAATATCGAATCCTGGCAGAGCCTGGTTGAATTCAGCGTTGCCCAGAATGAATTTAAGAAGCTGATTGAATCGACGCAATTTGCCATGGCCAGTCAGGATGTGCGTTATTATCTCAACGGCATGTACTTTGAAGCATCAGGCAGCACCTTGCGCAGCGTGGCCACCGATGGCCACCGTCTTGCTTCCTGCGCCATCGATCTGGCGCAGAGCATAGAAGAGCAGTCGGTTATCGTGCCGCGCAAAGGGGTGACGGAACTGGTTAAACTGCTCGAGAATGACCAGGCTAATCTGACCATTCAAATCGGTCAGAATAACCTGCGCGCGATTATTGACGGCTTTATCTTTACCAGCAAACTGGTCGACGGCCGCTTCCCTGATTACCGCCGCGTTATTCCGCGTAACGGTGATAAAGAGTTAATTTCCAGCAGGGAAACCCTGAAACAGGCGTTCTCGCGCGCCGCCATTCTATCCAATGAAAAGTTCAGAGGCGTGCGCTTAACGCTGTCAGAAAACCTGTTGCAGATCACCGCCAACAATCCTGAGCGGGAAGAAGCGGAAGAATATATTGACGTTGATTATCAGGCACCGAACCTGGAGATAGGTTTTAACGTCAGTTACGTGCTGGATGTATTAAATACCCTTAAAAGCGAACAGGTAAAGATGACCTTCAGCAGCTCGGATCACAGCGCTTTAATCGAATCTGTTGATGATGACGGCTCGCTTTATGTGCTGATGCCGATGCGCCTGTAACCTTAAAAGCGCTGTCGCCAAATTTAAGGAGTGCGCGCTATGCCCTTAGAAAAATTGATGATTAATCAATTTCGTAACATTGGCTCTGCAAATCTGGACTTTAACAGTAAAATCAACCTTATTGTCGGCAGCAATGGCAGCGGAAAAACATCGCTGCTTGAAGCCATTCACTTTTTAGGTTTAGGGCGTTCATTCCGCAGCCGTTTAAGCAACCGTATTATCAACTACGGACATAATGAATTTACCCTTTACGCTAAGATCAGCAGCGATAACCAGAGCACCCCGATTGGTCTGCAGAAGTCTAAAAATGGCGACAGCATACTGAAAATTAACGGTACGCAGAGCAGAAAATTAGCCAATTTAACGCAATATTTACCGCTGCAGTTAATTACCCCTGAAAGCTACGCCTTACTCACTGGAAGCCCTAAAAACCGCCGCGCATTTCTTGATTGGGGTGTTTTTTATCATGATCCGCTCTTTTATCACAACTGGGCGAAAATAAAGCGCTTATTAAAGCAACGTAATGCCGCATTAAAGCAATGTAAGACTTACAATGAGCTGCAAGTATGGGATAATGAACTGTGTCTTTTAAGTGAAAAGATCAGCGCACAACGGCAGGCTTACTTTGATCTGCTGCTGCCTTTAATAGATGCAACCCTTGCTGATTTTTTGCCGGACTTTTCGATCAACAGCCGCTTCTTTTGCGGCTGGGATAAGAGCAATAAATCGCTGCAGGAATACTTAATAGACAACTTCAATCGCGACAAACAACTCGGTTATACCACAGCGGGCCCACAAAAAGCAGATATACGCTTTAAGAGCAGTGGCTTACCAGTTGCAGATGTATTATCAAGAGGGCAGTTAAAACTCTTTGTATACGCATTACGATTGGCTCAAGGGTTATTTTTAAACTCTGTTAATAATAAACAGTGTGTTTTTTTAATCGACGACTTTAGCTCTGAATTAGACTCGACTAAACAGCGAATATTAGCAAAACACATTACAAACTCCGATGCTCAACTGTTTATCACTGTTATTGAAAAAAATAGCTGCGATACTTTCTTTGGGCCGGAACGCACCGTGTTTCACGTGGAACACGGCAAAATCACAGTAGAATAGGTGAAAGTTTTATGGCTGAAAATAGTTATGATTCGTCAAATATCAAAGTATTAAAAGGCTTAGATGCGGTACGTAAACGCCCGGGCATGTATATAGGTGATACCGATGATGGTACAGGCCTGCACCATATGGTGTTTGAGATACTTGATAACTCAATCGATGAAGCTTTAGCGGGATACTGTAATGATATCATTACCACAATCCATAGCGACGGCTCTGTTTCAGTAAGAGATGACGGTCGCGGCATTCCTGTTGATATTCATGAAGAAGAGGGTGTTTCAGCAGCTGAAGTGATTATGACCGTACTGCATGCCGGCGGTAAGTTTGATGATAACTCCTATAAAGTCTCCGGCGGTCTGCATGGTGTGGGTGTTTCCGTTGTAAATGCACTGTCCAGCAAACTGCGCTTAACCGTGAAACGTAATGGTAAAATTCATCAGCAAACCTATCATCATGGCGTACCGGAAGCCCCCTTAGCCATTATCGGTGAATCAGAGCAGAGCGGCACGGAAATTCGTTTCTGGCCAAGCGCTGAAACCTTTAGCGATACTTTATTCCACTATGATATTTTAGCAAAACGTCTGCGTGAGCTGTCTTTTCTAAATTCAGGCGTTTCCATTAAGCTGATTGACAAACGTGAAGAAGAAGATAAAGCCGATCACTTTCATTATGAAGGCGGTATTGAAGCCTTTGTTAACTATCTCAATACCAACAAGACGCCTATCCACAGCAAGGTATTTCACTTTTCTACCGAGCATGAAGACGGCACCAGCGTTGAAGTGGCGATGCAGTGGAATGACGGTTTCCAGGAAAATATTTACTGCTTTACCAACAATATTCCGCAAAAAGATGGCGGTTCACACCTGACCGGTTTCCGCGGCGCGTTAACACGTACGCTCAATGCTTATATGGAAAAAGAGCTGGCCAAGGTTAAAAACAGTAAAAATAAAACCGCCACTGAAGGCGGCGATTCGCGCGAAGGCTTAACAGCGGTTATTTCCGTGAAAGTACCGGATCCTAAATTTTCATCGCAAACCAAAGATCGCCTGGTTTCTTCGGAAGTGCGTCCGATTGTTGAGAGTGCCATGGGTGAGAAGCTGCAGGAGTTTCTACTGGAAAATCCTTCTGAAGCTAAGATTATCACCTCGAAAATTATTGATGCGGCACGCGCCCGAGAAGCTGCCCGTAAAGCCCGCGATATGACGCGCCGTAAAGGCGCATTGGATTTAGCAGGTTTACCGGGCAAACTTGCAGATTGTCAGGAAAAAGATCCGGCCCTGTCTGAACTCTATATTGTGGAAGGGGACTCTGCCGGCGGTAGCGCCAAGCAGGGACGTAACCGTAAAAACCAGGCTATTTTGCCGCTCAAAGGTAAAATATTAAATGTAGAAAAAGCACGTTTTGATAAGATGCTTTCCTCTCAGGAGGTGGCAACACTGATCACCGCATTGGGTTGCGGTATCGGTCGTGACGAATATAACCCGGAAAAAACCCGTTATCACCGCATTATTATCATGACCGATGCCGATGTCGATGGTTCCCATATCCGTACGCTGCTACTGACCTTCTTTTATCGTCAGATGCCTGAATTACTGGAAAACGGTTATATCTATATTGCCCAACCGCCTCTTTATAAGATCAAAAAAGGCAAGCAGGAAACCTACCTTAAAGATGAGCCGGCTCGACAGGCTTACTTGACGGAATTAGCTTTGGAAAACTCATCTCTGCATGTAAACCAGGATGCCCCCGGAATTTCAGGAGTGGTGCTGGGAAGCATGATCCAGCGTTACCGTAATACTCAGGATACCATCAGCCGTTTAGCGCGTCGTTATCCGGCGGCTATTTTAGATAAGCTTATCTACAAACCGGCATTAACGGTAGAGAATCTGGCTGACCAGGTCGTTGCCGGTGATTGGGCTGAGGACGTGGTGGAGACACTGAACCGGGAAGATCTCAATGGCACTATTTATAGTGCGCAGGTGGTTAAATCAGAAGATGAGCTAAGCAATAAGATTATCTTTACCGTGCGTCTGCATGGCGTTGACAGCCACTTTACCTTTGATGAAGAGTTCTTTGGTTCAACTGAATATAACTCCTTTGTTTCTGTGGGCGCTGAGATTCAGAACCTTCTCGAGGAGGGCGCCTATGTCAAACGTGGTGAAAGAGTTAAAGAAGTGGACAACTTTATTGATGCGGTCAACTGGTTAATGAATGAGTCAAAACGCGGTCTGTATATACAGCGCTATAAAGGACTAGGTGAGATGAATCCCGAACAGTTATGGGAAACTACCATGGACCCGGAAGGTCGCCGCATGCTGCAGGTGACCATTGAAGATGCCGTCGGTGCCGATCAGCTGTTTACCACTCTGATGGGCGACCACGTTGAACCGCGTCGTGCCTTTATTGAAAACAATGCCCTGCGCGTTGAAAACCTGGATGTTTAATTAAGTCTCGGTTAATAGCGATAATAGAAAGCCAGCTTTTTAAGCTGGCTTTTTTGTATAAAACTTTAGCGTATTTGATAACTCATCTAATGTTCCACGTGAAACACACCACTATACTTTGTGTTTATGCGGTGTTGTAAATCAGTATCTACTTTAAGTTGCCGGATTAATAGCGGCAAGCCGCAATAAGACTTTTGTCACTATTGACCGCAGAGCTTTTAACCCCGGCAAAATGAATCAGCGTGTGGAAAAGATTGTCCTGCGAGACAGCATCATTGTTAGCTTTGCTCTGTAAGCATTGGCGATCAATATGATAAGCATCGGCAAATGAACTGTCCATCCACAGATACCATGGCACTTTAGTCTGCTCTTCAGGTGCCAGAGAGTAGGGCGTACCATGCAGATACAGCCCGTTTTCTCCCAAAGACTCGCCGTGATCCGACATATACATCAAGGCAACATTATATTGGTCACTATACTGTTTAAGCCTCTCAATGAGTCTGGCGATAACAAAGTCCGTATAGGCAAGAGTATTATCATAAACGTTAATAATCTCCTGATCACTGCAGTTTTCGATATCACTTCTATTACATGAAGGGGTAAACAGCTCCTGTTCTTGGGGGTACCTTTTCCAGTAGGTTGGTCCATGACTGCCGATAATATGAAAAGCAAAGAGTTGATTAGACAGAGCATCCACAATTACATTTTTATCAAACTCTTGCAGCATAACCTCATCGCTGCAAACACCACCGGCACAATAAGCCGGATAATCAGCCGCTTTTATCTCTATTTTATTGAGGTGCTTAGCAACCGCTTTATCGCCACCATCATTTTCAACCCATAAGACAGCGGTACCTGCTCTTTGAATAATATCCAGTGCATTGTCCTGGCTGTTAGCGCGCTCTTTTTTATAATTTTTTCTATCTAAGTTTGAAAACATACAGGGCAATGAGTGTGCCGTTGCAGTTCCACAGGAGGAGACATTCTTAAAGGAGATAATATTCAAATCCTCAGTATAAGGGTTAGTATTCCTTGCATAGCCGTTATAGTGAATATTCATCGAGCGGGCAGTTTCGCCAACAACAAAAATAATGAGCGATGGCTTGCTGTTTTCAGGCGCAATAGCTCGTGCATCTTCACCAATCGCTTTATATTCCAATGGCGTGCTAAAGTAGGTCTTATTGATATATTTAACTGTATTATAGATATGTGCAGGATTGATCATCTTGTTTAAATAGGGGTTATTTCGCCCTACAGAGGCATAGCTTTTATAGGATGTGGCATAGATACAGGCAATAATAGCCAGTGCCGAAAACACAACGGCCATCTTCTGCATAAAGCGAATACTTATTGCATAATCTTTTTTGAAACTTATCCTGGAAATCAGAACGGCAGGAACAATACCGACGAAAAAGATATATAAAAAAACATTTAAGTTCAGATAGGAAAAAGCCTCCCCGCTATTAGTGGCAAATATATTTTCCACCATAGGGTAATCAAATATCACGCCGTAGTTGTAGCTCGCATAACTTGCAGCAGCTGAGGTCACCACCAGAAAAATAAAAAAAGGCTTGCGTAAATAAGGAATATTAAACAGTGAAAAAATCACAGCAAAAGCGGCGCTTAAAAGCAGCGGGCTGAAATAAGCAAAAACACCGTCTCCGCTAGCAGCAGCCAGTTGAATAAACTTTTGCTCGACAGGTAGATTGAGAACAAAGCCAAAGTAGAGAGAGATAAGAATGATAAAGTTTGCACTATTTAACGGTATCTTAAAGTTTTTAATATTCTGGTAATTAATCATGATAATGCCAGTACTCCAATCCATGTAAATAGCGCAAAGAGAATCGCGATAAATACGGCAGCAGAGCCGATATCTTTAGCTTGCCCGCTTAACTCATGAAACTCTGTGCCAATGCGATCCACCACTGCTTCAATGGCCGAGTTAATAAACTCAACAATTAAAACATTGATCAGCACACCCATAAGCACGACCTTTTCAATGATGGAAATATCAAGGTACCAGCATATTGGCGTAAGCAGCATAATAACAGCCAGTTCCTGACGTATGGCAGCCTCATTAACAAATGCGGCTTGCAACCCCTTAAAGGAATATCCGGCGGCCTTAACAACCCGCTTTAATCCGCTATAACCGGGCTTTCCAGAAATAACCTGTGTCGACATTTAATTCACCTTTTAGCAATAACGATAAGACTAAAGATAAAAGAGTCTGCGTGAATAAAATGTGTATAAGAGTGCTGTTAATATTTAAGAGTACAGCAACGAATAAATACTCTGCTGCTGTTCACTTTTTTTCCACGTATAATTACTGACAATAGTAGGTAGCGCCATTTTACCCAAGGAGTCTGAAATCTATGTACAAGGTATTGCTGGTTGAAGATAACCGCGAGATTGCCGGTATTCTTTTTGATTACTTTGAAAGTATAGGAATGGAGCTTGATTATGCGGCTAATGGTGAGCAGGGATTGCAACTGGCGCTTGCTGGTAAGTTTGACATTATTATTCTCGATCTGATGCTGCCGCGCATGGATGGCCTGACGTTATGCAATAAGCTTCGTGACAGCGGTAATGACACACCAGTGCTGATGCTCACCGCACTGGATAATCGCGAAGATATGCTTAATGGTTTTGAGCATGGGGCCGATGATTACCTGACCAAGCCTTTCGATCTGGATATCTTAGAGGCAAGAATGCAGGCGCTGATTCGCCGTTACCGAGGCACTGTTTCAGCATCGGATCTGCTATTTGGCCCATTAAAAATTAATCAGAAGACACGCACGGCATATCGGGATGGAAAAGCGCTTGCACTGACTCCGACAACCTATACCATTTTACAACTGCTCTGCCTAAAAGCCCCGCAGATAGTGAGCAAGCAGGAGATTGCCGACCGCTTGTGGCAAGAAGGTGAGTATAATGATGATGTGCTGCGCAGCCATATCTATCAGCTCAGAAATCAATTAGACAAGCCTTTTTCCCAGCCGATGCTTAAAACGGTTCCTAAAATAGGATTCCGGCTTGAGGCAACTTCATGATTCGTCAATTCCTTAACTCAACAAAAAGCCTGACCGGACGATTAGCTCTTTTTTTTACTCTTGTATCCTGCGTGACTGGCTTAATCACCTATGCAATATTAGTTTACACGCTGAAATGGACGGAAGATGAGGTCGGTGAAAAGCGTATTATACTGGACTCTAAAATTGCTATTGCCCGCTATCAAAGTGGTGAAAATGGCAAGCTGCAAATAGACTTTCTAACCGATGCCTATAATGACTTGTCACTTGTTCCGCAAGAATATCTTGAATATACGGGTGGTAGCAGATCATTTATTGGTGAAGTAGAGAAAGATGACGGTTTGTCGCGTATGCTTTATATCACTCAATATCAAGCCAAGGGTGTAACTAAGCCACTCATTATGCTCAGCCGAATAGATGAAATAGAGCTTAGTCCTTATGAGATGCTCACTTCCATTGCTTTGGTGTTGGGGATATTTGCTCTGCTGCAGAGCACTTTTACTTTGATTCTGATGCGCCTGTCAAAAAGTTTGATTTCACCGCTCAACAGCCTTTCCGAGCAACTTGAGCTTTGTCAGGGGGATCCCAACTTCCCCTTTACAATCAATAGCGAAGCGGCTGTCGAATTTGCCCAGTTAACAGAGCAGCTCAATCACTATCGCTCAGAAATCAACGCTTTAATTAAGCGTGAACAAATTTTTGCCAGATACGCCAGCCATGAGCTAAGAACCCCCTTAACCATTATTCGCGGAGCCAATGAGCTTCTGCAGCGAGGCGAGCACAACGATTTTCAGAAACGCCAGCTAACCCGTATAAAAGGGGCTTCCAAGCAGATGGCGACTATGGTGGATGCACTGCTTGGCCTGGTTAGATATGAACGGGGAAACTCAGAGATAGCACTGCGAAAAGTGACCGAAGATGAGCTGCGCAGCATCATTAATGATCATCACTCTGCGCTGCTCAATAAACAAAACAGTGTCCAGTTAACGATCTGTGGCGAGCCGCAAATAAGGGCAAGCACAGCAATAATCAGCATGATAGTCGGTAATCTGCTCCGTAATGCGCTGTCAGCCACCAACAAGGGCAAGATTGAAGTACAGATGGATAACAACTCGATTAGCGTATTAGATGAAGGGAGCGGCCTTACAGAAGAGCCTTTTGCACAAGGCCATGGCTTAGGATTATTACTGGTTGAAGATCTGTGTCGTCGTTATAACTGGTGTTTTACACTGGCCAATCGCCGCGGAAAAGGCGCAATCGCAAAAATCCTGTTCTCCTAAGCAAGCAGGTAAACGATAAAACATAACGGTGTCACGCGTTATTTGCTATAAGCGTTATAACATATAGACATAAACTCTGAGGGACTGTATTTAGAAAGCAGCGATTTATATACACATTTTATTTCAGAATACCAACTCACCTAAGCCAGGCGGGACAAACCCCGCTATGAAGATTAGATATAAATAACGCAGAAGCAGAATAGTGGAGTGTTTCACGTGAAACAAGCGACTCCTAAAGATAAATATTTTACCTATAAAGCACGACTGCATAGTGCTGCCTAGCCAAAAAAGGCTCAGGTTCAGGCCACAAAAAGATAAAGCAGAGTGTTTTAGCTTTATTACAATTAACGCATTTTGAATAGCTCTCTGTGGAATCTATTTTCGGGTAATTTCAATGTTGTTTGCAGCTGCTCGGCAAAAGATGCCGGACCACAGAAGCTGACATCAAAATGTGTGCTCCCCACTTTCTCAATAATTTGCTCACTATCGAGCAGTTCACCGCGCTGTGCATCCAAAAGATGAAACTCAATAAAATCAAGATGACTGAGCAGTGCGACAATTTCATCGGTGAAGAAAGCTTCTTTTTCGCTGTTAACACAATAGAAGAGATGAATTTTAAGTTGTTTCTCAACACGAGATTTAAGCCAATATAAGCGTGAAATAAAAGGGACTATACCTATGCCGGCACCCACCCAAACCTGCTCTCTAGAACCGGAGATCTGGAAAAAACCGTAACCACCTTCAACCGTTACCTTCTGTTCGACTTGCAAACTGTTTACCAGCTGATGGGTATAGTCACCCAGATCTTTTACAGCAAACTCAATCTGCTTAGTTTTAACGTCGTAATTTAAGATAGAAAAAGGGTGCGCAGGTTCACCATCATCAAAGTTCAGGTATGCGAACTGACCTTCCTGGTAGCTGATTTTCGAATCCAACTGAATAGAAAACCTAACTGCCATATTCTGCTCTGCTTGCACGGTAAGCGGCTGAACAGAAAGAACACGACCGCTTGCTTTATTGTTTTTTCCAATCATCCCGGTTAACGACAACCAGGAACACCAGATACCGACGATAGACATTAACGCAATAGCAATATTCATAGCTGCAGACTGAATATTCCAGTCAAGCAATAGAAGGGAATGAAAGACACCGGCAAAAATCAGCAGACCGGCAATTTTATGGGTAAAGCTGAATTTTCTATAACTGATAGCCTGAACAAGGCTGATAATAGAGAAGATTAAAAACAGCTTAAAGGAGATATCGCCAACCTGCTCTGCAAGCGCATGCCAGTTGATGCCTTCTATAACAGGTCGTTGTCTATTAGGCATAGCGATTAATTCGGCTTCAATTAACCACATGGCACTATGAGCAAGCAACCAATGGGCAACCAAAGAGATAAGAGCTCCAATACCTAATTTTTTATGTAGTGCATAACCTTTATCCAATCCTTTAACTTTAGCTTCTACCCAGCGAAAGCGGGCTGCAAGCAGCGCCGCAAGACACATATAGCCTAAACCCAATACCCCGGTCAGCATTATCAGCTGATGTCTCCAGGCAAAAAAATTATTCAGGTTGTCGATGCCCATCACTAAGCATGGCAGCCAAAGTAACACTAACAGCAGTGTAAATTTCAACATAACGAGATCTTCCGGTGCTTATGAATAACCTGTAAAGAGTACTGTTATGAAAATTAGACTAGGCATAATAGAAACAATGCAAAGCAATCCGCTGCATAATTTTTAAGTGTTTCACGTGAAACCAAAAAAGAAGGAACAGGGAAAAGTCTAAAAACAGTCAGTACCATTTAGCTCTTTTCCCTAGAATAAAATAGCTGGCGTTAAATCAGGGTTAACGCCAGAGAAGCTTTTTATGCGCCTTCAAGCTGCGCATATAACTCATTGATGGTGTCGGCGAGAATAGTAACGCCGCGCTCAACAACACTGTCCTCTTGCGCGTAATTAAGGCGGATACATTCCTGCGTATGCTGCCAATCCTGATCTAAGCCCGGGAAAAAGTAATGCCCGGAGACCACCAGCAGGCCTTTTTCTTTTAATCTTTTATATAACTCATTGGAGCTGATGGGCAGATTTTTAAACCATAGCCACAGAAAGAGCGCGCCTTCCGCTTTATGTATTCTAAAGTTAGGGCTGGCTATTTTTGACTGCAGCAGGGCAATCGCTTTTTCTGCTTTAGCCTGATAAAAAGGTTTAATAATGTTGTTACTTAAGCTGATAATTTCTTTGCTTTTTACCAAAGGCAAAGCCACTTCCGGCCCGATAGCACCAGGCGATAACGCCATAATACCGGACAGACTGGACATGGCTTTAATAATATCCGTATTAGCAATAACGATACCGCAGCGTGCACCCGGCAGGCCAAACTTAGATAAACTTAAACAGAGAATGGTATTTTCATTCCAGAAGGGTGTCGCCTCGGCAAAAATGATATTGGGAAAAGGGGTGCCGTAGGCATTATCAATAATCAGCGGCACATTATGCGCCCGCGCCAGCTGATCAAGATGTGCAATCTCCTGATCGCTGAGAACATTACCCGTTGGGTTAGTTGGCCGCGAGACACAGATAGCGCCTATATCGGAAGTGATTTCCAGTGCATCAAAGTCAACATGATATTTAAAGAAACCATTTTCCAGTTCGCTTATTTTCGGACGTACGGCAACAAAAGCATCTTCAGAGACGCTGGCATCGGCATAACCTATATATTCAGGTGCCAATGGAAAAAGAATTTTTTTCTTTTTTTGCTCACTGAAATTTCCAGCCAGAAGGTTAAACAGATAAAAGAAGGCATTCTGGCTGCCATTGGTGATCATGATATTGTCGCTGCTTAAATTCCAGCCATAGAGTTCATTAAACAGTTCGGCAATGGCATTAATAAAGCTATCCTTTCCCTGCGGGCCATCGTAATTGGACAGGGTACGAGTCAGTTTTCCTGCGTTTAACAGTTCCTGCAGCAACGCTGTCAGGCGTGTTTGAATCTCCGGAATAGTCGCGGGATTACCACCGCCCAACATAAGGATATCATCCCCTCCCTGGATACCTTCGTTAAGATCATCCATCAGTTCAGTGATCCCTGAATGTTGAGTAAATTTATTTCCAAAGATTGAGTAAGGCATTTTTTTTCCTTTCGTTTTTTATTTAGTTGATTGTTTCACATGAAACACTCTCTGCAAAGTTTCACATGAAACATCTTGAGATAATTTATCATTAACAGTTATCGAGTGACTAGAGCCTGTAATTTTTCAAGCAGTTGAGTGGTAGGGAATGAGTAAATAGGAATGAGTAACTAATTACTGTTCACCCATCACTCATCACTTATCACTTATCACTCATCACCCATCACCCATCACTCATCACCCATCACCCATCACCCATCACTCATCACTTATCACTCATCACCCATTACCCATCACTCATCACCCATCACCCATCACCCATCACCCATCACTAAACATCCAAATGTTTCACGTGAAACAAAAAAGCCCAGTATAAACTGAGCTTTTTTATCGTCATTTCCTGCCTAAGCAGGAAAATTATTTATGGCTTATAAAACTGAAACGTCAGCAACCTGTAAAAACAGATTACGTAAACGATTTAAAATCGCCAAACGGTTTTGTTTTACCGCTTCATCTTCAGCCATCACCATCACATTATCAAAGAAATCGTCCACAGGCGTCTGCAGGCTGGCTAACTCGAACAGGGCAGCCTCATAGTCACCGGCAGCAAAAAGCGGGCTCAGTTTGCTTTCCAGGCTGGCTAACTTATCAGCCAATGCTTTCTCGGCATCTTCCTCAAGCAGTTCAGCGTCAACATCGGCATTGATAGTGCCTTTCACCTTGGCCAGAATATTGCTGATACGTTTATTGGCAGCCGCAATCGGCTCGGCTTCAGGCAGTTGATGGAATTTAGCAACAGCTTGAATCCGTTTTTCAAAATCAAGCGGCTTAGTCGGGCGGCGATCCAGTACCGACTGAATAAGCTCGACAGAGAAACCATTGGCCTGATAAGCGGCACGGAAACGGGCAAATAGGAAATCAACCACATCCTGAACGACGTTTGCATTGCTTAATTTACTGCCGTACTGTGCTTTGGCAATCTCAGCTAATTCAACAATATCTAAGTGTAGATCTTTTTCGGTAATAATGCGTAATAAACCGATCGCGGCACGACGCAGAGCAAAGGGGTCTTTATCGCCTTTCGGTGCCTGGCCGATACCAAAGATACCCACTAAGGTATCAAGTTTATCAGCCAGCGCAACCGCACAGGCCACTAATGAAGTGGGCAGTTTATCGCCGGCAAAACGCGGCAGATATTGCTCGTTTAAAGCGATTGCCACCTCTTCTTCTTCACCGTCATGTTGCGCGTAGTACATGCCCATCACACCTTGCACACCCGGAAATTCCATCACCATTTCCGTCATCAGATCGGTTTTCGATAACAGACCGGCACGCAATGCATGCTTAGTATCAGCCTTGATCTGCAGCGCAATATCTTCAGCAACATTAGCAATACGCTCGGATTTTTCTTTTAGCGTGCCCAGCTGCTTTTGGAATAAAACAGTCGATAACGACTCTAAACGACTTGCCAGGGTGTGCTTCTTATCCGTCTCATAGAAGAACTCCGCATCAGCCAGACGTGGACGAACGACTTTTTCATTACCTGTGATGACCTGTTCGGGATCGCGACTGACAATATTGGACACAAAAATAAAACGCGGTAGCAGCTGACCTTCTTTATCCAGTACCGGGAAATATTTCTGATTGTCTTTCATGGTGTAGATAAGCGCTTCAGAGGGAACATTCAAGAACTTTTCCTCAAATGATCCGACTAGCGTCACCGGCCATTCAACTAATGAGGTCACCTCTTCTAAAAGCTCTTCATCAATCGCAGCAACTCCTTTTTCATGGGCAGCAGCCGCTTCAACCTGATCACGAATAATCGCTTTACGACGCTCATAATCAGCAATCACTTTGCCGCTATCATCTAATAGTTCTTCATATTGATCGGCATGCTCAAGCGTCAGTTCAGCTTCACCTAAAAAACGGTGACCACGGATAACACGATCCGAGGCAACGCCTAACAGTTCACCTTGCAATAACTTGCTACCGAATAACATACAAACGGTATGCACAGGACGAATAAACTGTGTGCTGCTCGCTCCCCAACGCATCGGCTTAGGGATAGGTAACTTATTCAGTGCACGAGTGGCAATTTCAGGAATTAACTGTGCGACACTCTGACCTTTAACTTCAGACTTAAACAGTAGCCATTCACCTTTATCGGTGACCAGTCGTTCCGCCTGCTCAACTGTAATACCGTTGGAGCGCGCCCAACCTTGCGCGGCTTTGGTCGCCTGGCCTTCACTATCAAAGGCAACATTGACAGCAGGTCCGCGTTTTTCAACGATTTTATCTGCCTGCGATTCGCTTAAATCACTAACAATCAATGCCAGACGGCGCGGCGATGCTAACCAGCGGACATTAGTAAATGCCAGTTCTGCTTTGCTTAATTCTGCTTCAACGTTACTTGCAAAAGACTCGGCAAGTTTACGTAATGATTTTGGCGGTAACTCTTCGGTTCCCAACTCAATCAGTAAATTTTCTTGTGACATGCAACTTGCCTCTATTTATCTTGTGTTTTACAAAGTGGGAAACCCAGCGTTTCACGCGCGGCGTAATAGGCTTCAGCCACTGCTTTGGATAATGTCCGTACGCGTAGAATATAACGTTGACGCTCAGTCACAGAAATAGCATGGCGCGCATCAAGCAGATTGAAAACATGCGATGCTTTCATTACCTGTTCATAGGCAGGAAGAGGCAGACCCGCTTCGATTAGTTTTTGACTGTCTTTTTCACACTGCTCAAACTGTGCAAACAGCGCAGCGACATCGGCATGTTCAAAGTTATAGGCAGATTGCTCAACTTCATTCTGATGGAAGATATCACCGTAAGTCACTTTGCCCATCGGACCATCGGTCCAGACAAGGTCATAAATACTTTCCACACCTTGTACATACATAGCAATACGCTCAAGACCATAGGTGATCTCACCGGTCACAGGCGCACATTCTAAACCGCCGACCTGTTGGAAATAGGTAAACTGGGTGACTTCCATACCGTTTAACCAGATTTCCCAACCAAGCCCCCATGCACCCAGTGTTGGCGATTCCCAGTTATCTTCCACAAAGCGGATATCATGGATCGAAGTATCGATACCAATCTCTTCAAGGGACTGCAGATAAAGCTCCTGAATATTTTTTGGGGAAGGCTTTAACACGACCTGGAATTGATAATAGTGTTGCAGACGGTTAGGGTTTTCACCGTAGCGGCCATCGGTCGGTCGGCGACATGGCTGTACATAGGCACTGCTCATCGGCTCAGGACCAATCGAACGTAAAAATGTCTGCGGATGGAATGTACCTGCACCCACTTCCATATCGAGCGGCTGAACAATGGCACAACCTTGACGAGCCCAGAAATCTTGCAGTGCAAGAATTAGCCCTTGGAATGTTTTTGTATCGAATTTTTGCATGATTTCGGCTTCGAGTTGATTAGAAAAAAATGAACTCTATTATACCTATTGAGGACCATTATACCAACGGCAATCAATGACATGAGGCAAGAAGAGTGGAAGCAAGAAAAATAAGATTGAATAACTTTAATACCAGTTATTTTTTCTTCAATAAACAGAAAAAAGAGCAAGCTTGCAATATTAAAGGAGCTCATGATCAGTCAAACTATTGGCACTCGTCAACGCTGTAAATCAGTATCACTACAGGTAAAATAGTAACCTCTCACTTTCTTTGCAGAATCTTCTATTAGAAAAAATAGAAAGTAAACAATGTATGCCAGCTGCATTTTTAAATAACAACGTGTTTACGGGAGAAGTTATTACAGAAAAGAATTAAAAAAAGCGACCCTCAGGTCGCTTTTTGCTTTTTTGCAGAAACTGAAAAGATTATTTTTTTCGGCTTAACTCGATAACACGCAGTTGTGCTATCGCTTTTGCAAGCTCAGTGGTTACGCGAGCGTAATCAATATCTTTGCTTGGATTTGAAATTTTCTCTTCTGCTGCACGTTTCGCTGCTTCGGCTTTCGCCAGATCAAGGTCTTCACCACGAATGGCGGTATCAGCCAGCACGGTTACACCGCTTGGTTGAACTTCAAGAAAGCCGCCAGAGATATAAATGACTTCTTCTTCTCCAAACTGCTTAACCATTTTCACCATTCCTGGCTTAATGGGTGTCAGCAATGGAGTGTGACCAGGCATAATACCTAAATCACCTTCTTGACCTGATACTAACAGATACGATACGCGCCCTGAAAAAAGACACTCTTCAGCACTTACAACATCCAGATGTGTGGTCATAACATTAACCATAATATACTCCCGTTGTTACAGGCCTTTTGCCTTTTCTACCGCTTCTTCGATAGCGCCAACGTAAAGGAATGCCTGCTCCGGAATATCATCATAGTCACCGTTTAATAAACCACTAAAGCCAGCTAATGTGTCTTTCAGTGATACATAAACACCTTTCATGCCTGTGAATACTTCCGCAACTTGGAAAGGTTGAGTTAAAAAACGCTCAATCTTACGCGCACGGGCAACAACAAGCTTATCTTCTTCAGAAAGCTCATCCATACCCAGAATAGCAATAATATCTTTAAGCTCTTTATAGCGCTGCAGAATAGCTTTAACACCTTCGGCAATATCGTAGTGCTCTTGACCAACAATCAACGGATCAAGCTGACGCGATGTAGAATCAAGCGGATCTACCGCAGGGTAAAGACCTAGCGATGCGATATTACGTGATAATACAATCGTTGCATCCAAGTGAGCAAAGGTAGTTGCAGGTGACGGATCCGTTAAGTCATCGGCAGGTACATATACCGCTTGAATAGAGGTAATAGAGCCTGTCTTAGTTGAGGTAATACGCTCCTGCAGTACCCCCATCTCCTCAGCCAATGTCGGTTGGTAACCAACGGCTGAAGGCATACGACCTAATAGTGCTGATACTTCCGTTCCAGCTAGTGTATAACGGTAGATATTATCGATAAACAGCAGTACATCACGGCCTTCATCACGGAAACGCTCCGCCATGGTCAGACCGGTCAGTGCTACACGTAAACGGTTACCTGGTGGCTCATTCATCTGCCCGTAAACCATCGCTACTTTTGATTCTTCAGGTTTTTCGACGTTTACCACGCCCGCTTCCTGCATCTCATAGTAGAAATCGTTACCTTCACGGGTACGCTCACCAACACCGGCGAAAACAGACAAACCTGAATGTTTTACGGCGATATTATTGATAAGTTCCATCATGTTTACGGTTTTACCGACACCGGCACCACCGAACAGGCCGATTTTACCGCCTTTTGCGAATGGGCAGATCAAGTCGATAACTTTAATGCCCACTTCCAGTGTATCAACAGATGAAGCCTGATCTTCATAGGAAGGAGCTTCACGGTGAATTCCATAATGCTCTGTAGTCTCAATTTCACCACATTCATCAATCGGCTCACCCAGTACATTGACGATACGACCTAATGTACCTACACCAACAGGTACTGTAATTGCTTTACCTGTATCCGTTACTTCAAGACCTCGACTTAAACCTTCAGTAGCACCCATGGCGATACAACGTACAACGCCACCGCCAATCTGTTGCTGTACTTCCATAGTCAGGTTGCTTGTAGTCACGATCAATGCATTGTATACATTCGGCACAGAGTCTTGTGGGAATTCGACATCCACAACGGCACCGATAATCTGAACGATTTTACCTGTACTCATCTTTGATCCTCTAAAATCTTAATTTTGTTAATTTGCTTATACTGCAGCAGCACCGCCGGTGATCTCAGAAAGTTCCTGAGTTATCGCCGCTTGACGTGCTTTATTGGCAACAAGTTGTAAATCCTCAATCAAGTCATTAGCGTTATCGGTTGCTGCTTTCATAGCAACCATTCGAGAAACCTGCTCACAGGCTAAGTTCTCAACAACACCTTGATACACTTGCGATTCAACATAACGAACGAGTAATGAATCCAAAATAGCTTTTGGTTCACCTTCGTAGATGTAATCCCAGTGTTTCTTTGACATTTCAGCTTCACCTTTCGCTTTTGGCAAAGGTATCAACTGAGTGATTCTTGGTTCCTGGACCATGGTATTAATGAATTTATTATTCACTATATACAGGCGATCAAGTTTGCCTTGATCATAAGCATCTAACATAACTTTAACCGAACCGATTAAATCATTAACGGTCGGTTGATCACCCAAGCCAGAAACATGGGCAACAACATTAGCACCTAATCCATTGAAGAATCCGATAGCTTTAGAGCCGATTAAGGCTAAATCAACTTCTACACCCGCTGCCGAATGCTTACGCATCTCTTCAATAACCGGTTTAAACAGATTAATATTTAAACCGCCACATAAACCACGATCACTTGAAATGACGATATAACCAACACGCTTAACCTCTCTTTCTTGAGTATAAGAGTGATGATATTCCAACTTACCAAGTGCAATATGACCGATCACTTTGCGCATGGTTTCAGCATAGCCTCGATTACTCGCCATACGATCCTGCGCACGACGCATCTTAGATGCTGCAACCATTTCCATGGCGCCAGTGATCTTTTGAGTATTTTTTACACTCGCGATCTTATTTCTAATTTCTTTATCGCCGGCCATTTCCAACTCCTAATTAATGCTTAATTAACGACCTGAGCCGCTCATTAATTACCAGGTTTGCGTCGTTTTGAAAGATTCCAAGATAGCCTTGAATTGTCCTTCAATTTCTTCGCTGTAATCACCAGTTTCATTAATTTGAGCATAGAACTCAGCATGCTCATTTTTAGCATAAGAAATTAAAGCTGCTTCAAAGTCTAAGACCTTATCAACTTCGATATCACCTAGATACCCTTTCTCTGCTGCAAACAGTGATAACGCCTGCTCGACAACTGACATTGGAGCATATTGTCTCTGCTTCATCAGTTCAGTTACTTTACGGCCATGATCAAGCTGTTTACGTGTCGCATCATCAAGATCAGAAGCAAACTGTGCAAACGCCGCTAATTCACGGTATTGAGCCAGTGCTGTACGGATACCGCCAGATAGCTTTTTAATCACTTTACATTGTGCACTACCACCTACACGTGATACCGAGATACCCGGATCAACCGCTGGACGTACGCCATTATTAAACAGTTCAGTGGTTAAGAAAATCTGACCATCGGTAATAGAGATTACGTTAGTAGGTACGAAAGCAGATACATCGCCCGCTTGTGTTTCAATGATAGGTAACGCAGTTAAAGAGCCTGTTTTACCTGTCACTTTACCTTTAGTGAATTTTTCTACATAGTTTGCATTTACGCGCGCCGCACGTTCAAGAAGGCGTGAATGAAGATAAAATACATCACCCGGATATGCTTCACGGCCCGGTGGACGTTTAAGCAGCAGTGAAATCTGACGGTAAGCAACCGCTTGTTTAGACAGATCATCGTAAACAATCAATGCATCTTCACCGCGATCACGGAAGTATTCACCCATTGAACAACCGGCATAAGGTGCCAGGTATTGCAGCGCAGCCGCTTCAGAAGCTGAGGCAACAACAACAATAGTGTTATCCAGTGCGCCATGCTCTTCAAGTTTACGTACTACATTAGCAATGGTTGATGCTTTCTGACCGATAGCCACATAGACAGAGTAAAGACCGGTTGATTTCTGATTGATGATGGCATCAATTGCAATCGCCGTTTTACCTACCTGACGGTCACCGATAATCAACTCACGTTGACCGCGGCCAATTGGAATCATCGAATCAATCGCTTTCCAACCTGTTTGTACCGATTGATCAACTGATTGACGCTCGATTACACCCGGTGCAATAACCTCAATTGGAGAATACCCGTCATTTTCAATCGGGCCTTTACCATCAATAGGTTCACCAAGGATATTTACAACACGACCTAACAGCCCCTTACCAACAGGCACTTCAAGAATACGACCCGTTGATTTTACTTTTTCGCCTTCGACAAGGTCAGTATAAGGCCCCATAACAACAGCACCTACCGAGTCACGCTCGAGGTTAAGTGCCATCGCAAAGCTACCATTAGGTAACTCAATCATCTCACCCTGCATACAGTCAGCAAGGCCATTGATGCGAATAATACCATCGCTTACAGAAACGATAGTACCTTCGTTACGCGCTTCACTTACCGCTTCGAATTTTTCAATCCGTTGCTTGATAAGATCGCTAATTTCAGTGGAATTCAGTTGCATGCCAATTTCCCATTAAGATTGCAAAGTATGTGATAAACGATTTAATTGACCTTTAGCTGTGCTATCAATCACTAAATCACCCGCAGTAATAACCATTCCGGTAATCAGGGTTTTATCAATACTACAATTTAGATTTACTTTTCGTGCGAGGCGTTTCGCTAACGACTTACTCAACTCTTCTTTCTGCTTTTTAGAAAGTTTATAAGCAGATACAACGGTCACGTCGATCTGTTTTTTATATTCATCTTCTAAATCAGAGTAAAGTTCAGTTACGCGAGGTAAAACGCTCAAACGTCCATTTTCAGCCATTATTTTAATGAAGTTCTGACCATGCTTATCAAGCTGATCACCACATACATTAATAAATAAACTGGCTAGCTCTTGTGCAGCTTTTCGACCCTTTAATAGTTCTGCTACAGTTGCGTTACTCGCAACACTTGCAGCAAACACCAACATATCAGACCAGGCTTCTATGCAGTTATGCTCCGTAGCAAACTCAAAGGCAGCTCTTGCATAAGGGCGTGCGACAGTCGTCAATTCAGACATAAGCTCGCTCCTTATAGTTCAGCAACCAATTTATCAATAATGTCGCTGCTCGCTTCTTTATCGATAGAACGCTTAATAATTTTCTCGGCACCTGCAATGGCAAGTGCTGAAACTTGCTGGCGTAGCTCTTCACGAGCACGATTACGTTCCGCATCCACTTCAGTTGCACCTCGCGCAATAATTTTCTGGCGCTCAATTTCACCTTCCGCTTTTGCTTCTTCAACAATCTGCGCATGACGTTTATTCGCCTGCTCAACTATTTCAGCAGCTTTTGCTTTTGCTTCTTTTAATTTATCAGAGGCCTTAGCGCGTGCTAATTCAAGATCTTTTTCTGCACGTTCAGCTTGTGTTAGACCATCAGCAATTAACTTTTGGCGAGCTTCAATTGCTGCCATAAGTGGAGGCCACACATACTTCATGCAAAACCAAACAAAGATTGAAAATGCAATCGCTTGGCCTAATAGGGTTGCGTTTATATTCACCGCATTATCTCCCGTGTTTGCAAGTTAGAAAAAAACTGGAAATAATTATTTATCCAGCGACCGCAAACATAAGGTAAAGACCCAAACCAACTGCAATCATAGGGATCGCATCAACCAAGCCCATAACAATGAAGAATTGAGTACGAAGTAAAGGGATTAATTCAGGTTGGCGAGCAGCGCCTTCTAGGAATTTACCGCCTAACATACCGATACCAATAGCAGCACCTACAGCCGCTAAACCCATCATTACTCCTGCCGCAATGTATAATAAATCCATACTGATATACTCCAAAAAATTATAAATAAGTATTTTAGCTATTTTTGTTGATAGCAAAAAAGGTTAAAAAAATTAATGATCTTCTGATGCTTGTGACAGATAAACTATCGTCAACACCATAAATATAAATGCTTGTAATGTGATGATTAATATGTGGAAAATAGCCCAAGGAACAGATAATACCCATTGTGACCACCAAGGTAATAGCCCGGCAATCAAAATAAATATCAACTCACCTGCATACATATTTCCGAATAATCGCAGACCTAAAGATACTGGTTTTGAAATTAGCGTAACACCTTCCAGAATCAAGTTGAGCGGTATAAATGCCCAATGATTAAATGGCTGCAATGTCAGCTCTTTAACAAACCCAGAGACTCCTTTAATCTTAATACTGTAAAATAATATTAAGAAGAACACCCCTAATGCCATTGATAATGTAATATTAACATCAGCAGAAGGTACCACCCTCAAGTGAGAGATCCCCAGAGCCTTAGCTGTTTCCGGTAAGAAATCAACCGGAATCAAATCCATGAAATTCATTAGAAATACCCATCCGAAGATAGTTAAAGCTAATGGTGCAATTAATGCGTTTTTTCCATGGAAGATATCTCTTACAGTTCCGTCGACAAATTCAAGAACCATCTCAACAAAGCACAAAAACTTTCCAGGAACGCCAGTCGTTGCTTTTGTAAAAGCACGACGCAGCAACCAAAGCATCAATACACCTAAAAAAACAGAAATAGCAATTGAATCTATGTTAATAGCCCAAAAACCTTCTCCCGCATGTAAAAAAGTTAGGTGATGTGCAATATATTCCTGAGAAGTTAAAACTTCATTTGAACCAGTCATATAAATCCTGTCTAGTTACTTTTATGTAGAACATATGACATGATACATTGCATTACAAAAGTCATTGTATAGGCAATTAGAAACATGCTGATATCTATCTGCATATTTTTAAAAACATATATAAACAAAAAAATTGTAATAATCATTTTGTAGAGCGTTCCTAAATATGCCTTTGAAAGTACTAACAAAGCAGATTTATCACTCGTTCTACTCATAAAGACACCTGCAAAGAATGCAGGCACACAATATACCAGCCCCCCTGAGATAACCGAAACGGTAGTTATCCTATCTTGTGTATAGTAAAGGAAAAGTGAAAATAGCCCGATAATTAAAAGCTGACCAAAAAATATGATAAAGATATTTTTTAACCATCGTACATCTGACATTACCATAAATTCTTTTACCTTACGTAAGATATGCGCATTGCTTTGTGCTTTGTAAAAAAGATCACAAATACAATTAACCTGAGAACAATACCCCTCTTTTGAGAGAATGACAAATACCATGTAAAAATTATGGCTGAGCTTTTTTAAGAAATAACAAAAAAGTAACACAAAAGCTTTATTTTAATCATTTTCATTGCTTGTACATTCTTTTATCTAGATAATCAATATCCAATCAGGATTTACCTCTCATTTTTTCATAAAAATGAAAAACAATAGCAATTGATATTTTCGAACAGACTAAAAATCGTTTTTTATCTATTTAACCTTAATTCGGATGCGCAAACCGATACAGTAGAGAATCATGAAAATAACTAAAAAAAGCTGTGACTAATAAGCCGGAACTAAATATGCAAGTATTGAACAAAGATAGAAAATTAATAAAAGATCGAATCCTTGCTTTAATAAAAGCGCTTTCTAATGGTGTTTATGAACGAGAAGCAACGATTCGATTGTGTTTATTAGCGATGCTTTCAGGAGAAAGCGTCTTTTTACTGGGGCCACCGGGTATTGCAAAAAGTTTTATTGCCAAACGCTTAATTCAAGCTTTTGATAAAGCTTCTTTTTTTGATTACCTGATGACGCGATTCTCAACACCAGAAGAAGTTTTTGGCCCGTTATCCATACAAGATCTGAAAGATAATGGGAGTTATGTTCGCTTAACAGAAGGCTACCTGCCCACTGCCGACATTGTTTTTTTAGATGAAATATGGAAAGCCGGTCCAGCCATTTTAAATACCTTGTTAACCGTAGTAAATGAACGAACCTTTAAAAATGGCCAGCAAACATCGCCCATTCCGATGCGTTTATTAATCACCGCATCGAATGAATTACCTGAAACCGATAGCGGTTTAGAGGCATTATACGACCGTATCTTAATTCGTATTTTTATGAACCGCATTCAAGAAAAGAAAAACTTTAAAGCCATGCTTATGGGAGAAGATAAAATTACAGATATCTCTCCGGAATTAGCGATAAAACATGATGAGTTTGAACGCTGGCAAAGCGAAATTAATGATGTAAAACTAAGCGAACAGCTATTCGAAAAAATTTACCAACTTAAGTTACAGATCGAACAGAGCGAGCAGGCAGATCAAGCAAGTCCTCATAATGCGCTGTATATATCAGATCGACGCTGGAAAAAATCACTTCGCCTGCTCAAAGCTTGTGCCTACTTTAATGGTAGAGATGAAATAAACCCCCTTGATCTGCTTATTCTAAAAGATTGTCTATGGAATGATCCGGCATCATTACAGACAATCAATGCAATTATTCAGACCTTTGCTACCACGATTGCGTTTGATCAAAAAGATGCAGAAAATAATATAGAGCAATCTGAATTGGCGCTCAATAATGCCAGGGCACGAATGCTTGAAAGCATGAGTGCAACAGTGACCATTGAAACAAGCAGACGTAAAGAATGGTTTAAATTTGATCTCAGCGATAGCAAACGCTTTACCATAAATAATAACCCGCGCATGATTCGCTTTGCTCTATTACAGGCGAACCCTTCTGTATCCGAAATACATCCCGGTGATAGTGAATGGGTTTATGTCGATGGCGAAGAGTTTGCAAAAAAAATTCGCCGCGGTAAATGTGAGATTTATGGTTATATTAATCGCCACTTAAAAATTTGCCCTTTGCAATTTGAAATCGATGCACAGCAGCAATTAATCATTAAAGATATTAGCCATCGTAATATTAATGTCAGTCTTGTAAAAAATGATAATAGTGCACTAGCAGATCATGTTCACTGGCAAGAAGATGTTGAATCAGCAAAACAGAGTTTAAATAAAGCGATACAATCTCTCAATCAATCACGTATTCAATTTCACTCTGCGCTTCCGCATAATTTTTTAGATGAAAACCTCGCTATCAGCATCGATAAGAGCTTTCAAGCGCACCTTGACAAAACAACAGATTTACAGGAGCAAATAGAAACAAACGCACAGAGAATCGTAAATATTTATAAATACTTTGAATAAAAAGGGGGGTAAAAGCTTTGATTGGAGAATTTGAACTAGTCATATCCGCTATCGAGTCAGGTATCGTCGAAAATATCGCAAATGAGGCCTTAGCTGCGCAGGAATCACTCCTTTTTTTCAGTTCAAAGAGGGGGGGGAAGCGCTCAGTTACTAACTGGAAAAAGAAAATAAAAAAACAATTAAAAACCACCCCAATAGAAACTGCGCTTGAATGTGAAATAGCCTATTACCAAGAGGTTAAAGATTATAGCCAAGATTTTTTTCTCGAAAAGATTGAGCAGATAGTTGAACAGATAGGGGTTCATTCCCCCTTTTATTTGCAGGCAGTCGATTTAATTAGTGAACAAAAAGGGAAGTATAATCCGCTATTTAAGCATCATTTTTGCGATAAATGGTACCAATCCTTATTGGCCCATATAGAAAAAGAACGACTGAAAAAATTAGAAAAAGAAAAATTACTTGAAGATCTTTATCAGCGCACTGAAACAATAAGCAAATTAAATGAGATAGATGGCGAGGTCGATGAGCAAAAAAATCAACGCCTATGGGATATGGCAAAAGCCAAGTTAAGTAAAAGAGATATTGGCAATCTAAGCAAAATCACCAAATTTCTTCAGCAGCATAATGAACTGCACGAGATGGCTAAAAAATTAGGCCGCATGGCAAATCAAGAGGACAGCTCAAATAGCAGTAATATAGAAATAGAGAAAATCAAAAAAGTTGAAATAAACAGCAATCATCTTCCCGGTAATATCGTGGGTATTCACAATAGTGATGATCTGGAACGCTTATTGGCAAACGAAGCGATGTTTTTAACAACTCCTGAACTAGAAACCCTCTTTTATAAGCGCCTTGCGGAACAACGCTTAGCGACATACCAACTGCAGGCTACAGAACAAAAGAATGAAAAAATAATCACCGTTGAAAAAAAATCTAAACAGACAACCCAAGAAAAAGGGCCGTTTATTATTGCTATTGATGCCTCCGGATCAATGATGGGCTTACCTGAGCAATATGCCAAAGCTTTTGCCTATGGTTTGATGCAGATTGCATTAGCTGAAAATAGAGACTGCTATATTATTATCTTCTCAACACAATTGATAACCTACGAATTAACCAAAGAAAAGGGCTTATCAGAAGCATTAAGCTTCCTCTCTTATAGTTTTAATGGCGGAACTGATTTAGCGCCGGTGTTAGAGGAGTCAATCAAGTTAATGAGCACCGAGAAGTATATTAATTCAGACTTGATTGTTATCTCTGATTTTATCGCACCTGCTCAATCAGAGATAATGTTAGAGAAGATAACGGAGCTGCAAAAGCGCAAAAATCGTTTTCATGCTTTAAATCTATCCAAGTATGGCAATCCGGAGCTGTTAGCGGCTTTTGATCACTACTGGCAGTACACGCCCTCTAGAATAAGCAAGTTAAAACAGTTATTTAAGGATAAGTAAAGAGCAAAGGGTTATGACTCAAAAAGTGTGAGAATTTCCTGCAATTTATCACTGGCATCAAAGCTAATAACTAATTTTCCTTTACCGTTTTTTGTTTGTGATAAAGACACCTTGGTGCCTAATTTTTCCGCAAGCTGGCCCTCAATTGTAACTAACTTATCGTCAACGGCTTTGGCTTTCGCCTCAGGTTTAGGTGCAAGCTCCTTTTTAACGAGCTTTTCTGTATCACGCACACTCAATTGCTTTTCTATCACCAGATTAGCAATTTCCAACTGCTTTTCTTCCGTTAAAGGCAGTAACGCACGTGCATGGCCCATGTCGATATCACCTTGCTCAATAAATAACTTCACCGCTTTATTAAGGTTATTTAAACGCAATAAATTGCTTACTGCAGTACGTGATTTACCGACCGCCTTGGCGACTTCACTATGGGTGAGTTCAAACTCTTCTAATAATCGTTTAAATGCAATCGCTTCTTCCATCGCATTGAGGTTTTCACGCTGAATATTTTCAATTAATGCGATGGCAATAGCGGCATTATCTTCGACATTTTTAATTAAACAGGGGACGTTTTCCAAGCCGACAATTTTAGCGGCACGCCAGCGCCGCTCACCGGCAATAATTTCATACTTTTGATGACCGGTTTCTCTAACTACGATCGGTTGCAGGATCCCCTGCACACGAATTGAGTTTGCCAGTTCATCCAGCGCTTCTGCTGACATATCTCTACGCGGCTGATATTTACCTGCTTGCAACTGCTCAAGCTGCAGATCCTGCAAGACGCCTTTGCTATCTTCAACTAACTGCTGGGTCTTTTCTGCATTAAAATCATGAGAAATCTGTTTTTGACGGTTAACCGTACTGCTGCTTAATAAAGAGTCAAGCCCTTTACCTAAACCTCTTTTTTTTACTTGCATGGGGATCCCTATTTATTAAGCACTTTCTTCTTCACTCAAAGCAGATTGCTCTTCGCGACGCAACATCTCCCCCGCTAACGCCAAATAGGCTTTAGCACCATTTGAGGATTTATCGTAATACATAACAGGGGTGCTGAAACTAGGAGCTTCTGCGAGGCGGATATTGCGCGGAATAATGGTTCGGTAAACTTTATCACCAAAGTGTTTTTTCAGCTGATCAGAAACATCGGAAGAAAGGCGGTTACGCGGATCATACATAGTCCGTAGAATACCTTCGATCTTAAGCTCCGCATTAACCACAGCAACTAACTTACTGATCGTATCGACTAAGGCCGTTAAGCCCTCTAAGGCATAATATTCACACTGCATAGGCACCAGAACAGAGTCAGCGGCTGTCATCGCATTAACGGTTAACATATTTAATGAGGGAGGGCAGTCAATAAAGATATAATCGTAATTCTCTTTATAATCCGCTAACGCACTGCGTAACCGCGTTTCACGGGCAAAAAGCTCCATTAACTTAATTTCAGCAGCGGTGACATCACTATTGGCCGCCACAATATCATAACCGCCGCTAGTCTCTGTTTCGACAACCTGATCGAGCGCTAATTGATCGATTAAAAGATCATAGGCTGTATGCGCAACCTCATATTTATCAACACCACTGCCCATGGTTGCATTGCCTTGAGGATCTAAGTCAACCACTAAAACTTTGCGTTTTGTTGCTGCCATTGATGCGGCAAGGTTCACGCAAGTTGTTGTTTTACCTACGCCACCTTTCTGGTTGGCGATTGCAATTATTTTACCCACAGAAAACCTACTTTTAAGTTATTAATATTACGTTAAATGCGTTTCACTTTAACTAAACAACGTTCTCCTTCAAGATTAGGAACGTGCAGCGATATTGATTCTATAAATTCAAACTGGTTATCCAACTCAGCTATTTCCTGCTCTGGAAGTTGACCTTTTAAAGCAAGAAAGTGGCCATTTTCATTGGGCAGATGCTTGCACCAAAAGAGCATATCCTGCAGAGAAGCAAAAGCGCGGCTTAAGACGACATCAAACTTTTCTTCGGGTTGATACTCTTCTACACGGCTTTGTACAAACTCTACATTTTTTAAACCTAAAGCCAATACCGCCTGGCGAATGAAGCGCAAGCGTTTTCCCAAACTATCCAGCAACACAAATTTTTTATCTGGATTTAATATTGCTAAAGGCAGTCCCGGTAACCCCGGGCCTGTGCCTACGTCAATCAGGCGCTGCCCCTGCAGATGAGGAGATACTACTATACTGTCCATGATGTGTTTGACAAGCATTTGATTTGGATCTCTTACCGAAGTGAGATTATACGCTTTATTCCACTTATTCAATAATTCGACTAACTGCACTAACTGATTTTGTTGCAACTCAGTAATCTCAAGATCCGTCTGCGCCAGCATTTTCTGTAATTGTTGCAGCAAAGTCATATTATAAAACCTTCCGTCTTAAACCATTTTTCTTCAAATAAATCAGAAGGATAGATATAGCAGCTGGAGTTACACCTGATATTCTGGAGGCTTGGCCAATATTCTCAGGTTTGATCTCATTTAATTTTGCAACCACTTCATTTGATAAGCCTTTAACATCAGCGTAATCGATCTCATTGGCCAGCAGAGTATCCTCATGGCGTTTTAATTTTTCGATTTCATCCAACTGACGATCTATATATCCTTGATATTTAATTTTTATTTCTACCTGCTCGGCAGCCTGCACGTTTTCGATCGCCGGACCTAAGCCTTGCACCGACATTAAATCCTGGTAATTCACTTCCGGGCGACGCAGCATAGCTTCAAGTGTACTTTCACGCTGCATTGGATTTTTCAATAAAGCGTTAATTTGCTCGGCATTAACTGAATTAGGATTAACCCAATGTGTTTTTAAACGCTGCAGCTCTTTTTCAATCGCTTCCTGTTTTTCATTGAACGCTTTCCAGCGGATATCATCTACCAGACCAAGCTCACGTCCTTTTTCCGTTAATCGGGCATCTGCATTATCTTCACGTAATAACAGGCGATATTCAGCGCGGCTGGTAAACATACGGTAAGGTTCTTTAGTACCTAAAGTTGCCAGATCATCAACTAAAACGCCAATATAAGCCTGATCGCGTCGCGGACACCAACCTTCTTTACCCTGCACCTGCAGGGCTGCATTCATACCCGCTAACAGACCTTGCGCCGCTGCTTCTTCATAACCTGTCGTGCCGTTAATTTGCCCGGCAAAAAACAGACCGTCAATATATTTACACTCCAGGGTTGTTTTTAGATCGCGTGGATCAAAATAATCGTATTCAATCGCATAACCAGGACGAGTAACAAATGCGTTTTCAAAGCCTTTCATGGAACGAATAAACGCAAGTTGAATATCAAAGGGCAAACTTGTTGATATGCCATTAGGATAAATCTCATGCGTTGTTAAGCCTTCCGGCTCGACAAATATCTGATGCGAGCTCTTATCTGCAAAGCGCATTATTTTATCTTCAATAGAAGGGCAATAACGAGGCCCGACACCATCGATAACACCTGTATACATAGGGCTTCGATCTAAACCGCTACGAATAATATCATGGGTTTTTTCATTGGTATGGGTAATAAAACAAGGTACTTGTTTAGGGTGTTCGCTACGTTTTCCTAAAAATGAAAAGACCGGCGTCGGGTTATCACCAAGCTGCTTCTCTAATACGGAAAAATCGATACTGCGCGCATCAATACGGGCAGGTGTGCCTGTTTTTAATCTGCCGATGCGCAAAGGCAGTTCTTTTAAGCGTTGTGCCAAGCCAATTGATGATGGATCACCAGCACGGCCGCCATTGTAACTTTCTAAGCCGATATGAATTAAACCATTGAGAAAAGTACCAGCCGTCAGTACCACTGTTGTCCCTGAAAACTTAACGCCCATCTTAGTAACAACGCCTGTTACACGGCCATTTTCAACGATAAGATCTTCAACCGGCTGTTGAAATATCTTTAAATTTTCCTGATTTTCAAGCTTTTCTCTAATCGCACCTTTGTACAAAATTCGATCTGCTTGTGCGCGTGTCGCTCTAACTGCCGGGCCTTTGCTGGAGTTAAGCGTACGAAATTGAATACCTGCTTTATCAGTTGCATTGGCCATTAAGCCACCTAATGCATCAACTTCTTTAACAAGATGACCTTTCCCAATTCCGCCGATAGCCGGGTTACATGACATTTGACCTAATGTTTCAATATTATGGGTAAGTAATAGTGTTTTCATTCCCATACGGGCAGGAGCTGCAGCGGCTTCTGTGCCGGCATGGCCACCGCCAATAACAATGACATCAAAATGTTCGTGGTAATTCATCAATATTCCAAAACTAGCAGTTAAAAAAGATAAGCGTTGATTTTACTCTTTTCACAGTTAAAGGAAAGTATGAACACTCAGATAAGATCAAAAGATTAATATTAGTATTATATATAGATCTTTAAAGATCTTTTATTACTATACTTATTAAGTAATTGAGTTTCTGTGTAAAACTTGTTTTCACACTTAAAGATCAGGATCTTACAATGGATCTTTAAGTGTGCGCAAAAAGAGATCTTTGTGCGCGTATCACTTGGATAGAATTGCCAGTTATACACAGAGGAAATTACTCACAACTTTATGCAGACTTTAAACAAAAATAATTCAAGACTTATAATTGAGCTATACACAACGTCCTGTGAATAACTTTTAAATTAATCTTCTATAATTTCATTTAGATCTTCAATCCAAAGTGGGATCCAGTCTAAAACAAGATCTTCTGGGACAGGATTTTCGACTACATCGATTTCCAGACGATCTCCTAAGCGAACTGCGCCCATCTCTTCTAATAAGAAATCAATATTCTTTGCTGCTTCACAAAAAGTATCGTAGTTAGAATCACCAAGACCAATAATTCCGTATTTTACGTTATCAATGGCAGAATTGACTTGTTGCAGTTGTTCGACAAAGGGTTGGAAATTGTCAGGATAATCACCGGCGCCATGGGTAGACAAACAGATCAACCATATCTGATCTGTTTGTAATGATAATGTGTTTAAATCGGGATCAAATTGAATTTCACTATCAAAGCCGGCTTCTTCCAATAAGGGTTGTACTGCTTCTGCAACATATTCTGCGCCACCTAAGGTACTGCCTACTAAAATCTGTATATTATTCATTAATATTCTCCATAAAAAATAATGCCACTACATATGACACTATATATAGCCAATTTAGCTGAATATACAAAATCGATGCCTGCAAATAATATTAAAATTTTACGGACATACTGATGTCCTTATCATTGAAACTACTTGTAGTTGTGGCTTTGGTTGGCAGCACTATATAGATAAAAGATTAAGCTTAAGCATTTATTAACCTTAATATTGATTGATAAAACAGCATCTTGTTTGTTAATTGTTCGCTTGCACCATTAATTAAAATATATTGCAAATAAACGCTTGCCAAAGCCATTCGCTTCTCTATAATGCGCACCCACAGACACGGACGGCAACACAAGTTAGCCACGTACTGAGAACAAAATAGGTTGAATTTTTAAGCTTCTTTTAATTAAGTTGTTTAAAAAGATTGGAATTAACCGTTGACATTGTTCGCCAGGCGCGTATTATACGCGGCCTAGCCGAAAGGCAGCTCTTTAACAATTTAATCAAACAATCTGTGTGGGCATTCATTGTTGATATGATTTCAAAAAATCAAAATCCTGACTTAGTTAGGTATCATCAATAGAATGACACACGAATTAATTCATTAATTCAGAATAACAAATCGTTACTTATTTAGGTAAGTGGCAATTAGTTTTAGTCAGTAATATTGAGTCGCAACTTAGGTTGCACATTAAACTTTAAATTGAAGAGTTTGATCATGGCTCAGATTGAACGCTGGCGGCAGGCTTAACACATGCAAGTCGAACGGTAACAGAGAAGTGCTTGCACTTTTGCTGACGAGTGGCGGACGGGTGAGTAATGCTTGGGAATTTGCCTTGTTGTGGGGGACAACAGTTGGAAACGACTGCTAATACCGCATAATCTCTTCGGAGCAAAGGTGGCCTCTATTTATATGCTATCGCAACAAGATGAGCCCAAGTGGGATTAGCTAGTTGGTAAGGTAATGGCTTACCAAGGCTTCGATCCCTAGCTGGTCTTAGAGGATGACCAGCCACACTGGAACTGAGACACGGTCCAGACTCCTACGGGAGGCAGCAGTGGGGAATATTGCACAATGGGGGAAACCCTGATGCAGCCATGCCGCGTGTGTGAAGAAGGCTTTCGGGTTGTAAAGCACTTTCAGCGAGGAGGAAAGGGTGATGGTTAATATCCATCATCTGTGACGTTACTCGCAGAAGAAGCACCGGCTAACTCCGTGCCAGCAGCCGCGGTAATACGGAGGGTGCGAGCGTTAATCGGAATTACTGGGCGTAAAGCGCGCGTAGGTGGTTAATTAAGTCAGATGTGAAAGCCCAGGGCTCAACCTTGGAACTGCATTTGAAACTGGTTGACTAGAGTTTTGTAGAGGGTGGTAGAATTTCAGGTGTAGCGGTGAAATGCGTAGAGATCTGAAGGAATACCAGTGGCGAAGGCGGCCACCTGGACAGAGACTGACACTGAGGCGCGAAGGCGTGGGGAGCAAACGGGATTAGATACCCCGGTAGTCCACGCAGTAAACGATGTCTATTAGAAGTTTGTGGCTATATGCCGTGGGTTTCAAAGCTAACGCATTAAATAGACCGCCTGGGGAGTACGGCCGCAAGGTTAAAACTCAAATGAATTGACGGGGGCCCGCACAAGCGGTGGAGCATGTGGTTTAATTCGATGCAACGCGAAGAACCTTACCATCCCTTGACATCCAGAGAATCTGTTAGAGATAGTAGAGTGCCTTCGGGAGCTCTGAGACAGGTGCTGCATGGCTGTCGTCAGCTCGTGTTGTGAAATGTTGGGTTAAGTCCCGCAACGAGCGCAACCCTTATCCTTAGTTGCCAGCACGTGATGGTGGGAACTCTAGGGAGACTGCCGGTGATAAACCGGAGGAAGGTGGGGACGACGTCAAGTCATCATGGCCCTTACGGGATGGGCTACACACGTGCTACAATGGCAAATACAAAGGGTTGCTAACCTGCGAGGGTATGCGAATCTCATAAAGTTTGTCGTAGTCCGGATCGGAGTCTGCAACTCGACTCCGTGAAGTTGGAATCGCTAGTAATCGCGGATCAGAATGCCGCGGTGAATACGTTCCCGGGCCTTGTACACACCGCCCGTCACACCATGGGAGTGGGCTGCACCAGAAGTCATTAGCTTAACCTTCGGGATGGCGATGACCACGGTGTGGTTCATGACTGGGGTGAAGTCGTAACAAGGTAGCCCTAGGGGAACCTGGGGCTGGATCACCTCCTTACGTATCGAGACATAGCACATTGAGTGTTCACACAGATTGTTTGATTAGTGAAAAGAGACAAAACATCATATTGGGTCTGTAGCTCAGTTGGTTAGAGCGCACCCCTGATAAGGGTGAGGTCGGTAGTTCAAATCTACTCAGACCCACCAATTTTGATTGATCCTGCGTTAAAGCAAGACTCGTTTAGTGAGCTAAACGTCGCCTTACTTTACCTTGGCTAAATCCAAATTAACAATATGTATGTTTAACCATGTTGGGGCTATAGCTCAGCTGGGAGAGCGCCTGCCTTGCACGCAGGAGGTCTGCGGTTCGATCCCGCATAGCTCCACCACAACACTACAATGCGAAAAGATACTTAATCTTTTCTTATGTTCATTGTAATGTGTGGTAATACTAACATGTGGTTAGAAGCCTTAGCTAAATTGAAAAATTTATCTAAGGCTTTTTTTAACGAAAAAGTCTGCTCTTTAACAATTAGGAAAGCTGATAAAGTTCTTATTTGAATGCATAAGGTAAATAACAACGTTATTTGCGGCATTTGGATATAAACTAAATTGTTCTCAATTATTAAGATTTATCTTAGTAATTGTAATCAAGCAAAAATAAGTACGTATCTACTCAGTTACTTGTAACTGATAGGTGCACGAAAAAACGAATGTGTTTTTTCATATTGTAAAATATGAGGATCGCAAGCGTCTTGGAAACAACATGCAAATCATAAAGTAATACTTTTAGATATTGTATGGTTAAGTGAATAAGCGTGCACGGTGGATGCCTAGGCAATTAGAGGCGATGAAGGACGTGGTAATCTGCGATAAGTCCAGGGGAGTTGATAACATGCGTTATATCCTGGAATCTCCGAATGGGGCAACCCGGCACTTAGTGTCATCGGCTGGTGAATACATAGCCAGTCGAAGCGAACGAGGGGAACTGAAACATCTAAGTACCCTCAGGAAAAGAAATCAACCGAGATCCCGAAAGTAGCGGCGAGCGAAATCGGGCCAGCCCTTAAGCTTATAATCGATTAGTAGAAGGCTCTGGAAAGTGCCACGATACAGGGTGATAGTCCCGTATACGACAATCTTTTATAAGTGAAAACGAGTAGGTCGGAACACGAGAAATTCTGACTGAAGATGGGGGGACCATCCTCCAAGGCTAAATACTCCTAATTGACCGATAGTGAACCAGTACCGTGAGGGAAAGGCGAAAAGAACCCCTGTGAGGGGAGTGAAATAGAACCTGAAACCGTGTACGTACAAGCAGTAGGAGCGGATTTATTCCGTGACTGCGTACCTTTTGTATAATGGGTCAACGACTTAATTTCAGTAGCAAGGTTAACCGTTTAGGGGAGCCGTAGGGAAACCGAGTCTTAACTGGGCGAATAGTTGCTGGGATTAGACCCGAAACTTGGTGATCTAGCCATGAGCAGGTTGAAGGTTGAGTAACATCAACTGGAGGACCGAACCCACTAATGTTGAAAAATTAGGGGATGACTTGTGGCTGGGGGTGAAAGGCCAATCAAACCAAGAGATAGCTGGTTCTCCTCGAAAGCTATTTAGGTAGCGCCTCGTGTATCACTGTTGGGGGTAGAGCACTGTTTGGGCTAGGGGGTCATCCCGACTTACCAACCCCATGCAAACTCCGAATACCAACAAGTGCAATCACGGGAGACACACGGCGGGTGCTAACGTCCGTCGTGGAAAGGGAAACAACCCAGACCGCCAGCTAAGGTCCCAAAGTATATGTTAAGTGGGAAACGATGTGGAAAGGCTCAGACAGCCAGGAGGTTGGCTTAGAAGCAGCCATCCTTTAAAGAAAGCGTAATAGCTCACTGGTCGAGTCGGTCTGCGCGGAAGATTTAACGGGGCTAAACATATCACCGAAGCTGCGGATGCGCATTTATGCGCATGGTAGAGGAGCGTTCTGTAAGCCGTCGAAGGGAAAGCTGTAAGGCATCCTGGAGGTATCAGAAGTGCGAATGTTGACATGAGTAACGATAAGGGGGGTGAAAAACCTCCCCGCCGGAAGACCAAGGGTTCCTGTCCAACGTTAATCGGGGCAGGGTGAGTCGACCCCTAAGACGAGGCCGACAGGCGTAGTCGATGGGAAACGGGTTAATATTCCCGTACCCTTTATTATTGCGATGGGAGGACGGAGAAGGCTAGGTGGGCCTGGCGATGGTTGTCCAGGTTCAAGTGCGTAGGCGGGAGACTTAGGTAAATCCGGGTTTCTGTTAACGCTGAGACACGATGTCGAGCCACTACGGTGGTGAAGTCATTGATGCCCTACTTCCAGGAAAAGTCTCTAAGCTTCAGATAATAAAGGATCGTACCCCAAACCGACACAGGTGGTCAGGTAGAGAATACCAAGGCGCTTGAGAGAACTCGGGTGAAGGAACTAGGCAAAATGGTACCGTAACTTCGGGAGAAGGTACGCCGATGATGGTGATGTCCCTTGCGGATTTAGCTGCTGTCGGCCGAAGATACCAGATGGCTGCAACTGTTTATTAAAAACACAGCACTCTGCAAAATCGTAAGATGACGTATAGGGTGTGACGCCTGCCCGGTGCCGGAAGGTTAATTGATGGGGTTAGACTTAGGTCGAAGCTCTTGATCGAAGCCCCGGTAAACGGCGGCCGTAACTATAACGGTCCTAAGGTAGCGAAATTCCTTGTCGGGTAAGTTCCGACCTGCACGAATGGCGTAATGATGGCCATGCTGTCTCCACCCGAGACTCAGTGAAGTTGAAATCGCTGTGAAGATGCAGTGTACCCGCGGCTAGACGGAAAGACCCCGTGAACCTTTACTACAGCTTAGCAGTGAACTTAGAGCCTACATGTGTAGGATAGGTGGGAGGCTTTGAAGTGGCGTCGCCAGATGTCATGGAGCCATCCTTGAAATACCACCCTTGTATGTTTTGAGTTCTAACCATGGCCCCTGAACCGGGGTTTGGGACACTGTTTGGTGGGTAGTTTGACTGGGGCGGTCTCCTCCCAAAGAGTAACGGAGGAGTACGAAGGTTGGCTAATCACGGTCGGACATCGTGAGGTTAGTACAATGGTATAAGCCAGCTTAACTGCGAGACAGACACGTCGAGCAGGTACGAAAGTAGGTCATAGTGATCCGGTGGTTCTGAATGGAAGGGCCATCGCTCAACGGATAAAAGGTACTCCGGGGATAACAGGCTGATACCGCCCAAGAGTTCATATCGACGGCGGTGTTTGGCACCTCGATGTCGGCTCATCACATCCTGGGGCTGAAGTCGGTCCCAAGGGTATGGCTGTTCGCCATTTAAAGTGGTACGCGAGCTGGGTTTAGAACGTCGTGAGACAGTTCGGTCCCTA
The DNA here is from genome assembly GCA_963674525.2 of uncultured Psychromonas sp. Taxonomy (GTDB): domain Bacteria; phylum Pseudomonadota; class Gammaproteobacteria; order Enterobacterales; family Psychromonadaceae; genus Psychromonas. The sequence goes on along the minus strand of CAXXRV010000030.1, from coordinate 86,706 downwards.
TCTGCCGTGGGCGTTTGAGAATTGAGAGGAGCTGCTCCTAGTACGAGAGGACCGGAGTGGACGAACCGCTGGTGTTCGGGTTGTGTCGCCAGACGCATTGCCCGGTAGCTACGTTCGGAATCGATAACCGCTGAAAGCATCTAAGCGGGAAGCGAGCCTCAAGATGAGTTCTCACTGGGACCTTGAGTCCCCTGAAGGGCCGTTGGAGACTACAACGTTGATAGGCAAGGTGTGTAAGTGCGGTAACGTATTGAGCTAACTTGTACTAATTACCCGTGAGGCTTAACCATACAATACCTAAGAGTATTGGCTTGACCCAATAAGCGCAGTGAGTCAGAGAAGATACTTAATCTTCTCTTTGAAAACTCAACGTGAGGGCGAGTAAGTGACCAAGAAATAAAATGCTTGCGAAGCATGTTTTACAAGATTGATTAACCGAACAGATTTTAGATTAGCTTTTCTAATTAAATTTTCGTCTAGTAAATATAGCGTATTGGTCCCACCTGAACCCATGCCGAACTCAGAAGTGAAACGATACTGCGCCGATGGTAGTGTGGGGCTTCCCCATGTGAGAGTAGGTCATTGCTAGACACCTATTTAAAAAGGCCTTAGTGGAAACACTAAGGCCTTTTTGCTTTTGTGGTCCCATCAACGTCAAACAAAGTTTCCACTATTACGGTAAGCTTCCTTATGCCACTGGCATAAGTAGCTTGCCTACATTCTCCACTGGACTAAGGGACCTTGTTCTCCTTCCCATGGTTCTCCTTCCCATGCCGAACTCAGAAGTGAAACGCAGCTGCGCCGATGGTACTGCGAATATCGCGACAGCGATGGGTCATGAGCGGTTGAGCTCTGCGAAGCCTTATCGTTGCATTTTGTTTCCTTGAACCTTGTTCAAGGGACTGCAATGCAAAGGGGCTTCCCCATGTGAGAGTAGGGCGAGTTTGCCGATAGGCAAGGGTCACGAGCGGCTGAGCCCTGCGAAGCCTGTTCCATTGCCATTGTTTTGCACAAGCTGATAGTATTGCTTCCTGTTTTTTATTTGGCCGGCTTTTTGCTCTGATACCAATCGGATTAATTAACTGATCTTTTTTTATATTGGAAGTGCGGTTTCAACCGCGCCTTATACCAAGCTGCGCGACTGAAGTCGCACTTCCAAAAGTAGAACACAAACTTAATAGTATTGGTATAATTAAACAAACCCAGTAGGTCTTTTCTTACTGGGTTTGTTTAATTCTGACGATTTATGCATGACCTGCTCGAGAGTAGGGCGAGTATCGCGACAGCGATGTGTCACGAGCGGACGAGCTCTGCGAGTTCTGACCATCGCTGGACACCTATTTAAAAGCTCTGATGGAAACATCAGGGCTTTTTTGCTTCTATTGGATCCAACCAAGTAGATTGAAAGTCAAACCAACCTAAATTATTTAGATGTATTCCTTGAGCTTGCTCTGGTCCTTTTAAACGCATCCAGTGGTGGAACAGGGGCTGTAGCCAGCCTGATTGTATAACTTGCCAGGCCAGTACTTCCGAGCCTAGTTCACCAGCACGCCACTTTTTATGCCATTGCTCAAGCTGTTCGATGTTTCCCCCTGTGATAGACTGACGCAATAACTTCATACCAAGCAGCCAGGCCCCGACATGCCAGGTTTCGGGCACAGGAAAGTTAACTGTGCCCAACCAAATATCGACCTCTGCATCGCCGCTCGCCCAATGCTGGTAATCCAGCTCCACAATAACCAGTTCGATATTCTCGTTCGCTAATATCGTCTTCATTGCTTGCGCCAGCATCGGAAACTCAGGATGCTGTTCATGATAGGCCAGGCGCAGTATTGCTCTTTCCTGCTTTTGAGTGCCTATACTTTTCCTGTTAAACGGGCTCTTAGGTTGGCATGACTCAATGCTGTGGCACCAACTTGGTAAAACACTTGCGGCCGGCACCCATAAATGGCGAATTGCTGCGTTTAAATGCTGTGCGATAAGGTAAGGGTTGAGCAATTCATGTAACCAACGTCGTTGCTCTAATGATTGCCAGTACGATGAGCGACTGTCACAAAGTAAGAAATAACCGCCTTGTTCTAAAAACATCTCCTTAAATAAATCTGAAGTTCGACCTGTAATATCAGTGGCTGCGCCGGAGACATATTCAGTATCACTAAGACTTGAACTGAGCCACATTGCTGTATCACTATTGATTGCTGTTTCTGCTTGGGAAGTTGAAGTGCGGTAATGGCTAGAGGTTTGTCCAGCTGGGGAGGAAATAGCAGCTGTCAGATCCGGCCACATTAATACTTCAACTTCGTCCAATAAAGCGCGCAGTCCAAAATATCCATCAAAGGCTTTCAGGCGTAAATGCCACTGATTATTATCAACCACCCGATAAGGTCCTGTACCGATAGGAAAAGAGCAAAAATCAGATCTGTCTGCATGATCAGCGGGGAGAATAAGCGCCGATAAGCTGGCAAGCAGTTTGGGAAACAGCGGATCGGGATCCGATAGGCCGAACTCAACAATCAAAGGGCCTGATTCTTTCACTGTTTGTAGATGAGAAAACAGTGGCAGCTCTGCTGCGCGAGTAAGTGAGGCAACCACATCTGTTGCAGTTAGAGCTTTGCCATCATGGTATTGCACCGCAGGGCGTAGATAAAAACGCCAATTCAATGGATCTAATTGCTGCCAGTGGTGTGCCAGGCAAGGCTCGACTTCCCCATTTTCCTCCTTTATACGGGTCAGGCCATTAAATATTTGGCGTAGTAAATGGCGCTCTGAACGACGTAAAGGTGTACCGGGGTATAAATTCAGCATCGGCCGGTAATAAGGTACCCGTAGCAGTTGCTGATCCGTTTGAATACTAAATCCTAACCGAGCTTTAAGTAATGGTGCAATCAGATGTTTCTCCTTACCAAGCAGGTTGACCGCATCTGCAAAGCGTCCTGATTCCAACAGTTGCTCGGCTTTGTCACTAAGCAGTTGCTGTTCATTTTTTAATAATTGAAGAGTAGAGCGCTTGCCCCGACCCATCTCAGCCTGCCAGATAAGCCAACCCTGCTGCTGCATTTTCAATAATAGGTTGCGCATATGTCGTTTGCTGCAATAGAGCTGATCAGCCAGATCCTGCAGGATAATATCCAGCGGTTGCAAACCATAACGATGTAGAAGTTTTAGATACTGTTGTTCTAGACGCTGAGAGTGCATAAAAGAGGAACTCCATTTTATAAAACACATCTGTTTTTAGTTCCTTAAATCTAATTCATTATTAATTCGTCAGCAAGTTCTATCGTTTAGCTTTCGATTGCCATTCAGATGAATTTGCTAGATAGCCAACGATATAAAATTTTTTAATTTAATCATTGAACAATCTGTTTAAGGAGTAGAAAGAATGACCAGAGTAATCAATAAAGACACTAAAGTATGTATGTCTCTAGCTGCCAGACCTAGCAATTTCGGTACTCGTTTCCACAATTTTTTATATCAAGCACTAGACCTTGATTACCTATATAAGGCATTTACAAGCAAGGACTTACCTGGCGTTATTGGGGGGGTCAGAGCACTTGGTATTCGTGGCTGTGCGATCTCTATGCCATTTAAGGAGGAAGTTATCGCACTGGTCGATGAATTGGATCCGTCAGCAAAGGCAATTAACTCTGTTAATACGATTGTCAACGACGATGGCCACCTTAAAGCCTATAACACTGACTATATTGCCATTGCAACTTTACTGGAGCAATACCAGGTAGATAAAGAGCTGGTCTTTGCATTGAAAGGCAGTGGTGGCATGGCTAAGGCCGTTGCCTGTGCTTTAAAAGATGCCGGATTCGCTCGTGGTTACATCGTTGCTATTGATGAAACGACAGGTAAGCAGTTAGCTGAACTATGTGGCTATCAATGGGTTCCTGATAGTGATGGGCTGCAAGCGGATCTTCTAATTAATGCGACACCAATTGGTATGTCCGGAGGCCCTGATGAGAACGCACTCTCCTTTAGTGAAAGTGAAGTGGACAGTGCTGAGGTTATTTTTGATGTGGTTGCGTTACCTGCCGTAACTCCTTTGATCAACTATGCCAAATCACAAGGGAAAACAGTTATTACCGGCAGTGAAGTATTTGCTTTACAGGCAGTAGAGCAATTTGCCTTATATACCGGCGTCCGCCCCGACGTGGATTTGTTCGAGCAAGCGGCAAAATATTCGAGGAGTTGAGTTATTAAAACAAGTTAGTTCCACTTCTTGGTGACGCCTTCAGTGAGCATTGCAGAGAAGTTAAGCCCAACAACAAAATAAAGGTACCCAATATGAGTAAGCGAATAGTTGCAGTAACAGCCTGTCCTACCGGTGTCGCACATACCTTCATGGCAGCAGAAGCGTTAGTGTTAGAAGGCCAAAGACGAGATTTTTGGATTAAGGTTGAAACTCGAGGCTCCGTTGGAGCTAAGAATACCTTAACGGAAGAGGAGATAGAACAAGCTGATGTGGTTATTATAGCCGCAGATATAGAGTTAGATTTATCGCGTTTTTCTGGGAAAAAAATCTATAAGACTAGTACCGGAGCAGCGCTTAAAAAAACAGCCCAGGAGATGGATAATGCATTAGCATGCGATCAGATCCATGAGATCACCAATAATCGTCAGGCGCAAAAAGCAGAGAGTGCTGCTGCCGGGTTGTACAAACACCTGATGACTGGAGTCTCCCATATGTTGCCTTTAGTGGTTGCCGGAGGTTTGTGTATTGCTCTCTCGTTCGTCTTTGGTATTGAAGCTTTCAAGGAGCAGGGGACTCTTGCTGCTGCTTTGATGGAGATTGGTGGTAAGTCTGCTTTTGCTCTGATGGTGCCTGTTTTAGCCGGATTTATAGCCTTCTCAATAGCAGATAGGCCAGGTTTGGCGCCGGGGTTGATTGGAGGAATGCTTGCAAGCAGTAGCGGTACCGGATTTTTAGGTGGCATTGTTGCTGGTTTTCTTGCTGGCTATACTGCTAAATTAATAGCGGAAAAAGTGATACTGCCGCAGGCGATGGAAGCATTGAAACCTATTTTGATTATTCCCTTATGCTCATCATTGATCACCGGTTTATTAATGATCTATGTGGTAGGGGCGCCAATGTCCTCGATAATGAATGGCTTAACACAATTTCTATCCGGCATGACTGCTACCAATGCCATTTTTCTAGGGCTTATTCTGGGGGCAATGCAGGGGTTTGATCTTGGAGGTCCAGTCAATAAAGCCGCGTATACCTTTGGGGTTGGTTTATTAGCCTCACAATCTTATGCACCAATGGCCGCTATTATGGCTGCGGGTATGGTACCTGCCATTGGTATGGGAATCGCGACTTATGCAGCGCGCAGCAAGTTCAGCAAATCTGAACAGGAAGCGGGAAAAGCCTCTTTTATTCTCGGGTTGTGCTTTATCTCAGAAGGTGCCATTCCATTTGCTGCACGTGATCCTATGCGCGTCATCCCCTCAACTGTGGTTGGTGGTGCATTAGCGGGGGCGCTATCTATGTTCTTCGGATGTTATCTGATGGCTCCCCATGGCGGCTTATTTGTGTTGGCTATTCCTGGTGCGGTTGGAAGTGTGGCTATGTACCTTGTTGCTATTGCTACTGGTAGTCTGCTTTGCGGGCTGATGTATGCCTTCTTAAAACCAGCAGAAGTGCTGCAAACAGCATAAATTAAGTTTCTGCTCGCTTTACTATATGCCAGCTAATAAAAAGGGAGCCGATACTGGCTCCCTTTTGTTTGATTATCTGTTTTTTACAAGATATAACGGCTTAAATCTTCGTTTTCAACGACGTCATCAAGGGTGTTGGCCACATAACTTTCATCAATGATAATACTTTCTCCCTGACGGTCGGAAGCTTCATAGGAAAGTTCATCCATAATATGCTCCATCAGTGTATGCAGACGGCGGGCACCGATATTTTCTGTTGTTTCATTGACATGCCAGGCTGCTTTGGCAATTTTATCAATACCGTCTTTAGTGAACTCAATGGTTACGCCTTCAGTTGCCAATAAAGCCTGATACTGCTCGCTTAATGATGCTTTCGGTTCAGTAAGGATACGCGCCAGATCTTCTTCTTTAAGGGCTTCCAGTTCAACTCGAATTGGCAAGCGACCTTGTAATTCAGGAATGAGATCAGAAGGTCTAGCTATCTGGAATGCACCGGAAGCAATAAATAGCATATGGTCAGTTTTAAACCATACCATGCTTGGTGCTAACCGTTGAGCCTTCAATTAATGGTAGCAGGTCGCGTTGTACGCCTTCGCGTGAAACATCCGGGCCTGAGCTGTCGCCGCGTTTACAGATCTTATCAATTTCATCGATAAAGATAATACCGTTATTTTCAGCGGCAAAAATAGCTTTCTCTTTTAACTCTTCCTGATTAATCAGCTTGGCGGCTTCATCTTCAACTAATGATTTTAACGCATCTTTAATCTTCATTTTGCGTTTTTTAGTTTCATTTTTGCCGGATAAATTCTGGAACATACCCTGCAGTTGATTGGTCATCTCCTCCATGCCTGGAGGTGCCATTATTTCTACGCCTATTTGCTGTACCGGAAGGTCTACTTCAACTTCTTTATCATCTAACTTGCCTTCACGTAACTTCTTACGGAAAGACTGACGTGCCGCGCCATCTTCTGTTGCTTCAGGAAATTCTGAAGACCACTCATTGGCTGTCTTGGCTGGCGGGATCAAAATATCTAAAATGCGATCTTCCGCTAAATCCTGGGCGCGATGAGTCACTTTCTCCATCTCTTGTTCACGGGTAATTTTTATTGCAGCATCAACCAGATCCCGGACGATACTTTCAACTTCTTTACCCACATAACCGACTTCGGTAAATTTTGTTGCTTCAACCTTAATAAAGGGCGCATTGGCCAATTTCGCCAGGCGACGTGCGATCTCTGTTTTACCCACACCTGTCGGACCGATCATTAAAATGTTTTTCGGTGTGACTTCCTGACGGATCTCCTCGTCAAGCTGCATACGACGCCAGCGGTTGCGCAATGCGATAGCAACTGCACGTTTTGCGTTACTCTGACCGATAATATGGCGATCTAATTCATGTGCTATCTGTTTTGGTGTCATGTTTGACATAATTATTTATTCCTATTTAGCGCTTTCGTTATTGTCTTCATAATCAATACATTCAATCGTTTGATTAGTGTTAGTAAAGACACAAATATTTCCAGCAATGGTTAATGCTTTTTCAACGATTGTCTTGGCATCTAAATCTGTATTTTCTAATAATGCAGTGGCGGCCGATTGCGCATAATTTCCCCCTGAACCGATGGCAATCAGGTCATTTTCCGGTCTCACGACATCCCCATTACCGGTAATGATATAGGAATGTTTTGCATCTGCGACTGCCAGCAGTGCTTCCAGTCTGCGCAGCATCCGGTCGGTACGCCAGTCTTTAGCCAGCTCGACAGCGGCACGCTCAAGGTTACCCTGGTGAGCCTGTAATTTAGCTTCAAAACGCTCTAACAGGGTAAATGCATCCGCTGTACCGCCGGCAAAGCCTGCTATTACTTTGTCGTTATAGAGTCGATGCACTTTACGCGCATTGCCTTTCATTACGGTATTGCCGAGAGAAACTTGACCGTCACCACCAATAACCACTTGGTTACCGCGACGTACTGAAACAATAGTAGTCATATTAATACCTTACTTGGAAATAGAATAAGTCATATATCCCAAAGCGAATTTTCAAGTAGTTTTGGGAGACTGTTATTAAAGATATATGGGGGATTCTTGGGTTTTCAAGGGGAAATACAATAATTGTGTAAATGGTAAATGGTAAATGGTAAATGGTAAATGGTAAATGGTAAATGGTAAATGGTAAATAGTAAATGGTAAATGGTGATGGGTTACTAATCACTAATTACCCATCACTAATTACCCTTCACTAATCACTATTGAATGCTTAACGCCAGTACCAGATTTGGCAGCCATTGATTTTAGCGCGCTGCAGCTTGTGTCGTTCTCTCTCTGCGAGCCGTTTGCGTTGATAGGGCCCTAAAATGACGCGATACCAATTACCGGTGTGTCTGACCTGACTGTTTAACCCCTGAAAAGCAATGCGTGCTTTTAATGACTCCGCATCCGCTTGACTGCGGAATGAACCACACTGCATCTGATAAGGGCGTGTCGGTTCTTCTGCAACGGGAATATCGACTTCGACCTCTTTGGTTTTCAGTACGCTTTCATATTCCCATTTCGGCTGCGGCTTTTCTGGAAGCTGTTCTTCCTTTTTTACGCTTGGTTTTTTGCTAACCTCGACAGGTTTTTCTGCCGGTTTATCCACGGCAAATATAAAATAAGCGATAAACCCCATTAATAAAAAAGCAGTAAAAGTCGCTACAAAAGGAAAGCCTTTTTTAGCTTGATTACGTTTGCTAACCTGACGTTTGCGAGCCGTTTTTTTGCTTGCTTTATTCGGTTTACGTCTATTAATGGTGGCCATGTTTACATGCGTTCCAGCGTATTGATACCCAGCAGCGATAGCCCTTGTTTAAGGGTTTTTGCGGTCAACGCGGCTAACTTGAGGCGGCTCTGTTTTTGTATTTCCGTTCCTGCAATCAAAATCGGGCAGGCTTCGTAAAAGCTTGAAAACAGTCCGGCTAATTCATACAGGTATGAACATAAAAAGTGCGGCATCCCCTGCTTGGCAACCTGATTGATAATCTCATTAAACTGCATCAGTTTATTGGCCAGATCGATCTCTTTCTCTTCGTTTAAAGAAACGGGGGCCGTTACGCTGTCCATTGCAATGCCGGCTTTATTAAAGATACTGTTGACACGCGTGTAAGCATAAAGCAGGTAAGGCGCGGTATTGCCTTCAAAGCTGAGCATGCTATCGAAACTGAAGGTGTAATCACTGGTGCGGTTTTTGGAAAGGTCGGCATATTTAACGGAAGCAATACCCCACTACCGATGCGATATGGCGAAGCTCGTTTTCATCCATATCCTGATTCTTTTCTTTGACTAACTCATAAGCACGCACCTCGGCTTCTGTCAGCAGATCGGCTAATTTTGCCACTGTCCCGGAACGGGTTTTAAATGGGCGGCCATCCTCTCCCATCACCGTACCGAAGGGCATATGTTCAAGTGAGGTATCCTGCTTAACAAACTCCGCTAAGCGGGCCACTTCAAATACCTGCTGAAAGTGCAGACCTTGACGGGCATCGACAAAATAAAGAATGCGATTGGCATTGAGTTTATTTTGACGGTAACGCATTGCCCGCAAGATCCGAGGTTTGCGTACAGGAAGCCCCCATCTTTTTTCTGGATAATAACAGGAAGCGGTTCGCCTTCTTTATTTTTAAAGCTATCTAAAAAGACACATTTGGCGCCCTGGCTTTCCTCTAATAAGCCTTTTTTATTCAAATCCGCAACCACAACGGCCAGATCATCGTTATAAGTGCTTTCACCACGTACATCTTCACGTTTCAGGCTGACACCGAGGCGATCGTAAGTCTCCTGACAGTGGGAAAGGCTGATCTCATTAAACTCTGTCCACAGTTTTAAACACTCTTCATTTCCGCCCTGCAGTTCAACAACCAGGTTACGGGCACGTGTTGCAAATTCTTCTGATTCATCAAAACGGCCTTTTGCGGCGCGGTAAAACAGTTCCAGGTTGGCAAGGTTGTTATCAATAGGCTCATCTTTTGCACGCAACTCTTCCATATAAGCGAGCAACATACCAAATTGGGTTCCCCAGTCGCCAACGTGATTTTGACGAATAATATTATGCCCCTGAAACTCTAAGGTACGGGCAACCGCATCACCGATAATTGAGGAACGCAGGTGACCGACATGCATTTCTTTGGCCAGGTTCGGTGAAGAGTAATCGATAACAATGGTTTGTGGCTTGGCAACAGATTCTACGTTTAATTTAGCGTCTGCAAATGCATTATCTATCTGTTTTTCCAGAAAGTTAGGATTGATAAAAAAGTTGATAAAACCCGGACCGGCAATTTCAGTTTTAGTGATCAGATCCGATGCCGGCATATTTTTAGTGATCAGCTCAGCCAACGCGCGCGGATTTTGTTTTGCCGGTTTGGCAAGCATCAGTGCCAGGTTATTGGCAAAGTCACCATGGGATTTATCTTTAGTGCGATCAATAGCAATGCGCGGTTGAATATTCTCAGGAAGAATATTTTGTGTTTGTAGGGAAACAATTGCTTGTTCAAGTAGTTGTTGAATATGCGCTTTCATAGATAAATCACCAATAGGGACGAACGAATAAATAAGCGCAATTCTACCGTTTATCGCAGGTGAAGACTAGGGAAAACAAGCGCAGAAAAAGCGGAAACTATTTTTCTGCTTTTCAAAGAAGGGGAAACTCGAGAGGGTAGCTTACATATAGTCAAATTCATTACTGGCCATTATGACCCTATGCATTGCCTCCTCTTCCTGATTAGTGAGGTTTTCAAGCGCCAGTTCCGCTTCAATTGTCGGCGAGCTATAGGCGGCATTTTGCAGTAATTCAATAAGTTGCGTATCGAGACTCATGACCAGGGTGACCACATCCTCAATGCTCAGTTCGGTTTGCAGCTGCATCTGCTGACATTTCAGCGGAAAGCTCTGATCAAAGATATTATCCAGCCAGGTTTCCAGTATGCTGCTCGGAGCCTGCTGTGCGTATTCATGAAGGTGCTGATAGGAGAGTTGTTCTTTATTTCTCATAAAATCGAGTAACAGCTTCACCTTTTCATCACTGGCTTCTAAGCTAAGGCGCATATAAAGATTTGCGAGTGCGAGGTGGCACTCTTCGATATAAGCTAAAAAGTCTTTAATGGGTTTAAAGCGCATAATATGCTCCTTAGCGTGCTTATTCTTAACTACTGTTTTAAGTTTAGCCAATCTTATAAGAAAAACACGGCGGTTCAAGTCGCTTATATGACTTCAAGCCTGGCATAAGCGGTCATCAGCCATTTGCTGCCGACCTCTTTAAAATGTACCTGCAGGCGGCTGTTTTCGCCGCTGCCTTCCTGAGCCATTATGATCCCTTCGCCAAATTTAGCATGTTTAACCTGCTGGCCGAGTCTAAAGCCTAACAGATCCTGGTTTTCGCCCGATAAAGCGGGCTTTTTAAAGGCCGGCTGTTGTACTCTGCTGACTTGTGTTTTCAGACGGATATATTCAATATCCTGCTCCGGAAGTTCAGCGATAAAACGCGAAGGAGAATGAAATTTTTCCTGACCGTATAAACGCCGGCTTTCCGCATGGCAGATAGTCAGCTTGTGCATCGCTCGCGTCATGGCCACATAGCAGAGGCGGCGCTCTTCAGCCAGACGGGTTTCATCCTCGGCTGATTGCTGGCCCGGAAACATGCCTTCTTCAACCCCGACCATAAAGACCTGCGGAAATTCCAGCCCTTTTGCTGCATGCATAGTCATCAGCTGCACGGCATCTTCAAATTCATCGGCCTGGTTATCACCGGATTCTAAGGCAGCATAAGCTAAGAAGGCGGTCAGTTCATCCATCTCCTGCTCTTCTTCCGGGATAGTAAAGGCCTGTGCGGCAGAGACCAGTTCCTGCAGGTTTTCTATGCGGGTTTGTGCTTTTTCACCTTTTTCATTGGCAAACATCGCCTGCAGGCCGGAGTGAGTGTTGATATGATCGACTACTTGAAATAGCGGCAGTTCCGAGGTTTCGCTTTTAAAGCGGTTTATCAGCTCAATAAAGCCGGATAAAGAGTTTCTGGCGCCGGCACTGAGTTGCTTCTGTTCAATTTAAAAACAGGCTTGCCTGCCACATGGTATAACCCTGCTCACGCGCACAAAGGCGTATCTTATCCAGGGTGGTATTACCTATTTTGCGCTTGGGTTTATTAACAATGCGCTCAAAAGCGGCATCATCCTGATGGTTGTTCATCAAGCGCAGATAGGCAATGCTGTCTTTAATCTCCAACCGGTCAAAGAAGCGTTGACCGCCATAGATATGGTAAGGGATCTGATGCGCGGTCAGTTCTGTTTCAAATAAACGTGATTGCGCATTGCTGCGGTATAAAATGGCACAGTCGGCCAATTTTTTACCGCTGTTCTGCCATGCCTGCAGTTGCGAGGCGATGTAACGGGTTTCATCATAGTCATTAAAGGCGCTGTAAATGGCAATAGGAGCACCATCTTCACCGCTGGTCCACAGTTCTTTGCCTAAGCGATCACTGTTGTTTTTAATCAACTGGTTGGAGGCATTAAGAATATGCCCGGTGGAGCGGTAGTTCTGCTCTAAACGGACCGTCAGCGGCGTGTCTTTTTCTGTTAGGAAACGTTGAATATTCTCAATATCTGCGCCGCGCCAGCCGTAAATAGACTGGTCATCGTCACCGACAATGGTCAGATAATTACCGTTATCGGTAAGCAGGTTTAACCAGGCATACTGCAGTTTATTGGTATCCTGAAACTCATCGACGAGCACATGACGAAAACGCTGTTGGTAATGTGCTAGCAGAGGCGGATGATTTAACAGCAACTCATGCGCGCGCAGCAAGAGCTCGGCAAAATCCACTAAACCGGCCAGCTGGCAGGCGCTTTCATAGGCCTGGTAAACCTGCAGGCGCTGTTTTTCCTGCAGGCTGTAACCGGGCTCAATATGTTTGGCGCGCAGGCCGTCATCTTTTTTATCGTTGATATACCACTGCAGCTCTTTAGCCGGATAGTACTTTTCATCGAGATTAAGGCTTTTGATGATACGCTTGATGATCTTCTGCTGATCATCGCTATCAATAATCTGAAACTGCTCGGGCAGATCCGCTTCCTGATAGTGCAGGCGCAATAAGCGGTGGGCGATACCGTGGAAGGTGCCGATCCACATTGAGCCGATATGCTGCGGGCAGATATCGGCAATCCGGCTGCGCATCTCTTTGGCGGCTTTATTGGTAAAGGTGACCGCTAAAATATTATAAGTCGGGATCTGCTCCACCTGCATCAACCAGGCAATACGGTGGGTTAGCACCCGTGTTTTGCCGCTGCCGGCACCTGCGAGTACGAGCATATTCTGCTCCGGTGCAGAAACCGCAGCGCGCTGGTGGTCATTTAAACCATCAAGTAAGTAGGAGACATCCATAAAAAGACCTGTTTTTTTATTCAGTTGGTGGTAATTGTAGCAGTTTGTAGAGATTATCTAAACGGCTGATTTCGAGCGCAGGTAATAAACGGGCACCGCTTAAGGATTGCCTGTTCGGGTTAAACCACACTGCCTGTGCACCATTATTTTGTGCGCCATAAACATCGCTGATCAGGTGGTCGCCCACATGTAAAATGTCTGACACTTCAATATTTAAGCGTCTTGCCGCTTCAATAAAGAGGTCGCCCTGCGGTTTGGATTTAAAACCGCCCCCTGCCTTTAAAATAAACTCAAACTTATCATCTAATTGAATCTGAAACTCATCCACATTGCCGTTAGTAATGGCGATTACCGGATAGCTTTTTCTTATTTTTTCCAGCAGTTGTATGCTTTCCCGTGGAACAGTAAAAGCGCTGCGCAGCTTAATAAAGTGGGCAAAAGCCTGTTTGGCGTATTCGACCGCTTTAAACTGCGGAATACCGTAAATGGTCATCACACGGCTAAGGGTTTGCTGGCGGGCCAGTGAAACATCGTGGGCTAATTCCGGAAACTGTTTTATTTCCAGGTTCTTATACAGTAACCACTGTTTGCGGGTCAGCTCGGCAAGCTCGGAAAAGTTTTTATTGAGATAGTCGATAAATGCCAACTCAGCACTTTCAATAATGGGATGATTATCGTACAGCGTATCATCGAGATCAAAACTGATCGCCTTAAAGGGACGCAGTGGTCGGTAATATTTCATAATAAGATTCCGGATTATTTTTTACGTTTGGCACGCGGATGAGCCTGATCGTAAACCTCTGATAAATGTTGAAAGTCTAGATGGGTATAAACTTGTGTGGTTGCCAGATCCGCATGACCTAATAATGTCTGTACCGCTCTTAGATTGCCGCTTGACTCTAACATATGCGTTGCAAAAGAGTGGCGTAATTTATGCGGGTTAATATGACTGGGCAGGGCTTGTTTTAAGCCCCACTTCTCCATTCTGTCCTGCACATTGCGTACCGAGATACGATTTTTCTGCTTGGAAACAAACAGCGCTTTTTCGCCGGCCAGGCAAAACTCGGGACGAATTTTCAGCCACTGCTTAATCGCGTTGACTGCGCTATCGGTGATCGGCAGCAGGCGTTGTTTGCTGCCTTTACCTGTGACCAGCAGCTCCTTTGCTGACAATTTAAGATCATTTAAATTAATGGCCACTAGTTCGCTAAGTCGTAATCCGGAAGAGTACATTAACTCCATCATGCACTGATCACGAACAGAAAGCGGATCCTTCTCATCAACATTGAGCAGCTGGAACATCTCGTCGACGGAGATATTTTTCGGCAGTGGTTTATCCAGTTTCGGGGCGCTTATCCCCTTTGCCGGGTTATGAGTTAAGTGTTCATACTGTACCAGATAGCTGAGAAAGGAGCGTAATGCCGATAACTTGGTGGCAATCGAGCGTGCTTTAATGCCTTTCTGGTTAAGCTCTTTAACCATTAAACGTACGCTATCGCTGTCTAAATCACGCCATTGTGTGACCTGTTTTTGTTTTAACTGCTCAACAAATTCGGCGAGATTACGCTGGTAATTTTTAATGGTAACAGGGCTTAAACCACGCTGGCTGGCAAGATGGTTTAAATAACTGTCGATAAGGGGCTGTAAAGTACTCATAGTTTATTTCCGAAGTGTAATACCAATTAGCATAATTAATAGAACAGCTTCTATATATGCACTTTGCGGAGCCGCGGCAAGCCTAGGGGCATGAGCTCAGGCTGTTACCTGCTTCGCCGCGGCCCCGTATTATACAGCTGATAGCTGGATTAAATTTGAATCTGACCGTCAAAGACAAACTCTGCCGGTCCGCTCATGCGCACGCTTTGTCCCGGTTGCCAGAAAAAACGCAGTTCACCGCCGGGCAGGGCAATGCGGCAATGGGTATCCAGTTTCCCCTGTAACTGACCGATCACGGCTGCAGCACAGGCGCCGGTACCACAGGCCAGGGTTTCACCGACACCGCGTTCCCAAACGCGCAGACGGGCAAAGTCTCGACTTTTAACTTCGAGAAAGCCGACATTGACTTTATTAGGGAAACGTTCATGGTTTTCCAGTAACGGCCCTAAGGTTTCCACCGGTGCCTTATCAATATCATCGACTAAAACGACACAGTGCGGATTACCCATGGAAACAGCGCCACACATCACGGTGTGATCTTCTACGCGGAGAATATAGGTTTTTTCTTCCTTTTTAGCGATAAAAGGTATTTTTGCCGGATCTAAAACCGGTTTACCCATATCCACTATAATATTGCCGTCCTGCTCTATCTTCAGCTGAATTTTACCCTTAGCGGTACTGACATTAATGATTCTTTTTTGGGTGAGCCCTTTCATCTTTACAAAACGTGCAAAGCAGCGTGCGCCATTGCCGCATTGCTCAACTTCACTGCCGTCAGCATTAAAAATACGGTAATGAAAATCCAGCTCCGGATCATAAGGTGCTTCAACCATTAACAGCTGGTCAAAACCAATACCAAAATGACGATCGGCTAAACGGCGGATAGCATCTTTGGAAAGAAAGATATTTTGCGTGACGTTATCAATAACCACAAAGTCATTACCTAAGCCATGCATTTTTGAAAATTGAATATTCATTATGTCTCGTTATTGAATTTATTTTTGACGCTAACGGCCAGCGGACCGTTACCGTCAATATGAGGGTTAGGGTAAAACGTGCTCGCCGCGCCACAGATCCTGATGCACTTCACGCTCACGTATAACAAAGGCTTTTTCACCATCGACCATGATTTCCGCCGGACGACAGCGGGAGTTGTAGTTTGAAGCCATGGTTGAACCATAAGCCCCGGCACTGCGCACCAGCAGGTAATCACCTTCGGCCAGCGCCAGTTCGCGCTGTTTGCCTAAGAAGTCACCCGTTTCACAGATCGGGCCGACGATATCATAGCTGCGCAACGGGCGCGTATCAGACTCAACCAGGTTTTTATTCAGTGGAATAATATTCTGCCAGGCACTATACAAGGCCGGACGAATAAGGTCGTTCATTGCCGCATCGACAATAGCAAAATTCTTATGATCGCTGATTTTTAAGAATTCAACTTTGGTGACCAGTGCCCCTGCGTTTGCCATGATGGCACGGCCGGGTTCAAAAATAAGTTTTAACTTGCGATCGCCCATTTTGTTGATAATGGCTTTCATATACTCGGCCGGCTCAGGTGGTGTCTCTTTATCGTAAGGCACACCTAAACCACCGCCGAGATCCAGGTGAGAGATGGTGATCCCCTGCTCCTGCAGTTGATCTATCAGCTCTAACAGTTTCTCTAACGCTTCCAGGAAGGGCTCTATTTCTGTCAATTGTGAACCAATATGACAATCAACCCCTTTCACTTCAATAAATTCAAGTTCATTGGCCAGCTGGTAAACGGCTGAAGCGACTTCAATTTCGATACCGAATTTGTTTTCTTTTAAGCCGGTAGAAATATAAGGGTGAGTACCAGCATCAATATTGGGATTAATACGGATTGAGACGGCTGCTTTTTTATTTAAACTCTGTGCAACAGAGTTAATTCGGTATAGTTCGGAGATAGATTCAACATTAAAGCAGTAAATACCGGCCTGTAATGCCGTGGCTATTTCCACTTCGGTTTTACCGACACCGGAAAAAACTACTTTTTTAGGATCGCCACCGGCCTGAATAACACGCAGCAGCTCACCAACGGAAACAATATCAAAACCTGAGCCTAAACGTGCCATCAGGTTTAACACCCCGAGATTGGAATTGGCTTTTACAGCATAACAGATAAGGTGCGGGTGTTTACCGGCAGCTTTATCAAAAGCATTCCAGTGACGCTCAATGGTTGCACGAGAATAGATATAAGCCGGCGTACCCGTTTTTTTGATAACTTGTTCAACTGGCAGTCCTTCAACAAAAAGACGACCATCATTTTGGTAATTAAAGTGATCCAATTTTCAATCCTTTTTCTTTGCTTAAATAGTGGGGCGGTAGATTACTTGGTCGCGTTAGCGTTTGTTTTCCGTTGTCTTATTAACACAGTTATTTTACAGCGCTTTCTGTGTTGGTATTGTTGTTCTTATCCTGCTCAGCATCTGCAGACTGTGCGGCAGGTGCAGCGTAAAGCGGACCTTTCATTCCGCATCCGGCTAATAAGCTTGAAAAAAGAAACGTAATGATTAATAACTTGGTGCTTTTCATCTCTTACCTTGGTTTATTGTTTTTGCTGCGCTAATACATTTGTAAATCGTTTAGGTATATAATCTCACTTCATTGTTCAAAAGCAAAGGGCAAGTAAGATGAATGATAGTGAATTTCAGCAATTAGCTGATCAACTGTATCAAAAAATAGAAGAGAGTATCGAAGAATCCGGTGCTGATGTTGATTATGACCAAAATGGCGGTTTGTTAACCCTGGAGTTTGAAAACCGTACTAAGTTAATTATTAACCGTCAGCAGCCGCTTCACCAGATCTGGCTGGCGACGCTGGAAAATGGCCATCATTATGATTATAAAGCGGGTCAGTGGATTGATGATCGTAGCGGTGATGAGTTTTTAACTTTTTTATCTGCGGCTATTTTTAAGCAGTCACAAGAGAAGGTGGTTTTTAAATAAGCCACTCATTGTGCATGGAGTCTTTATGTTTAAATTGTTTTTTGTCTACCCATTACTGGCTTTTATAATGCTTTGGCTGGCCAGTGATGTGCAGGTTGGCGCTTCGCTGTACTCTTTTGAGGATAACTATATCTCACTTGAGTTTCCCAAAGAAACGTGGCGCTCAGAAGAAGCTCCAGAGCCCTGGTATACTTTTTACTGGAATGCTGAGTCTGCGCAGGATGAGTTGCATAAGATTAAAGAGGTGGTAGTTAAGTAGATGAAAACAGTTGTTTTTCCCGGGTCTTTTGATCCCGTAACCTATGGCCATATTGACCTGTTAACGCGCGCCAGTCGACTCGCTGATCGTGTGGTGGTTGCGGTGGCTGTGAATACCAGTAAAAAGCCGCTTTTGAGTCTGCAGGAGCGTTGTGCTTTAGTTGAAGAGGCGACGCTTGATATCGCAGGGATTGAGGTTATCCCTTTTTCCGGATTACTTGCTGATTTTGCCGTCGAGCAACAGGCTGAAGCACTGGTGCGCGGGATTCGAGGCACAACCGATGCTGATTATGAGCTGCAGCTTGCACAGGTGAACCAGACGCTCAATCCGCGTTTGGAAACCATCCTGTTACCGGCAAGCCATAACAGCGGTTTTATCTCTTCCACCGTGGTTAAAGAAGTGTTTAAGCATAATGGCGATATTCATTCATTTGCTCCGCCTTGTGTCAAAAAAGCATTACTAAAAAAAATGGCGGCGGCAACAGTGTCCTAAATAGAGTCCACTCTTGTCAATATACAGATTCAGGATCCCTTTCTATACTTAGAGCAAGTCGTAGCAAGGGATCTTTTATGTCTGTCTGTAAAAATGAAGCCTGTCATTATGTCGACCATCTTGGTGAGCGTTGCCATGCTCCCGTACACTCTGCGCAATCCAAATTCTGTTACTGGCATGATCATGAAACCGATAAAACGGCGCCGGATACCGCGTTAAAATTGGAAGAGTATGCCCGTGCCGGCGGAATGATGCATGGTATCTGTCTGCAGTTTGCTAATTTAGAAAATTTAAACCTGGTAAAAATGGATGGCTGGCAGGGGTTTGATCTGACGGGGGCTGATCTATACCGGGCAAACCTGGAAAATGCCCATCTGTTTAATATAGTGCTGATCCGAGCTAACTTAATGAAAGTGAACCTTGCCCATGCCAATCTGCATTGCGCGCATCTTGAAGAGAGTAATCTGCTCGGCGCTAAATTTAATGGAACCAAGATTGAGCATATTAAAACAGGCGATACTATTATTCAGGAGATTCATGCCAAGGAATTAGAAGCAGAGGGGAAGTATGAAGAGGCCCGTGAGCTTTACGAGCAGGCCGAAGAGGTTTACCGCAACCTGCGCAAAGCCAGTGAAAACCAGGGTTTATTTAATTTAGCCGGGCCCTATCTACGCAAAGAATTAACCATGCGCCGTTTTCAGCAGCCGCTTTATTCGCGCAGGCGCTTTTATTCGAAAGTTATCGATCTCTTTTGCGGCTATGGTGAAGCGCCACTGCGCGTGGTGAATTTTTCATTGCTGTTAATCTTTCTCTGCAGTCTTTTTTATTACTTCTCTGGGTTACGCTTTGCCGGTGAATATCAGGTTTTTTCACTACACAACAGCTTCGAGGAAAACATTATCTTTTTTTTCGAGTGTCTCTACTATAGCGTGGTGACCTTTACCACGCTCGGCTATGGCGACTTTATACCCGTCGGTTTTTCACGGCTGGTGGCCGCACTGGAAGCCTTTACCGGCAGCTTTACCATTGCGTTGTTTGTGGTGGTTTTTGTGAAGAAGATGACGCGCTGAGTGTTTTTTTTCAGCCCTAGTTGTGTAGGTTTGTTTGTTGGCCTTCGCTTGTTAGCAGCGGTGTAGTTTTCGTTGTTGGTCTTCCGCCCTTGACGGCGGGTTACTTTTCTCTCAACAGCAAGAGAAAAGTAACCAAAAGAGTGCTGCCCGAGACGTTTTTTTATCTTTCCTGTTCAATAACTTTTTAACGCACCGGCTTGGACAGCACATCCATGTGCAGGGCCAAGCCTAATGAAATCATCCATGATTTCATTTGCTAAAGTCATTGCTCAGTAAAGAAAAACGTAAACGGGAAGTAAGCCGCTAGCCGAACTGTTTGGGTTATACAGGTCAAATAAATTTAGTAATCATCTCATTTTTGAAAAATAAGTAAATAAAAGTAGTTATTCAACCTTTTTAAACAGTTTAAAGGCGAAAACAATACCTGTTTTTATGGCTGCGATTCTTTCCGTTATTCTAGTTTTGTTAACAGGCTGTTGGATAAAAATAATAATCTAATTGCTAGTGGTATAATAGTTAAACCCAAAAGTCCCAAACACCAAAAACCAGTAGCTGATAAATTTACACCTGAAGTATTTCCCTTTAAGAATAAAATAATTTCTGTAATTTGATTTGAAATAAGCCCAATTAGTAAACCTAGAATTAAAGTTTCAATTAAAGCCTCAATCACTTGATTGCTTCTTTGGGACTGTGTTTTATTCAAAGTATTATTTTTAAAAAATGAATACTCATTCTTAACCATGTCATTCTTTACCTCAGAATAAACTTGTCTAGTTAACATTATTTGTGTTTCTTGATCTAAATTTTCATTACTTTGAACAAAGTGATTAATAACTTTATATGTAATCGTATTTTTCTTTGGTTCCTGCATGCTATTGATTACCCGATTTCATTAACCTATCAATAGCGTTATTTACTGCTGCTTTTCGTTCTTGAGTCGCGTTTAACCCTCGAAAAATATCTTCATCTTGATACGCTGCATCTAGTTTATTGTTATATAATTTTATTCGAGAAGGAGTTGTATTTACTTTTTCAAATTTAAGTTGTCCAATCTTCATTCCTGGATATAAAACAATTTCATTAGGAGAAATATTTTGAATGGAAATGTGTAAGTAGCCTGAAAAATTTGGATTTAAAAGCATTTTCCTAACAAATAGTCCTATTCTACTTACAGATGTTTTTTCAATAACTTCTGCAATTAAATCTTCAGTCATGTTAAATTTTTCTTTGGTTTTTACATAAATAACTTCAGTAGGTTTAAGGATGTATTCTGTGTCGAAAGAAATTTGTTTAAACATATCATTAATATTAGACTTTTTTCGTAAATCAACAGGTTCTTTATTGTCTCTTTTTTGAAGTAATGATGCCTCATTACCAATACAAAAGTCATATGATGCTGCTTGCAAATTTTCTTTATTAAATTTTTCAATCAGGTTTTTGTCTTTTACAAGCCGTTCTATTTCTATATCACTAAGTATCATAATTTACTCCTGTTTTAGACCTCTTTAACTCAATACTTACTTTGCAAATTAAAGTGTATTTCTAATTTTAATCTTTGTTGATCAAATGTCTAGCAACTTGCGTTATATTATAAAACATTAGCAATACTAATTTGGGACATCAAAATCATTTTATAAATAAACCTATTAATTCGGCTAGAGTTTTTATCACCGCTTACGTTATTTTTAATGCTAACTATGACAAATGAAACATATAATGACTTTTTAATTTAATTCTTATAATCAGTGAAAAATGCTGCTGGGTAACATTACCTTAACGCTGACACTTCGGGCAGTAGACGCTGGCCCTTGCTGCTAGCCTGACGGTTTTTAAAGGTGTTTGGCAGGTGGGACATTGCTGGCCTGCTTTACCGTAGATATGCAGTGTCTGCTGAAAATAGCCGGGCTTGCCATCACTTCCGACAAAGTCTTTCAGGGTAGTGCCGCCTTGCTGTATCGCCTGCTGTAAAATCTCTTTTATGGCATCAACCAGTAATTGATAACGTTTTTGCGAGATATTGCCGGCGCTGCGAATAGGGCTGATGCCGGCCATAAACAGCGCCTCTGTTGCATAGATATTGCCAACCCCGGTTACCACAGTCTGATCCATTATAAACTGCTTCACGGGCAGTTTTCGGCTTCTTGATGTTTTATATAAATACAGGCTGTTAAAATCGTCACTAAGGGGCTCAGGGCCCAGTTTGCTAAGCAGCGGGGATTGTTCTGGTGTTAAGCCCAGCCAGAGAATGGCGCCGAAGCGGCGTGGATCGGTAAAACGCAAGATACAGTTTGGGAAAATAATATCGACATGGTCGTGTTTTTGGGCGGGGCTATTGAGCGGGCAGATGCGCAGGCTGCCGGACATGCCCAGATGTATCAGTAGCGTGCCGGTTGTAAAATTAAGCAGCAGATACTTGGCGCGCCGTTCAATGGACAGCAGTTTTTCATTTTTAATATAAGTAAGCAGGTTCTCAGGTATTTTCCAGCGCAGCTGGGTATGCCTGAGCTGTACGTCAATAACCGGGCTGTTGATAATATGCGGGCTAATGCCACGGCGGCTGGTTTCAACTTCTGGTAATTCAGGCATCAGCTTGCTCCCTCATTAATATTGACGCGATAGATAATAGCAAAATCGAGCATCAGCTACCCATTGATTTTACCTGTCGCTAAAACGGCATGGCTATTAGTATATTTTTCTTCAGGCATAAAAAAACCCAGTATAAACTGGGTTTCTTCAGGTCAAATCAAAATTACTTGATTTTGCCTTCTTTGTACATAACGTGCTTACGTACTACTGGATCAAACTTTTTGATCTCGAATTTTTCAGGCATAGTCTTTTTATTTTTATCAGTAGTATAAAAATGGCCAGTACCAGCGCTTGAATTTAAACGAATTTTATCACGCATTTTAAAGCTCCTTAAACTTTCTCACCATTGGCACGGATATCAGCTAATACTGAATCAATACCTTTTTTATCGATGATACGCATACCTTTGGTAGATAAACGTAGTTTTACAAAACGGTTTTCACTTTCAACCCAAAAAACGGTGTGTTTGTAGGTTAGGTAAAAAACGACGTCGTGTGCGGTTCTTTGCGTGTGATACATTGTTACCAGTAGCTGGACGCTTACCTGTAACTTGACATACTCTAGACATGTCGCGATTCTCCAAAATAATAGTTTTACTCGAGCAAAATAGTCGAACACCTTTTTCAGCCGTCGCCAAAGGCGTCGAGGGCGCATTTTATACATGAATGGTTAGTAAAGATCAACAAAAGTCTCAATATAAGCCTTAAATCCAGCCATTTTCGGCAAAAGAGGTGCATTTTTCGTGTCCAATGATGAAATGATCCAAAACTCGTACATCGATTAATTGCATCGCAGAAATGATTTTTTCGGTGATTTTTTTGTCGGCAATACTGGCTGTCGGATCGCCTGACGGATGATTATGAACCAGGATAATGGCTGCTGCATTTTCAGCCAGTACCTTTTGTACGATAACTCTCGGATGGACGCTGGCATTATCAATCGAGCCGAAGAAAAATTCATGGAAGCGAATAATGCGGTGCTGTGTATCTAATAACAGGGCGGCAAAGACTTCATAGGGAAGGTGGTGCATTTTGGCATTTAAAAATGCTTTGGTCTGCAGGGCACTGGTTAACGGCGCACCTTTTTGCATCGGCTCCTGCAGATAGCGACGGGACATTTCCAGTACTGCCTGCAGTTGTACATACTTTGCTTGTCCCAAGCCTTTCTTTTTACAGAATTCAATTTCTGATGCTGCAAACAGGGCATGCAGTGAGCCGAAATCGTTAATAAGTTGCCGCGCTAGTGTGACCGCATCCATCCCTTTGCAGCCGGTGCGCAGAAATATCGCTAATAATTCCGCATCGGAAAGGGCGCTGGTGCCTTGTAATAGCAGCTTTTCACGTGGCCTTTCCCGATCCGGCCAATCTTTTAATGTTGTCATCACTTCACCACTGAGATTAATAGGAGTCAATGAGTTGCTGATCTATCCGTCCATTTTCTGTTTATGGATAGGCTTTAAATCTAGTTGATTTTGTCGCATATTGCCTTAGCGGTTGTTTATTTTGTGTTATCCTGTGGTCCTTTTTTTAATTCCACCCAAGTTATCTGGGTCTGTTTATTGAGTGTTCCTTATGACTGTTATTCATGCTTTAGCAGGAAAAAAAATATTATTAGGTATTTCCGGTGGTATTGCCGCTTATAAATGTGCCGAATTAACCCGCCGCTTAATAGAGAAGGGGGCTGAAGTCCGTGTCGTGATGACTGACGCAGCAAAGGAGTTTATTACTCCGCTGACGATGCAGGCGGTTTCCGGTCATGAAATTGCCGATGATCTGCTTGATCCCCGTGCGAAATCCAGTATGGGCCATATTGAGCTTGCTAAATGGGCTGATCTTGTTCTGCTGGCTCCGGCAACCGCGAATCTGATTGCCCGCTTGCGAGCGGGTTTTGCCGATGAGCTATTACCGACTTTATGTTTAGCGACCCCTGCACCTATTGCTGTCTCTCCGGCCATGAATATGGAAATGTATTTAGCCGCTGCGACACAGGAGAATATAGAGGTATTAGATAAACGCGGCTTTTTGATTTGGGGGCCGGGTAAAGGGCCGCAGGCTTGTGGGGATATTGGTCCTGGACGTATGCTTGAGCCTGCCGATTTAGTCAGTCGAGTTGTCGATTTCTTTAGCAGCAAGCAGGCGATATTGTCCGGTGTGAATATTACCATCACCGCAGGGCCAACACAGGAAGCCATTGATCCGGTGCGTTATATCAGTAACCACAGCTCGGGTAAAATGGGCTTTGCATTGGCTGAAGCCGCCCAGGAAATGGGCGCGAATGTGACCTTGATCAGTGGCCCGGTGAACTTGAAAACACCTGCGAATGTGCAGCGCATCGATGTTAAAAGTGCGGAGCAGATGCATAATGCCAGTTTAGCTGAGTTAGACAGTTGTGATATTTTCATTGCCTGTGCTGCGGTCGCTGATTACCGACCACAGGTTGTGGCCGAGCAAAAAATGAAAAAGCAGCAGGGCGTGGAGGAGTTGACCCTTCAATTAGTTAAAAATCCAGATATTATCGCGGCGGTGGCCAGTGCTGAAAACCGTCCTTTCTGTGTCGGCTTTGCTGCCGAAACTGAGCATGTCGAACGTTATGCGCAAGACAAATTACAGCGTAAAAACTTAGATCTGATTGCGGCAAATGATGTTGCTGAGGCCGGACAGGGATTTAATAGCGATAAAAACGCATTAACCGTATTTTCTGCAGAGCAGCGTTTTGCTATCGCTCTGGCTGATAAAAAAGAGGTTGCCAGTCAGTTGCTCGAAGTCATTGCTCAGCAGTATGCTAAAACACTTTGCTGATAAATAGCCAGATAATATTCAGCTATATAAATATTCGCCTACAAAAAATGGATAATAATAATGAAACAAATTGAACTTAAAATTCTTGATCCTCGCATCGGCAAAGAGTTTCCTCTGCCTGAGCATGCCACCGCAGGCTCTGCAGGTATGGATCTGCGTGCATGTATTGATCAGCCTTTAGTGATTGAGCCGGGTAAAACTGAGCTTATTCCTACCGGTATTGCGATTCATATTGCCGATCCTAAGTTGGCTGCAACTATTTTGCCGCGCTCGGGGTTAGGCCATAAACATGGCATAGTATTAGGTAATTTGGTCGGACTTATTGACTCTGATTATCAGGGGACCGCTAATGGTGTCTTGCTGGAACCGCAGTAATGAGCCTTTTACTTTGCAGCCGGGAGAGCGTTTAGCACAGTTAGTTTTTCTGCCTGTCGTACAGGCCACATTTGAAATTGTTGATAGTTTTAACAGCAGCGAGCGCGGTGAAGGCGGCTTTGGCCATTCCGGCACACATTAATTCAATCTGACAAAGGAAGTTGTGAACAATGGTTACAAACACAGCCAAAAAGAAAGTAAATCGCAAGGATGACATTTTACGTGCATTAGCTGTGATGCTTGAAGGTAAGCCCGGGCAGCGCATTACTACTGCGAAATTAGCCGCACAGGTCGGGGTTTCTGAAGCCGCTTTATATCGTCACTTTCCAAGTAAGGCACGTATGTTTGAAGGCTTGATCGATTTTATTGAGTCTGCTGTTTTTACACAAATTAACTTAATTAAAGACCAGCAAAAACAAACGCTAACCCGTGTTGAACACCTTGTGTATTTTTTATTGGGCTTTGCCGAACAAAATCCGGGGTTAACGCGAATTTTAATGGGGGATGCGTTACTGGGGGAAAATGAGAGGTTGCAGGTACGCATCGGGCATCTTTTTTCTAAATTGGAATCTCAGGTTAAGCAGATTTTAAGAGAAAAGCCTATGCTTGACGGTGAAAAATTACTTCATGATGAAGTGATGGTGGCGAATCTGCTGCTTGCCTTTGTGGAAGGGCGGATGAGCCAATTTGTGCGTAGCCAGTTTAAGCATAAACCCACGCATAACTTTAAAGCGCAGTGGGCTTTTATGCACGCGCAACTTAAAAATGCTAATTAAGGAGTTTAACTATGTCAGATGAGACTGCGGTTTCCCAAACCGTCACCCAGGATGCTGTGCCGGAAAAAGCGGTGGAAGCGATTAGCGGGCATATTGAGAGCAGTGTTGATGCTGTTGGAAACAGTTTTCAATGGGCTGCCGAAAACCAGGGATTATTGACTGAATATGCAGTGAATATTGCCGGCGCACTATTAACCCTGGTTATCGGTTTCTATGTCGCGGGGTTAATTTCTTCGGCTGTGCATAAGCTTCTCAGCAAACGCAACTTAGAAGCGACTATCGTTGATTTTGTTGCCCATATAATACGTTACATTATCATTGCATTTGTGGTGATTGCGGCATTAGGGCGAATTGGTGTGCAGACCACTTCCTTTATTGCTCTGCTTGGTGCTGCAGGTTTAGCGGTTGGTCTGGCACTGCAGGGGGCGCTGTCAAACTTTGCCGCCGGCGTGTTGATTATTGCCCTGCGTCCATTTAAAGCGGGTGATTATATTGAAGCGGCAGGCACGGCAGGTAGCGTCGATTCTGTGCAGATATTTGCGACAACTTTAAAAACGCCAGATAATAAAGTGGTGATTGTGCCCAATTCTGCCATTTTGGGCAGTAATATTGTTAACTATTCGCGTATGCCGACGCGCAGAATCGATCTTATTATTGGGGTCAGCTATGCTGCCAACCTGGCCCAAACCAAAGCGCTCATAGAGGAAATCGTCAAGGCCAACAGCGACGTATTAGCAGAGCCGGAGCCGCTGGTGGCTGTGGCTGAGCTTGCCGATTCAAGTGTCAACCTGGTGGTGCGGCCCTGGGTGAATAGAGAACTGTATTGGAAAGTACGTTATGAACTGCTCGTCGCAATTAAAAACGGGCTGGATGAAGCCGGTATAGAGATTCCATTCCCGCAAATGGATGTTCATCTTGATAAGTAATTAAGCCGTTTATTGATTTTTTACAACGCCCTGCTTCGCCAGGGCTTTTTATTACTTTTCAGGCAGTGTTTCCGGCTGGTTTTTATCCAGATCTTTATCTTCGGGCAGCGGTTGGCCTGTATAAGCATGTAAAAAAGCTTCACATAATAGTTCACTGTTAGTGGCATGGCGCAAGTTGTTGACCTGGCGACGGGTGCGTTCATCGGTGAGTATTTTCAATACCTTAGTAGGAATTGAAACGGTCACTTTTTTGACTTGTTCACTCTTTTTTCCATGCTCAGCATAAGGGCTGATATATTCACCGTTCCATTTTTTAGACATCTCTATGACCCCCTATCTTTTGAAAGGACATTCTAACCCGTGTTGTTTGTGTTAGCAATCTACACATCAAGATGTCTAGAAGTCCGGTTGACTGCATTGAAGTAAATTCACTTTAACTTTAATTTTATTCAATTTAAATTAAATAAGTTGACAATTATTCATCTTACATTAGATTAGTAACCATTACAGACGTTTAGATGGCTACAAATAAAGAGCAAGGAAAAAGCAATGATCAACAGTGAACAACAAACGGCGAATTATTTTTCAGCACGGCATTTAGCGCAATTAAACCAGAATATTGCCGATATCAAGCCGGGTGTAGGCGTTTCTTTTGAGTTCTTTCCGCCAGCGACAGAAGTGATGGAGCAGACCCTATGGCACTCCATTGAGCGCTTAAAAACACTAAAGCCCAAGTTTGTTTCGGTCACTTATGGTGCCAATTCAGGAACACGCGATCGTACTCATCAGATCATCAAAGAGATTAAAAGTAAAACCGGCATGATTGCCGCCCCGCATTTAACCTGCATTGATGCCAACAAAGAGGAGTTGCGGCGTATTGCTCAAGATTATTGGGCTAATGATATTCGCAGTATTGTCGCCTTGCGTGGTGATATTCCAGCTGGTGGTGCTAAACCACATATGTATGCAGCCGATTTGGTCTCTCTATTAAAAGAAGAGGGGGATTTTGATATTTCTGTTGCGGCTTACCCAGAAAAACATCCCGAAGCCAGCAGCGATAAATTTGATCTCGAGGTTCTGAAGGCAAAATTTTCCGCGGGTGCAAACCGTGCGATTACGCAGTTCTTTTTTGATGCGGAAACCTTTCTGCGTTTTCGTGATAAGTGTGTCAAACAAGGTATTGAAGGGGAGATAGTGCCCGGTATTTTACCTGTGTCTAATTATAAAACGCTGGTTAAGTTTGCCGGGCTGACCAATGTACATGTGCCTGATTGGATGCATAAATTATATCAGGGTACGGATCATGATCCGATGACGCGTAATTTGATTGGCGCAACCATTGCCATGGATATGGTTAAGGTGCTCAGTGCGGAAGGGGGTAACAGATTTTCATTTTTATACTCTAAACCGCAGTGATTTAAGCTATGCTATCTGCCACTCTTTAGGCTTGCGTCCGGCAGCGATCTGACAAATGGCTTACAGCTAGGGATTTAGAGCTTTGACTTCAGGCTTACTTTTTTATTTTTGCCGGCTGCCGTTATGCTTTGCGTGTTACTTTTAAAGGGGCTTAAAATAAGCTTGTGGCTTTCGCTTTCGTTAATTTCATAAAACTGCGGCAGATTAAAGTTGATTTGATCTTCTAAATCGCTAGGTTGATTGCTGTGTGAGGCATAGAAACGGTTGACGTTTTGCACTAAATCATCTTTGCTGCCGGCAAAGTTATGAAATGTTTCTACTTCATTGTCGGCATTGGCAATATAAACATTGAAACCATTAACATAATTCTCAAAGAAGAACTGGATCAGCCCTTCGCTGATATGAGATTCTATTATTTCAGCTGTCTGTTCATAATGGGTATTTTTTAAATTAACCACGCTGCTGGACAGCTTCTTATTGGAAATATGACTGTAAATATCAACGGTGCTTTCCAGATGCTGCAGCGTGACGCCGGTGCGTTCAAAATAAAAGCCAAACTTGCGGCCGCCGGTCCATATTGTTTGTACTGAGCGTTGGGAAATGGAGTTTAAACGTAATTTTATATATTCATTTAACTTTTTGCCAAAGGCTTGTTTGATCTGTTCCGTAAAGTGGTGGCTATAGCAGAAGATATCTATCTGCTCGGGCGGGCGGGCATCCTGGTGCATCTTGCCTAAAATAGTGGTCAGAGCATCGACAACTGCGTAGTCATTATGAAAGTTCAGCGTCCGTATTTCATTCCATGAATTGCGGTAAATCAGATCAATACTGCCGATCAGGCACTCGTTGTGCTCGCCATAGGAAAAAATATTGCCGACGCGATTAGCTTCGCTCTCTTCGGTATCTTGCCAGTGCCGGGTCGGATCGTTTTCGACGTTTAAAAAGATGGTCAGGTGCTTTATTTCACAGGGCTGGCTAAGTGCCTGGTTGCTGGCTTTGGGCACATCAACAGGAAAAACCGCATGCAGATCCTGCATAAACTGGTTTAATTTTTGGCCTACCAGTGCTGAACCCTGGTTATATAAATGCAGCTCTGTCTCCTCTTTATACAGACCGTTGATATGGCACCAGGCGATTAACTTCGAGATATAGCTTGAGTACATTAATGTCGGTGTACCGATCAGCTCATAGTTATCAAGCGAGCAGTTATACAGATACCACCCTGCTTTATTTGTTCTGTTTTCCGGTACCTGAATAAAGCTTAAATGCGGCTCTGAAAGATCCGGTGAGATATTGGGGTTAATCAGATCAACTTTACCGGGTAAAGTATCATGAGCGGCATACAGTTTGCGCGATAAGATACCGAGATCCTCTGCGCTGATTGATTCGGCAATATGCTTATCGCGGGCAAAGCTAAGCAATTTACGATAGCTGCTCATCAGGGCATCTAATAAAGCATCCTTCGCTTTGGTTACTTCGTTAACTTTCCAGTTTTCGCGGTTATCCAGATCTAAAATATGCTGCTCATCCCAATGCCATCTTTTTACAAATTTACTTAAAATCATATGCCGCCAGGCAGTATTGTCATTAGTGCATGGCTTAGACAGTTTTTCTTCTGTTTTCAGATAAAAGCAGGCGCGGACGATTTCAAGGCGTTTGTAATCGTTAATGCTGGTTAAGTATGAAGTTACTTTATCGAGCATCAGGCAGTAGGGATCAAGGATCTCATTATAATAGTTCTGCTCCTGAAAGCTCTTTTTATAAGAGATGGCGATCAGTTCAGTATTAGGATATTCCCAAGAGTAAGCTTCCATAAGAATAGTTTTTAATACCGCTTTATAGGGATTATCAATACCTTTATAGAGTTGCCAGAGTGTTGCGCCAAAATACTCTTCCGCAGGAATACGGTGAAAGCCGCCTAAATCCAACCAGTCATCGAGATCCAGTTCGCCTTTATCAGCCAGGCTTTTTACATACTGATCGTAATCATGTTCGTGTTTGTAGGGGATCTGCCGCCATAATATTCTTTTTCCGGCAATGTGTAATGATGTCCGGTAAAACTCGTCAAGTAACAGCATATGCTGTGAGGAGCCACAGGCATCTTTGCTTACGCTGGCATCATTATTAACACGAAATTTATTATCGGGAATGAGAAAAAAGTTCAGTTCAACGTCAAACTCTTCCGCCCAGCGTGTAATTAAGTTGGCCTTTTCTGCTAACAGTTCGACGCGCTTTTTGTCAAGCTGGTGCGGATAACAGATCCAAATATCAAAATCACTTTCGCTGCTTTGACCAATGGATGAGGTGCTGCCCATCGCATAAAGACCAAGTATATCCGGGGCGGGAGCCTGAATATTGGAAATGTCTACACGTAAAAAGCATTGCAGCTGTTGCAGCTGTTGTTCAGTTGCTTGATATTGGTAAATGCCAGCGGGCACATTCGCATCGATATATCCCGGTAGTGCAGGATGATTAAATTGAAAGAGAAGTGGAAATATTTGAAAAATATTAATTTCATTTTCATTCATTAATATTTGTGCTGATTGGATCCGTAAGCGGTTAAATTGATCGGATTTATCACGTAATCTTCTAATTTCTGGGTTCAATCGCAAACCAGCTACCTACCAACAGTTAGATAAAATAATAAACGGCTACAAAAGTGTGAGCAGTGCTACAGTGTAACATTTTTTTCACTGGGGAGGGAAATATAGGCGATTTTTTATCTATCTTTTAGATGATTCAACCCTGCTGATATTCAGGGTTGAAGCTGTTGCTGCTACTTCTCTGCGATGGAATAAGGCAGGGCGGCACTATAGAGCGTTGAGCCTTCAACTTCAGCGATGCGATAGACATTATCGTAGCTACTGTCTTTAGGTAACACGGCAAGCACCTCAATATGACCATCTCCGTATTGGCAAGCAGAGATCACAGTGCCGATACGTTTCCAGTTGTCGTTTAATAGCAGTTGCACATTATCGCCTGCTTTCGGGGCTGCATCTGCACGGCCGGTAAGAATAAACATGGCACGTTTATTGGTTCCTCTGTATTTTGCCCGGGCAATCGTCTCTTGTCCGATATAACAGCCCTTGCTGAAGCTGATGCCGTCAAGAGCCTGTAAATTAAGCATCTGTGGAACAAATAAAGCGGATGTTTTATTTTCCAGAAAAGGGACGCCTGCTGCAATATTCATAGCTGTCCATAAGCTGTCATCAAATAGGCTGGCTTGCTCTTTTAAGTCTGCAAGCAGCTCCGATGCCTGCTGATTTTTCAGGATAATTAAATAGCGTAATGACGGGTAAGGTTGTTTGATCAGTATGCCGTTTTTCAGTAAAGCACTTGTTTTGTGTATTGCGGCGGCATCTATTTTTTCAGCAATATACTGACTGGATTGACTCCCCGCTAAGCCCACTGCCTGGTATTCTGTTTCTTTGCTTATTTCTACTTTTGAAAAAATGGCGTATTTTTGTAATTCAGGTAGTTGCTTGGCGGTCACTGAGCTGGGTTGCGTCAGCAGGATGCGATCTTCAAGCACTATCACGCGCAGAATACTCAGCGCTTTTCCTTGCGGATTACACTGTGCGGCAAGGGTTTGTTCTCCGGGTTTTAATTGTGTCAAATCGCAAGTCAGTTGTCCCTGCAAAAAGTTAATGCGATCTTCACCTGTTACGCGAATTAAATCCCAGCTTCCAAGTTGACATAAAACTAAATCGGGCAGCTGGCTAATGTTTTTCAGTTGGCTAAGTTTAAGCATTGGGGCCTCATTTTCTGCTAATGATACGCAACTTTCCTCAATATACAGGTGCCTTTACCTGAAGGTGCTTTGCGTATAGATGCGCTTTGGTTTTTTCTTATGGTATAGCTCACAAGCTGTTTTGTCAGTAGTTGCTGTTAAGAAATTGTTATTGTTATGATGTATCCTCTATTTTATATTGCCTGGCAACGTTAAAGAGGAGCAAAAGCAATGGTTGAACAGCTTGATAAATCACGTTTATTATGGAATTGTCGGCGAGGGATGTTAGAGCTTGATACCCTGTTTATGCCCTTTGTTAACGAGGTTTACGATCTATTGCCGAATGCAGATAAAGCAGCTTTTCAGCGCCTGTTAAATTGTCAGGATCCGCAGTTGTTTTGCTGGTTTATGGGCAATACCCCCTGCCCTGATCCTGAATTGGCGAAAATGATTGATGCTATCCGCAACTACGTTAAAACATAACATTACCGTAAAGCCTTCGCTTTATGCGGCTATTTCTGTTTTTGCCCTATACGCTTGTGCCATTTTGTTATTACTGCTGATTTTCAGTATCAGCTGGTTAACCTTTCCTTTGTATCTTCTTTTACTGGCTATTGCTGCTTATGGCGCAGGAAAAGCTTATCGACAGAGATACATGCTGAAGTTAAGTGATTCCGGCCTGGTTGAAGTTCGCATGTTCGCAGACGGACGAGTAATAAGCGGCATAGTGAGTGCTTCCTCTTTTTATAACCAGCTGTTTCTCTCTCTGCACCTGAAAAATAATCCCGATGACCTTGTCAGGCCAAGGCACAGTAACAAGCTGGCCGTTGTTATTTATCGAGATGCGGTCAGTGAGTCCGAGTACCGCTTACTGGCGCGAACCATTAATTTTACAGCGCGTTAAGGGCTGCTAAACAGCCCGTTAAACGCAATCGACTAAATTTTAGGGCATAAAATGGTGGGTTGCGGGTGTGCTTGTTGCTCAGGATAATCCAGGTTGTAATGCAGGCCTCTGCTTTCTTTGCGCTGCATGGCACTTTTTATGATGATTTCGGCAACCTGAACAAGGTTTCTCAGCTCCAGTAAGTTATTGCTTACTTTAAAGTTGCTGTAGTATTCATCAATCTCCTGCTGTAAAAGCTGTACCCGGCTTAATGCCCTTGCCAGGCGCTTGTCTGTACGGACGATACCCACGTAGTCCCACATAAATAAACGCAGTTCGTGCCAGTTATGTTGAATAACAACTTCTTCGTCTGAGTCTTCAACTTGGCTGTCGTCCCAATCTGGAATATTGGCAAATTTGCGGTTTTTATGAAAAGGCAATTGGTTGAGAATGTTTTTGGCGCAGGAGTGGGCATAAACTACACATTCCAACAGAGAGTTTGATGCCATGCGGTTGGCACCATGCAGCCCGGTATAAGAAACCTCGCCGATTGCGTATAGGCCGTCGATATCTGTTTGCCCGTGATTATCAATCATCACACCACCGCAACTGTAATGCGCTGCCGGTACAATAGGTATCGGCTGCTCGGTAATATCGATACCAAGTTTTAAACAGCGTTGGTAGATTGTCGGGAAGTGCTTGATAATAAAATCTTTGTCTTTATGGCTGATATCAAGGTACATGCAGTCTGCACCCAGGCGCTTCATCTCATAATCAATGGCGCGGGCCACAATATCGCGAGGCGCAAGTTCTGCTCTTTTATCAAAATCAGGCATAAAACGCGTGCCGTCCGGGCGTAACAGGTGAGCACCTTCACCGCGCAGCGCCTCTGTCAAAAGAAAGGTTTTCGCATCGGGATGGTATAAACAGGTTGGATGGAACTGGTTAAACTCCATATTGGCAATACGGCAACCGCTACGCCACGCCAACGCCACACCGTCTCCGCTAGATACATCAGGATTACTGGTATATTGATATACCTTACTGGCGCCCCCTGTTGCCAACGTGACAAAGTGGGCTTTGATCGTTTCCACCCGCTCTTCGTTACGGTTCCAGACATAAGCGCCGAGTATGCGGTTAGAAGGAAGGTTTAACTTACGCGTAGTGATTAAATCAACCGCGTTATAGCCTTCCAGCAGAGTGATGTTGTTATGTTTTTTTACGGCGTTGAGCAGGCTGTTTTCTATCTCTTTGCCTGTCGCATCGGCGGCATGTAAAATACGGCGATGCGAGTGGCCGCCTTCTCGTGTAAGGTGGTAGTGCTCTTCGCCATTGTTATCAATTTCTTTGTCAAAATTAACGCCGGTATCAATCAACCACTGCATACTTTCTTTGGCATTGCTGACCGTAAAGCGCACCGCCTCTTCGTCACATAAGCCGGCTCCTGCAATTAAGGTATCTTTAACATGCGACTCAATGCTATCGGTATCGGAAAATACAGCAGCAACACCACCTTGTGCATAAAAAGTAGAGCCTTCGGTTAACTTTCCCTTGCTTAATACTGTCACCTTCGCATGAGGCGCAAGTTTTAAGGCGAGTGAAAGTCCGGCTGCACCTGCGCCAATAATAAGGACGTCACAAATATGTTGATGTTCTGTTATTGATTTACTTTCTGTCATGGCATTATATGCTCTGTTGAATGATATATATATTTGATTGAGATTTTATTATATACCCAACTGGGCTGAGGGGAAGTGTGAAATTCATTGCACAATAATTTCTTTTCAATTTTTTGGGGAACTTTCTTTTTTATTCAAAGTCATAACTGTGAATGCCAATAAGGCTCACCATAATAATAGGTAGAATAACTCAATGAGTGAGCGAGATTTAGATTTTCAATTAATTCAGCGTATTCAAAATGGGGAACAACAAGCTTTTACGTTGCTGGTAAGAAAGTACCAAAACAGAGTTGCCAATATATTGACACGTTATCTGCGCAATAATGGTGACCTTGCCGATGTGACGCAGGAGGTATTTATTAAGGTATATAAGTCATTGCCTTCTTTTCGCGGAGAGAGTGCATTTTATACCTGGCTATATCGTATTACGGTGAATACCGCCAAGAATTATTTAACCAGTCAGGGCCGTCGCCCTCCATCTGCTGATGTCGACGTGATGGAAGCTGATAGCTATGATGGCAGTGAGGCATTACGTGAGGCGGATGATCCCGAGAGTGTGTTGCGCTCTCAGGAGATAAAGCATGTTATTTTGCAGACGATTGAGCAGTTACCTGCTGAGTTAAAATCAGCAATAACATTAAGGGAACTTGAAGGGATGAGTTATGAAGAGATTGCCAATATTGAAGACTGCCCGATTGGTACTGTCCGTTCGCGCATCTTCAGAGCTCGTGATGCGATCGATAAGCAATTAAAACCTTTATTAGAAAATTAACAGGGAAAAACAATGCAAACAGATAATGAACAACTGTCAGCCCTTATTGATAATGAAGTCGTTGATAAACCGTTAGTCGATGAATTAATCATTGACAAAATGCAGCAGACAAAGTTTGCACGTTACCATTTAATCGGTGATGTTATGCGCGATGAAGTTGCAGAGCCGCTCATTGATATTGATATCAGTGAAAAAGTAATGGCTGCTATTAAAGCGCAGGCACCTTCTGCCGAAGTGACGAAACTGGATACTGCGGTAAATAAAATGCCATCAGCGAAAAGGACTAATATCGTTTCTTTGATGCACCGTTTTGGTCAATATGCGATTGCCGCTTCCGTTGCCGGTGTTGTTGTCGTGACAACACTGATGACTTCTCCGTCTGTCGTTGAAAATAACGATACCGGGCTTGAAGTGTTAAGTACCGTGCCTTTGGGCGGGGCGGTTACGCCTGTTAGTCTGCAGGCTAACAATAGCAAGTCTAAACAAGCCTTAAAGGAACATAACGAGCGATTGGAAGCATTGTTAAAAGATCATCAGTTACAGTTACAGCTGCAACCCTAGGCACAAATGTGATAAAGGAACATTCAATGAAGCTAAAGCTATGCTTTAGAGTGGTAATCACTACTTTATTTATTGTTAGCAGTCATTTTGTCTTTGCTGTTGAAGAGAATGTTTCAGTGCATGTTAATGACACCTATGCTGAAAAGAAAAAATCTTTGACCGCTATTGAGTATTTGCAGTTGATGCAAAAGGCTTACAAAGAATTAAATTATGAACTGCTATATTTAAACAGCCTGCAAAATCAGGTGGAGCCTAAGCAGTTAATTCATGGGGTGATTGGTGGTCAGGAAATAGCATATTTTTGTTACTTAAATGGCGCTATGCGTGAGTCATTGCAGTTTGCTGGAAAAATAAGTTATTTTGAGCAGGGCCTACAGGCTTATTCTTTACAAGCAAAGCATGACCGCAGTGTCTTTGCCAATATTGCCAATTTTGATTTTGTTGATGGCCAAAGTGGTTATGAATATATCATTCTGGGAAAGGGTCGTATTGCCGGGAAAGAAAGCATTGCAATTCGTATGGCCAGTAAAGATGAATATCGTCACAGCTATATTATCTGGTTAGATGTTAACTCTTATTTACCATTGCGCCTGGATACACTTAATAAATCAAATTTAATCTTAGAGCAGGTGATTGTGGTATCACTGCATATCACGGAAAACGTAAATCCATGGCTGGAAAAATTAAGTCGGCAGCAGTTGCCGCAATTACTGCATATTCCTCAAGCAGCACAACAACAAGCACCGCAATGGCAAATAAATTGGTTACCAACGGGTTTTAAGGTTGTTAAAAATAATCAGCATAAGCTGGTTATGTATAAAAATGAACCAGTATCATATATTATGTTAACGGATGGTATTGTCAGTGTATCCATTTATATCTCAGCTAAGAAAATAACCTTAGATGAGAAGCAGAAAATAATTCAGCGCGGGGCAACGGTGCTTTATACCTATCAGAATAATGATATTGAAGTGAATGTTGTTGGCGATATTCCTGTTGTTACTGCAAAACGTTTGATTGAATCCGTTGCTAAGGTTGATTAATGATTAAAGAAACTGGAAAAATAATTGCAATAGAAGAGCTGCATGGCAAAAGGGTGGCTGTCGTAGAGTGTATCTCCAAATCTGCCTGTTCGGGGTGTAATAACCAAAGCAGCTGTGGTGTCGGTACTGTTGCCAAAACATTTGCCAATAAAACCCATCAATTTGAGGTGCCTTATACAGAGGGCATGGCCGTCGATGAATTTATCGAATTGCAGATAAATAATAGTGACTTAATTAAAAGCGCATCACTTGCCTACCTTGTTCCACTTATTTTTTTTATTGGTGGCGCACTATTGGCTAAGCAGTTTGATTCTGTTAGTGAGATTGCACTGATAGTCATCGCTGTTCTTTGTGCTGTGATTGGTTTTGGCTTTACCCGCCTAATTAGCCATAAACTATTCTCTAAAAAACAGATCACTAGCCTTGTCGGTACGCAATTAAAGAAATAGCGGCTGATAAAGCAGCGTTCTGCCTGTTAAATATACAGTTGAATATTTAATTGAAAATATTGCAAATAAACGCTTGCTAATGTGATCTTAATCCCTATAATGCGCATCCACGGAAACGGAACGACGCAAGTCAAACCGCTTTCCGAGAACAAAATCAGACGCTTTTAACGCTTCGAATATTGACTTCGAAATTAAGTTAAAATAAGACGTTGACATTGTTCGCCAGGCGCGTATTATACGCGGCCTAGCCGAAAGGCAGCTCTTTAACAATTTAATCAAACAATCTGTGTGGACATTCATTGTTGATATGATTTCAAATAAGTCCTAGTTACTAGGCACTATATCAATAGAATGACACACGAATTAATTCATTAATTCAGAATAACATTGTACTTAGGTACATAGTTTTAGTCAGTAATATTGAGTCGCACTTTCAGTGCACATTAAACTTTAAATTGAAGAGTTTGATCATGGCTCAGATTGAACGCTGGCGGCAGGCTTAACACATGCAAGTCGAACGGTAACAGAGAAGTGCTTGCACTTTTGCTGACGAGTGGCGGACGGGTGAGTAATGCTTGGGAATTTGCCTTGTTGTGGGGGACAACAGTTGGAAACGACTGCTAATACCGCATAATCTCTTCGGAGCAAAGGTGGCCTCTATTTATATGCTATCGCAACAAGATGAGCCCAAGTGGGATTAGCTAGTTGGTAAGGTAATGGCTTACCAAGGCTTCGATCCCTAGCTGGTCTTAGAGGATGACCAGCCACACTGGAACTGAGACACGGTCCAGACTCCTACGGGAGGCAGCAGTGGGGAATATTGCACAATGGGGGAAACCCTGATGCAGCCATGCCGCGTGTGTGAAGAAGGCTTTCGGGTTGTAAAGCACTTTCAGCGAGGAGGAAAGGGTGATGGTTAATATCCATCATCTGTGACGTTACTCGCAGAAGAAGCACCGGCTAACTCCGTGCCAGCAGCCGCGGTAATACGGAGGGTGCGAGCGTTAATCGGAATTACTGGGCGTAAAGCGCGCGTAGGTGGTTAATTAAGTCAGATGTGAAAGCCCAGGGCTCAACCTTGGAACTGCATTTGAAACTGGTTGACTAGAGTTTTGTAGAGGGTGGTAGAATTTCAGGTGTAGCGGTGAAATGCGTAGAGATCTGAAGGAATACCAGTGGCGAAGGCGGCCACCTGGACAGAGACTGACACTGAGGCGCGAAGGCGTGGGGAGCAAACGGGATTAGATACCCCGGTAGTCCACGCAGTAAACGATGTCTATTAGAAGTTTGTGGCTATATGCCGTGGGTTTCAAAGCTAACGCATTAAATAGACCGCCTGGGGAGTACGGCCGCAAGGTTAAAACTCAAATGAATTGACGGGGGCCCGCACAAGCGGTGGAGCATGTGGTTTAATTCGATGCAACGCGAAGAACCTTACCATCCCTTGACATCCAGAGAATCTGTTAGAGATAGTAGAGTGCCTTCGGGAGCTCTGAGACAGGTGCTGCATGGCTGTCGTCAGCTCGTGTTGTGAAATGTTGGGTTAAGTCCCGCAACGAGCGCAACCCTTATCCTTAGTTGCCAGCACGTAATGGTGGGAACTCTAGGGAGACTGCCGGTGATAAACCGGAGGAAGGTGGGGACGACGTCAAGTCATCATGGCCCTTACGGGATGGGCTACACACGTGCTACAATGGCAAATACAAAGGGTTGCTAACCTGCGAGGGTATGCGAATCTCATAAAGTTTGTCGTAGTCCGGATCGGAGTCTGCAACTCGACTCCGTGAAGTTGGAATCGCTAGTAATCGCGGATCAGAATGCCGCGGTGAATACGTTCCCGGGCCTTGTACACACCGCCCGTCACACCATGGGAGTGGGCTGCACCAGAAGTCATTAGCTTAACCTTCGGGATGGCGATGACCACGGTGTGGTTCATGACTGGGGTGAAGTCGTAACAAGGTAGCCCTAGGGGAACCTGGGGCTGGATCACCTCCTTACGTATCGAGACATAGCACATTGAGTGTTCACACAGATTGT
The DNA here is from genome assembly GCA_963674525.2 of uncultured Psychromonas sp. Classification (GTDB taxonomy): domain Bacteria; phylum Pseudomonadota; class Gammaproteobacteria; order Enterobacterales; family Psychromonadaceae; genus Psychromonas. Next base: position 47,164 of record CAXXRV010000030.1, on the reverse strand, counting down.
TTGATTGAAATGATGAAGTGCACGTAGTTTTGGGTCCCCATCGTCTAGAGGCCTAGGACACCGCCCTTTCACGGCGGTAACAGGGGTTCAAATCCCCTTGGGGATACCAGCACGATAAAAAAAGATACTTAATCTTTTTTTATGTTCTTTGGTACGAAGCGAGTTTGCGTTTTAAGTGTTTCTTTTGTACCTGCGGTACAAAATCCGTAAATACTGATACTCCCATGCGAAAGATACTTTATAAATAGAAAAATTTATAAAGTGTTTTTTAACACTGCTCTTTAACAATTAGGAAAGCTGATAAAGTTCTTGTTTATCATAGGTAACTTAGGTTACGGATTGATGAACATAAACTAAATTGTTCTCAATTATTAAGATTTATCTTAGTAATTGTAATCAAGCAAAAATAAGTACGTATCTACTCAGTTACTTGTAACTGATAGGTGCACGAATTACGTAAGCGTAATTCATATTGTAAAATATGAGGATCGCAAGCGTCTTGGAAACAACATGCAAATCATAAAGTAATGCTTTTAGATATTGTATGGTTAAGTGAATAAGCGTGCACGGTGGATGCCTAGGCAATTAGAGGCGATGAAGGACGTGGTAATCTGCGATAAGTCCAGGGGAGTTGATAACATGCGTTATATCCTGGAATCTCCGAATGGGGCAACCCGGCACTTAGTGTCATCGGCTGGTGAATACATAGCCAGTCGAAGCGAACGAGGGGAACTGAAACATCTAAGTACCCTCAGGAAAAGAAATCAACCGAGATCCCGAAAGTAGCGGCGAGCGAAATCGGGCCAGCCCTTAAGCTTATAATCGATTAGTAGAAGGCTCTGGAAAGTGCCACGATACAGGGTGATAGTCCCGTATACGACAATCTTTTATAAGTGAAAACGAGTAGGTCGGAACACGAGAAATTCTGACTGAAGATGGGGGGACCATCCTCCAAGGCTAAATACTCCTAATTGACCGATAGTGAACCAGTACCGTGAGGGAAAGGCGAAAAGAACCCCTGTGAGGGGAGTGAAATAGAACCTGAAACCGTGTACGTACAAGCAGTAGGAGCGGATTTATTCCGTGACTGCGTACCTTTTGTATAATGGGTCAACGACTTAATTTCAGTAGCAAGGTTAACCGTTTAGGGGAGCCGTAGGGAAACCGAGTCTTAACTGGGCGAATAGTTGCTGGGATTAGACCCGAAACTTGGTGATCTAGCCATGAGCAGGTTGAAGGTTGAGTAACATCAACTGGAGGACCGAACCCACTAATGTTGAAAAATTAGGGGATGACTTGTGGCTGGGGGTGAAAGGCCAATCAAACCAAGAGATAGCTGGTTCTCCTCGAAAGCTATTTAGGTAGCGCCTCGTGTATCACTGTTGGGGGTAGAGCACTGTTTGGGCTAGGGGGTCATCCCGACTTACCAACCCCATGCAAACTCCGAATACCAACAAGTGCAATCACGGGAGACACACGGCGGGTGCTAACGTCCGTCGTGGAAAGGGAAACAACCCAGACCGCCAGCTAAGGTCCCAAAGTATATGTTAAGTGGGAAACGATGTGGAAAGGCTCAGACAGCCAGGAGGTTGGCTTAGAAGCAGCCATCCTTTAAAGAAAGCGTAATAGCTCACTGGTCGAGTCGGTCTGCGCGGAAGATTTAACGGGGCTAAACATATCACCGAAGCTGCGGATGCGCATTTATGCGCATGGTAGAGGAGCGTTCTGTAAGCCGTCGAAGGGAAAGCTGTAAGGCATCCTGGAGGTATCAGAAGTGCGAATGTTGACATGAGTAACGATAAGGGGGGTGAAAAACCTCCCCGCCGGAAGACCAAGGGTTCCTGTCCAACGTTAATCGGGGCAGGGTGAGTCGACCCCTAAGACGAGGCCGACAGGCGTAGTCGATGGGAAACGGGTTAATATTCCCGTACCCTTTATTATTGCGATGGGAGGACGGAGAAGGCTAGGTGGGCCTGGCGATGGTTGTCCAGGTTCAAGTGCGTAGGCGGGAGACTTAGGTAAATCCGGGTTTCTGTTAACGCTGAGACACGATGTCGAGCTACTACGGTAGTGAAGTCATTGATGCCCTACTTCCAGGAAAAGTCTCTAAGCTTCAGATAATAAAGGATCGTACCCCAAACCGACACAGGTGGTCAGGTAGAGAATACCAAGGCGCTTGAGAGAACTCGGGTGAAGGAACTAGGCAAAATGGTACCGTAACTTCGGGAGAAGGTACGCCGATGACGGTGATGTCCCTTGCGGATTTAGCTGCTGTCGGCCGAAGATACCAGATGGCTGCAACTGTTTATTAAAAACACAGCACTCTGCAAAATCGTAAGATGACGTATAGGGTGTGACGCCTGCCCGGTGCCGGAAGGTTAATTGATGGGGTTAGACTTAGGTCGACGCTCTTGATCGAAGCCCCGGTAAACGGCGGCCGTAACTATAACGGTCCTAAGGTAGCGAAATTCCTTGTCGGGTAAGTTCCGACCTGCACGAATGGCGTAATGATGGCCATGCTGTCTCCACCCGAGACTCAGTGAAGTTGAAATCGCTGTGAAGATGCAGTGTACCCGCGGCTAGACGGAAAGACCCCGTGAACCTTTACTACAGCTTAGCAGTGAACTTAGAGCCTACATGTGTAGGATAGGTGGGAGGCTTTGAAGTGGCGTCGCCAGATGTCATGGAGCCATCCTTGAAATACCACCCTTGTATGTTTTGAGTTCTAACCATGGCCCCTGAACCGGGGTTTGGGACACTGTTTGGTGGGTAGTTTGACTGGGGCGGTCTCCTCCCAAAGAGTAACGGAGGAGTACGAAGGTTGGCTAATCACGGTCGGACATCGTGAGGTTAGTACAATGGTATAAGCCAGCTTAACTGCGAGACAGACACGTCGAGCAGGTACGAAAGTAGGTCATAGTGATCCGGTGGTTCTGAATGGAAGGGCCATCGCTCAACGGATAAAAGGTACTCCGGGGATAACAGGCTGATACCGCCCAAGAGTTCATATCGACGGCGGTGTTTGGCACCTCGATGTCGGCTCATCACATCCTGGGGCTGAAGTCGGTCCCAAGGGTATGGCTGTTCGCCATTTAAAGTGGTACGCGAGCTGGGTTTAGAACGTCGTGAGACAGTTCGGTCCCTATCTGCCGTGGGCGTTTGAGAATTGAGAGGAGCTGCTCCTAGTACGAGAGGACCGGAGTGGACGAACCGCTGGTGTTCGGGTTGTGTCGCCAGACGCATTGCCCGGTAGCTACGTTCGGAATCGATAACCGCTGAAAGCATCTAAGCGGGAAGCGAGCCTCAAGATGAGTTCTCACTGGGACCTTGAGTCCCCTGAAGGGCCGTTGGAGACTACAACGTTGATAGGCAAGGTGTGTAAGTGCGGTAACGTATTGAGCTAACTTGTACTAATTACCCGTGAGGCTTAACCATACAATACCTAAAAGTATTGGACTGACCAACTATGCAATTTTATCCCAGAGAAGATACTTAATCTTCTCTTTGAGAATGCGAGGTTCAGGTAACAATGCCATGGAGTATTGGACTGACCCAATATGCAATTTTATCCCAGGGAAGATACTTAATCTTCCCCTTGAAAATGCGAGAGTCAGGTAAGTGACCAAGAAATAAAATGCTTGCGATAAATATTTTACAAATTGCAGATTACAGAACAGATTAGCTTTTCTAATTAACTTTTTATGCTTGGCGACAATAGCGCTGTGGTACCACCTGATTCCATGCCGAACTCAGAAGTGAAACGCAGCTGCGCCGATGGTAGTGTGGGGCTTCCCCATGTGAGAGTAGGTCATCGCCAAGCGCCTAATAACGATAAACCCCCATCCTTCGAAAGAAGGGTGGGGGTTTTTTCGTTATTACGGCTTTAGCTTTTGACCTGCTCTCGCATGGGGAAGGTATACCATTCCGCATAACTAATACCAATCTGATTAAATTTATGATCTAATTACATGTCCGCAATAATTTGAAAAACTTAATAAGATGCATTCGATAAAAGATACCGATTTCAAATCACTTATATCCAAAGAAAAAAATGCTCGAATGAGAGTTCGTTTAATGGCCTTATACCAATCCGATTAATTAATTGATCTTTTTTATATTGGAAGTGCGGTTTCAACCGCGCCTTATACCAAGCTGCGCGACTGAAGTCGCACTTCCAAAAGTAGAACACAAACTTAATAGTATTGGTATTAGATCACAAAGTTAATGGAATTGGTATTAATATCAGATGCAACACCAAAAGGACGTTATTCCATTGTCATTATGGATCGTGCCAGTTGGCACTCACATAAGACAGCAATTGAATTTGATAACTTGGTAATTATGCATCTTTCTCCTTATTCTCCAGAGTTAAATCCGATCGAGCAGGTATGGTCATGGCTACGGCAAAATGATTTAGCCAATTTTTTATTTAAAGATTATGAGGACATAGTTGAACAAATCATTCGAGCTTGGAATAATTTTAGACATCAAGTAGAACAAATAAAATCACTCAGCCAAAAGGACTGGATAAATTTGATCACTTAATTAATTCCTTTGGCTATGTCTTAGTTAACTGTGGTTAGCTTTTCTGTCTAAGCTTAACATCTTGTAAGTATTGAAATATCACTGGATACAGTGTTTTTTATAATACATTGTAATTTAAAGGGTTAAAGTAATAGCAACAGTTAATTGGGACATAGCCAATTCCTTTGGTATTAGTCTGATTGGTATTATTACAAGGCATAAAGCAGCAAGGTAATGACAAGTGCTATTTGCACAACGTAATGCATTTGACGGCAGCAATATAGAATATTGCTGTGTTGCTTGGAATCATTTCTGTGAGGGTAAAAATAAGGTTGTATCACAATGCCAGAGAGACTGATTGACATCCTCCCTCCACTAAATCAAAGATTTTAGTGGGGGATTCCTACTGCTAGACGCTCATGCCCGAGCGCAAGAATGTTTTTGGGCGCGTTCACATCGCGGTCGTGAGTGACACCACACTCACAGGTCCATTCTCTTATTCCAAGTCCTGCTCTACCTTTCGGACTGTTTTGGCGAGAGCCACAACACGAGCAAGTTTGGGTGGTGTACGATTCATTGATTTCTTCAAAAACAATACCAGCGTGAGCGCTTTTGTATTCCAATAGTGTTTTTAATGTAGACCAGCCAGCATCTAAAACGGACTTAGCCATTTTAGTCTTGACCAGTTTTTGACTGCTTACGTTGCCAATGAATATCGCCGCATTTTCATTGACAAGTTTGCGGCTGTATTTATGCAAAGCATCTACTCTGCGGTTTTTTATCTTTGCATGGAGCGCTTTTGCGCGCTTTTTGTTCTTTGCCCGTTGTGCGATGCCTAAACTTTTTTCTAGCTTGTGGTATTCACGGCCTTTTAGTTTGTAGCCGTTACTGTCGGTGGCAGTTTCTTTACAACCGAGATCAATACCCACGCAGGCTTTGCCTGTACCCTGCTCTGCTTCCACCTCAACCACAACGTTGAAGTACCACCGGCCTCTTGAGTCCTCATTGAATGATCCTGATTTGAAGGTGTATTGAGACAGTCCATAACTATCCCAAACGCTAAAATAGTGGCGGTTATGATAAACCTGACCATTTTTGAAGCTAATACAGTCTTTACGAACCGGGATCCAACCCAGTGAACGTCTAACAACCCCTGACTTACGCCAATTCAATCTGTATTTCTTGAATTGTTTGCGGCGGGTAGCGTATTCATGACCAACCATCTGCACGGTAGCAGAATTCAGGCCAAGCGTTTTATTCATGCCTTTAGTGTGTTTTTGGAGATCATAACCAGACAGGAAAGCGGGTTTTACCGGGCCAAATTCACTGACATTGCTCAAGGCTTTCATTGACGTTTCATTGCAGAAGTTCCACACCTGATTGACACCGTAAGCCCATTTGCTTAGGGTGCTTACATGTTTGTCACGGATTCTTATTTTTAGCGTTTTTGTGTGTACTTTGCTTTTCATAATGATCATAGTAGACCTGATTTGTTTGGATGTAAATACAGGTAATAATAAGAGTAGATCCAACTAAGATAGACCAACCTAGCAGCTGGTTTGCTATCCATCTCCACCCAAACAAGTTATGGGTGGAGAATTCCGCAAGGTTTGTTAAATTAACGGAATTGTTATAGCAGCGGCTAATAGAAAATAAAAAGCCGATAGATTATCAATCTATCGGCTTTTAAGCCGTGTTGCCTATTCCTGAATCGGTTCAGGCTGATTAGGGAGCTAGCGCTTATTGCCTATGTTTTTCTGTTCTCATGCCCATTATTAAGCTTACACACATCAGCAATAGAATTATTGTAAAGGGCAGTCCTGTTGAAATAGCACCGGCCTGCAGTGCCTGTATTGCTTCTGTACCACCAATCCAGAGTAACGCGGCTGCAATTGCCCCTTCGATTGTCGCCCAAAAAATACGTTGCGGGACGGGAGCATCAAGTTTACCGCCGGCGGTAATGCTATCGATTACCAATGAGCCTGAGTCTGAAGAAGTGATAAAGAACACCAATACCAGCAGCACAGCCAGTGCTGATAGTAGGCTAGCCAAGGGTAATGCATCAAACATCTGGAACATGGCAAGCGGAACTTCTGTCAGTCCTTGGCTTCCTAATGTACCAACATTATTAATAATCTGGTCGATAGCAACACCACCAAAGACAGACATCCATAACACAGTGACTAGTGTCGGAACAATTAATACAGCAGTAATAAATTCACGAACGGTACGGCCGCGTGAAACTCGCGCAATAAACATACCTACAAATGGTGACCATGAAATCCACCATGCCCAGTAAAATACGGTCCAGCCGTGCATCCAGGATTCATCTTCACGGCCGATAGGGTTACTCAAGGGAATAATATTTTTGATATAGCCCATCAGGGTGGTCGGAATGGTGCCCATCGAAATAGCAAAAGTGACCAAGGCAACAAATACGACTAATGCAATTGCAATTAGCATATTGATATTGCTGATTACTTTAACACCACCTTCGAGTCCGCGTACTACAGAAATAACAGCCAGCAGAGTAACAACGGCAATAATGGTTATCTGCAGGGGCAGGCCTGCATCAATAGCAAACACATGCTGGATGCCACTTGCTGCCTGCTGTGCGCCTAGACCGAGGGAAGTGGCCAAGCCAAAAAGTGTTGCCAATACTGCAAAAATATCGATGATATGTCCTGGCCACCCCCAGGTACGCTCTCCTAAAATAGGGTAAAAAACAGAGCGCATGGAAAGCGGTAAGCCTTTATTATAGGCAAAAAATGCCAATGATAAGGCCACCACGCCATAAATAGCCCATGGGTGTAAACCCCAGTGGAACATGGTTGCGCCAAGTGCCAGTTGTGCGGCTTCTGGCGTATTAGCTGCAACATTAAGCGGCGTTTCATACCAGCCGGTATAATAAGCAACGGGCTCTGCAACCCCCCAGAACATTAAACCAATCCCCATTCCTGCTGCAAACAGCATCGCAACCCAGGAGCGTTTGGAATAATCAGGTCTGGCATCATCACCGCCTAAGCGAATTTTTCCGTAAGGTGATATAACCAATGCTAAACAGAAAATAACAAAAATATTGGCAGACCACATAAACAGGCTGTCAAATGAGTTGATAATCTGCCATTTTAAACCATCTAAAAAGGCTTTAGATGTCGGCGGATCAATGATTAAAATTGCAATTAAAAAAATCCCAATTAAACCGGCACTGGTACCAAAAACGGGGTTGTGTACATCAAACCCCCATTTTTGGACGTTATCCTGGCCGATAGTATAATCGGTATTATCTATACTGTATTTATCTGTTTTTTTCATGAATCCCCCAAAGAAATTCAGTTATTGTTCTTCTGTGTATATTTAACCGCCAAGCATAACATTTCAAGATGACAATTTCAGGGCAATTAATATAAAAGGTTGTTTTATCAGTTTTAATTACAAGTAATCTGTTTGCTTTTTAAGTGAGCAGCTGATAGAAAAATTGTAGATGATGATCTGCAGGAAAAGAAGGAAAAATCCGCAATCCATATTATGAGCAGCGGATTTTAATCAGAAATAGGGTTAAGCAAGGTTGACGAGAAAGGGATCGCGAGAGGTCTTACTATTCTCTTCAGGGTGAAACCATGCCAGCTTATCTGCCAGGTTGACGACTTCACCGATTATCATAAGCGTCGGGCCATGTATGCCGCCGGAGAGCTCTACTAACTCAGAAAGTTTACCAATGACCAGGTGTTGATCTGGACGGGTACCTTTATTGATTAATGCGACAGGCGTATCTGGTGAGCGGCCGAAATGCAGTAGTTTTGCCTGGATTTCTTCCGAGCGAATGAGTCCCATATATACAACCAGTGTCTGATTACTAACGGATAACGCTTGCCAGTTTAGCTCTTTACCATCCTTTTTACGGTGCCCTGTTACAAAGGTGACCGACTGTGCAAAGTCTCTATGGGTAAGTGGAATTCCTGCATAGGCACTGCAACCCGAGGCTGCTGTGATACCGGGAACAACTTGAAAGGCAATTTGTGCCTCAACAAGTTCTTCGAGCTCTTCGCCACCACGACCAAAAATAAACGAGTCTCCACCTTTAAGGCGAACAACTTTTTTCCCTTTTCGTGCATACTCTACTAACATTTCATTGGTTCTTGATTGTGTTACCTCGTGGTTGCCGGCATTTTTACCGACCGAGATAAGATCGGCATCTCTACGTACCAGCTCGAGAATTTCAGGAGAAACCAATCTATCGTACAATACGACATCAGCCTGCTGCATTAACTGTAATGCTTTCAGGGTTAACAGCGAAGGATCACCCGGGCCGGCTCCTACTAATGCAACATCGCCGCATGATACATCTGCGCTTAAATTATCTTCCATCAGTTGAACGGCTTTATTCGTTTGCCCTTTTTCTAAGAGGCTGCCGAGCAGGCCATTCGCAAAGAGCTTTTCCCAATAGCGCCGGCGCAATGCGGCATCCTTAATGACCTCTTTTACGCGATGACGGAAATCACCAGATATTTTCGCCAGGCGGCCTAAATGCATCGGCAATAATGTTTCTAAACGTTCGCGAATTAAACGCGCTAAAACCGGGGCTTTTCCGGCACTTGATATGGCCACCAGAATTGGTGAGCGGTCGACAATTGACGGCATAATAAAACTCGAAATAACCGGATCATCGACGACATTTACTAACAGCTGTAATGCATGTGCAGCATCCGCAACTTGGCGGTTAACAGCTTTTTGATCCGTTGCTGCAACCACTAACCATTGCTCTTTTAACAACTCGCTGGAGAAATTCTGCTGCAGTATTTTTAATTGTTGATCTTCTTCTTTTGCTAATAAATCAGCATGAACTTGAGGTGCACAAACAGTGACGTCTGCCCCTGCTTTTAGCAGCAGGTGCACTTTACGTAAGGCAATATCACCGCCACCGACAACAAGACATGGGCGGTTTTCCAGTTTGGTAAAAATAGGTAAATAATCCATTGGGCACTCTGCTTAACTTTCAAAAATAAATACTATAAACAAACAACTAATTTAAGCAAAACATTAAAAAGAAATTTGTTATTTCATTTAAGACTATAGGGACTTTTACTATTGCTGGTAATGAGGGATTGTTAGTAAATGGCGTTAAGCGATAGTCGGCCTCTGTTGTTTAAAAGCAGTTTACCATTCCAGTAAACAGGCTGAGATCCGGCAAAACCACTGCTGCTAAGTCGGCCGGATCGCTACCATTCTTATTTATTGTTTTTAACAAAATCAATGCCTTTCTGAATATCGGCATGTAATATAGATAACATCTCCTGCTTTATTTTCTGTTCAAAAGGACTCAATTCACCATAGGGTAAAACGCGTTCAATGCCGTTTTTACCTAATAAGAGCGGTTGCGTGAAAAATGGTGAGCAGGCATTGCCGCCATCAACATAGGCATTTTGAATAATTCCCTGTTTACCCAGTAATGCTTGAACCAGTTGAATACCGAAAATCGATGCGGCGCGTGCCATGGAAAGTGTTGCCGAACCGCCACCGGCTTTAGCATTCACAACCTCAGTACCGGCATTTTGAATACGCTCGGTCAGCTCAATCACCTCTTGCTCAGTGAACTGAACCCCTTGTACCTGGGAAAGTACGGGCAGGATAGTGGTGCCACTGTGACCACCAATAACGTTAACGCGTACATGTTCTGCCGGCAGACCTTTTTTTTCAGCCACAAAATCTTCGGCACGGATAATATCCAAGGTGGTGATACCAAACAGTTTTCTTTTGTCATATACGCCGGCATTTTTTAACACTTCAGCTGCAAGGGCAACTAGGGTATTGACCGGGTTAGTAATAATACCTATGCACGCCTGTGGTGCTGTTTCTGCAATATTTTCAACTAAATCTTTGATCACAGTGGCATTTATATTAAACAGATCGGCACGATCCATGCCTGGTTTACGTGCCACACCGGCACAGATTAATACAACATCTGCGCCTTTTAGGGCTGGCGTCGGATCTTCGCCTGCATAACCATCTACTTCTACGCTTGTTGGTATATGGCTTAAATCTTTGGCAACGCCGGGAGTGATAGGATTAATATCATAGAGCGATAACAATGAATTTTCAGGCAGATCAAGCTTCAGTAATAATGCCAGTGCCTGGCCGATACCACCAGCAGCACCAAGAACAACTATTTTCATTCTTTTCATAACACCTCCGGAAATTGTCACTAATACAGTAAATTACAGACAGTTTAGTTAAAAAATAAAGTTATAAGTTGAAAATGTTAAATGATTGTGAGCGGTGTAAAGTTAAACCATAGAGTGAATAATATTTTAGAGAGGTGGCACGAATTTTTCACAGAAGACAAGTTAAGGCATAAATAAGTTATTTCACATTGGTGAGCTATCGCTTATAACTTGGTGATACAGTGATAAATGCATAATTATGCATTTTTTTTAATAATTAATTTATTGATAATTGTTTGTGATTGATTATGATTGCCCATAAATTTATTAGTGAGCCAATAGAGTTATTTTAATATGAAGCAATCAACCGAATTAATGGACTTTTTTAAATCCCTGTTGAAAAAAGAGCGCTTAAGTTCGCAAGGGGAAATAGTAGAAGCATTACAGCAGGCTGGTTTTCATAATATTAATCAATCTAAAGTTTCGCGAATGCTAAGCAAATCCGGCGCGGTGCGTACACGCAATGCTAAAAAAGAGATGGTTTACTGCCTGCCTGCGGAGCTTGGCATTCCGACGACAACCAGCCCGTTAAAAAACCTTGTCGTGGATATCGACCATAATGAGAGTTTAATAGTGCTCCGTACCAGCCCCGGGGCGGCGCAGTTAATCGCGCGTTTATTAGACTCGATAGGCAAAGCGGAAGGGATTTTAGGCACCATTGCCGGGGATGATACTATTTTCATTACCCCTGTGAGCTGCAAAAATATTGCTAGTACCCTGGAGGTTGTGCAAAAACTCTTTAATTAATGATTTTTTATCATTCCCGCTAACAGATTCGATTTAATCTGTAAAAGATATCAGGTGGCTCTGCTTATTTAGTTCTACACTTTGTGCTTAATAGCGGCTGATGATGGGATTGCTTTATGACAAACAGACAGGGCTTTACGCTGATTGAATTGTTAATTGTGATTGCAATTATGGCGCTATTAGCGGTGCTGGCCTATCCATCCTACCAGTTGCATCTTATTCAAAGCCGTCGCGGCGAGGCTAAAACAGAGTTATTAAAAGCGCAGTTACAACAAAGCAGCCGGCATATTTTAAACGCCTACTCGAGTGTGGAGGCGAGCATAGGTTTGCCGACAAACCATGAATACTATACCTTTTCAGTTGTTTCTGCAGGGGTGAACACTTATTTAATGAAGGCGGTGGCTAAAAACGGCACCACGCAGGCAAAGGATGAAATGGCCTGTCGAACATTATTTATCGATCAAAGCAGTAAGCATACCAGCGACGGCAGTATCAATAACGACCAATGCTGGTAGCTTGTACACTATTAAAAACGCGCCTTCCTCTCTTCGGCGTTAAGAAACTCCAGCGGTTTATCTAAAATATGCTGGTAAATCACGTTATATGCCAGGACATTTTTGACATAGCGGCGCGTTTCTTTATAAGGAATGCTCTCAATCCAGCTATCCATTGTTAAGCCTTGTGCCGTTTCGCTGTTGTTGCTGCTTTGCCAACGATCGACGCGATATGGCCCGGCATTATAGGCCGCTGTGGCGAGAATGCGGTTGCCCTGATAACGCTCCAGCAGCATAGTAAAATAAGCACTGCCTAACTGCAGATTGATCTGCGCCTCTGTTAACTGTGATTTCTGCTTATAGTCCTGCAAACCGATTTTACGTGCGGTTTCACTTGCCGTGCCCGGCATTAACTGCATATAGCCGCGCGCGCCTGCGGGTGAATGGGCAAATTCATCAAAGGCACTTTCCTGACGTGTAATTGCGTAAATATAGCTGGGCTCGAGTTGATATTTATCGGCATTGGCTGCAAACAGCTTCGACTTCACTTCCGGAAAACGGATAGTTAACGCATCCCAGCTTTTAGAGCGAATGCTGGCCAGCACGGAAAGGTGTGCCCAGCCTTTGTTATAGGCATATAAACCTAACTGTTTCTGTAACTCTATATCCTGGCTTTTTAGTAAAGCGTCCCATTCTCTTTTTAGCAGTTTCATATGGCGCTGTACATATAACTCTTCAATATGGGCAAGCTGCGCATGCAGGTGATCTAAACTTTGTAATTTATCGGTGACGATTTGCGCATTAAGCTGATAATCGAGATTTAATTTCTGTGCGGCTAAAAAACCATAATAGGTGCGCTGGCCGGCCAGCTTTTGATAGAGTGCCTCGGCTTTTTTCTGCTGCTGTTGATTTTCTAAGACCCGCGCCTGCCAATATAGCCATTTAGATTGTTGTTGTTGCTCGGCAGGAAGCTGCTGCAGCCAATATTCAATATCAGCCCAGTTATCTAATCTAATCGCATAGCGAATACGCCGTTCAATGAGAGCAGCATCTTTTAAATCAGCCAGCTCTTTATCCAACCAGGGGAATAATTCTATTTTATCGTCGATTAAAATTCGCGAGATAAAATATTTTTTTAGATTCACTTTTTCTACAGGCTTGAATTCGATTTTCTTATCGTAGCGCGAATAGGCTTGCATGCCTAAATCAATATCTTTTCTTGCCAGGCGTTTAATACTGGGCAACAGCAATGCGTAATGGCTTTGCTGGCGGTTGTTAAACAGCGTGCTGTTTAATAGCCGGCCGGGATCTTTATTTAACTGGTATAACTGCTTTGCCGGTAGTTTATGGGAGTCATCCATTAATGTGATTAAATAGGCGATCAGTGAGCTTTGGTTTTTCAGATAGGCCAATTGCAGACGCTGCCAGATTAACGACTGGGATATTTTTTTATTGTCCAGGTAATGCTTAAAAACGTTATCGCAGGCGTTGTTTAAGGAGTAGCCGGTTAACCAGACTTTTTTAACCTCCGGCCAGATTGTATGCGCTTCACCCTGCGCCATTCTGGCCTGAAAATGGTAACACTTTAAAGCGGTTGAATTGGGAAGTTGGGGATAAAAAGCGAGAAATTCTGACCAGTAGCTGTTTTTTGCCAAATAATATAAGTATTCCCGCTGCAGGTCATTGCTGAGCTTATGCCTGGTATTGTGCTTAATAAAAGTTTCCACTTCAGTTAAACTATCTTGACTGAAGTTGTTTTTAATTTTTTGATAATCAAGTAGATAGTGTAATGGATATTGAGGGACAAGCTTGGCTTTCTGCGCAGCTTGCGGCCATAACCCCTGCTTCTGCAATACCGCTGCCTGTGTATAAAGCTCTCTTTGTTCCGTTAATGTCAGTGCTGCCGCAAAGCTCGCTGGCAGCAGAAAACAAAAAATGATAGCGCATATTTTTTTCATGACGTTCAGCCCGCTTATTACCTTACCTCAAAGCACTTTATAATATTGAGGATGATAATAATAGCTGAGTGTACTTTTTTTGAGCATTTTTAAATATTTCATTGGTTGTTCCTTGCTCTATAATTTCGCCGGCCCGCATTACTAAGACGCGATGGCTAATCGCTTTCACAACCGATAGATCATGGCTGATAAACAGGTAACTGAGCGAAAACTCTTTCTGTAATGCGCTGAGCAGCGTCAATATCTGCTTTTGTACACTCCTGTCCAATGCCGATGTCGGTTCATCTAAAACAATCAGCTGCGGGCGTAAAATTAAGGCGCGGGCGATAGAAATACGTTGCCGTTGTCCGCCGGAAAACTGATGCGGATAACGTAGTGCGTGTTTTTTATCCAGGCCAACCTTGTGCAGAGCCGACTGCACTTCCTTATCAATCTGTTCTCGGCTTAATTGCGGATTATGGACTTCCAAACCTTCGGCAATAATATCGCGTACCGGTAAACGCGGACTTAAGCTGGCAAAGGGATCCTGAAAAACAATTTGCAGCTCTGCGCGTAATTTCTGTAACTCATTGCGTCTTACTGAATCAATCTGTTTGCCGAGGTAAACAACTTGTCCGCTGCTTTTGTTGAGCTGCAGTATCGCCTGTGCCAGCGTACTTTTCCCGGAGCCGCTTTCGCCGACGATGGCAAGTGTTTCGCCGCGATGGATTTGTAAACTGACGTTTTTTACCGCCTGCAGACTGCTGATGGTTTTGCCCCAGAAATTCTTTTTCAGTGGGTAACTGACGTTGATGTTGTCTGCGCTTAAGATTAATTGCGGGTTTTTCAGCGCCGGAAGGGTGCCTGACGGAATCGCATCTAAAAGGGTTTTTGTATACTGCTCGCGCGGATTACTAAATAGTGCCGCTTTATTATTGGATTCAATCACTCTACCATTGCGCATAACCAATACGTAATCGGCAATCGAGCGGACAATATGCAGATCATGGGTGATCAGCAAGATGCCCATATTAAGGCGTTTCTGTAATGATTTTAACAGATCCAGTATCTGTTTCTGAATAGTCACATCCAGTGCGGTTGTCGGTTCATCAGCAATCAGCAGCTCCGGATCATTGGCCAGTGCCATGGCAATCATTACGCGCTGGCGCTGACCGCCGGAGAGCTCATGGGGGTAGGATTGTAAACGTGTTTGCGGTGAGTCAATGCCCACTAACTCGAGCAGCTCAATAATTCTATGCTGCGCTTTTTTACCTGTTATTCCTTTGTGAATTAACAGCGTTTCTGCAATTTGTTTGTGCACCGTGTGCAGCGGGTTAAGAGAGGTCATCGGCTCCTGAAAAATCATGCCCACCCGGTTGCCGCGAATCGCTTCTAACAGCACTTTATCCTGGCCGAGCAGCTGTTGCCCGGAGAGATATATTTTTCCGCAGGGATGATGGGCATGCGGGTAGGGCAGCAGCTGTAGAATAGATAAAGCCAGCAATGACTTACCTGCCCCGCTTTCGCCGACAATGGCCAGTGTCTCCCCCTTATTCAGGGTGAAACTGACCTTTTTAACAATTTCCTGCTGGGCGAAATTAATCGCCAGATCTTCCACTCTTAAGAGTTCATCGGCTGCTTTTTTAAGGCTCATAATGTTTTCCTGGGATCAAATGCATCGCGTGTCGCTTCACCGATAAAGACCAGCAAAACTAAGATCGTTGACAGGGAGATAAAGGCGGTAATAGCCAGCCAGGGCGCATGCAGATTATCTTTACCCTGGGCAACCATCTCACCCAGAGAGGCGGAGCCAAGGGGTAAGCCGAACCCCAAAAAGTCTAATGAAGTTAATGTGGTTAATGCGCCGGTAAAGAGATAGGGCATAAAGGTCAGCGTCGCTATCATGGCGTTGGGTAAAATATGTTTAAACATAATTTTATGATCGCTGACCCCCAGCGCATTGGCCGCTTTGACGTACTCCAAATGGCGGCCGCGTAAAAATTCAGCCCGTACCACGTTTACTAAACTCGGCCAGCTGAACAGGATCATCAGCCCGAGTAACCAGAAGAAGGTCGGCTCGACAAAGCTGGCTAAAATAATCAGCATAAAGAGCATAGGCAAGCCTTCCCAGATTTCCAATAGCCGTTGTCCGAAGAGATCAATGCGTCCGCCATAATAGCCCTGCACTGCGCCAATAGTAATGCCTATTACTGAGCTGATAAGGGTTAGGGTCAAGGCGAATAACACCGAGATCCTGAAACCGTAAACCAGGCGGGCAAGCAGATCCCGGCCCTGATCATCGGTACCTAAGTAATTAACCGCACTCGGCGGAGAAGGCGCGGATTCTGTTAATTCATAATTGATACTGTCATAATAAAAGGGCACCAGCGGCCAGAGGATCCAGCCCTCTTTTTCAATCTGCTCGACCATATAGGGGTCGCTGTAATCGGTGCTGATATCAAAGTCACCGCCTAACTGGTTTTCAGGAATATCCTCAATAATAGGAAAATACCAGTGCTGCTGGTAAGAGATCATAACCGGTTTATCATTTATCCATAACTCGGCGAATAAGCTCAAAACAAACAGAGTAATAAAAATCCATAACGAGTAGTAACCGCGCTTGTTGTTTTTAAACTGCGCCCAACGATCGACATTGACCGGGTTGTTTTTTATTCTTTGCCAGGTTGTAACTAATGCCATGTTAGCGCCCCTCAAATGTGATGCGCGGATCGATCAGGGTATAAGTGATATCGCTAAGCAGTTTTAGTACTAACCCCACTAAAGTAAAAATATACAGAGAAGCAAAGATCACCGGATAATCGCGACTGATCACAGATTCAAAGCCTAATAAGCCTAATCCATCCAATGAAAATATCACTTCAATCAGCATTGACCCGGTAAAAAAGATGCCGATTAAAGCGGCAGGCAGACCGGCTAAGACTAATAACATGGCATTACGAAAAACATGGCCGTAGAGGATACGGTTTTGCGAGCAACCTTTAGCTTGCGCTGTGATCACATATTGTTTATGGATCTCATCAAGAAAGGAGTTTTTAGTGAGCATCGTCAGGGTGGCAAAGCTGCCCAGTACCGAGGCCAGAACGGGCAGGGTCAGATGCCAGAAATAATCTTT
This sequence comes from uncultured Psychromonas sp., assembly GCA_963674525.2. Classification (GTDB taxonomy): domain Bacteria; phylum Pseudomonadota; class Gammaproteobacteria; order Enterobacterales; family Psychromonadaceae; genus Psychromonas. The sequence goes on along the minus strand of CAXXRV010000030.1, from coordinate 30,108 downwards.
TATTTTCAGCCATAAGCTTAGCTCCGAGAAATTATCCGAGGTTAATCCGCGCAGCGGAAACCAGTCATAGTAGGAGCCGCCGGCAAATAAAACAATCAGCATAATTGCGACAATAAAAGCAGGAATGGCATAGGCAATGGTCACCACAGTGCTGCTCCAGATATCAAACCGGCTGCCATGTGCGATCGCTTTTTTGATGCCCAGCGGAATCGAGATCAGATAGGCGAGCAGGGTGGTCCAGAGCCCTAGAGAGATAGAAACCGGCATTTTATCAATAATCAGATCGATAACTTTGCGATCACGATAAAAACTCTCACCAAAATCAAACCTTGCATAACGCCAGAGCATGGAAAAATAGCGTTCACTCAGTGGCTTATCAAAACCGTAGAGCTTTTCCAGAGCTGCTATATATTCAGGATCAACGCCCTGTGCGCCGCGATACTGACTGTTTTCACTGCCTTGTTTAATCTCGCTTTGCGTACCGGCTGCAATACGGTTGCTATTACCGCTGTCTATGCCCTGGTAGCGGGCGATGGCCTGTTCAACCGGGCCGCCCGGAGCAATTTGCACAATAAAAAAATTGATGGTCATAATGCCGATTAATGTCGGAATAATCAGCAGCAGACGGCGTAGAATATAATTATGCATCAATCAAAGCTCCCATTGTTATTCGCTGCTTGAGCACTCCACCAGGTTGACAGCCCAAGATCATAAACAGGTGCAACTTCGGGATAAGAAAATTTATTCCAATAGGCGATGCGGTAAGCAGGAAGATACCACTGCGGAATAACAATATGCTGCGCAAGCAGAACTCTGTCTAAGGCTCTGGTGGTGTTGACTAATTCTTCCCGCGTGCTGGACATGATCAGTTTTGTGACTAACTGATCAACGACCGGCGAGCACAGTCCCGCCCAGTTTGCGGTGCCTGCCTGCATACTGCTGTCACAGCCCCAGTAGCCCGTCTGCTCATTGCCGGGAGAAATCGACTGACCTTTGCGCAGTGAGACCAGATCAAAATCAAAGTTATTGAGGCGATTGATAAACTGGGAAACGTCGACTAAACGAATCGAGGTTTTAATACCGATGCGCTGCAGGTTGCGCCGGAAAGGATGGACGACCCGTTCAAAATCTTTACTGTAGAGCAGAAATTCAAAGCTTAACTGCTGACCATTTTTATCCTGCATTTTGCTATCCTTTAACTGATAGCCTGCCTTTGCAAGCAGCTGGACCGCTTTTCTCATCTGCTGGCGAACATTGCCGTCGGCATTCGTTTTACTGAATTCAATTGGAGCAAAAACGCTGGCAGGTAACGAGCTCTGATAGGGAGACAATATTTCCCTTTCAGCTGCTGATATTTCCCGCCCCGTTGCCAGCTCGGAGCCGGCATAAAAACTGTTAATACGTGTATAGGCGCCATAAAACAGCGTTTTATTCGCCCATTCAAAGTCAAAGAGCAGACTGATCGCCTGGCGAACATTGCTATCTTTAAACTTATCTTTGCGCAGATTAAACCAAAAGCCCTGCATTCCCTGAGGATTCTTATCGGTTATCTTTGTCTTAATAACTCTTCCTGAGCTGAAAAGATCGCCTGTATAGCCTGTCGCCCAGCGTTTTGATGAGGTCTCGAGGCGATAATCAAAGGCACCGGACTTAAAGGCTTCAAAGGCCACGCCATCATCACGGTAGTAATCAAAAACCAGCGTATCAAAATTATGCATGCCTTTATTAACCGGCAGATCGACAGCCCAATAGTCTGCAACGCGTTGGTAGGTTATGCGTTTTGCCGCTTCAAAGCTGGCTACTTTATAGGCGCCGGAGCCGAGCGGAATAGTCAGGCTGCTTTTTGAAAAACCTTTATTGACCCAGTAGTGCTCGGGAAGGATAGGGAGTTGTCCGATAATCAGCGGTAATTCCCGATTGCCTTTTTCTTTAAAATAAAAAGTCACCTGCAGCGGATTATCAATCAGCACCTCTTTGACCCCGGCATAGTAGGAGCGGAAATGCGGCGCGCCTTGCTCGACCAGCAGTTCAAAACTGAATTTAACATCATTGGCGCGAATCTTTTTACCATCGTGAAAACGGGCATTTTTATTGATTAAAAAACTGACCGAAGAGAAATCATCGGCCACTTTCACTTTTTCAGCAATCAGGCCATAGGCGCTGAAGGGCTCATCCGTGGATTGTTTCAGCAGAGTATCATAAATCATGCTGATCCCGGCGGCGGCATTGCCTTTAACAATAAAGGGATTGAGTGAATCAAAACTGCCGATAGCAGCGCGTTTAAAACTACCTCCTTTAGGTGCATTCGGGTTGGTATATTGAAAGTGAGTGAAATGCGCTGGATATTTGAAATCACCGTACATACTTAAAGCATGCTGCCAGGAAGCCGCGAATAGACTATGGCTATTAATGAATAAATAGCAAAATAGCAAAAGATGTGTAAACTTAAAAGTGAAGGAGGGAAACATATAATAGAGCAACTATAGTCGATAAAAGGCTAACGATAACAAAACAATAGATTAAAAAAAGGTCTTTAAGAAAAAAGTGATATACGTGAGAGGCATTTATCTACTCAAGAGTGCCCTAAGTTTTTGTTTTCAACAAGTCATTTTTATTTTTTTTGAGTTGAAAATAAGCATAGGTCAAAAAATACTTTTCCCGCATAGGAAAAGCAGATTAAATGTGACGCGGATCACTTTTTAAATAAATCAAAAAGCATAACCTATTAATCAACACAATGAGTGTCTAACTAAAAGGTGTCTTCTATGAGAATTGAAATTACAAGCAAACAAATTACTATCACTGACACAATGCGCACTAAAGTAGAGGAACGTTTCCAAAAATTAGAAAAGCTGCAAGTTCCCTTAATCAAACCTCACTGTATTATTACCAAAGAGCCTAAAGGCGTAAAAATTGAAGCAAATATTGGCGTGCCAAATGGCAAAGTATTTGCCCATGCTGAGCATGATGATCTCTATACGGCAATCGGACAACTGTTCCAAAAAATCGAGCGTCAACTGAATAAATACATTCATAAATCTGAAGCGATTCGCGCAAAAAACAACGGTAAAGATATGTGCCGAAATGGTGAAATATCTGGAGAGCCTGTTGAAGAGCCTGAAATTGAACTGGAATCAGAGGCTGAAATAGAATTAAATAAAGAGTTTGCCGCATAAAAGGCGAGCTTTAACGAATAATAAAAAGGAGGCTAGAAGCCTCCTTTTTATTGCCTGAAGAATAACTATGGCCAGTTAATCTTCATAATGACGATTGTCATGGGCTTGCTGCAGCAGCGCGCGGCTTTCATTCATAAACAGCGTGGAATAATCACCCATCCAATCAGTGACTGATTTAAAACGGTTGATAAAGGCTTCTCTATCACCATTTTCCAGCAACTCAATCGCTTCAGAAAAATGCTTATGGTAACGCTTGATCATGGTTAAGTTATTTTTCTGAGAAAGAATAATATCGGCATAAAGTGCCGGCTCCTGAGCAAACAGGCGTCCGACCATGGCCAATTCCAGGCGATAAATGGGCGAGCTTAAATCAAGCAGCTGTTTCAAATCGGCGTCGACTTCCTGCAGATGGACACCGTAGACAAAGCTGGTGAAATGGCGGAGTGCCTGGATCAGTGTCATTGATTCATCGTGTGTTTTCGCTTCCACATTATAAAGGTGTGCGCCCCAGATTTTCATCTGTTCGATTAACCACATATATTTATCTTTACCACGACCATCACAATAAACAATGACCTGCTTGGCAAAGCTGGAAATATCCGGTCCGAACATGGGATGCAGACCAACAACCGGCCCTTTATGTACCTCGAGCATGGCGCGTAACGGGCCATCTTTGACGCTGGTAATATCGGCAAGAATACAGTCATCAGGCAGGTAACTGAGCTGGCTGATGACTGATTCAGTGACATCAATAGGCGAGCCGACAATCACCAGGCCTGCTTTGCTGCAGATCTGCTCGGCTTGATCCCAGTTGCTGCGGCCTAAAATATCAACCTGATAACCGGATAGCTCAAACATCTCGACAAAGCGTTTGCCGAGTAAGCCGTTACCACCAATAATCACAATACGCTTCATCTCCGGGTTGACCGTTTTGAAGCCGGTTTCATTTTCGCTGGCATAAGACTCGCGCATGATGCGCCGTAAAACGTCTTCAATTAAATTAGCAGGTACGCCTTTCGTTTCCGCTTCAGCACGGCGTTTAGCAAGCATAGCCGCTTCGCGTTCTGGTACATAAATAGGCAATCCGTGCTTTGTTTTTACTTCACCAACCTCCCCGACTAAACGCAAACGTTCAGCGAGTAGATCAATTAACTGTTTGTCAACAGCATCAATTTGATCTCTTAATTTAGTTAACGGCATAAATTTCTTCTTATCTTGTTTTTAATACATCTTTCAATAAACCTGCAGCATCAGCAAGTAATTGACTGGTTGTATCCCAATTAATACAGGCATCGGTGATTGATACGCCATATTTCAGCTCATTTTTCGGTAGATCTGCCGCTTGATTGCCTTCATTCAGGTTACTTTCCAGCATAATACCAATAATGGATTGATTGCCCTCAAGAATTTGATGGAAAACATCTTTGGCAACTAAGGGTTGCAGGGAATAATCTTTATTGGAGTTGGCATGACTGCAGTCGACAATTAAAATCTCTTCTACGCCTGCTTTAGCTAAAGCCTGCTCTGCCAGCGCGACATTTAATGAATCATAGTTTGGTTTACCGCCACCGCCGCGCAGGATCACATGGCCATCTTGATTGCCGCTGGTTTGCAGTAAGGCACTTTGCCCCTGTTGATTGATGCCCATAAAACGGTGTCCGGAAGCAGCAGCCTGCATTGCATTGACGGCTGTCTCTAAGCTGCCATCGGTGCCGTTTTTAAAGCCAACCGGCATTGACAGACCGCTGGCCATTTCGCGGTGAGTTTGTGATTCAGTGGTACGCGCACCGATAGCTGCCCAGCTGAACAGATCGCCAATATATTGCGGGCTGATAGGATCCAGTGCTTCTGTTGCAATCGGTAAGCCTAATTCAGAGATCCATAGGAGAAGCTTACGGGCTTGTTTTAATCCGCTTTCGATATCAAAAGAATCGTCCATATGCGGGTCGTTAATTAAGCCTTTCCAACCCACTGTGGTACGCGGTTTTTCAAAATAGACGCGCATCACAATATATAAAGTATCTTTGTATTGATCATGTAATTTTTTTAATTTAACAGCATATTCTTTCGCTGCATCGATATCGTGAATTGAGCAAGGTCCGCAAATAACCAAAAAGCGCGGATCTTTTTTATGGACGATATTAGAGATAGTCTGGCGTGATTCAGTGATGAATTGCTCAACCTTATCAGATGTCGGTATCAGCGTTTTTAATTCTGCAGGAGTAATTAATACAGTTTCAGATTGAATATGAATATTTTCATTTTTCGGCATAGTCTTTATATTCTCGTTAATATTAAAAAAATAAAAGTATCATATCATAGCGGGAAAATAGTTCATGTTAATAACAAATGCAAAGCTATTAAGTCATGAACTATTTATCTATATCTGCAGAAAGATTGGTGGATAGCCGAACTATCCCTAATGCAGGGCTCAGCACCTTATTGGCATAAGGGAGCAAGGATTAAAAACTGTAACGCAGACCGGCCGCAACCTGTGCACCAAACTCAACATCGTCATCGTCATCATCAAAGTCAATATCCGGGGCTATTTGTGCGTAGGTACTCCAGTTTCTTTCAAAGTTCAGGTTCAGGCCTAAAGGTAAGCGCATGCCTAAACCATCATCCCATTCATTATAAGCACCACCGGCAACGTACCAGGTAAAAGGCACATTACTGCTGAATCCTCCTCTTTTAAAAAAGTAGTCGGCAGCAATACCGTCGTTACCTACCATGATGCCGAATTGATCATTGAACAGTGCGGTTGCACCAAATCCCATATCAAAGGCAAAACCTGCTTTGATACGCACGTTGTCATTTGCGCCTGCAGATAAAGAGAGCAGCATTGCAGAGGCAGCAAGAATGATAGTTATTAATTTTTTCATCATAAGTTCACCTTGTTAATAAATTATTGAACATCACAGTAACAGCGTCTTTTTCCGTGAAGAGTGCAATTCACCGTCGGCTGGTAACGGTGTCACCTTTGCAGTGAATTTGTTATAAGCACTGGTTTCGCAACTAAGTTTAGCACCTCTACGTCATTCATGGGGTCACTGCTGGTGATCATAATAAAATCGCTGATGATGCAGGCCGATTTAGCAGCGAAAACGCTATTGGCTGCAGCTCAGTTTATCTTGTTGTGATTTGTTTAAGAATTGTAGTGTTTTATTTAAAGCAGGGATTCGGTATTGATCGCGCTCTAGTAATATTTCATGTTTTGCCCCGGCGATATTGACAAGCTGGTTGCTTTTACAAAAAGTGACATTTTTAAAAAATTGGTTTTGTCCGACGCTGGTGACAACAGTATCTGCGCCGGCTTGAATAACTAATATGGGAATGGTTATTTTATGGGCATTGGCTATGGCTTGCTGGCCGGCTTGAATACTTTCCGCCACCCAGTGCATGGTCGGTGAGCCAAGCTGAGTTTGCCGATGCTGCTCAAAGGTATTGAATGAGGAAATAAAGCGTAATCTGCTGGTGGTTAAGTCATTTTCAGCAAATAATTTCTTTTTATAAGCACTGCCGCCAAAAACATAACAGGCTTTATCGCTAAACCAGCTGCATATCTTTGCACTGCTGTAAGTTATTATTTTAGCCAGGCTCTCTGGCAGACCTAAGTTGATGGAAAGCATCGGGCTGAAAAACACGCTGGCCTGAAAGGGATGGTCAAATAACTGCAAATATAAGGCACTAATAGTGCCGCCCATCGAATGTGATAGCAGGTAACTGCTCTGGTAATTGCGCGGCAGCTCGAGCGATGCAATATAGTAATGAAAATCCTCGACATAATCTTTGAATTGCTGGATATGTCCACGGTGCCTGTCGCCGCCTAAACGTTGTGAAAAACCTTGACCTCTATGATCTATTAAAAACAGATCATAGCCCTGCTGGTTGAGATCAAAAGCCAGCTCTTTATATTTTAAAGTACTTTCATTTCTGCCCTGGCTGATCACAATGGCTCTGCTATTGCCGGTTTTAATGCTGACAGTGTAAATTTCTTTATTGCCGACTCCCAGAAAACGACCTGCCTGCGCATTTTTTTCCCAAAAGTCATTGATAGCGCTGCTGAAGTTTTCACTAAGCTGCTTTTCGGTATTGAGTTGAAAGGTATTGCTAAACATCGCAGTGCTCGCAAAAGTAATGCTGCTAAATAACAGACAAAACAAAGTTAGTAAGACTGATACTTTTTCAGTTTTCATAATCAAAGCTCATTTGCTATAGAGGTGAAAAGCGCATGGGAATAGTGAAAAAAGCCAGCATAAAAATACTGGCCTGATGTTTAACTGAAAAGAAACTAAGCCAATTTGGCCTTAATAAAGTCGATCACCTCTTCAATTTTCACTTCTTGCTTTTCACCAGACAGGCGATCTTTATATTCAACAATACCATTGTCCAGGCTGCGATCACCAATCACTAAAGTGTGCGGAATACCGATCAGCTCGGCATCAGCAAACATAATGCCCGGGCGCTCTTTACGATCATCAAACAACACATCAATGCCGGCTTCCTGCAGTTGTGTATAATATTGCTCTGCGACTTCAGCGACGCGCTGTGATTTTTTCATATTCATCGGCACGATAACCACAGAAAACGGGGCCAGTGCATCATTCCAGATAATGCCGTTTTTATCGTTATTTTGTTCGATAGCGGCCGCAACAATACGGGAAATACCAATGCCGTAACAACCCATGGTTAAGGTCTGATTTTTACCCTGCTGATTGAGCACGGCTGCATTCATTGCTTTAGTATAAGTATCACCCAGTTGGAAAATATGGCCCACTTCGATACCGCGCGCCATGGCCAGTGTACCCTTACCGCATGGGCTAGGATCACCTTCAACAACATTACGCAGATCTGCAACCTGGCCAAGGGCAACGTCGCGGCCCCAGTTAATGTTGACGTAATGCTTATTATCAATATTGGCGCCGGCGCTAAAGTCGCTCATCACAGCAACGCTGCGGTCAGCAATAAATGGAACAGGTAGAGAAACGGGACCTAGTGACCCCGGACCGGCATTAACCAGTGCTCGAATTTCATCTTCATTGGCGAACTCCAGTGGCTCGGCAACTTCTTTTAAGTTTTCCGCTTTAATTTCGTTAAGCTCGTGATCACCACGGATAATAAGCGCGATCAACTCACTTTCAACTTCATCAGAGGCTTTAACAAAGAGTGTTTTAACGGTTTTTTCAATGGCAATGCCGTGTTCAGTGACCAACTCGGTGATTGTTTTTGCATTGGGCGTATCAAGCAGTTCCATTTCTGCCGTTGGCGCAGCAAGTTCAACATTCGGTGTAAGCGCTTCTGCTTTTTCAATATTCGCAGCGTAATCACTTTCGGTTGAGAAAACGATGGCATCTTCACCACTTTGCGCAAGCACATGGAATTCATGTGAGGCGCTGCCGCCAATACTGCCGGTATCGGCAATAACCGGGCGGTATTCAAGACCTAAACGTTCGAAGATACGGCAATAAGCCGTAAACATATTCTGGTATGTTTTTTCCAGACACGCCTGATCCATATGGAAGGAGTAGGCATCTTTCATGGTAAATTCACGTGCGCGCATGACACCAAAACGCGGACGCGTTTCATCACGGAATTTTGTTTGAATTTGGAAAAGGTTTAATGGCAGCTGTTTGTAACTGTTGACTTCCTTACGCACCAGCTCCGTGATCACCTCTTCATGTGTCGGGCCTAATACAAAATCACGGGTATGGCGATCTTTAACGCGTAACAGTTCACCACCATATTTCTCCCAGCGGCCGGTTTCCATCCACAGGTCGGCAGGTTGCACAACGGGCATTAGTACTTCAACAACACCTGCCCGCTCCATCTCTTCACGGACAATATTTTCAACTTTACGTAAAACCCGTAGGCCAGTTGGTAGCCAAGTATATAAACCTGATGCTAATTTACGGATCATGCCTGCACGTAGCATCAGCTGGTGGCTTACAATAACTGCATCACTTGGCGCTTCTTTTTGAGTTGAAAGTAAGTAATTGGTGGTACGCATAAATATCCTTAATTGATAACATCACGATAAAAGAGCCGTGATTTTACCAGCGGAATTAATATGACTAAAGGTTTGTTGATCGATTTATCAAAAAATATAATTGAACTTGAAAGCTGCTGTCCGCTATTTTGTTATGCCTGCTATTAAATTCAAAGGAGCAAAAATGAAACCTTATCTGCTTGCCGCCAAATATAGCGTGTTTATCGTCGCGATTTGTTTGCTCATTTTTGCCTTAAATATGCTCTTTGCACTTAACCTTAATCAATGGGGGATTGTGCCCCGCTCAACAGCACATCTGCCGGGGATTCTGATTTCGCCATTTTTACATGCAAGTTGGGGGCATCTGCTAAGCAATATATTTCCCTTTCTTATATTTGCGACCCTGGTGGGTTCACAAGGTACACGGCGCTTTTTATTGCTTTTTATCTTTTTTGTGATCAGCAGCGGCTTGCTAGTGTGGCTGTTTGCAAGGGGGCATAGTCTGCATATTGGCATGAGTGGCGTTATTTATGCCTTATGGGGATATCTGCTGGTTTACGGTTTTGTGCGCCGGCAAATGATCCCGTTTTTTATTTCACTGTTTATGCTGTTTTTTTACGGTGGTTTGGTTCTGGGTGTTTTTCCTACCCAGATAGGTATCTCGTTTGAAAGTCATTTACTAGGAGCGCTGGTCGGTGTGCTAAGTGGCTATTATCTTGCTAAGCGCTAGCTTCAATATTCACAACTGTTGTCAGCAAGCCGTCATTTATCCAGGAGACATTAAAATCTGACAAATGAACCGCATAGGTTTTGCAGTCCGGCTTATGCTTTTTATAGGCGGGACGGGGATCCTGCTGCAATACTTCAATAATTAACTGTTTTAACGCTGGATAATGATCTTCCACTTGCTTGAGCATGTGTACTGCCTGGGTGGAAAATTGAATGTCCATTAAGGACTCCGGACTTTCTTGAGCAAAGCCGGCTAATGCATCGGGTTTAGCATCGGCATAGGGAATATAAGGTTTAATATCGATAATGGGCGTGCCATCGACCAAGTCAATATTTGACAGTTGCAGAAAAATCTTACCCTCTACTCGCCTAATGCCGTGAAATTCTACCAATGAAAGGCCAATTGGATTCGGCCGGCTAGGTGAGCGTGTGGCAAAGACGCCCATGCGTTTATTGCCTCCCAGACGAGGCGGGCGAACGGTCGGGCTCCAGCTGCTTTGGCTGGGGTTCTTATGGAAAGTAAACAGCAACCATAAATGGCTGAATTCCTGCAGGCCTGAAAAAGCATTCATATCATCATAAGGGGGTAATATTTCCAGTTCAGCTTTGGCACTGGGTACTAACCCCGGCTGGCGGGGCACGGCAAACTTTTCTTTATAAGGCGAATGAATAATGGCTATTGTATTAAACACAATATCACTCCTTATCGAAAGAGGTGACATGCAGCGCCCGCGCATAGCAGATAATATTGCTTATGCAGGATTTATCTTGCTCAAAACGGATGCAGGATTGAAAGACAATGCCATTGGCGTTTAAGTCCGCAGCGTGAATACGGGCATTGGTCCGTGCTTCTCTAATATCTGCCGGGGGATCATTTTCTTCTACCTGGCAACTGCTGCCGTCAACAGCACCGAGTACGTCATATTCAAGATTTAGTAAGTCAGACTTTTCATAAACCGTGACTTGAGACGGTTTAAAGTACTCATCAAAATTTTCTTTATCGAGATTTGAACTGAATTGCATGTTGCTGCAGGCACTCATTAAAATAGTACAACAGTAGATAAAAGTTAAGCGCAACATAGAAATACTCTTTTTGATATTTTAGTGCTCCGCACTAATCGTCTGATATCTTCTTACCTAAAAGGAAGAGGGGTTACGGCATTATAAATAGAAGCCAATGATGATGAATGGCATAATAACATTAATTAATGATTCTGAAACGGGTAAGGAAAGAATATGACAACAGGTAATGGAAAACGTGCAGTTTTTCTTGATAGAGATGGCGTACTTAATGTTGATAATGGTTATGTCGCACAAGTAGACGATTTTGAATTTATCGAGGGAGTCATCGAAGCCTGCAAAAAACTTAAAGACAAAGGCTACCTGCTCGTTGTTATTACCAATCAGTCCGGTATTGCGCGCGGCTACTTTTCAGAAGAGCAGTTTCATACATTAACAGAATGGATGGACTGGTCATTGGCAGATCGCGGTGTTGATTTAGATGGTATCTACTACTGCCCCCATCATGCTGAAAAGGGGCAAGGGGAATATAAAGTTGATTGTGATTGCCGTAAACCTAAACCCGGTATGCTGCTCAGTGCAATAGAAGACCTAGGGATAGATCCAAGTCAGTCTATTTTAGTGGGCGACAAGGCTTCAGATATACAGGCCGGAATCGCAGCAGGGATAAAAACGAACTATTTAGTCAGGACTGGCAAAGAGATCTCGACTGAAGGTGAACAACTTGCCACCGACGTGCTTGCCGATCTGGCAGCTGTTGCTGAACAATTATAATAACTTTGTGGATAATTCTCTGTAAATTGTGGGTAAGTTGTTAGTTAGATCGGCATAAAAAACAATTTCAAAAATAACTCTTTTTTATTGAAATAAACGCTTGCCAATGTGTTCTGGATCTCTATAATGCGCATCCACAGACACGGACGGCAACGCAAGTTAGCCAGTGACTGAGAACGAGAAAAGGTTAAGTTTTTAAAGACTTTTGAGTTGTTTAAAAACTTTGAAATTAACCATTGACATCGTTCGTAGGTGGCGTAAGATACGCACCTCGCCGAAAGGCAGCTCTTTAACAATTTAATCAAACAATCTGTGTGGACATTCATTGTTGATATGATTTCAAATAAGTCCTAGTTACTAGGCACTATATCAATAGAATGACACACGAATTAATTCATTAATTCAGAATAACATTGTACTTAGGTACATAGTTTTAGTCAGTAATATTGAGTCGCACTTTCAGTGCACATTAAACTTTAAATTGAAGAGTTTGATCATGGCTCAGATTGAACGCTGGCGGCAGGCTTAACACATGCAAGTCGAACGGTAACAGAGAAGTGCTTGCACTTTTGCTGACGAGTGGCGGACGGGTGAGTAATGCTTGGGAATTTGCCTTGTTGTGGGGGACAACAGTTGGAAACGACTGCTAATACCGCATAATCTCTTCGGAGCAAAGGTGGCCTCTATTTATATGCTATCGCAACAAGATGAGCCCAAGTGGGATTAGCTAGTTGGTAAGGTAATGGCTTACCAAGGCTTCGATCCCTAGCTGGTCTTAGAGGATGACCAGCCACACTGGAACTGAGACACGGTCCAGACTCCTACGGGAGGCAGCAGTGGGGAATATTGCACAATGGGGGAAACCCTGATGCAGCCATGCCGCGTGTGTGAAGAAGGCTTTCGGGTTGTAAAGCACTTTCAGCGAGGAGGAAAGGGTGATGGTTAATATCCATCATCTGTGACGTTACTCGCAGAAGAAGCACCGGCTAACTCCGTGCCAGCAGCCGCGGTAATACGGAGGGTGCGAGCGTTAATCGGAATTACTGGGCGTAAAGCGCGCGTAGGTGGTTAATTAAGTCAGATGTGAAAGCCCAGGGCTCAACCTTGGAACTGCATTTGAAACTGGTTGACTAGAGTTTTGTAGAGGGTGGTAGAATTTCAGGTGTAGCGGTGAAATGCGTAGAGATCTGAAGGAATACCAGTGGCGAAGGCGGCCACCTGGACAGAGACTGACACTGAGGCGCGAAGGCGTGGGGAGCAAACGGGATTAGATACCCCGGTAGTCCACGCAGTAAACGATGTCTATTAGAAGTTTGTGGCTATATGCCGTGGGTTTCAAAGCTAACGCATTAAATAGACCGCCTGGGGAGTACGGCCGCAAGGTTAAAACTCAAATGAATTGACGGGGGCCCGCACAAGCGGTGGAGCATGTGGTTTAATTCGATGCAACGCGAAGAACCTTACCATCCCTTGACATCCAGAGAATCTGTTAGAGATAGTAGAGTGCCTTCGGGAGCTCTGAGACAGGTGCTGCATGGCTGTCGTCAGCTCGTGTTGTGAAATGTTGGGTTAAGTCCCGCAACGAGCGCAACCCTTATCCTTAGTTGCCAGCACGTAATGGTGGGAACTCTAGGGAGACTGCCGGTGATAAACCGGAGGAAGGTGGGGACGACGTCAAGTCATCATGGCCCTTACGGGATGGGCTACACACGTGCTACAATGGCAAATACAAAGGGTTGCTAACCTGCGAGGGTATGCGAATCTCATAAAGTTTGTCGTAGTCCGGATCGGAGTCTGCAACTCGACTCCGTGAAGTTGGAATCGCTAGTAATCGCGGATCAGAATGCCGCGGTGAATACGTTCCCGGGCCTTGTACACACCGCCCGTCACACCATGGGAGTGGGCTGCACCAGAAGTCATTAGCTTAACCTTCGGGATGGCGATGACCACGGTGTGGTTCATGACTGGGGTGAAGTCGTAACAAGGTAGCCCTAGGGGAACCTGGGGCTGGATCACCTCCTTACGTATTGAGACATAGCACATTGAGTGTTCACACAGATTGTTTGATTAGTGAAAAGAGACAAAACATCATATTGGGTCTGTAGCTCAGTTGGTTAGAGCGCACCCCTGATAAGGGTGAGGTCGGTAGTTCAAATCTACTCAGACCCACCAATTTTGATTGATCCTGCGTTAAAGCAAGACTCGTTTAGTGAGCTAAACGTCGCCTTACTTTGCCTTGGCTAAATCCAAATTAACAATATGTATGTTTAACCATGTTGGGGCTATAGCTCAGCTGGGAGAGCGCCTGCCTTGCACGCAGGAGGTCTGCGGTTCGATCCCGCATAGCTCCACCACAACACTACAATGCGAAAAGATACTTAATCTTTTCTTATGTTCATTGTAATGTGTGGTAATACTAACATGTGGTTAGAAGCCTTAGCTAAATTGAAAAATTTATCTAAGGCTTTTTTTAACGAAAAAGTCTGCTCTTTAACAATTAGGAAAGCTGATAAAGTTCTTATTTGAATGCATAAGGTAAATAACAACGTTATTTGCGGCATTTGGATATAAACTAAATTGTTCTCAATTATTAAGATTTATCTTAGTAATTGTAATCAAGCAAAAATAAGTACGTATCTACTCAGTTACTTGTAACTGATAGGTGCACGAATTACGTAAGCGTAATTCATATTGTAAAATATGAGGATCGCAAGCGTCTTGGAAACAACATACAGTATTTTTTAGGTATTGTATGGTTAAGTGAATAAGCGTGCACGGTGGATGCCTAGGCAATTAGAGGCGATGAAGGACGTGGTAATCTGCGATAAGTCCAGGGGAGTTGATAACATGCGTTATATCCTGGAATCTCCGAATGGGGCAACCCGGCACTTAGTGTCATCGGCTGGTGAATACATAGCCAGTCGAAGCGAACGAGGGGAACTGAAACATCTAAGTACCCTCAGGAAAAGAAATCAACCGAGATCCCGAAAGTAGCGGCGAGCGAAATCGGGCCAGCCCTTAAGCTTATAATCGATTAGTAGAAGGCTCTGGAAAGTGCCACGATACAGGGTGATAGTCCCGTATACGACAATCTTTTATAAGTGAAAACGAGTAGGTCGGAACACGAGAAATTCTGACTGAAGATGGGGGGACCATCCTCCAAGGCTAAATACTCCTAATTGACCGATAGTGAACCAGTACCGTGAGGGAAAGGCGAAAAGAACCCCTGTGAGGGGAGTGAAATAGAACCTGAAACCGTGTACGTACAAGCAGTAGGAGCGGATTTATTCCGTGACTGCGTACCTTTTGTATAATGGGTCAACGACTTAATTTCAGTAGCAAGGTTAACCGTTTAGGGGAGCCGTAGGGAAACCGAGTCTTAACTGGGCGAATAGTTGCTGGGATTAGACCCGAAACTTGGTGATCTAGCCATGAGCAGGTTGAAGGTTGAGTAACATCAACTGGAGGACCGAACCCACTAATGTTGAAAAATTAGGGGATGACTTGTGGCTGGGGGTGAAAGGCCAATCAAACCAAGAGATAGCTGGTTCTCCTCGAAAGCTATTTAGGTAGCGCCTCGTGTATCACTGTTGGGGGTAGAGCACTGTTTGGGCTAGGGGGTCATCCCGACTTACCAACCCCATGCAAACTCCGAATACCAACAAGTGCAATCACGGGAGACACACGGCGGGTGCTAACGTCCGTCGTGGAAAGGGAAACAACCCAGACCGCCAGCTAAGGTCCCAAAGTATATGTTAAGTGGGAAACGATGTGGAAAGGCTCAGACAGCCAGGAGGTTGGCTTAGAAGCAGCCATCCTTTAAAGAAAGCGTAATAGCTCACTGGTCGAGTCGGTCTGCGCGGAAGATTTAACGGGGCTAAACATATCACCGAAGCTGCGGATGCTTGCTTGCAAGCATGGTAGAGGAGCGTTCTGTAAGCCGTCGAAGGGAAAGCTGTAAGGCATCCTGGAGGTATCAGAAGTGCGAATGTTGACATGAGTAACGATAAGGGGGGTGAAAAACCTCCCCGCCGGAAGACCAAGGGTTCCTGTCCAACGTTAATCGGGGCAGGGTGAGTCGACCCCTAAGACGAGGCCGACAGGCGTAGTCGATGGGAAACGGGTTAATATTCCCGTACCCTTTATTATTGCGATGGGAGGACGGAGAAGGCTAGGTGGGCCTGGCGATGGTTGTCCAGGTTCAAGTGCGTAGGCGGGAGACTTAGGTAAATCCGGGTTTCTGTTAACGCTGAGACACGATGTCGAGCCACTACGGTGGTGAAGTCATTGATGCCCTACTTCCAGGAAAAGTCTCTAAGCTTCAGATAATAAAGGATCGTACCCCAAACCGACACAGGTGGTCAGGTAGAGAATACCAAGGCGCTTGAGAGAACTCGGGTGAAGGAACTAGGCAAAATGGTACCGTAACTTCGGGAGAAGGTACGCCGATGACGGTGATGTCCCTTGCGGATTTAGCTGCTGTCGGCCGAAGATACCAGATGGCTGCAACTGTTTATTAAAAACACAGCACTCTGCAAAATCGTAAGATGACGTATAGGGTGTGACGCCTGCCCGGTGCCGGAAGGTTAATTGATGGGGTTAGACTTAGGTCGACGCTCTTGATCGAAGCCCCGGTAAACGGCGGCCGTAACTATAACGGTCCTAAGGTAGCGAAATTCCTTGTCGGGTAAGTTCCGACCTGCACGAATGGCGTAATGATGGCCATGCTGTCTCCACCCGAGACTCAGTGAAGTTGAAATCGCTGTGAAGATGCAGTGTACCCGCGGCTAGACGGAAAGACCCCGTGAACCTTTACTACAGCTTAGCAGTGAACTTAGAGCCTACATGTGTAGGATAGGTGGGAGGCTTTGAAGTGGCGTCGCCAGATGTCATGGAGCCAACCTTGAAATACCACCCTTGTATGTTTTGAGTTCTAACCATGGCCCCTGAACCGGGGTTTGGGACACTGTTTGGTGGGTAGTTTGACTGGGGCGGTCTCCTCCCAAAGAGTAACGGAGGAGTACGAAGGTTGGCTAATCACGGTCGGACATCGTGAGGTTAGTACAATGGTATAAGCCAGCTTAACTGCGAGACAGACACGTCGAGCAGGTACGAAAGTAGGTCATAGTGATCCGGTGGTTCTGAATGGAAGGGCCATCGCTCAACGGATAAAAGGTACTCCGGGGATAACAGGCTGATACCGCCCAAGAGTTCATATCGACGGCGGTGTTTGGCACCTCGATGTCGGCTCATCACATCCTGGGGCTGAAGTCGGTCCCAAGGGTATGGCTGTTCGCCATTTAAAGTGGTACGCGAGCTGGGTTTAGAACGTCGTGAGACAGTTCGGTCCCTATCTGCCGTGGGCGTTTGAGAATTGAGAGGAGCTGCTCCTAGTACGAGAGGACCGGAGTGGACGAACCGCTGGTGTTCGGGTTGTGTCGCCAGACGCATTGCCCGGTAGCTACGTTCGGAATCGATAACCGCTGAAAGCATCTAAGCGGGAAGCGAGCCTCAAGATGAGTTCTCACTGGGACCTTGAGTCCCCTGAAGGGCCGTTGAAGACTACAACGTTGATAGGCAAGGTGTGTAAGTACGGTAACGTATTGAGCTAACTTGTACTAATTACCCGTGAGGCTTAACCATACAATACCTAAGAGTATTGGCTTGACCTAAGAGTCAGGTAAGTGACCAAGAAATAAAATGCTTGCGATAAATATTTTACAAATTGCAGATTACAGAACAGATTAGCTTTTCTAATTAACTTTTTATGCTTGGCGACAATAGCGCTGTGGTACCACCTGATTCCATGCCGAACTCAGAAGTGAAACGCAGCTGCGCCGATGGTAGTGTGGGGCTTCCCCATGTGAGAGTAGGTCATCGCCAAGCGCCTAATTCTTTTAGAATTATTAAAACCCAGTTTAAATAACTGGGTTTTTCTATATTAATAATTATAATATTTTTTAAAATTTTTCTGATAATCATAGCACTGTGGTACCACCTGATTCCATGCCGAACTCAGAAGTGAAACGCAGTTGCGCCGATGGTAGTGTGGGGCTTCCCCATGTGAGAGTAGGTCATTGTCAGATCCCCTTTTGCTGATATGGCTCAGTTGGTAGAGCGCACCCTTGGTAAGGGTGAGGTCGGCGGTTCAAATCCGCCTATCAGCACCATCCCCCTGTTTCAAACCGGCTTTTAATACCATTCCGCATAACTAATTGATCAGATTCATCCAGTCTCTGGTACACATTTTCATTACTCTTTTAACATCACTCACAAAATCATTCCACGCATCACATACCGAATCAACGATGGATTCATACCATTCCGCATAACTAATTGATCAGATTCATCCAGTCTCTGGTACACATTTTCATTACTCTTTTAACATCACTCACAAAATCATTCCACGCATCACATACCGAATCAACGATGGATTCATAACCACTAAAACAGCGATTAGCTAAATGATGTTGACGTAACCAGCTCCAAACCTGCTCTATTGGGTTTAACTCTGGTGAATAGGGAGGAAGCTTAATAATACTCAGGTTAGTAAACTCCACAGCAATATCATCAGTATGCCACCCCGCGCCATCCATGATAACAATGGCATGTCTATCGATCGGGGTCTTATCTGATATTTGCTGTAGGTGTGAACGCATAATGTCTTTATTCACGTAAGGTACAACTATGGCTTCTGATGCACCGTTTGTGACACAGACAGAGCCAAAAAGGTAAGCATACTCAAACTGTTGCTGCTTTACCGCCAATGGACGGCTTCCTGTTTCAGCCCACAAATGCGTTGTTGTATTTTGTTGTCCAAACCTTGCTTCATCTTGAACCCATATGTCAACACTATCTAAGGCAATAGATCCTGGTATTTTAAGGATCGTTTTTATTTGGAATTTTTTTTAAAGTCTTCTTGTGCTTCAATAGATTGTTTAGGGTGCTTAGATCGAGATGTGATCCAAGAAAATCCTAACCGATGAAGTAATTTATACACACTTGATAGATGGTAGTGAACCCCAAAACTATCAGTGATATAAGATTGAATTTCAGTTCCAACTAATCGTCCGCCAGCGCTACTTTTGGCAGCATTCTTAACATAATCAATTAGTTGTTTGCATTGCGCTTCAGATAGCCGTACTGGCCGACCTGTTGTTTTTTTATCTACCAACCCTTCTAACCCGTTTTTATGGTATTGAGATATCCATTTATTGACACTTGTACGGCTAACTTTCAGAAATTTAGCAATGTCAGTACGAGAATGGCCTTCTTGAAAATGTGCTAATGCCAAATACCGAAGTTTAAGACGGACGCTTTGATGGGTTTTTGCTAATTCAGAAAAATTATGTTTTGGCATACGTTACCAATAGAGTGTAAGTAATTAATAATTAAAATCTATTAGATCACATAATTAAGCGGAATGGTATTAAGCTTGAACGCCATTGCTAGGAACTTACTATATGATTATCAGGTCTTTCATTTTGTGCACAATGAAAGACCTGCCCCTTATCTTCATTTATTAAAAAAAGCAAAAAGAAAGACCTGACCCTCCCTCTGTTGTACGGAAGCGTTTGTTGATTCAGATAACGATAGATATGGAGAAGGTTTAGGTAAGTTGATTGCCAAAGAGTCGGATCGCTTAAATCAGAAATACCGTAACCGCAATAAGTTACGCACTATTGCCAGAAAGAAACCACATAAGCGAGCAGCGATAGAGAAAAATAATTTAGGCCGTCAAAAACTGGATAAACGACAAGATATTCAGGTCGCTAAGCTGCGAACACTTATTTTTACAGCGACCCATCGCTTAATTGATAAAGCAGGAATGGTTGTGGCAGAGGACTTAACCAGTCCCATCGCAAGCAAAACTCATTACGGCAAGAACACCAATAGACGCTTAAACCAGTGGGTAAAAGGCATATTGGCAGAAGCGTTAGACACAATATCTAAAAGACGATGTTCGTCTTTGCATTTAATCAATGCGGCATACACTTCGCAAATGGACTCTTTCAATCGGGGGCTTTTAACGGGCACTCGGAAGGGGGATAAATTTTATCGTGAAAACGGGGAAGTTGTGCAGGCAGATTATAATGCTGCGAGAAACATTCTTGCAAGACTTGACGACCAGGAGATTGGTCGTTGGATGAACTTTAAGAAAGTAAAATCCATCTTGCAGGAACGGACAGATCGCTATCGGTTGGAACTGACCAACCCAGGCTCTAGTTACACACTTGGAAACAGGTCATTAACAGAGTGCGAAGAAATTCTTAAATATGTTTAAATACATTTTAAGAAGCAGTTAATTTAAGTTTATTTCTTCTTCTGTTTCGTCAGCAGTTTCAGGTTCAGTAAAATCAGGCTTTTCATATAAATCTGCCTTTAATTGACCTTTGCGGTGTTTTAATACTGTATCTAATTTTTTAGCGGCACTCGTAATGGCGGGATACATGACAGAATCGCTACCTTTAGCGGCAATGCTAGTTCCTTCATAATTGGTACTAATTTCAACATCAAACTCGTTATGCTTTTTGGAAATGATAATATCTAGCGAGATAAGTGTAGGGAAATGGGTAGCTATTTTAGCGAATTTTTCTTCTAAGTGCTCTTTGATGCTATCAGTAACATCAACATGGTGACCGGAAACATTTATTTTCATATATTGTCCTTAACAAGTTTACTTGCCAAATTTATCGCGTATTACATATTTATGTTTACACAAATATACTCGTTGTACAATGTAAGCTTACATAACTGGAATATAAGTCGCAGGTGGGCTGCCATATCGGCGTTTACGTCAACAATATGTGTAAAATAATCAACCACCTAAGATTATTTGGCAAGATTATTTTTATAAAAAGCAAAAAGAAAGACCTGACCCTCCCTCTGTTGTAACCACTAGACCTGATTGAGCCTTGAACGATACCATTTAATTTGTTGTAAAGAAGATATGCCCAACGTTAAAGCCATAACGGGTTGGACGGTCTTAAATCAGACTGAGCCATAGATCTGTTAAGTTGCAGAAAACTCTGCAAAGAACTGGATTAACGTTGGCACTAAATAATTACTGAGGCTTTAAAGCCAAGAGCCGTAGCCATACAAAATTGCATGACTACACCGCTTTAATTCAGATGGGTGACTGGTGCATATTGACATCTACATTGTGATTTTTAGGTGCGTATTAGCAAGCAACAAATGAGCGGTTTAAGTACAAACAATTACTTGGAAAATAAAACCAAGGAAACTTACATACCTGCTTGACCGGAACTAACTAATGGGTGACCCTCAGCCCTCAGCCATGTTTATGAAAGAGAGGCTTAGATCTTCTTTAAAAATGTGTATATCTTCATGGTGACGCATTTGTCGATTCACGGTTTTGTTAAAAATATTCACAATTTATTGAATGAATTTGATTTTTTGTTTATCGTGATATTTTAAATAATTAAGATATACAACCGGGCATTTGCGTCACTGTGATGTATATAAAGCTGTTAGGTCTGTAATGAATTGAGTTCTTTCAACGTAATTTTTTGTATAAATATAATATTAGAAATGGTGAAATATATGGCGTATAGAAGTGATAGTGATTTAGAGTTCTTTAAAGAATTGAAATCAGAAGATATGAATGATCTTGTTTATTGTCTCACTCATGATAAAGATGGCGACTCCCGTCTGACCGAAGAGCTTACTGAAAGTGAACGTTATAAAGCCCACCATCCAGAGCATCGGAAATACTGGAATGAGGTGGCTGCTGAAATCCAATGTTTTGGAGCTAATACGTTTGCAACTCTTTTGCGTGGTGGTGAAGGTGTCCAATATAAAGAAGTATTAGTTGATGTTTGTAAAAAAATGAAGGTTAACTTTAATAATGACTCTTCAGTAGAAACGATTGAGAAAAATTTACTGATGAAAATTCTTACTGATGCACTTGATAAAATGAGCGCTGCAGAACTGAAGGAACTTGCGGAGTCTATGGGTGTAAAAAATACATCTGGCATAACAAGTCAAGCCCTTACTGGAATATTCCAGGCTGTGTTTCGTGCAGGTGGTTTTAAATCATATCAACTTACTGTAATTATCGTTAATGCGGTTTTAAAAGCTTTAATTGGTCGGGGTCTTTCGTTTGGAGGAGGCATTCTTCTCACGAGAACAATGGCTGTACTCACAGGGCCAATTGGTTGGGTTATTACTGGACTTTGGACGGCTATCGATATTGCTGGCCCTGCTTACAGGGTTACTATTCCTGCTGTAATACAAGTCGCAGTTCTAAGGCAAAAATTTTTGTATGAAGAAGTTGTAGCTGAAGTTGAATTTAGCTAAAGGCGTAACAAGTTAATTAACAAGGACAAAATACGGCTGGCTATCTCGCTTCGCTCGTATTTTAGCCAACCAAATTTTGCCTGTTATTAAGGCGTTGATGTTGTAGAATTACTCACTTTTTATAGATTTATGGAATTTGGTGATTTTTAAGCTTTTGTTTTATAAAGCAATAAAATTTCGGAAAAGCGTGTTTTTTGTGAAAATAGAGAAATTCTACAGCCTCGTTATATGTGTACAGTAGAAGATGGGTTAGTGAATTTTAATGAGAAATGAATTGAGTATTTTATGATTGATTCAGAAATATTTACAGAGCAAGCAGAATACCTGTCAGGTAGCTCTTTTAAAAAATGGTCAATAAGCCATCAAAATGAAGCAGACACTCTTAGAAAGTTAACACTGGCTGGTGCGAAGCTAATCACAGGGCCAAGAGGGTGTGGTAAAACAACTTTGATGCTCAAAGCCTTTAATAAATTAATAATAAGCCCGAAAGGAAGTGGATTTCCAGTATATGTAAACTTTAAGTCGTCATTAAAATTGGAGCCTCTGTATAAAAATAATACGAATGCTGCTTATTGGTTTAATCAATGGGTCATGTTGAAGGTTATTAGTGGAATATATAGCTCTTTAGTTAAACTTGATTTCAAAGAAGTTGTTTTCAAATTAACAAAAGATCAAACGGCTAAAAATATAGAATTGCTGGAAATGGGGCGTATTGATCTTCTCAATGATAAGGAAGATCAAGTTACTTTAAATGATATCCATTCTCTAGCAGATAAGATCTGCGAAATCACATCAAAGTCTCGATTTATCCTCCTCCTTGATGATGCTGGCCATGCTTTTTCTTCTGAGCAGCAAAAAGATTTTTTTGAATTTTATAGACAAATTAAGTCAAAGAAAATATCTCCAAAGGCTGCTGTTTATCCAGGTGTAATTAATTATTCATCCTCATTCCATATCGGTCATGATGCTGAAGAAATTGATGTCTGGGTGAAACCGAATAGTGACGGATATCTCGATTTTATGCACTCACTATTAGAGTCTAGATTTGATAAGAATATTTTTGAGTCTTTGATGGCTGAAAAAAATTTGCTTAACCTCATGTGTTTTGCAGCCTATGGGATACCTCGCGCTCTTTTAAATATGATTTCTTCTGCTTGCCTTGAAAATGATGACGGGGAAATATCTGTAAATTTGACAGCTAAGAATACCCTTAAGGAAATAAAAAATAGTTATGACTCGACTTACGGTATCTATGATTCTTTAAAGATAAAGTTACCTATGTATCGTAACTTTATTGATACTGGCTCAAATTTTTATGAGCAAATACTGAAAATTATTAAAGAGTTTAACAAAGGGGCGGGTGTAGGTAAGCAGAGCTCAATTATTGCAATAAAAAGACCTGTTTCAGCCGAGCTAGAGAAAGTTATTGGTTTTTTTCAATATGCGGGATTACTTTCCCCGAATGGTATTAGCAATAGAGGGGGGAAAGGTGTTTATGAATTATATGAGGTTCACTATGCAGCAATAATTGATAGAAATATCTTTTTTAGTAGCAGAGCAATAAATAGTGAAAAATATATTGAAGCTTTTCTAAATAGGCCAAACCACCATTATCCAAGGCACTCAGAAAGTTCATTAATGCCAGAAGAAAATTTAGAAAGGGCGTTTGCTTTAGCTTTGCCTCCATGTGAAGTATGTAAAAGCCCAAGGGTTTCTGACCAAGCTAAGTTTTGTATGGAATGCGGAGCAAAATTAAAAGATGCATCCATTTTCGAGGATATTGTTAATCAAGACATCGAGTGCCTACCGATTACTCCAGGCCGAGCGGAATCTATCAAGCAGAGTTCAAAAATCCGTAAGATTAAAGATATTTTGATGGACCATGATAATAAGGAATTGCGAAAAGTAAATATGATTGGGCCTGCTTGGGCTGAAAGAATTAGAAATTACGCAGAGGAGTTTATTGCGTAATGTCAAACTGGAAGAATAGTATATCTCAGAGCGTGGGTACTGAGCGTATAAATGATTTGAATGACTATGTTTCAGTAATCGTTGCTAGTGAAAAGTCACCTATTGATCAATTTTATGGTGAGATGCAAAATATTCTTACTCTGTTCCCTCATCAGGTATGGGGCCAAAATAACTGGGTGGGTTCTCTTGCTTCGATAGCAGCTGTATCTAGTATAGAGAACTACTATAGACAAATTTTTAGTCAAATTCTAAAAATTTGTGTAGATTCTCAGAAGAATGCTGCAAGTAACAATATCAATTTGGGCTCAGTTATATGGCACCCTTCGAATGAAATTGAGAGGGGGGGCTTTTGAACACATATCGTTAGCCTCTGCTGATAATATTAATAATACAGCAAAGAAATTCATTGGCATCGACCTAAAATCGAACGGACTCGGAACTATACTCGGAGAGTTTGATAAAATTTGTGAAATGAGACATGGGATTGTCCATTCAGGTAATGTGTTAGCAGGAAAAAATGGAATAAAGCTGAAGCTCCAATCTACCAATGATATTACAAAAATTGATATTGGTTTCGCTGAGTTTCAAGAAGTCATGTCCATCTGCAATGCATTGGTTGTTGATTCAAATAAACTTCTTTTTGTCGAAATTTCAAAGCGTTGGGCTACATCATGGAGAAATACGCCTGGCTGGAATAATTCAGAAGCAAGCTTGAAATTTAAGAAAATCTGGTCAGTTTTTTATTCAGATCGCGATCAGCAAAATGGAACCATTCCTGAAAATATGACTTGGATAAAATGTCGAAACCAGATTATGCGTGAATTCAACATATAACAAGACCTTGCACCTGTCACGCTTTTTGCCTGGGGGAAAAAGACGCGCGAGCTACCTCCGGCGGGTGCTGGCGGTGTTGAGGCTGTAGAATTACTCACTTTTTATAGATTTATGGAATTTGGTGATTTTTAAGCTTTTGTTTTATAAAGCAATAAAATTTCGGAAACCGTGTTTTTTGTGAAAAAAGAGAAATTCTACAGCCTCGTTAGAAATAAGGAGTCTAATATGTGTCACATAGCCAAGCAGATGGCTGAAGGTTTAAAAAAATTAGGAATCAGCGATCAGTTTCCATTAATTCATCACTTCTCATCAAGTGAGTTTAAAACTGCACCTAAAACAACTTGATTGGTTTGTTGGTTATTGTGAAGGTAAGGAAAATTTAAAAGAGGAAAATAGTCAAGAACCATTTCCCGCGGGTTGGCTGTAATTGCAAATGTTAAAAGTGGAGACACACTCCCAAAAGCAATAGATAAAGCATGGATAAGCCATCCATTACTTACAAAATAGAGTGAAATATTCCTAACAAGCAAATCACAGGACACATAATGGCTACCATCGTTTTTGCAAAAAAACAAAAAGCGCAAAAACAATATCAACCTACGCGCCTGTGTTTGCGGCGTTGAGAAAGTAACTTTGCTTAATTAGCTGGTGGCTTTTAGTTTAGGTAACACCTCAGGTAACATTGTTGTTTTTTTGTTTTGCTTTTTTGTCTCAACTTGTTGATATTAAGTGGTTAGTGAGGAGAGTTCGAATCCGCCTATCGCGCAATGGGAAGTGAAACAACAAAGACATTAGCATTCATTTCATCGTAAGGCAGTAGTTTTACTGTACCGTTATGGTGCCTGGCAATATCACTTGCGATTGACATACCTAAACCTGCACCATCTCCTCTTTCACTATGCGCTCTGAAAAATTTTTCAAAGATACGTTCACGTATATTGTCGTGAATTTTTGCGCCATTATCTGAAATGTATATTTGTAATCTTTTTTCTTGTTCTGAACGCTGCTCGATCTGCATTTTAATCGAAATGGTGCTATTGGCGCCAGAATAGCGAATCGCATTGTCGATCAGGTTAGTAAACAAAATTGACAATAAAATCTTATCTCCATTGACCATTGCATTTTTCAATCGCTGCTAGCGAAATATCCTGTTGTTGCTGCAGTGCAAGAGGCGGTTAATTGCGCGATGACTTCCAGTAATGTGCTGGTAATATTTAATGGGGTAAGCACGACAGTATGTTGCGCTTCTATCCGCGAGTGTGCATTAATAATTGTTGAATAAGCCTGTCGGTTCTATCAATGCCGATGATGATCTTATTTAAATCACTGCGCTGCTCTTCAATATTATCTGTATTAAGCGCGTTTTCTGCATTTAACCTCAGTATCGCCAAGGGGGTTTTTAATTCGTGTGCGGGCTGTTCGAGTGAAGCGTTTCTCACGCTCCCAAGCGTTATTTAATTGATCTAAAAGATAGTTAAGCTGATTAACCAGGGGTTGTAATTCAACGGTTGAGCGTTGCATGACAATGGGCTCTAATTTATCAACGCCTGCGCAAAGCAACTGCAGTGCGTAATTCTTGTCATTGGGCGTAAGAATTTATTAACCAGCAGCAGGATCATAAAAGCTAAAGCAGGGATTAATAACAATTGTGGTAAGCTGGTTGAAAGGGCTATTTCTATAATAATCTCTTCGCGAATAGACTGTTTTTCAGCGACTTATATACATATAAATGTTGCTCATTTTTATCTGGAATCTGCAGTTCGAAGAATCGCCATAATTCATTGTTAAAAGTAAACTCTCCAAAACCAGAACTATCATGTGTTACCGAGCACTGTATCAGGTGCTGTGGGAGATTTTAAAAGCACTCTTACCATTTTTGATAAAACTGAAAAATAAGATTCTGTTCGTAGGGATGCCCAAAAGCGGTCTCAGATTCATGATTCTCAGATTGCTCTTGAATTGCCTTAAGCCAATACTCATAAAGTTTTTAGAGTTGTACTGCTGGGGACGCTAGAATACTCGGCATGGTTAATGCCAGTATTTTCGCTGACTGACCGAGGCGAGCATCGTAAACTTCCTTAATTTCATGCTTGGTTTCATTAACGATAAATATCCATGATAATAAAATTAGTAGCGTGGTAATACTAATACTGCTGAGTATTAAGCGTTTCTCTAATAGAGACTGGCTTAGCGTTATTATTTTTCAATTGAGATACACAACACCTCTGATATTTTTGATCAGTTTACTGTTTATTTTTTTTACGCAAATTATGAATATGTACTTCGATAGCATTATCACTTGCCAGATCATCCCAGCCATGTAACGCTTGTTGTAAATGCTCTTTACTTAACACTCGACCGGCTTTGGTGACTAAGGTGGCGAGTAATTTAAATTCATTATTGGTTAATTTGATCTCTTTACCATGATAAGACACTTGGTTGCTGGCAAGGGAAATGGTTAACCCCTCTATTTCAATATCCGATTCGCTAATTGCCTGACATGCGCCTTACTAATACTCGCAGGCGTGCTAATAACTCTGCTAATGCAAAAGGTTTTACCAGGTAATCATCAGCACCGCCATCTAAGCCTTTAACGCGATCATCAATATCATCTCGGGCCGTTAATATTAAAACGGGTAGTGTATGTCCTGCTTTACGTATTCTACGCAATACATCTAAGCCGTCACAATCCGGTAGGGTTAAATCGAGGATAATCGCCATGATATTTTCAGTATTTAAGGTGGCTTCGACGCTATTACCCCGCTGCAGCCTATCCACGGTATAACCATGGCGACTGAGTGAGGTTAGCATGGATTCGCCGAGTAAATAATCATCTTCAACTAATAGTGAGGCGCATTAATTTTCTAATTCCTTAAGTTTATCTGCAATTTCCTGGTAAACGACCTTTATCTGCTAATGGCCGTGTAGGTCGCGCAGCTGCAAGCTGTGCTTTTTTTAAAGTGTTCGATTGCTTCTTTTTTTCTGCCGTCTTGTGCTAAAAAATCAGCGTAAAAATAATTTGGATCAATGCCATCAGGATTGATCGCTAGCGCTTTTTTAAGCATCGCCTCTGCTTTTTTATCACTACCAAAAGCAATTGGCCAGCCCTTGGTACTTGATAGTATATAACGAACCTAAGCTGGTAATAGGCTGACCCATCAAGCATCTTCTGGGTTTACTTTAATCACTTCTTCCAATAATTTCTTTGACTTTTTGACTAATGATAATGCACCTAACCCTCCTTTTGCGGCCAGCGAGGGAACTGTTATTAATCGCTAACCATACTTTTTAGCTCGCTACTTGCCGGCGTGGCTTTTAAGGCATTTTCATTGTTGATGATAGCTTTTTCCAGGCAGCTTATCTTAAGATCATTATCGAGTGTAGCGTATTGGCAGCTGGCCCATTGCTGTTGGATATTTAGCAATCTATCCTGTGCCGTTTGTGCTGCTACAAAACTGCTGCTTATTAATAATGTTAAGCCAAGTAGTGAGATTGAAAAGTTTTTAGTTTTCATCATATTTTCCTTTTCTTAATTAATTTCAGTAAGTGCTTTGTCAATATGCTTTTTTTGTTTGTGGGATAGATGAAGCCACTAAGCTCGGAAATAGCTGATTAATACGTACAAATAATTTTTCAGGCCAACCAATCCAAGCCGCTTTTTTTTCTGTTTGCAGTGTACGTAGTAGTATCTGCCTGGCGAACTGCTTCGGGTGCGATCTGTGTTGTTACCTGAATTTTTTATTAAGATCAGTCATGCGCTGATCATTTAACGCTGTATCGGTGGCGCGTGGCGCAACGAATAATACTTGTCGCCCTGTGTCCTTTAATTCGCGCTGCATTGCTTCACTAAAACGATAGATAGCCGCCTTTAGTTGCACAATAAGTGGCATAACCCGGATAACCTATGGCGGCAAAGGTGGAGCCAACATTTAAAATAATGCCCGGATGGTTTAACCAGGTCAGAGAGAGCTTAGTCAGTTGAATTGTCGCGCTGATATTGACAGCAATCTCCTGTTCAATAGAGGTTGGTGTCCGCTGAGCAAGGTAAGCAAATGTATTGCAGCCTGCATTGTTAATGACGATATCAATATCAATGCCTTCCTGTATATATAGCTGGCACTCTTTATCAATTGTCGCAATACCTTCCGGACAGCTGATATCCGCAGCGATAGATAAATAATTACTGCTTTGCGGTAATTCATCAATTAGTTGATCCAGCTTGGCTTGGTCTCTGCCCACCAAGATCAGGTGGCAACCTGCCTCAACTAACGTCAGGCAAAGCGCGCGGCCAATGCCGCCCGTTGCCCCTGTTAATAACACGCGTTTATCTTTAAGCTTCATGGCGTACCCCGCGCTTTGCTTGACCAGTGTGATAGCTGGAGCCGCTAGATCCGTTAACATCTCTCCATAAAGTCTGAATACCATATTGGCGCCGTCGATAATTGCTTGTTGGTCATCTTTATCGGTAATTTTATTCACTAAAGAAGCAAATAACTTAATATGCTCCTGATCTAACGTACTGTGTGAAGTGAGGTAGGTCATGGCCTCATCTGGTAAATTCAAGGTGTGTTTGTACTAATTGAGCTATTTTACCACCGGCGTTAACGCTGGTGCCTTCCAATACCCAAGACCAATGCCT
This sequence comes from uncultured Psychromonas sp., assembly GCA_963674525.2. Taxonomy (GTDB): domain Bacteria; phylum Pseudomonadota; class Gammaproteobacteria; order Enterobacterales; family Psychromonadaceae; genus Psychromonas. The sequence continues at coordinate 659 of CAXXRV010000030.1, read as the reverse complement.
AAAAAAGCCAGTGGGTTTTTGCGATCAATTTGATGGTAGAGGTAAGCCACCATTAATTCGATAGCCTTGCCAACCTTACCGGCTCCTTGATTATTACGCACTCTTTCAGCATCGAAACCACAGGCTTGGATATCGTTTAATATCCATTCCTGGTGGCCTTTTTCTTCTTCAATATATTGTGCTAATGCATAACGTAACCATTCGTAATCTTCGCTTAAACGTGAACCGCAAGCCATTAACAACGGCACGGTATGCTTCACATGATGGTAAGCCTGGGTTTAAAAAATGCATGGTAAGTTTGCAGTGAAATTTCACCACGCCGGCAAGCCGTAAAAATAGGCGATTGGTACATTGCTTGCTGCTCTTTTGCGGTTTTTTTGTTGGTAATACGCTGAAAAAATCGGTCGTTTGCTGCATAGTCGTATCCTTAATTGAAATCAGAGTCATGCCCGCCAGAGCAGTTACTCTACTGTCTGTCTGTCTGACTCTCTGAAAGTTGCATAATAGGGGTAAACATTTTGTTTGAAATGAGTGCGAAGAATAGGGCGGCCGTTAAGCTGTGACCAATTGCTTATAATCAGCAAATGGTTCTGGGTAATAATAAGGGTGTGTATTTGTGCATAATCAGGCAGGTTACTATTCAGATATTTAACCGCCGA
>CAXXRV010000029.1:0-217573 GCA_963674525.2 uncultured Psychromonas sp. | reverse complement strand
GTATAAATAAGGCCATCTTATATACCGTACTGTCTTTTTCGGCTCAGCAGACGTGACAATATATCCACAGTCTAAGGATATTTCGCCTCTCGAATTCTTCTTCACAGGTAGGCACAATAGCTGCGTAGATTGTCTGCCACTACAGATTTTGTATGTCACTAGCAGTATATGGTTAAACAGACAATATAATAGCAGCAGCTATATTTTACAAAATAATCAATATCTGGAGAAAAACGTGTCTCAGCAAATTATTAAAGATCTGAATATTCGTTACACAGCTAAAAAATATGACCCAAGTAAACGTATTTCAACGGAAGATATGGAGATCATCAAAGAAGCACTGCGTCTTTCTGCTTCATCTATCAACTCGCAACCCTGGAAGTTTATCGTGATTGAAAGCGAACAGGCAAAGCAGCGTTTTCACAATACCTTTGCCAATAAGCATCAGTTCAACCAGCCGCATGCCAAAGAGGCATCACATACTATCCTCTTTGCTTACGATCCGAACTTTACTAAAGATAAGTTCCGTAAAAGAGTGGATGCAGAGGTAAGCTCAGGTCACCTTCCGGCTGAGATGTACGATACCTTTATGGGCGCTTACGCTTTTTGCAGAAGCGAATACCGATGAGAATGGCTTCAACGGTACCTGGACAAAGGCGCAGGTATATCTTGCACTGGGTAACATTATGCATGTGCTGGCGCGCATGGGCATAGCTTCAACGCCGATGGAAGGTGTCGATGCAGAGCTTATCGGAGAACAGTTTAACGATGAGCTTGACGGTCACGTATGTGAAGTCGCCCTGGCAATGGGTTACCCTAAAGAAGGCGAAGATTACAACTACGGCCTGCCCAAAGCACGCCTAGCGACGGAAGAGGTCATTACCGTTCTTTAATAGCAAGGCTCAGTGTGTGCCCTACCCACTCAACTGGCCCGTTGTTTCCTTGCAAATAACCTTTCCTTCCCTACTCCATAGCGAAAATGGCTAGCATCTCTACTGCCGGCCATTTTGCTTATTTCGAACAGAAACAAGTATTGCCTCATATGCATTATCGTTATCGGCATTTCTATCTTTTTCGACTCACGGCCCCTGGCGGTAAGCGGTTATATAGAAACGCTGCTGCCGTTAAGTAACCCGCATGGTCGCGAAGATGAAGCCTGGATGCATGGCTGGACAGTGTTCTACTGGGCCTGGTGGATCTCCTGGTCACCTTGTGTCGGTATGTTTATCGCACGCGAATCCAAAGGCCGCACCATACGAGAGTAATTAATAGATAGCGATTATCTACCTAAACATAGTCAAACACACCCCAAAATGGGCCTACGCACTTGTATAACACATGTTGCTGGTTATAATTACAGTACGCAAAAGGGATTACGTTTATCCGTAAATTCCAATAAATACTAAGGAAGTTGAATAACCGTGAAAGTCACACGCATACTTTACAGCCACAAACTAAACCAGGGGAAACTTGAGCAGTTACAAGCACAAGCTCGCTTGCTTGGCCTTGTGCGCAGTGAGGTATGGCAACGGTTTGGCTCTGTTTCCGGTTGTTAAGTTGCGGGATCGCACTATCCGCGATCAGTGGATGAAAGAAAAGCGAAACTTTGGTGTTAGTGCAAACGCTTGGAAAGAAATCTTGCGTGATGCCATGGCTGACATTAAAGCGTACCGCGAAGCCGCTAAAGATAAAGTTAAGCAGGCAATTAGATCCCGTACCTGTGATAAGAAAGAACTCAAGCGGCTTTATACCTTACTAAAACGTGATAATTGGCAAAATGACCATTTCTTGCGCAGGCAGATGCGCAAACACTTTAAGCATGGTGAAAACCACACCGATAACCAGATCATTATTCGTTCTGATATGTGCAAAACCTTTACACTAAATGGACAATGCTGGTTGAAAGTGCCCGGGCTCATCCCAAGACAAGTTATGAGTATTCCACTGAAAACAACAATCGAGCATGCGCCAACTGGCACACTGCGCCTTATTCTTCGCCAAGGTAAAGTTGAAGTGCATTATCAACAGGAAGTTGAGGTGCTACAAAACTGTGGTGATCAAGTGGTTGGCATTGATAAAGGTTATACGGAAGCGTTTGTCGATTCAGACAACGCTAGGTATGGTGAGGGACTAGGTGATCTGATTTCCAAAGAGTCGGATCGCTTAATAAGAAATACCGTAACCGCAATAAGTTACGCACTATTGCCAGAAAGAAACCACATAAGCGCGCTGCAATAGAGAAAAATAATTTAGGCCGTCAAAAACTGGATAAACGACAAGATATTCAGGTCGCTAAGCTGCGTACACTTATTTTTACAGCTACCCATCGTTTAATTGATAAAGCAGGAATGGTTGTAGCAGAGGACTTAACGAGTGCCATCGCAAGCAAAACTAATTACGGCAAGAACACAAATAGGCGCTTGAACCAGTGGGTAAAAGGCATATTGGCAGAAGCGTTAGAGACAATATCTAAAAGACGATGTTCGTCTTTGCATTTAATCAATGCGGCATATACTTCGCAAATGGACTCTTTCAATCAAGGGCTTTTAACAGGCACTCGAAGGGGAGATAAGTTTTACCGTGAAAACGGGGAAGTTGTGCAGGCAGATTATAATGCTAGCGAGAAACATTCGTTGCAAGACTTGACGACCAGGAGGTTGGTCGTTGGATGAACTTTAAGAAAGTAAAATCCATCTTGCAGGAACGGACAGATCGCTATCGGTTGGAACTGACCAACCCAGGCTCTAGTTACACACTTGGAAACAGGTCATTAACAGAGTGCGAAGAAATTCTTAAATATGTTTAAATACATTTTAAGAAGCAGTTCCTGATTGCGGTTATCCTGGTACCAACACTGATAACACTTATCTGGATGTCTGCATTTGGTGGTGCGGCAATCGACCAGGTGGCGAACAAAGTGGGCGAGTTAGGTGAAAACGGCTTATCTGATATCACCCTATCACTCTTCTATGCCTATGAGGCAATGCCGATGAGCTCACTGCTGTCATTTTTATCGGTTATCCTGATCATGGTATTTTTTATTACCTCATCAGACTCCGCATCACTGGTGATCGATAATATTACTGCCGGTGGTAAAATGGATGTCCCCGTTCCGCAACGTATTTTCTGGGCGACAACCGAAGGTGCCATCGCAGCCGTGCTGCTGTGGGTCGGGGGAACAGAAACCATACAAGCACTGCAGGCGGGGAATATTTCAACAGGCCTGCCGTTTACCTTCATTCTCTTGATAATGTGCTTTAGCCTGCTGCTGGGATTGAAGACCGAGCTTGGCCATCACAAACAAAGCTATGCTCACGCTGCATCCTTAGGATAAATACGCAATAAAAAAAACCTCCTGCTACGGATGTCATAACAGGAGGTTTATATTGCCTTTATTTTAACGAACCTTGCGGAATTCTCCACCCATAACTTGTTTGGGTGGAGATGGATAGCAAACCAGCCGCTAGGTTGGTCTATCTTAGTTGGATACACTATCATTTTTGCCTGTGTTTACATCCAGATAAATCAGGTCTACTATGATCATTATGAAAAGCAAAGTACACACAAAAACGCTAAAAATAAGAATCCGTGACAAACATGTAAGCACCCTAAACAAATGGGCTTACGGTGTGAATCAGGTGTGGAATTTTTGCAATGAAACCTCAATGAAGGCACTGAGCAATGTCAGTGAATTTGGCCCGGTAAAACCCGCTTTCCTGTCAGGCTACGATCTTCAAAAGTACACCAAAGGCATGAATAAAACGCTTGGCCTGAATTCTGCGACCGTGCAGATGGTTGGGCATGAATATGCCACCCGCCGCAAACAATTCAAGAAATACAGATTGAATTGGCGTAAATCTGGTGGCGTTAGACGTTCACTGGGTTGGATCCCGGTTCGTAAAGACTGTATTAGCTTCAAAAATGGTCAGGTTTATCATAACCGCCACTATTTTAGCGTTTGGGATAGTTACGGATTATCTCAATACACGTTCAAATCAGGATCATTCAATGAGGATGCAAGAGGCCGGTGGTACTTCAACGTTGTCGTTGAGGTGGAAGCAGAGCAGGGTACAGGCAAAGCCAGTGTGGGTATTGATTTGGGCTGTAAAGAAACAGCCACCGACAGTAACGGCTGCAAACTAAAAGGCCGTGAATACCGCGAGCTAGAGAAAGATTTAGGTATTGCGCAGCGTGCAAAGAATAAAAAGCGCGTCAAGGCTATCCATGCAAAGATAAAAAACCGCAGAGTAGATGCTTTGCATAAATACAGCCGCAAACTTGTCAATGAAAATGCGGCGATATTCATTGGTAACGTAAGTAGTCAAAAACTGGTCAAGACTAAAATGGCTAAGTCCGTTTTAGATGCTGGCTGGTCTACATTAAAAACACTATTGGAATACAAAAGCGCTCACGCTGGTATTGTTTTTGAAGAAATCAATGAATCGTACACCACCCAAACTTGCTCGTGTTGCGGCTCCCGCCGCAATAGTCCGAAAGGTAGAGTAGGACTTGGAATAAGAGAATGGACTTGTGAGTGTGGTGTCACTCACGACCGCGATGTGAACGCGGCCAAGAACATTCTTGCGCTCGGGCATGAGCGTCTAGCAGTAGGAATCCCCCACTAAAATCTTTGATTTAGTGGAGGGAGGATGTCAAATAATTACTCTACAGTAACCGCTTTAGCCAGGTTACGCGGCTGGTCAACATCGGTACCTTTGATCAGTGCGATATGGTAGGCCAGTAACTGCATCGGCACTGTGTAGAAGATTGGCGCAATGATTTCATCGACATGCGGCAGAGTAATAATCTTCATACCATCACAAGCTTCAAAACCCGCAGCTTCATCGGCAAAGACATAGAGCTGGCCATCGCGCGCGCGTACTTCTTCGATATTTGATTTCAGCTTCTCTAACAGGTCGTTCGTCGGTGCGACTACGACAACCGGCATATCCGCATCAATCAGGGCAAGAGGGCCATGTTTCAGCTCGCCTGCCGCGTAAGCTTCTGCATGAATGTAGGAGATCTCTTTTACTTTCAGCGCCGCTTCCATGGCAATCGGGTAATATTCACCACGGCCTAAGAATAGCGTGTGATGCTTATCGGCAAAATCAACGGCAAGCTCTTGAATCGGCTTATCAAAAGCGAGCGCTTTTTCAACCTGTGCCGGTAAGGAGTGTAAGGCTTTAACGATTTCTGCCTCTTTATTATCGTCAATTCGTCCTTTTTCTTTACCGATAGCCGTGACCATCATCAGCATTGCTGCCAGCTGAGTAGTAAAGGCTTTGGTTGAAGCAACACCAATCTCGGTACCGGCGCGGGTCATAAAGGCAAGGTCTGACTCACGCACCAGCGAGGAACCCGATACATTACAGATAGTCATCGCTGACATATAGCCTTTTTGCTTTGCTAAACGCAGTGCCGCTAAGGTATCAGCTGTTTCACCTGACTGTGACAGGGTCAGTAACAGGCTGTTTGGACGCACAACAAAATCACGGTAACGGAACTCTGAAGCAATTTCCACATCACAGCTGACACCGGCCAGCGCTTCAAACCAGTAACGCGCTGCCATACCTGAGTTATAAGAGGTACCACAAGCGATAATCTGCACGTGCTCAACTTTACTTAGAATCTCTTTGGCACCATTACCAATGCCTTCCACCAGTACGCGATCGCTGCTGATACGTCCTTCCATAGCGCTGATCAACGCATCCGGCTGTTCAAAGATCTCTTTCTGCATAAAGTGACGATATTTACCTTTATCACCGGCATCATGCTCTATTGTTGATTCAATCACTTCGCGCTCAACTGGCGCGCCAGCTGCATCAAAGATATTCACATCACGACGCGTGATCTCAGCAACATCGCCCTCTTCAAGATAGATAAAGCGGCGGGTGACGCTTAATAGTGCCAGTTGATCCGAGGCCAGGAAGTTTTCACCAATGCCTAAACCAATCACAATCGGACTGCCGGAACGGGCAACCACAATACGCTCAGGATCGCGGCGATCGACAACAACGGTACCGTAAGCGCCTTCAAGTTGTGACGCTGTCTTTTGCAGTGCTTCAACCAGGGTTGCAGAGCTGCGGCGTTCCCATTCAACCAGGTGAGCAATCACCTCTGTATCGGTTTGTGAAACAAACTCGTAACCGCGCTCCTGCAGCATTACCCGTAGCGCCACATAGTTTTCAATAATACCGTTATGAACCACTGAGATATCACCGGAAACATGCGGGTGAGCATTGGCCTCTGACGGCTCGCCATGGGTTGCCCAGCGGGTATGGGCAATACCCGTACCACCGCTTACTTTCTGCTCAGCAACGGCATCAGCTAATTCCTGTACTTTACCCAGACGACGCACACGAGTCAGATTCTTGTCGCTGTCAACCACAGCAACACCCGCTGAGTCGTAGCCGCGATATTCTAAGCGGCGTAAGCCTTCGACTAAAATTTCTGCCACATCTCTTTGCGCAACAGCGCCAACGATTCCACACATAGTTATACCTATAAATAAATGTTAGTTTGAATAAGGTGTCAGAATTACCTGCACACCTTGTTTAGTAATTTGTTCTACATCAGAGGCAGCCAGCCGGTCATCGCTTATCAGCACGGAAATCTGCTCCCAGGGCAGTTCTAAATTGGGAATACGCCGGCCGAACTTCTCTGAATCAACCAGCACTATCACTTCCCGTGAAACCTCGGCCATCACTCGACTTAACCCGGTCAACTCATTAAAAGTCGTCGTGCCGCGCTCAAGATCAATACCATCCGCGCCAATAAACAGCTGATCAAAGTCATAGGATCTTAAAACCTGCTCTGCGACCTGCCCCTGAAATGATTCGGAATGCGGATCCCAGGTGCCGCCGGTCATTAACAGTGTCGGCTCATTTTCCAGTTCATGGATAGCATTGGCTAACTGCAGTGAATTGGTCATCACCAATAAGCCGCGTTTATCATTGAGCTCCTGGACAATACTCGAGGTGGTGCTGCCGCTATCGATAATAATACGGTTATGATCGCGGATCAGTTTAGCGGCTGCTTTGGCAATATTTTGTTTATTAGCGGAGACATTATCGGCAGTTGTCTGGATCAACTCCTGCGGCACACAAACCGCACCACCATAACGGCGCAGTAACAGGCCATTTTTTTCCAGTGCGGTTAGGTCTTTACGAATCGTAACTTCGGAGGTTTCAAAGCGACTGGCCAGCTGCTCAACACTCACCTCTCCAAACTCATTTAATAAGCTAAGAATGGTATGGCGACGTTGTTGGCTGTTGCGTTTCTGCATTAAGTTTCGCTTAAGTTTCGATATAGTAGCAAGATCATAGCAAAGCGAAACTAAAACGCAACTTTTTTTTGATTTTGTGACTATTTTTGATATATCTAAGATTAAAAAAAAGAGAAGCACCTGCTTCTCTTTAATTCATTTTATCGCCTCTCACTTAAGCTTTCGAGAACATCAGCGTCCGGTAGCCGCCAATCAGATTACGGGCTTGGTAACCATGATTCACGAGCTGGCGATAGGCGACATTTCCGCGTAATCCGACCGCGCAGAAAATAATAATCTCTTTATCTTTAGGCAGCTCATTGATCCGCGGCCGCAATTCGTCAACCGGAATATTGATTGCTCCTTGCAGTGTGCCGGTTTCTTCTATTTCATCAGGCGTACGTACATCTAAAAGCACCTCCTCACCGGTCAGGCTGTCAAGCTCATCAAAATGAATCGCTTTGGCATCCCCTTTCTCGATATTGTTGGCGACAAAAGCCGCCTGATTGATCACATCTTTGGCACTGCCAAATGGCGGCGCATAAGTCAGTTCAAGGTGTTGTAATTGTTCGATAGTCATACCGGCACGCTGCGCCACAGCCATAATATCAATACGTTTATCTATACCATCTTTGCCTGCGGCCTGAGCACCAAGGATCTTATGCGTCTCTGGACAGTACAGCATCTTAAAGGAAACCACTTCAGCGCCCGGGTAGTAACTGGCATGACTTGCAGTATGTACATAGACTTTTTTGTAGGGAATCGCTTCACGTTGTAAGGATTTTTCATTTTTACCGGTCGAGGCTATGGCCAGGTCAAAGATTTTACAGATAGCCGTTCCTTGCGTTGCCTGGTAAGTCTCGTTACGGCCAAACATATTGTCTGCCGCCATACGGCCCTGGCGATTCGCCGGCCCCGCCAATGGCACTATACTGGGATTACCGGTAACAAAGTCGGCCTCTTCTATCGCATCACCGACAGCAAAAATAAAGGGATCACTGCTTTGCATGCTGGCATTCGTCCAGATGCCGCCAAGTTCACCTATTTTAAGACCGGCTTCTTTAGCGAGCGCAATCTCCGGACGAACGCCAATCGCCATCACTAAAATTTCCGTTTTCAGTTGCTCACCATTACTAAGCTTAAGGTTAAGATGACCTTCAAGGTGGCTATGCTTCTCGGTTTCACCACTTTCCAGAGCGGGTATATGCGCCTGTGGAATATATTCAACCGCTTCCAGTGCCACACCGAGGCGCAGATCGACCCCCTGGTTACGAATTTCCGCGTGTGCATAACCGGCCATTTCCCGATCAACGGGCGTCATCACCTGATCGGCTAATTCGATAAGGCTGGTTTTTATGCCGCGCTGCTGAAAAGCTTCCATCACCTCCAGGCCGATAAAGCCGCCGCCGACAACAGTCGCATGCTCCGGCCGGTTCATTTCCAGTGTCTGCATTATTCTATCCATATCCGGAATATTACGCAGAGAATGGGTCAACGGATTATTGATACCTGCTATAGGCGGAACAATAGGTCCAGCGCCGGGACTTAATAACAGAAAGTCATAACTTTCAATATATTCACTGTTATCCAGCGTATTGCGCACGGTAAGCGTTTTTTCTGCGCGGTTAATACTGAGCACTTCATTCATAATGCGCACATCGACATTAAAACGCGCCAGAAAACTCTCTGGGGTCTGCAGCAGCAGATCACTTCTTTCTTTGATCTCGCCACCTATATGATATGGCAGGCCGCAGTTGGCAAATGAGATATAGGGACCGCGCTCAAAGATAATAATTTGTGCACTTTCATCTAAGCGACGCGCTCGTGCAGCTGCTGATGCTCCACCAGCTACACCACCAATAATCAATATTTTTTTAGACATGCTTTTTCCTTAAAATTTCTGTTGTAAATAAATGAAAATTGAAAATGCACATAAAAAATCAGTAATAACAATAAATTATTACTGATTTTTATCTATGCCGAACAGATTCTATTTTTCTGCTGTGTATTACTAGGGACTGTTGACCTCTCAGCGCCGCCACTGTTATGACTGAAAAAATCTCAGTCAAGGCACGAAGAATGTAGTTTAGTTGTTCTAAATAAGTGATGAGTAACGCAGAATGAGGCTTTTTCAGCCTTAACCCGAAGGGCTGGGGCTATTTTTTCTTCCAACTGCGTTATCAGTCGCTCATATAGAATAACTATATCACTCTCCTTCTGCCTTGCTGGAGGAAAAAATAGCCTCCAGCAGTGATGGCGTCGAAAGGTCAACAGACCCTAACCTTTACAGCCGAACTTTTTCAGCAAAAGTGCGGCAGGACAAAATCCTGTAAAAGCACTCTGTATCAGATTGACACCGATAAAGACGGTAAACCATAAAAATCCGGGGTGAACAAATTGTGTTAACACAACAGAAAGTAACACCATGGTGCCGGCAAATACTTTAATACCATTTTCAATTGTCATTCTCAGCTCCTCAATAGTGCTTATTGACGGATAATTTAATCATAACCAACTAAATTAGATTTGTCTAATAAATGTTTTTCTAAATTAGTTTGATAAACAAAACAGCTGCAGGTAATATGCTCACTATTCACATTGAGGATAAAAAATGAACGATAAATTGACACTAATTCATAACAACGCAGCAGAGATCAGTGAACTACTTAAATTAATGGCCCATAAAGATCGCATGGTAGTTTTATGCTTATTGTCGAGAGGAGAGATGGGGGTTTCTGAATTACGTGAACATACCAAATTAAGCCAGTCTGCATTTTCGCAACACCTGGGCATCTTAAGAAAAAATGAAATAGTAAAAATACGCAAAGAGTCACAACAGGTATTCTACTCATTAGCTGATGGCCGGGTAAGCATATTACTTAAAGCGATGCAGCAGGCTTTCTGCCCGGAGCTCTCTGCTGATGCTAAATCAGAAAAGTAGTTTAAGACGCCAGGCAACTTAATTTATTTAACTTTCGGAGTCCATTATGGAAAACTTTACCCCTTGGTCGGCATTAGCCGGCGGCGCTTTATTGGGTTTATCTGCCACCCTGCTGCTGCTCTTTAGCGGAAAAATAGCCGGGATCAGCGGCATTATCGGCGGCTTATTAAAACCGCAAAAAGGCGAATTCAGCTGGCGGCTGGCTTTTGTGCTGGGCATGTTCGGCAGCGCCTTTATTTTAGCGCCATGGCCTATTGAGCTGCCTGAACTTACCGGACAACCTTCTATTACGATTGTCATTGCCGGACTGCTGGTCGGCTTCGGCACACGTCTGGGCAACGGCTGCACCAGTGGTCACGGTATTGTCGGTATCGGCCGTTTTTCAAAACGTTCCCTTGTAGCAACCTGTATTTTTATGCTCGTTGCGGCACTTCTGGTCTTGATTCGTCAGCAATTTGGAGGGTTATAATGTTGAAAACAGTTATTGCTTTAATTTCCGGTATATTATTCGGCTGCGGCATGATTATTTCGCAAATGGTTGATCCGCAGAAGGTACTCAATTTTTTAAATATCAGCGGCAACTGGGATCCCAGTCTGGCGCTAGTCATGGGCGGTGCACTGGCAGTCTTTACCCCTAGCTACCACCTGCTGATTAGAAAACGCAGCCATGCGCTAAGCGGAGAAAAATTCCGCTGGGCAGAGAAGACGCAGGTCGACGGCAGATTAATCGCCGGTGCCGTTATTTTTGGCGCGGGTTGGGGCCTTGCCGGTATCTGTCCCGGCCCTGCAATCAGCAGCCTGGGCGGCGGCTCAGTAACAATTTCTACCTTTGTATTGAGCATGCTCGGCGGCATGACTCTAGCGAAATACTATATGCAAAGAAGGTAATGGATAAATGGTGATGGGTGGATGGTGATGGGTAAATAGTGATGAGTGAATGGTAATGGATAAATGGTAATGGGTAAATGGTAAATGGTAAATGGTAAATGGTAATGGGTGAATGGTGATGGGTGAATGGTGATGGGTCATCACTCATTACTTAATCACTTATCACCCATTACCCATTACCCATCACCCATCACTCATCACTCATCACTCACCACTCACCACTCACCACTCACCACTCACCACTCATCATTATAAACGCCTAACTTCAGAAACATCCTTTAACTGTTTTAACTTGCCGGATAACTTGCCAATCTCGTCACTGCTATGAACTTCCAGGTTAAGATCAATAATGGCCGATTGATTTTTTACATTGGTCATACTGTTAACGCCCAGCACATTGACCTTTTCATTGGATAACAGGGTGGTAATATCTTTTAACAGGCCGCTGCGATCCAGGGCTTCAATACGCAGTGTCAGTGAATAACCTGAAGAGTGCGTTTCTCCCCAGGTGGCGTCAATAATACGTTCAGGATGCGCATCGCGCAGATCGGCGAGTTGTTCACAACTTTTACGGTGCACCGAGATACCGCGGCCCTGCGTGATATAACCTTCAATCTCCTCACCGGGAATAGGCTGACAGCAGCGCGCCACACTGTGCATCAGGTTGCCGACGCCATCAATAATAATATTATTGCCGCCGGTTTTCGGGGTGAAGCTGCTTTTACGTTTTTCTAACGCCTTCAGCGCGGCAAGATCCTGCTGCTCCGGAGTTTGTTGATGATAATGATTATCTAAAAAGTGTACTATCTGATTAATACGCAGATCACCATTACCTATACCGGCAAAAATATCATCGTCGGAGCTGACATTAAAACGTTTAACCGCAGGCGACACGTCACTTAATTTCAGTTTTACTTTGCTCAGTTCCGCTTCTAAAAGCTCGCGCCCAGCCTGCACATTTTTATCGCGATCCTGCTTTCTAAACCAGGTCGCCACTTTATTTCTTGCCCGTGGCGCATGGATATAACCTAGATTCGGATTAAGCCAGTCGCGGCTCGGGTTGGGCTCTTTTTGAGTCAGGATTTCAACCTGATCCCCGGTTTTTAACTGATAAGTAAAGGGCACAATATGGTCGGCGATCTTGGCACCAATACAGCGATGGCCAACCTGGCTGTGAATATAATAAGCAAAATCCAGCGGTGTCGAGCCTGCGGGAAGATCGATCACCTCGCCCTTTGGCGTAAATACATAGACGCGATCATCAAACACCTGACTGCGCACTTCATCAAGCAGATCATCGCTATCGGCGATCTCCTCCTGCCAGGCCAGCAGTTTGCGCAGCCAGGCGATCTTTTCTTCATAGCCGCCGGCTGCTTTGCCGCCGGCACTGCCCTCTTTATATTTCCAGTGTGCCGCGACCCCTAATTCGGCATCATCATGCATCTGCTGAGTACGAATCTGCACTTCAATCGCCTTACCTTCCGCCCCCAACACAACGGTATGAATCGACTGATAGCCGTTAGGCTTAGGGTTGGCGATATAATCATCAAACTCACTGGGAATATGGCGCCATTGGGTATGAATCGCGCCCAATGCCGCATAACAATCCTGCAGCTTATCGACCACCACGCGCACTGCCCGCACATCATACAGCTCTTCAAAGCGCAGATTCTTTTTCTGCATCTTGCGGTAAATACTGTAAATATGCTTCGGCCGCCCGTAAGCGGTGCCCTTTATCTGCATCTCCTTAAGCGAGCTTTTCACTCGGGCAACAAAATCCTGAATATAATTTTCCCGATCGATACGTTTTTCATCGAGCTGCCTGGCTATTTTTTTATAGATTTCCGGCTCCAGATAACGAAAGGCAAGATCTTCCAGTTCCCATTTTAACTGGCCAATCCCTAAACGGTTTGCCAGGGGAGCATAAATTGACGAGATCTCCCGTGCCAGCAGCACTTTTTCCTCTTCACCGGCATCTTTCACCTGACGCAGATAACAGATCCGCTCGGCCAGTTTGATCACCACGGCACGGACATCTTCGACCATGGCCAGCAGCATATGGCGCAGGTTATCGACTTGTGAGGCGCTGACTTGGGTGTTCCCTCTGCTCTGCAGCGCGCGAATGCCCTCCATATCCATCGCCCCTTTAACCAGCTTGGCGATGCGTTTTGACCATAACTCATCGACCTGCTCCTGGGTTAATATCTGATGGTCCAGTAATGGAAAAATCAATGCCGCATTTAAGGTGTCCATATCCATATTCAGCGTGACCAGTATTTCCACCATTTCGGTGCCCAGCTCTAGTAAGGGCAACTGCTCAGGTTGTGCGCATAAGGCGATGATCTTTTCATAATTATTCAATAGGCTTTTCTGATCAGAGCCGCTTAAACCTAATGTGGTTACCCACTTTTGCGGATCCTTTTGTGCTGTCTGGTAAAAATGCGTATCTCTAACTGAAACCATAAAACAAACTCCAAAACAAAAACAGACAATCTATGCAGACAGAATCATCGACTTTAAGTTCAAAAAATACTGAAACACTCTCAAAAACAAGCCGCTATTCACGGCTATCTGACAAACAATGCCATCGATTCCATATGTCCTGTCTGCGGGAACATATCCAATAAACCTAACTTATCTAATTTGTAACCATTTTCAAGTAATAACTGGCTGTCCCGGGCTAAGGTCAGCGGATCACAGGAAACATAAACAATATGCGATGGTTTTAATTTAGCGATAAATAACATACAGTCAAATGCCCCGGCCCGGGCAGGATCGAGCAAAACCTTGCTAAAGCTTTGTGCTGCCCATGCCTGTTTGCTGACATCCGCTGCGCTTAAATCGGCCTGATAAAAACTGACATTATTGAGGTCATTAACACGCGCGTTCGCCGTGGCGCGATCGACCATTTTCTGAACCCCTTCAATGCCCACGACTTTGGCTGCAATTTTTGCAATCGGCAAAGTAAAATTACCCAGACCGCAGAAAAGATCCAAGACCACATCATCAGCGCTCAGCGCCAGCCAGTTAAGTGCTTGAGCGACCATTTTGCGGTTAACCTGGCTGTTGACCTGTAAAAAGTCTGTCGGGCTGAAGTTCAGCGTACAATCCCACTCACTTAACTGATAGCTGAGCTGCTCACTGCCGCTTAAGCAGACTAATTTATGCTGACTGTCCTGGGCAAAGAAGTTGACTTGCTGAGACTGGCAAAACTGCTCAATCAACTGCCGATCACTTGCCGGCAGGGCTTTAAGGTGACGTAATAAGATCACCACGCCCTGATCGGCAAGCATAAGTTCAATATGTCCCAAATCCATTCTGCTTTGCAGCGCATTTAACAGGTTTTTTAACGGCAAAATCAGGCATTCCAGTTGTGAAAGCAAAACAGGACATACTTTCTGATCAATAAGAGCATTACTTGATGCACGGCGAAAGCCCATTCTCAGTTGTTTGGATTTTTTGTCAAAGTGCAGGCCGAAACGTGCCGTACGCCGATATCCCCAGGCCTGATCGATAACAGGCTCGGCAAGCTGTACAGGCGCCTGTTTGGCAAAACGCTGAAATAACGACAGTAAACCCTGCGATTTAATTTTTATCTGCTGCTCATGGTCAATATGCTGCAGGTGGCAGCCGCCGCATTCATTATAATGCGGACAACGTGCGGGAATACGCAGTTCACTGGCCTGATTGATTTTTTTAATCAGGCCTTTGCTATAGCGTTTTTTGCTTTCTAAAATCTGAATATCCAGCGATTCACCGCAAAGTCCGCCCTCAATAAACAGCGGTTTATTTTGAAAATAAGCGATCCCTCGCCCTTGATGATCTAATTTTTCAACGTGCACATTTTTCAAAATGCGATTTTTTGCACTGTTTGTGCGGGATGCTTTAAAGAACTGAGCCATAAATTATTCACAGGTTAGAGAAGCTATGCCATGATAGCCCTAGGATTATTATTGAATGCCAAGCTGGCTGAACAGAGCTGAATCAACAAGCTCGAACATTTTGCGTGTACTATTGTCACACAAGATCAAATAAAAGTATTCTTTATTACTGTGAAAATGCGCTTCCGCATCTTCACATACATCAACTGTAGAACTGTTATCTATGCTATCTATGACAAAATACGGGCTGCGCGCCCAAGTGATCGCCTATACCATTTTACCGACTATTATTATCGGCGGACTGCTGGCCAGTTACTTTTCTTTTCATCGCTATCAGCAGGCCAATGATTATCTGATTAACCGTGCCATTAATATTACCGAGCCTTTAGCTATTGCCAGTGAATATGGCATTCTCGATGAAACCCGAACGATTTTACGACGTCTGATCAGTGCCACACACCGTAAAAACAGCCAGATGATTAAAAGTATTGCCATTTTTGACACCAATAACAAACTCTTTGTGACCAGTAACTACCATCGTAATTTTAACCTGCTGCGCCTTAAAGAGGGACAGCCCATTCCAGAGCTTACCGAGGTCAAGTATTACCAGAACAGCATTATTATCCATAGCCCTATCATTGATGAAACAAACTTTTTAGAATATCACTTAACCTTTGATCGGCCTCGCAAAATTGTCGGCTATGTGGCACTGGAAATAAATAGTAACGAAATTGAGTTATTGCTTTACCGCGATACGGCTCTGTCCTTTTTTGTGTTGTTATTGGGCATTTTAGGGAGCATATATCTTGCCTTCAAGCAGGCGAAACGGATCACCGCACCTATTTCACAGATGGCCTCGGTGGTTGAAAAAATCAGCTTAGGGCGACTTAATTCTCGTGTCGAGGGGGATTATTCCGGTGAAATCGCCCTGCTGCAGCAGGGGATTAATGAGATGGCACTGGCCATGTCCAAACATCATGAGGAGATGCAGGACAGTATCGATCTGGCCACCAGTGAACTGCGCGAAACCCTGGATCAGATGGAGGTGCAGAATATTGAACTGGATATTACCCGTAAAGAAGCGCAACAGGCAGCCCAGGTGAAATCTGAATTTTTAGCCAATATGAGCCACGAACTGCGCACCCCTTTAAATGGCGTGATTGGATTTGCACGACAACTGCTGAAAACACAGCTGACCAGCAACCAGATTGATTACCTGCAGACTATCGAACGTTCAGCAGGCAATCTGCTTAACATTATTAATGATATTCTCGATTTTTCCAGACTGGAAGCGGGTAAATTGTCCCTGGAGCATATTCCTTTTAACCTGCGCGAGTGTGTCGATGAAACCATGCATCTGCTTGCGCCAAGTGCCCATGAGAAAAACCTCGAACTGAGCATGATAATAGATAGTGAAGTCCCCTATGAGGTCATTGGCGATGCGATGCGCTTACAGCAGATTTTGACCAACTTAATTGGCAATGCAATAAAATTTACTCAGCAGGGCAATATTGAAATACAGATCCAGCGTATAACAGAAGCGATACAGAAAAAAAATAATAAGGTGACACTTAAGATAATGATCTCCGATACCGGTATTGGTATTTCTGATAAACAAAAAGCGCAGCTGTTTAAAGCCTTTGGCCAGGCAGACAGCAGCATCACCCGCCAATATGGCGGCACCGGTTTAGGCCTGGTTATTACCCAGAAACTGGTCAAGCAGATGCATGGTAATATTGACTTAACTTCCACGCCAAACCAGGGTTCAACCTTCTGGTTCACCATGGAAATAGAACGCAACCCCCACCCGCCGCTAAACAGCTTGCCGCTAGAGAGCCTGCAGCAGCAGTCGGTCCTGCTCTATGAAAGCAATCAATATGCAGCATCGGCCTGCACACAACTGCTGAAACAGTGGGGAACTGAAGTATCATCTGCGGCAACCTTGCCGCAATGGCAAGCTTTGCTCAATAAAGAGTACGATAATATTATTATCGGTTATAGCGATTGTGAAAATTTAGCGCCACTGTACCAACAGATTCAGCAGGCGCGTCAATGCAGCAATAATATTATCCTGTTAGTCAACTCCAGCGATCCCGGCATTTATGAAACGCTCAAAGCGAGCGGTGTCACTCATTGTTTAAGCAAGCCAATCAATCATAGACACCTGGCCAATACCCTTATTTCCGATAAACCTGTGCTGAGCGAATTAACCCATCCTCCGGCGCAGGTAAGAAAAGATATCCATGTCATGGCGGTTGATGATAATCCGGCCAACCTGAAACTTATTTCCGCAATGTTAGCCGATAGAGTGCGCCATGTGTCAACCTGTATGGACGGCCAGCGGGCGGTGGAAAAGGCAAAGACGCAACAGTTTGATCTGATCTTTATGGATATTCAAATGCCGGTTTTAGACGGGATCAGCGCCTGTATGCAGATAAAAAATGATAAAAACAATGAACATACCCCAATCATTGCCGTTACCGCACACGTTTTACCCAGTGAGCAGGAGCAGTTTTTACAGCAGGGCATGGATGACTGCCTGGCGAAGCCGATTGACGAGATTGCACTGCAGCGCATGATCAATAAATGGACCCAGGATAAGCCGGTGTTAGAGAATATCAGCACACCAGCCAACAGCACACAACTGGCCCTCAGCCCGACTGTCAATAACCGCTCATTCGACTGGGCCCTTGCTTTACAACAGGCAGCAGGAAAAGAAGAGATCGCCAGAGAGATGCTGAGCATGCTCCTCGATGAATTTGCCGCGTTGACCACGCAAGTGAACAAAGCAATAGGCGCAGAGATAGACAATGCCCACTTTACCCAAATCATTCATAAATTCCATGGTGGCTGCTCTTACAGCGGCGTTCCTAAATTAAAGAAAATTACCGGTATTATTGAAAAAGAATTAAAACAAGGGATCAGCCCGGAGCTGTTAGAGCCGGAACTGTTAGAACTGTTAGATGAACTGGAAAATGTACAGCGCGAAGCACAGCCTTATTTAAGCTGACGCCGTGGGCTTGTTAGTGAAACAAGCCCGATTGAATTATTTTAGCGCCGCAACGGCCGAATCAATATGCAGCTGCCGGGTCGGAAAGGCAAACTCGGCCTGATGCTGCTTCACTATTTCAGCAACCTGCAATAACACGTCCTGCTTGATCTGATGATACAAAACCCAATTCGTAGTCTTGGTAAAAGTGTAAATAAAAAAGTCCAGCGAACTGTTATTAAAATAATCAAAATTAACAATCAGTGTCTGCTGCGAATCAATATCCGGATGCTGTTCAAGCATCTGTCGAACCGCTTTAATAATGCTGGCAACACGATCGACATCCCGGTAGCGTAGCGCAAATGTTTCCTTGATACGACGATTGCTCATACGCGACGGATTTTCTACAACAATTTGCGTAAACAAGCTGTTCGGCACATATAACGGACGCTTGTCAAAGGTACGAATGCGGGTTACACGCCAGCCGATTGCCTCGACCGTACCTTCGATGGATTTATCCGGGCTGCGGATCCAGTCGCCCACTTTAAAGGGTTTATCCATATACACCATCAAAGCCCCAAACAGATTAGAAAGGAGATCCTTTGCTGCCATACCGACCACTAAGCCGCCCATACCACCGAAGGCCAGCACCCCGGAAATACTGACCCCTAAAGTTTGGATAACCGATAATGAGATAATTATAATTATCGATAATTTAGCCAATTTAGCAATCGCAGTGACTGTAGTGGTATCTTTATCATCATCAGCAATAAAGGTCTGCTCCGTCTGATACACCAGACGCCAGAATATCCAGGCGATTAGCAGCAGAAGCGCTATTTTCTGCAGCAAAGGCAGATAATCGGAAATAAATAACTGTTCACTCTCGGCGACTACGCGCAGCGCCATAGAGCCACCCATTAACATAATTAACCAGTTTACCGGTCGCCATAGCGCAAACCAGATAATGTTATCCCAGTAGTAATTGCTACGCTCAACAATAAGTTGTGTTTTTTTATCAAATAGCCGCCAGAGCAGCTGCAATAACAGGGTGATCAGCAAAACAACAACAAAACTCATCATCCAGTTACCAATATTCAAGGATATCAGCAACTGCTGTAAATAAAGCTCTAACCTTTCCATCATTATTGACCTCATAAACACAAACAACCACGCTTCGATGGCGCAAAACGTAGTTCTACTTAATTCATAGTAAAGCTCGCGAGCAAAGGCTCAACGAATGTTGGCACCGTCTTTTATCTGTCGATAATTTTCTAAAAACAGATCCACGACACTCGGATCAAAATGTACTCCGGACTGCTCGCGAATATAGGCCAGTACCTTTTCTTCCGGCCAGGCGGATTTATAGATACGGGAATGAATAAGCGCATCCCAGACATCGATAACCGCAAAAAGTCGTGCACTCAGCGGTATCTCCGTGCCTTTTAAACCTTGCGGATAGCCGCTGCCATCCCATTTCTCATGATGGCAATAAGGGATATCGACACTTGTTTTTAGAAAAGCGATATTCGACAAAATATCATAGGCTATCTGCGGGTGTCTGCGCATCTCCTGCCACTCTTCTTGATCCAGTTTTCCGGGTTTAATTAAAATCGCATCGGGAATACCTATCTTACCTATATCGTGCAGTGCTGCGCCGCGTTCGATACATTTTAGCTTTTCCTCTTCGCTGATGCCGGCAAGCTTTGCCAGTATCAGTGTCATTTTCGTCACGCGTTCGGTATGATCTTTTGTTTCCCGGTGACGAAAATCCATCACATCGACCCAGCCCTTAATGGTTTGTTCATAACTGCTAATTAATTTGCTATTTACGGTTTCGGTTGCATGCACCGCTTTTCTGACCAGAAAAAACAACAGTCCCGTGGTGATCACAATAAAAAACCAGCCCTTTATATTCTGTGCAAAGCTAATATCAGCCTGATTGTGAAATAAGCTATTCACGGCGGAATCAGAGAAAAAAATCCATAATATGCCGAAGATCAGGTAGATCAATGCAATTTTATAATGTGCTTTTTGCTTCATTGTACTTCCAGAGATTAACATGCCGGCTGCAGTGTACATGCCAGACCTGCGCAATAAAATGCTGTACTGACAAATTAATGCGAGTTGCAATAGCGCAACGAAAAAAACGCTGTTCAGAAGTGAACCTGAACAGCGTTTTATATAATAGCAACTCAACTTTGCAAAAGTGAGTTATTCTTTCACGTAGATAACTTCCATCATCTCGTCATCTTCATCCCAGTCGTCGTCATCAAAATCATCGCCGTTTTTCTGCGCCTCATCCATGGCCGACTCATGATAATCATCCCACTGGAACTCGACCTGCTCACGCTGCTCTTCTGCGGTGAATTCGGCTGGCAGCGCTTCTAAATAATCGACCACATCCTGGCAAACTTCCTGAGTACCGGTTTTAGAAATAGCCGCAATCTTATAAACAGGACCGTCCCATGCAAGCGCTTCTTGAACACGCGCCATCACCTCGGCCGCTTCCTCTTCAAGAAGCAGATCGGTTTTATTAAAGATCAACCAGCGCGGTTTAGAAGCCAGTTTCGGGCTATGCTTCGTCAGCTCATCAATAATCACTACAGCATTTTCAGCCGGATCACTGCCATCAGCAGGTAACAGATCGACCATATGCAACAGCACACGGCAACGCTCTAAGTGACGTAGAAAACGCGTCCCCAGCCCGGCACCATCAGAAGCACCTTCAATCAAGCCGGGAATATCGGCAATAACAAAACTGCGTCCCGCGCCCATGCTCACCACACCTAAATTGGGAATAAGCGTGGTAAAGGGATAATCCGCCACTTTAGGCTTAGCTGCTGACACACTGCGGATAAATGTCGATTTACCGGCATTGGGTAAGCCGAGCATGCCCACATCGGCAAGCAGTAATAATTCTAACTGCAGATTACGTACTTCGCCCGGAGTACCGTCGGTTTTCTGGCGCGGTGCACGGTTAGTACTGGTTTTAAAGCGCGCATTGCCCAAACCGTGGAAACCGCCTTTGGCAACCATCAGTTTCTGTCCATGCTTAGTCAGATCCCCCAGTACTTCACCGGTATCATCATCACGGGCACGTGTACCCACTGGCACAGGAATAACCAGATCCTTACCGCGCGAGCCGGTACAATCACGAGTCTGGCCATTTTCACCGCGCTCTGCGGCATAAAAACGGACAAAACGGAAATCAATCAGGGTATTTAAGTTTTCATCGGCCTGCAGATAAACATCGCCGCCGTCACCGCCATCACCGCCATCCGGGCCTCCTCGGGGTACATATTTTTCTCTACGGAAGCCGATACAGCCGTTGCCGCCATCTCCAGCATCGACCTTTATTTTTGCTTCATCAACAAACTTCATTAAAACCTCCAAGAAACCATATGCCTACCTCGAATAGGCAAACCTTTAATAGCGGTGATTATACTCATTTCTATTGAGCATAGATCACATTTTAATAACAAATAGAAATAAAAATACCTAAACCCTCTCATCATGCAGATGCCTGAATATCGAGAACGCTTAGGTATATATAAAAAAAAACCCCGCATCAGCGAGGCTTTTCAAGTTCTTAACCGGAACTGATTATTCAGCTACGATACTAACGAATTTACGGTTTTGTTTACCTTTCTGTTCGAACTTAACTACACCCGTAGCTTTAGCGAAAAGAGTATGGTCTTTACCGATACCAACGTTAGTGCCAGCGTGGAATTTAGTACCACGTTGACGAACAAGGATATTACCAGCTAGAACTGATTCGCCACCAAAACGTTTAACACCTAGGCGTTTACTTTCTGAATCGCGACCGTTATTAGTACTACCACCGTAAGTAACTTTTTTTATGTGCCATTTTTAATAACTCCTAATTAAGCGTTAATTGCAGTAATTTTAACTTCAGTAAACCACTGACGATGACCAGCTTGTTTACGTGAATGCTTACGACGGCGGAACTTAACGATTGTTACTTTCTTACCACGACCGTGAGCTACTACTTCAGCAGTAACCTTACTTCCTTCAACGTATGGAACACCAACTTTTACGTCATCCGCGTCTGCTACTAGAAGAACTTTATCAAATTCTACAGTTGCACCAGCTTCAACATCTAGTTTTTCCAAACGAAGAGTTTGTTCTACAGCAACACGGTGTTGCTTGCCACCACTTTGGATAACAGCGTACATGTTTCTTACTCCGTTCAGGCATCTCGTGCTATTTATTAAATTTCAGCACCGAGAGCACACTTATTAATCATATTGGAGGCGGATTCTACGGGAAATTACCGGCATTGGCAATCATATTTAGAAAAAACATGGCAATTATATTAGAGACAAAATTCAGTCACCAAAAACAAAAAAAACAAACATAAGAATATGGCTAAACATCAACAGTTTAGCTATAGCGGACAAGATTGGCGAAAGAAGCACTAAAATCACCAATTAGTTACCTGATTTATTGTCAACGGAGTTGAGATATAGGCAGTAAACAGCAATAATGGCCTTTCTTTTGCAGTGCGAAAACACGGAACTTTACCACCATGGATATAAAAAAAATTCAGCAGCTCTCGGCAACTGAAATGCAATACGTGAATGAATTAATAAGTACACAATTAACTTCGAATGTTGCACTTATTAAACAGCTTGGTTTTTATATCATTAATAGTGGTGGCAAACGCATCCGTCCATTGATTACGGTTTTAGCTGCTAAAGCAATCAATGTCCACACGCCGGACATCACCAAACTGGCCACTATTATTGAATTTATTCATACCGCAACCCTGCTCCATGATGATGTGGTTGATGAATCAGAGCTGCGCCGCGGTCAGAAAACCGCCAATGCCCTGTTCGGTAATGCCGCCAGTGTCCTTGTCGGTGACTTTTTATATACGCGTGCTTTTCAGATGATGGGTGAACTGCACAGCCAGCGGGTTATCGATATTCTCTCTTCAGCGACCAATGTCATTGCTGAAGGAGAGGTCCAGCAGCTAATGAACTGCAATGATCCTGACACCACTGAAAAAAGCTATATGGATGTGATCTACTCGAAAACAGCCAAACTCTTTGAGGCCGCCACACAGCTGGTCGGCGTATTGGGTGAACAGTCAAGTGAGATTGAAAGCGCACTGCTCAATTACGGCAAATACTTAGGCACGGCCTTCCAGCTGACCGATGATGTTATGGATTACAACTCTGATGCCGACGAGATGGGCAAAAACACCGGCGATGACCTGGCTGAAGGCAAACCGACACTACCGCTCCTGTATGCCATGCAGCACGGCACTGCCACACAAAACGCACTGATTAGAAATGCCATTAAAAAAGGGAATGGCATGGAGCACTTTGCTGAGATCATGCAGGCTCTGCATGAAACAAAGGCATTGGCATACAGCCAACAGCGCGCTCTTGAAGAAGCAGACAAAGCAATTGCGGCATTAACCATTATTCCCGACAGTGACTATAAGCAGGCTTTGATCAGCCTGGCACATCTGGCAGCAGACAGGAAATCCTAATTTTCAATAAAAAGCCTTTAACAGCAATCTGTTAAAGGCTTTCTTAGCAAAATCTAATGCTCTATCAGCAAAACGCGGCATTCATAAGGTTTGAGCTTTATTAAATGCTGCGGCTTATCCGCCAATAATTCAGGGTAATTGCCGAGGATATATCTTCCCTGCTTAACCGCCAGATCTGCCGGCAGTTCATATTCTACCTGCGAGCCATAATAGTTATTGATACAGATCAGCGTCTGCCTGTCGCTACGACGTCGGTAACAAAACAGCTGCGCATGCTCAGGCGCAAGATCGGTGTAATCACCAGTGGTGATCACCTCTACTTCTTTACGCAGCGCAATTAAACGCTGGTAATAGTAAAAAACTGAATTTTTATCAGCAAGTGCCTGCTCTACATTCACTTCTTTATAATTTGCAGCGACTTCCAGCCATGGTGTCCCCTTAGTAAAACCTGCATGCTGCTCACTGTTCCACTGAATAGGCGTTCGCGAATTGTCACGTGATTTCTGGGCAAGGATAGCCAATACCTCCTCTTCGCTCTTACCCTGCTCATTGCGCATAATCTCGTACATATTCGTACTTTCCAGATCACGGTATTGCTCAATTGAGGTATAGCCGGGATTAGTCATGCCAATCTCTTCGCCCTGATAAACATAAGGCGTGCCCTGCATCATATGGATTGAAGTCGCCAGCATTTTCGCGGACTCAACACGATATTGCCGATCATCACCTAAGCGGCTGACGATACGCGGCTGATCATGGTTACACCAGAACAGTGCCGACCAGCCTTTACCGGACATCCCTCGCTGCCAGTGGTTAAAAATCGATTTCAGTTGCAGAAAATCAAAGGGTGCCTGCGTCCACTTTTCACCGTTGACATAATCAACCTTCAGATGGTGGAAATTAAACACCATAGATAACTCTTTGCCATCAAGTGATGAATACTGCTGACACTGCTCAAGTGAGGTGGAGGACATCTCGCCAACCGTTACCGAGCCGTATTTATTAAATACCGCCTCACTGATCTCCTGCAGAAACTCATGCACACGCGGTCCGTCGGTATAAAAACGACGGCCATCGCCTTGATAGTCATTTTGATAATCCTGCTGTTTGGAGATCAGATTAATTACATCAAGACGGAAACCGTCGACTCCTTTCTCCGCCCAAAAACTGATAATGTTTTTTACTTCATCACGCACTTTTGGATTTTCCCAGTTCAAATCAGCCTGCTCTTTAGCAAAAAGATGCAGGTAATACTGGTTAGTTTTCTTATCCAACTCCCAGGCATTACCACCAAACTTTGATTCCCAGTTAGTCGGCGCCTGACCATCGACCGGATCTTTCCAGATATAATAATCACGATATTCACTCTCTTTATTACCAAGCGCTGATTTAAACCATTTATGTTCTGTTGAAGTATGATTAACCACGATATCCAAAATAATGCGCATCCCTTTTTGATGTGCCGTCTCCAGCAGCAGATCAAAATCAGCCATGCAGCCGAAATCAGGATTGATAGCATAATAATCAGAGATATCATAACCATTATCAATCATCGGTGACTGATAAATAGGAGTAAGCCAGATAGCATCAATACCTAATGTTTTCAGGTAATCAAGTTTAGAGATAATACCTTTAATATCCCCGGTGCCCTTACTGCCACTATCACAAAAACTTTTAGGGTAAATTTGATAAACAGTCGCCGTACGCCACCATTCGTTATCTATTTTATTCATATATATTAACTCTTAATTTTCTAATAAAAGCGTTGAGTAACAGCTTGTACTCAACGGTTAATCTATTTTTATTACTGCTTAGTTTTTAATGACCGCTTCGACTTCATCTTCAATTAATTCAACTTCCTCAAGGTTACCCTTTTTATGAGCGCGCTTATAAAGCACAAGTGTTAATGCAATGGGCACGACCACAGCAGCGAGCATAGCCAGCGCGTATACTGCCCAATATTGTGGTTGAATTGATAGGATCCCCGGCAATCCACCGACGCCGATTCCGTTCGCCATGACCCCGACCATTGCGCAAATACCGGCTGCAATGGCAGAGCCGATCATTGCTGATAACATAGGGAATTTATATTTCAGATTAATGCCGTACATAGCAGGCTCAGTGACACCTAAATAAGCTGAAATAGCAGCAGGTACTGAGATTTCACGCTCGTTCTCTTTTTTACTGATCCAGATAATACCGACCACAGCAGAAGCCTGGGCAATATTAGACAGGGCAATGAGCGGCCAGATAGGTGTCCCACCCATATCCTGCATTAACTGCAGATCTACCGCATTGGTTGTATGGTGAATGCCGGTAATCACCAATGGCGCATAAAAGAAGCCAAAAACCATCGAGCCTAAAATTGCAAAATCACCGGTCATGGCAACTTTAGCGGCATAACCGACACCATTACCAATTTCCCGTCCGATTGGACCGATAATAGAATGCGCCAGGACAACAGCAACAAGAAGTGACACAAAGGGAACAATCACTAGATATAAATAGGCAGGAATCACTTTCTTAAGATTTGTTTCAATTAAAGCCAATGCCACACCCGCTAAAATTGCAGGAATAACCTGCGCCTGATAACCGACCTTCTCCATCGCAAAGAAACCAAAGTCCCAAACATCGGGTATTGCTGAGCCGATAGCATAAGCATTCATCAACTGCGGTGAAACCAATGTAATACCGAGAACAATACCGAGAATCGGTGTGCCGCCTAGTTTTCGTACCGTCGCCCAACAAACACCAACGGGTAGGAAATGAAAGATAGCTTCACCCAGCAGCCACAGGAAGGAGTGAAGCGCAGCCCAGAACTGGCTGATTTCAACCAGGGTCTTACCGTCGAACATCCTGATATCACCGATAACGTTACGGAAACCCAGGATTAAACCACCGGTAATAATGGCCGGTAAAAGCGGTACAAAAATCTCCGCCATATGCGAAATAGATCGTTCAAGAAGGTTCATATTCTGCCGTGCGGCCAGTTTTGTCGCTTCTTTATCGGCTCCTTTACCACCCGTTATCTGGGTCAACATTTTATGGACCTGGTCCACTTCAGTGCCAATCACGATTTGAAACTGGCCTGCATTAGTAAATGCGCCTTTTACCATAGGAATTTTTTCTATCTCTTTAAGTTTTGCCAAATCCGGATGCTCTAAGGCAAAGCGTAAGCGCGTTAAACAATGGCTGACGCTTGCTATATTGCCCTCCCCGCCGACAAGTTCAATCAAGCGCTCAACCTGTTTCTGATCAATTTTACTCATTTCATTACCCTTCTATTGTGAAACCACATAACGGGACCGCTCCCACTAGACAACTATAGCACAAAACCTAGGCATGATAATGGGAGCGATCCCAATATTAGACAGCAATCACAAAATAGTAATAAGGAGATCAGGAAGAAGCATGGGCAAAGAAAAGTTTTAACTACTATTAAATCACAGCAGCCTGCTGCGTTAAATGAGTGACGGCTGATTCACCTGCTAACTGTTTGAGCAGCAGATTAGCAGCGCTCTTGCCCGCCGAATAGTAACCGGGATTAATACTGAAGGTATTAGGAAAAATAAATGCAAGCAAATCGGTTGCGCCGATCCCGGAAACCAATATATCGCTGCGATCAAGCTCCTGCAGGCGTTTGGCAACGCCCATCGCCAGAGTATCACTGGCGCAGACAATCGCCTGTGTTTCAGGGGTCAGGACTTTTTCGGTAAGATCATAAGCACTTTTATAACTCAACTCTCCAAGCTGAAAGTTAGCCTGTATATGCGCGGCTTTACAGCAATCCAGATAAGCATTAAGGCGCATTAGGCCTGTCGTTTTATCCTCAATATCCACACCGATATAACTGATATGCTGCTTCCCCTGAGCTTGAATATAAGTCATTGCCTGCTTGATCATAGCGTAATTATCATAACCAACCGATGAAACCCGTTCGCTGTCAATCGCGATCAGAACCGCTTTATGCGCCCACTCTTCGACTGCTGACAGATCACAGCCGCTAAAACCAAACAGGATCACGCCATCAACATCTCTCTTCTGCAGAACGGCTAAATGTTCATTGGTTTTTTCTGCATTAAACTGCCCTTCCATGATCAGCGCATCATAACCGGCTGCATAAATAACCTGCAAAACCCCCCTTACAACTCTGTTTTCAGAGGCTGAATCAAGGCGCGAAATAATAATGCCGATAACCTTGCTGCTTCCGCCTGCCATAGCTTGAGCAGACTTAGAGGGCACATAGCCGGACTCTGCAATAATACGTTCAACCTTTTCTCTGGTGCTAGGTCTTACTTTAGGATCATTAGTTAATACACGTGATACGGTAGATTTACCGACCCCGGCTAGCTTGGCAATATCAAGAATGGTAAGTTTTTTTGTCATAAATTTATCGGCCTAATGAATATTTATTCATTATCGCTATTAAAATCTATATTTCAATTCTTTTCAGAGTTCCTTATGCATATATGCAGCGCAAAAAGCCCTTATCAGCGAACAATAATAAGGGCCTCGATTTTTTATTTAATAAAGGCTAATTCTTGACGAAGATAAACAGCAGCTCCCAATAAGCCGGGATTATCATGAGTAATTAAAAACGTCGGAATGGCGGACAGATAATCTTTAAAGCGTCCCTTCTCTTCAAAGAAACTTCTGAACTCACTTGCCTGGAAGAAATCTATAAAGCGCGGCACGATACCACCGGCAATATACACCCCTCCAGTACAATCAAGATTCAACGCCAGATTACCGGCAAAACCGCCCATCACCTGACAGAAAACCTGCAGACTTCTACGTGCGATAGTACAACTGCCATCGAGTGCAGCTTTCGATACCTCTTTAGGCTCTGTAAATTCAGCCTGCTGCCCGGATAAAGTACAAAGACTTTGGTAGAGATTAACTAAGCCTTGTCCGGATAAAATCCGCTCAGCAGAAACATGGCCGAACTTCTCCTGTAACAAAAATAAAATATCCGCCTGCTCACGTGTATTAACGGTAAAGCTGACATGTCCGCCTTCACCATCTAGACTTATCCACTTATCCGCCGGCTTAATAATGTGTGAAACACCCAGTCCCGTTCCCGGTCCAAATACGGCCGTAACCCCATCCGTTTTTGCCTCACCGCCACCTATCTGTATTTTTTCCTGAGCAGAAAGAAAAGGCAGTGCCAATGAGATAGCCGTATAATCATTAATCACATAGAGCGACGCTAATTTTAATTTTTCTTTCAGTGCCTGCTGCGAAAACGCCCAGCTTAAATTGGTCATGGTGATTTGATCGCCTTCAACCGGGCAGGCAATACCGATACAAAGATGTTTAACTTCCCCCTGCAAGTCTGCAAAGTATTGAACCAGCACCTCTTCAAGAGAGCTAAATTCAGCACAGGTAAACTCTTTTAATTGACTCAACTCTCCAGTTTTAAGAGCGCATACCGCCAGACGAATATTTGTCCCACCAAGATCGACAACAACAGATAACATTTTCTTCTCCAAAATTGATTGCAAAACTGTTGCGCAAAGTTTAATGCACAACAGTTAATTTCATTGATATTAATTAGCTACAGCTTGTAATTCTTCATCAGTCTGCGCATTTTGCGAAAGCTCGCCTTTCTGCTGGGCACGCTTATGAAGTATAATTGTTAACACTATTGGCACCACCACAGCCGTTGCCATCGCCAGTGCATATACTGCCCAATATTGCGGCTGAATGGACAGAATGCCCGGTAATCCGCCGACACCAATCCCATTCGCCATCACACCGGCACTACCACAGATAGCGGCAGCAAGGGCCGAGCCGATCATTGCACATAACATAGGGAACTTATATTTCAGGTTAACACCGTACATAGCAGGCTCTGTTACTCCTAAATAAGCTGAGATAGCAGCAGGTACTGTGATTTCACGCTCATTCTCTTTTTTACTGACCCAGATAATACCGATAACAGCTGAAGCCTGAGCAATATTAGCCAGGGCGATTAACGGCCAGATAGGCGTACCGCCCATATCCTGCATTAACTGCAGATCAACGGCATTGGTCGTGTGATGAATACCGGTAATCACCAATGGCGCATAAAAGAAACCAAACACCATCGAACCTAACACCGCAAAATCACCGGTCATTGCTACTTTAGCAGCATAACCGACAGCATTGCCAATCTCACGTCCAATAGGACCGATAATAGAATGTGCCAGGACAACAGCAACAAGGAGTGACACGAAGGGCACAATCACTAAATACAGATAAGCAGGAATAATTTTCTTCAGATTGGTTTCAATTATCGCCAATGCCATACCGGCTAATATAGCCGGAATAACCTGTGCCTGATAACCCACCTTCTCCATCACAAACAAGCCAAAGTCCCAAACATCCGGCGTGCCTGAGCCGATAGCATAAGCATTCATCAACTGCGGCGAAACCAAGGTAATACCAAGGACAATACCGAGGATCGGTGTGCCGCCGAGTTTTTTCACCGTTGCCCAACAAACGCCAACGGGTAAAAAGTGAAAGATCGCTTCACCAAGCAGCCATAGGAAAGAGTGAACTGCAGCCCAAAACTGACTGACCTCAACCAGCGTTTTACCATCGAACATGCGGATATCACCGATCACATTGCGAAAACCAAGAATCAGACCGCCAGTAATAATGGCCGGCAAAAGCGGCACAAAGATCTCCGCCATATGGGAAATAGAGCGTTCAAGCAGACTCATATTTTGCCGTGCAGCTGCTTTTGTCGCTTCTTTATCTGCGCCTTTATTGCCGCTTAGCTGCACTAACATTTTATGAACTTCATCTACTTCAGTACCAATGACGATTTGAAATTGTCCGGCATTGGTAAAGCAGCCTTTTACCATAGGAATTTTTTCTATCGCTTTAATATTTGCTAATTCTGTATCTAGCAAGGCAAAACGTAAACGTGTTAAACAATGACTAACGCTGCCAATGTTCTCACCACCGCCGATTAGTTCAAGCAAACGCTCAACTTGCTGCTGATTAATTTTACTCATATCGCTATCCATTTTATTGTGAAACAGGATGGGATCGCTCCCATGCGACAACTATAGCAAATCACCCCAACAAGCCAATGGGAGCGCTCCCCATTTGCGACTATTATCACAAATAATATAAGTTAAAGCTCTGCTCTTTTATTTCCCTCTCAGTTTTACTGCAAATGATTCATAAGGTTTTAAGGTAATTTCTCCAGTAAGAAAATCAACCTTATCATAGTTGTGCAGCAAATCTTCAACCCGGCGGTTGTGCAGTTCACGGGGAAACACTAAGCTTTGTGATTCGCCACTGAAATTGCTTAATACCAGGATCTGCATCTCTTCATTTTTACGCAGATAAGCAAATACTTTGTCATGCTCCTCAAGTAGCGGCGTAAAATCACCTTCGGTAATAACGGCTAAGCTTTTCCGGTAGGCAATCAGCTTTTTATAATGCTGCAGCACTGAGTTTTTATCTGCTAATGCCTGGTCAACATTGACCTGCAGATAGTTGCTGTTGATGCCAATCCAGGGTACTCCGCAGCTA
Source organism: uncultured Psychromonas sp. (assembly GCA_963674525.2). Taxonomy (GTDB): domain Bacteria; phylum Pseudomonadota; class Gammaproteobacteria; order Enterobacterales; family Psychromonadaceae; genus Psychromonas. The sequence goes on along the minus strand of CAXXRV010000029.1, from coordinate 186,559 downwards.
AAGCCGGCATTCTTGCGCGCGTTCCACTGCATCGGTGTACGAGCATTATCCCGACTGTTTTTATAAATGGCCTGCATCATTTCATCGTGCGCCATGCCCGCAGCCGTTTTAACTTGATAAAAATTGAGCGTTTCAATATCTTTATAGTGCTCGAGCGTGTCGAACTGCACATTGCTCATGGCAATCTCTTCCCCCTGATAGATAAAAGGGGTGCCTTTAAGAAAGTGCAGCGTGGTTGCCAGCATTTTTGCCGATGCGACACGATAGCACTTATCATCGCCAAACTTAGAGACCGCGCGTGGCAGGTCGTGGTTGCTCCAGAACAAGGCGTTCCAACCTTCATTCTGCAGCGCTATCTGCCATTTGCTCAAGGTCTCCTTGAGCCGGCGAATATCAAGCGCTACAGGCTGCCATTTGTCACCATTTTCCCATGTTTGCGTAATATGCTCGAATTGAAAGACCATAGACAACTCTTTACGTGCAGGTGCTGAATAGCACTTTGCCTGATCCGCTGTTACCCCCCAGGTTTCTCCCACTGTGAGCAGATCTGTTGCGGCGAATGTCGCACGATGCATTTTCTGCAGCAAAGGATGAAGATTAGGCCCGTTTGCGGTTATCCCCTTGTCCACCTGTTTGCCGATTAAATCGATAACATCCAAACGAAAACCGCCAATACCTTTCTCTATCCACCAGTTGATCATGGCAAAGATCGCTTGCTGAACCGCTGGATTTTCCCAATTCAGATCCGGCTGATGTTTTGAAAACAGATGATAGTAATACTGTTTGCTTGCTTCGTGCCACTGCCAGGCGCTGCCGCCAAAGATGGACTGCTGCTGATCGGGAAGTGCTCTGTCTCGTGGCGGATCCCGCCAGATATAGTAATCCCGGTAAGCATTATTTGGGCTGCTTTGCGCCTGAATAAACCATGGATGCTGATCTGAGGTATGGTTTACCACCAGGTCCATCATGATACGAATATTCCTGTCGCGGGCCTCACGGATCAGCTGCTCCATATCTTGCATAGTGCCAAATTCCGCGGCAATGTCCTGATAGTCGGCGATATCATAACCATTATCTACCATAGGCGATTTATAAATGGGTGACAACCAGATAACATTTATTCCCAGATCAGCAAGATAATCGAGCTTTAAAATAATACCGGGAATATCTCCGATGCCATCACCATTACTATCGTAAAAGCTGCGCGGATAGATTTGATAAACAACAGCATTGTGCCACCACTGATAAGTCATGCTATCTCCTATGCTTAAGGCTATAAAACAGTTTTTCTCTAAAACCGATAATAGTATAGATATTTTCTGATAAGCTGAGTGGAATAGGAATCTTGATAATGTGCAGGCTTGCCTGCTTTAGGCATTTTATGCTGAGCGGGTTTGCCGCTGTGCAGGGCAAACAAAAAAGCCCTTAACGTGCTAGCGATAAGGGCTTTTTATTAATACTGAAGGCAGTAATGAATTAGTTAAACGGGTTAACCTGAATCATGGTTTCATTACGATCCGGACCGGTGGAAATAATATCCATCGGTACGCCGGTTACTTCTTCTAAGCGTTTAATATAAGCTTTGGCATTTTCCGGCAGAGCGTCAAATGAAGTTACGCCAAATGAACTTTCACTCCAGCCGGGCATAGTTTCATAAACCGGTGTCGCCAGGTAGTAGCCATCGGCAGCCATTGGCGGCACATCAAGCAGCTTACCATCGGGCATTTTATAAGCGGTACAGATCTTAATCTCTTCCAGACCGTCTAATACATCCAGCTTAGTCAGGCAGAAACCGGTAATGCTGTTAAGCTGTACAGCACGCTTAATAGCCACCGCATCAAACCAACCGGTACGGCGCAGACGTCCTGTTGTCGCACCAAACTCATGGCCTTTTTCACCAAGGTGCTTGCCGGCAGGATCTAACTTATCTTCACCATCGTATAACTCGGTCGGGAAAGGGCCTGAGCCAACACGTGTTGTATAGGCTTTAACGATCCCCAATACATAATCGATATGTGTCGGACCAAAACCACTTCCTGTCGCAACACCACCCGCAGTGGTATTGGAAGACGTTACATAAGGGTAAGTACCATGATCGATATCAAGCAGTGTGCCCTGTGCACCTTCAAAGAGGATATTTTCGCCTTTAATACGCGCTTTATCCAGCTCGTCAGTCACATCAATGACCATACCTTTAAGCAGCTCGGCAACCTCAGTCATCTGCTTTAATACATCTTCATAGTTAACCGCTTCTACTTTGTAGTAGTTCACTAATTGGAAGTTATGGTATTCAACAACTTCTTTGAGTTTCGCTGCAAATGTCTCCATATTGAACAGATCATCAACACGTAAACCGCGACGCGCAACTTTATCTTCATACGCCGGACCGATACCACGTCCCGTTGTACCTATTGCCTTACAACCGCGTGCTTTTTCACGGGCAACATCAAGTGCCACATGGTATGGCAGGATCAGCGGGCAACCTTCGCTGATAAACAGACGCTCGGTAGCAGGCACGCCACGATCTTCAAGCATTTTAAGCTCTTTCAGCAAAGCTTCCGGTGATAAAACCACGCCATTGCCGATAACACATTTTACATTATCACGCAGAATGCCTGATGGAATTAGATGAAGAACGGTTTTTTCACCGTCAATTACAAGTGTATGGCCTGCATTGTGTCCACCTTGATAGCGAACCACCCATTGTGCTTTATCTGTTAGTAGGTCTACAACCTTCCCTTTACCTTCGTCACCCCATTGAGTGCCGAGAATTACTACATTATTTCCCATCAGAATCACATGTCTCTAGCGAATTGAACGCAGATTTTAGCAAAGATTAATCGTGCATATCAATATTTTTTGCGCTTAAATCTAAACTAAAGAGCTTGCGCTCAATCATTTGTCATAGCCTAGCTGTCAGCTAGCAATATTAACGGCTAAGATAAGCTCCTTCATTTCTCTGTTTATCATATTTATATCAACAAGTTAGGTTATGAGTGAATGTTTATAAGCTCACTCACTCGCACTTTGAATAATAAACAGGTCATCGCTTTTAACCTTCTTTTTTTGGCCTTTTATATCCTAGTTTCGGATTGTTTTTATGCACTTTATGTGAATTTTTCCAGCAATATGCGCTTATTGCTAGTGCACCAGGGACAATCAAGCATGGCTTGTTACGGATTGAAAAGCAGGGACTGTGCTAGCAATTTACAAAAAAAAAGGCCCAGATGTTGCCACCAGAGCCTTTCTAAACGAGCATACAAAGTGATTGCCGAACAGGTTCTTTATTCGTTAATCGCTTTGCCCTGTGCAGCAGTAGCCAAAACATCAACAGGCACAAGTTCGTAGGCAGCTTGAGGTTTTAAGATGACATTTGATTTGCTGGCCACCATTAACATCTGTTTTAAACGGCTGCTTTCAAATGGTTTTAATAATAAACCTTGCACATCCAATAAGCTGTTCAGACCCAGTAATTCACGCTGTACATCAAAATGTGAGCTTAAAATACTGATGTCTGCTGCTGCTGAAGTCTGACCGGTACGAATACGTTTAATAAGCTCAATACCTGCATTATCCGCCAGTAAAGAATCGACAATAATCAAATCAAAATCCTGCAGTGCCACAGAACGTTCAGCTTCAATAGTTGTTGCCACCCCTTCCACATAGGCAACATCGACTGCTTCTAATAATTCAATAAGTTGAATACGTTCATTTGCTTCTGCTTCAACAACCAATACTTTCATACTGCTAATTGCATTAACGCTACTTTCACCCTGCGCAAGAGGAGCAACCTGGGTATCAGCAGGAATACCGACACCTTCCATGCGGGCAATATAACCGCGTTTAGGAATAGTTGAAATATTTAAGCCATGCAGGCTCAATGTGCCAATACTTTTGCGTAGCTGAGAGATATGCTGATTGATCGTATGATCCGTCACTAAACGTCCCCAGACATGCTGAGCAAGATCTTCACGAGTAACAACCGTATTAACGTTTTTACATAAAAAATGTAAAAGAGAAGTACGTAGAGGGCCTAAATAGACCTTTCTGCTACCATGGATCAAACTATTCTGACTTGTATCGATGTGGAATTCACCGACCATTAAACTTTTTTCTAACATAACAGCACCCACTTATATATTAATAATATTAAATTTATCGGGCTGCCCATCAGCCACTATATTTATAAAACCGTATCATTTTATAAAAACCGGGTATATTATAAATTTTAGATGAAAAAACAAGAGTCACCTACCCAATTCACACTTTTATCAATTAAATTTGATTAAAACTAGATAGTATAGCGAAATATATTCTATAAGTCTGTATTTAAGGTATATCGAGTAGGGTGAGGCTTTATGCCTCATCCCTCTCACAGAACCGTACGTACGGACCTCGTATACGGCTCATGTATTCTCAGATTCCATCATCGCGTCTTCACAAACGCTGATGGAGCAAGCCAACCGGTACTCACATTTTCTATATTATACAAACCAAGTTCTTCCAACCAACTGTTCGGCATGGCATAGCTCGATAAGGGGCTTCTGGAATTTCGCCACGAGTTCATCTTTATGAACTTAAAGGGTGGCTTATACCTCAGCTGCTTTAACCGTCGATGCAACCTGCTCGGCTTCTTCCACAGTTTAAGCTGTATTGCCCTTAACCTTCGCCTGATCCAGCCGGCTAATCGTTTTAACTCACGTTTGCAATTGGCGATACTGAAGTAGTTTACAAAACCCCGTATGACCGGATTAAGCCGTTTGATCACTTCGGCTAGGTTTTGACCACCATTGCGTTTTGTTAACGCTTTAACCTTTACTTTAAAGCCTTGAAGCTTGGATGGTTGTATCCGCGTGTAGCGGCTACCTATCTCCACGCCTAAGAATTTAACCCCATTATCGCTATGCGCTATGTGGGTTTTCTTCTTGTTGACCGTCAGTTTCAGGTCTTTTTCCAGTATCTGCGTCGCTTGCGTTAAGGCGTTCTCGGCGGCTCTTTCTGTATTACACAGGATCAGGATGTCGTCAGCGTAACGCACTATTCGGTGCTGACGCTTTTTCATCTCTTGATCAAACGCATCGAGGTAGATATTTGCAATAAGCGGACTGATAACGCCCCCTTGCGGACTGCCTACCCGGCTCGCTTCCCAGTTTTTGCCAATCATGACCCCACTTTTTAAAAACTGAGTGATCAGCTTTAAAATGCTACCGTCTGTTACCCGTCTTTGAATGCTTTTTATGATCAACTGGTGATCAAGCAGGTCAAAACACTTCGACAGATCCATATCCACTACCCATTGACGCTCATATTTACGCATAAATACGGTCGCTTTGCTGATAGCATCATGGCAACTTCGCTCCGGTCGATACCCATAACTTGATGGATGGAACTCCGGTTCGAAGATCGGTTGGAGTATGTTTAATAGTGTTTGTTGTACTATGCGGTCTCGAACTGCGGGTATTCCTAATAATCTCACACCACCATCGTCTTTGGGGATCTCCACCCGTTTAACGGCCTGCGCGCGATATTGTTTAGTTTGCAGTTCAAATTGCAGTTGTTTTAAGTTTATTTCCAGGTGCTCGGCAAACTCACCGATGGACTGCCCATCTATTCCGGCTGCTCCTTTGGCGCTTTTGACCTTTTTGAACCCCTTGTACAAGTTGTTGATGTCCAATATCTGCTGATACAAGCTGTAATAAACTCTCACTTACCTGCCCTTGCTTGCGATATGCCCGGTCGCTGTCCTTTATCCTATCGTTCGATTCTTCATTGCTACATTAGGTGTGCTAGCCCATCGGCAATCTGCCTAAGCGGTATGCAATTACTCCGTTGCTCAGCCCTCTGTTCTCAGCGTCCACATTTCTGCTTAGCCGTCATATTAGGCCTGCTTTCGTCAAAGCACTTGTGAGCCGATAGTTTAAATTCGGCACTTTTCATATGCTTAAAGAATACTTCCCCCCTTCGCAATCAATTAAAGCTTTTGACTGAAATTGACTCTATCAGACATCATGCTGATAGTCGGCTTGGTTTTATCCTCCACACCATTACTGGCTTTCATCGGCCGAGCCTTATTCACTACTACGGGTTCATCTGCCACCTCACACTCATATTAACCTTGAGTCACCTCTTGAGATAATATGCCCAATCCTTCGGACTGGATGCAGTGCCAGGCTTCCCCAGTTATTACACTGACTCCCTGTTAGAAATGCCACCCTCAAACACAGCATGGGTCTGACTGAGTATCGGGCTTTGCGCTATTTTGGACGCTTACCCACCCATGCTGCCGAAACAGGTTACGGTTAGTTGTGTACCTCTAACTTCCTATGGCTTCCTTCAGACCTTGTCGTTGGCCAACAACGCCCTTGCCATTCGGATTATCTTCCCCCCAGTCGGGGTGATCTCACTCTCTTGCAAGTGAGCGGGTTTGCCAGCTTTGCTGGGCAAACAAAAAAACCTATTTTCAAATGAAAATAGGTTTTAAAAGCAAGCCTTACTTTTTAACTCTGCCTCTACACCTCTTGGATGGCGATAACCGTATCTGCTTTATCCGTGTAATCTTTAATTTGATCAAAATTCAGATAACGGTAAGTTTCAGCGGCAACCGCATCTAATGATTCGGCATACTTCATATACTCAGCAACTGTCGGTAACTTGCCTTCAATAGCGGCAACCGCAGCCAGCTCAGCAGAGCTTAAATAAACATTGGCATTATTACCTAAACGGTTCGGGAAGTTACGTGTTGAGGTAGAAACCACAGTTGCACCATCAGCAACGCGCGCCTGATTACCCATGCATAATGAACAACCCGGCATTTCCATACGTGCGCCAATTTTACCAAAAATACTGTAATAACCTTCATCAGAAAGTTGCGTGGCATCCATTTTGGTCGGTGGTGAAACCCATAAACGGGTCGGTAACTGGCCTTTATACTTATCCAATAAATTACCGGCAGCACGGAAGTGGCCAATATTGGTCATACATGAACCGATAAATACCTCATCGATTTTATGACCGGCGACTTCTGACAACAGTTTCACATCGTCAGGGTCATTCGGGCAGGCCAGGATCGGCTCTTTTATTTCATTTAAATCAATATCAATCACTGCGGCATATTCAGCATCGGCATCCGCTTCCATTAACTGCGGATCCGCCAACCAGGCCTCCATCTCCTCGATGCGGCGGGTAATGGTACGCACATCACCATAACCTTCGGCAATCATCCACTTAAGCATGACAATATTTGAGTTTAAGTATTCAATGATAGGCTCTTTATCAAGCTTGATGGCACAGCCTGCGGCACTGCGTTCTGCCGATGCATCGGAAAGCTCAAATGCCTGCTCGACTTTCAGTGTCGGCAGACCTTCAATTTCCAGCACACGACCGGAAAAGATATTTATTTTGTTTGCTTTTTCTACGGTCAGCAGGCCGTCTTTAATCGCCTGATAAGGAATGGCATTGACTAAATCACGCAGTGTCACGCCCGGTTGCAGCTCGCCCTTAAAGCGCACTAGCACCGATTCCGGCATATCCAGCGGCATAACGCCCGTTGCTGCGGCAAATGCAACTAACCCTGAGCCGGCCGGAAAAGAGATACCAAGCGGGAAACGGGTATGTGAATCGCCACCAGTACCGACCGTATCCGGCAGTAACATGCGGTTTAACCAGGAGTGGATAATACCGTCGCCCGGGCGCAGGGAAACACCACCACGATTCATAATAAAGTCAGGCAGCGTATGATGGGTAGTCACATCAATAGGTTTCGGGTAGGCAGCCGTATGACAGAAAGACTGCATAACCAGATCGGCAGAGAAACCTAAACAAGCTAAATCTTTAAGCTCATCGCGGGTCATGGGTCCCGTTGTATCCTGCGAGCCAACCGTGGTCATTTTCGGTTCACAGTACTGACCGGCGCGCACACCTTCTGTACCGCAGGCTTTACCGACCATTTTTTGTGCCAGCGTATAACCTTTAGTGGAAACTTCTGTTTCTTCCGGCAACTTAAATACCGTTGACGCTTCAAGGCCCAGTGATTTACGCGCACGCTCAGTCAAACCGCGTCCGATAATAAGCGGAATACGGCCGCCGGCACGGACTTCATCAAGAATAATCTTGGTTTTTAAGGTAAATTCAGCAATCAGCTCACCGGTCTCATGATTTTTTACCACGCCCTGATGCGGATAAATATCAATAACGTCTCCGGTGTTTAATTTGCTGACGTCCATTTCAATAGGCAGTGCCCCTGAGTCTTCCATGGTATTAAAGAAAATAGGTGCAATTTTTCCGCCGATACAGACGCCACCAGCACGTTTATTCGGCACATAGGGAATATCATTACCCATAAACCAGAGCACAGAGTTGGTTGCAGATTTACGCGAAGAGCCTGTACCGACAACATCACCCACATAGGCGAGTTGGTGACCCTTTGCTTTTAAGGCATCAATCTGCTTAATCGGACCGACCACGCCCTCTTCATCAGCTTCAACCCCCTCACGAGAGTTCTTAAGCATCGCCAGGGCATGCAGCGGAATATCAGGACGCGACCAGGCATCCGGCGCCGGTGACAGGTCATCGGTATTGGTTTCACCCGGGACTTTAAAGACTGTCATGGTCATTTTTTCAGCAACAACTGGTTTCTCTAAGAACCATTGTGCATCCGCCCAGGACTGCAATATTTGCTGCGCAAAAGCATTACCCGCTTTTGCTTTTTCTTCAACATCAAAAAACGCATCAAACATTAATAATGTATGGGATAGCGCTTCTACCGCCAGCGGGGCAAGTGCTTCGTTATCAAGTTGCGCGATCAAAGGTTCAATATTGTAACCACCCTGCATAGTACCTAATAACTTAACGGCATGTTCAGGGGTAACAATCGGTGATGTGACTTCGGCTGATGCAACAGCAGATAGAAACCCGGCTTTAACATAAGCCGCTTCATCTACCCCCGGGGGAATTCGGTTTTCTAACAGCTCGATCAGAAAGGCTTCTTCACCTTGCGGTGGATTCTTTAATAATTCAACTAATGCAGCCGTCTGTTCAGCATTAAGCGGCTGTGGAACAACACCCTGTTCAGCACGCTCTGCGACATGTTTACGATAAGCTTCTAGCACAATAATAACCTCTTTGTTGCAGCGCAAAAACGCTGTATTGGAATCGTTTTATCGGAATAAAATTCAGACAAAGTATATATCATCATAGGTATAAATAAAATAAAAGGCCGAATCGGCCTCTCTTAACTTATTAGTTACACTTAGTAAAAAACGTATCTAGCGCGTTTCTTAAACTGAAAACGGGTATTTAATCGCCTCATGATGCTGATAGTCACTGACCTCAAAATCATCCATGGTGACCCAGGTTTCCAGATCTTCAAGTGACTTAATCTTCGGATTAATGGTCAGTTTAGGCGAGGCAAACGGCTTGCGCTTTAACTGCACATCACGCATCAGCTCAAATTGGTCTTCATAGATATGCGCATTAACAATCTTATGGTAGGCCATTCCCGGTTTTTTTCCGGTGATCTGCGCCATTAACGCCAGAAAGGTAAACACCTGCACCTGGTTAAAGTTCAGCCCGAGCGGAACATCACAGGAGCGCTGATAACTGGTCAGGTAAAGGGTATCGCCCAGCAGGGAAAAGGTATGGGTATGCATGCACGGACGTAAGCAGCCCATATGGAATTCACCGGGATTATAAAAGGTGATAATTTCACCGCGATCGTCAATACCGTTTTTCAGGTTATCCACCACTTTTTTTAACTGATCCAGATGGCCGCCATCAGGCTTTGCCCAGGCGCGCCCCTGCACGCCGTAAACACGCCCCATATCATCCGTACCTTTGCGGTATTGATTGTTTAACCAGGCGGCATTGAGATTGGCATTGGCATCCCAGGTTTTAGTTCCTAAGGCTCTAAAATCGGCAGCATTATCATAACCGCGAATATACCCGAGCAACTCGGCAATCGCCGACTTCCAAAAGCTCTTACGCGTGGTGATCATCGGGAATTTATTATTTCCCACATCATACTGCAGATCCGCATTAATCACGGTCAAACAACGTTTCTGGGTACGCTCATTCTCAATCCAAACGCCCTCTTCAATAATACGCTGGCATAAATCTAAATATTGTTTCATCTCTTTTCACCTACTCATCTTTGCTTAACTGTTTTGCTTACCGCGAGGGGCTATTGACCTTTCGCGTTTATTTTTGCAGCAATTTGTTCGTGCTTTATGCAAGGCAGAGCCTACGTAGTGTAGTTATTCTACATAAGTAGGCGATAACGCATACGATCGCGCGAACAAATGCTGCCCTGCGGGTTCATCTAAACGCGTCCTGCGCTGCGTTGCTCGTCGTTTACATAGAATAACTATGCTTCACTCCTCGCGCCTTGCTCAGAACGCGTTTAGATTGAACAAAATTTGAACTCGAAAGGTCAACAACCCCTAGTGTGCTGTTCTTTGTTGCAATAAGCAAAAGCAATTAAGCTGATACCGGCAATCACCATCGGCAGGGACAATATCTGTCCCATACTCAAGCCAAAGCTCAGCAAGCCCAGGTGTGCATCGGGTTCACGGGCAAATTCAACAAGAATACGGAAGACACCGTAGGCTAATAAGAACAGTCCCGCCACCGAGCCGTTAGGACGGGGTTTACGAATAAACAGCAGAAGAATAATAAACAGCAGCACGCCTTCCAGCGCAAACTCATAGAGCTGTGAAGGATGGCGCGGCAGTGGCCCGGCATTTGGAAAAACAACACCGAACGGAGAATCCGTGACGCGCCCCCACAACTCGGAGTTAATAAAGTTACCGATCCGTCCGGCACCCAGTCCCACAGGTAAAAGCGGCACAATAAAATCCCCCACCGCTAAAATGGAGCGCTGGTTTTTTTTAGCATAATAGATAATCGCGGTCACCACACCAAGCACACCGCCATGAAAAGACATTCCCCCTTCCCAAATTCTAAACAGATAAAGCGGGTTATCTAAAAACTGCGGCAGCTGATAGAAGAACACATAACCGCAGCGCCCCCCTAAGATCACACCTAAAAAACCATAGAAAAGCAGATCACTTGCCTGCTCGCGAGTCCACAGGCCGTTGGAACGATCACATTGGCGATTAGCCATCCAAAAGGCAAACACAAATCCAAGCAGGTACATTAAGCCATACCAGCGGATATCCAGCGGACCAATACTGATTGCAATCGGGTCGATTTGAGGTAATACGAAACTTGAAACTGACATCTATTCACTCATTGAAGATTAAAATAAAGCTAATATAGCAGTAAAGTCCAACGTATAAAATTTTTATTATTTATGACCCAGTTTAAAGAAAATTCACTTTCATCCGCTTATAATGCGCGCGCCAGGCTAATCAAGGTTTGGCAAAATAGCTTTACCAAAGGCGCTGAAATTTACAGTTTCACAGTCGACAACTCGCACATTAACGGATAAAAATCATGCACAGCTGTCGCTTACAACTTGATAAAGAAGTGCTTTGATAAACGCATAGCTGATCTTAATACTCCTTTTATGCATCCATACAATAAACAGGTTTACCTTATGAATCCCAACCCCAGTCTTTCGCAACGTTTTTTAAACGGCAGCCTCGTAATGCAAATTGTTATCGGTATTATTGCCGGTATCGCACTTGCTTCCATTTCACCGAGCAGTGCCCAGTCAGTGTCCTTTCTTGGCGCACTTTTTGTCGGCGCATTAAAAGCCGTCGCCCCGATACTGGTTTTTATTCTGGTGGCATCGTCGATTGCTAACCAGAAAAAAGGTGCGCATAGCAACCTAAAACCAATTATTAAACTTTATCTGCTCGGTACTTTATTAGCCGCTTCTACTGCGGTTATTATCAGTTACTTTTTTCCGACCACTCTGGTACTGACCTCTGCGGATATTCAGGCAGCACCGCCGGAAGGTATTACTGAAGTATTAAATACCCTGCTATTTAAAATCGTTGATAACCCCGTTAACGCGCTGCTGACAGGTAACTTTATCGGTATTCTAACCTGGGCGGCAGGTTTAGGTTTAGCGCTGCACCATGCCAACGATACCACCAAAAATGTATTACATGACCTTTCTCACGGTGTAACTCAAATTGTCCACCTGGTGATCCGCTTTGCACCCGTCGGTATCTTTGCTTTAGTGGCAAAGACTTTTGCAGAAACAGGTTTTGATGCGCTGCTTGGTTACTCTCATCTGCTGGCTGTATTACTGGGCTGTATGTTATTTATCGCGCTGGTAGTAAACCCGGCGATTGTTTATCTGAAAATAAAACGTAACCCTTACCCGTTAGTTCTACAATGTTTACGCGAATCAGGCGTCACAGCTTTCTTTACCCGCAGCTCGGCGGCCAATATTCCCGTGAATATGGAAATCTGTGAAAAACTGGAGCTGCATGAAGACACTTATTCAGTGTCCATTCCTCTAGGTGCAACCATTAATATGGCCGGTGCTTCCATCACTATTACCGTACTGACGCTGGCAGCGGTACATACGCTGGGTATTGAGTTTGATATTGCCACGGCTATTTTATTAAGCGTGGTTGCAGCCGTTTCTGCTTGCGGTGCATCAGGCGTTGCCGGCGGTTCACTATTACTTATCCCGCTGGCATGTGGCTTATTTGGCGTGCCTAATGAAGTAGCGATGCAGGTGGTAGCCATTGGCTTTATTATCGGCGTGGTACAGGACTCAGCTGAAACAGCGCTCAACAGCTCTACCGATGTGATCTTTACTGCTGCCGCCTGTTATGCGGAAGAAGCTAGCAATAGCGCTAACAGCAAAGCTGAAGCATATGCTGGAGAAAAAATATAAGCGGGCAGTTACGAGCTGCGAGCTAGAAACATCGAGTAGGGTGAGGCTTTATGCCTCATCCCTCTCACAGAACCGTACGTACGGACCTCGTATACGGCTCATGTATTCTCAGATTCCATCATCGCGTCTTCACAAACGCTGATGGAGCAAGCCAACCGGTACTCACATTTTCTATATTATACAAACCAAGTTCTTCCAACCAACTGTTCGGCATGGCATAGCTCGATAAGGGGCTTCTGGAATTTCGCCACGAGTTCATCTTTATGAACTTAAAGGGTGGCTTATACCTCAGCTGCTTTAACCGTCGATGCAACCTGCTCGGCTTCTTCCACAGTTTAAGCTGTATTGCCCTTAACCTTCGCCTGATCCAGCCGGCTAATCGTTTTAACTCACGTTTGCAATTGGCGATACTGAAGTAGTTTACAAAACCCCGTATGACCGGATTAAGCCGTTTGATCACTTCGGCTAGGTTTTGACCACCATTGCGTTTTGTTAACGCTTTAACCTTTACTTTAAAGCCTTGAAGCTTGGATGGTTGTATCCGCGTGTAGCGGCTACCTATCTCCACGCCTAAGAATTTAACCCCATTATCGCTATGCGCTATGTGGGTTTTCTTCTTGTTGACCGTCAGTTTCAGGTCTTTTTCCAGTATCTGCGTCGCTTGCGTTAAGGCGTTCTCGGCGGCTCTTTCTGTATTACACAGGATCAGGATGTCGTCAGCGTAACGCACTATTCGGTGCTGACGCTTTTTCATCTCTTGATCAAACGCATCGAGGTAGATATTTGCAATAAGCGGACTGATAACGCCCCCTTGCGGACTGCCTACCCGGCTCGCTTCCCAGTTCTTGCCAATCATGACGCCACTTTTTAAAAACTGAGTGATCAGTTTTAAAATGCTACCGTCTGTTACCCGTCTTTGAATGCTTTTTATGATCAACTGGTGATCAAGCAGGTCAAAACACTTCGACAGATCCATATCCACTACCCATTGACGTTCATATTTACGCATAAATACGGTCGCTTTGCTGATAGCGTCGTGGCAACTTCGCTCCGGTCGATATCCATAGCTTGATGGATGGAATCCCGGTTCGAAAATCGGTTGGAGTATGTTTAATAGGGTTTGTTGTACTATTCGGTCTCGAACTGCGGGGATACCTAATAATCTCACACCACCATCATCTTTGGGGATCTCCACCCGCTTGACGGCCTGCGCGCGATACTGTTTAGTTTGCAGTTCAAATTGCAGTTGTTTTAAGTTTATTTCCAGGTGCTCGGCAAACTCACCGATGGACTGCCTATCTATTCCGGCTGCTCCTTTGGCGCTTTTGACCTTTTTGAACCCCTTGTACAAGTTGTTGATGTCCAGCATCTGATGATACAAGCTGTAATAAACTCTCACTTAACTGCCCTTGCTTGCGATATGTCCGGTCGCTGTCCTTTATCCTATCGTTCGATTCTTCATTGCCACATTAGGTGTGCTAGCCCATCGGCAATCTGCCTAAGCGGTATGCAATTACTCCGTTGCTCAGCCCTTTCTTCTCAGCGTCCACATTTCTGTTTAGCCGTCATGTTAGGCCTGCTTTCGTCAAAGCACTTGTAAGCCGATAGTTTAAATTCAGCACTTTTCATATACTTAAAGAATACTTCCCCCCTTCGCAATCAATTAAAGCTTTTGACTTAAATTGACTCTATCTGACATCATGCAGATAGTCGGCTTGGTTTTATCCTCCACACCATTACTGGCTTTCATCGGCCTAGCCTTATTCACTACTACGGGTTCATCTGCCACCTCACACTCATGCTAACCTTGAGTCACCTCTTGAGATAATATGTCCAGTCCTTCGGATTGGATGCAGTGTCAGGCTTCCCCAGTTATTACACTGACTCCCTGTTAGAAATGCCACCCTCAAGCACAGCATAGGTCTGACTGAGTATCGGGCTTCGCGCTATTTTGGACGCTTACCCACCCATGCTGCCGAAACAGGTTACGGTTAGTTGTGTATCTCTAACTTCCTATGGCTTCCTTCAGACCCTGTCGTTGGCCAACAACGCCCTTGCCATTCGGATTATCTTCCCCTCAGTCGGGGTGATCTCACTTTCTTGCAAGTGAGCGGGTTTGCCAGCTTTGCTGGGCAAACAAAAAACCGAGTTTTTATACTCGGTTTTTTATTGTCTGAAAATTATCAATTTTGCCGTAAAACCCCGTCCTTTTAGGGCGGGAATATAAGGCATGGATTGCGAAGCAGTCCCGCGTGTTTTCTTGTTTGAATATTGACTAACAAACAATGCTGGCTATAATCACAGGTGTAAGAGAAAGGGAGCGCCATGCTTATTCGCAAAGCTTACAAATTTCGACTCAATACCAGCGCTGAGGCTGCACAAATGATGGCCCAGTATGCGGGTAACTGCCGTTTTTTGTGGAATAAAGCATTGGCAATTAACCTGTTTAAGCTAAAAAACAAACAGCCACTTTGCTATTACCAAGAGTTTGATTTTTTCTCCAAGCTCTGGAAAAAGAGTGAAGAATATGGCTTTCTAAAGCTTTCCCCGGCACAAACCCTACAGCAAACACTCAAACAACTTGAACGGGCTTTTAAGGATGCTTTTGATAAGAAGCAGCCGCTAAAACGCCTGCCTGTCTTTAAAAGGCGTCATGGCTCGAACAGTTTTAGCTTGCCGCAAGGGTTTAAGGTCGAAGGAAAGCGTATTTTTCTGCCGAAAATTGGCTGGGTTGGCTTTAGAAAGTCGCGAGAAGTGGTTGGTAAAGTTAAAAATGTCACGATTTCCCAATCCGGAAAACACTGGTTTGTCTCGCTACAGGTAGAGCAGGAGATGGGGCAGTCCATTCATCCATCAGCAAGTATGGTTGCCGGCGATATGGGTGTAAAGCGACTGCTGACGCTCTCCAATGGCCAGCACTTTGAGCCGATTGATGTTGCCCGATACACCGCCACCATAAAGCGTTTACAGCGAAAGCTGGCTAAGAAAGTTAAGTTTTCAAACAACTGGAAAAAGATAAAGCAAAAGATTTCGGAACTGCACAACAAGATTGCCCGAATTCGTCATGACCGATTACACAAGATCTCAACATTATTGAGCAAAAGCCACGCTATCATTGTGCTTGAAGATCTAAAAATCAAAAACATGACGAAAAGCAGTAAGGGTGATCAGGCGTCGCCGGGCAAGAACGTTAAGCAGAAATCCGGACTTAACCGCGCGATCCTGGGACAGGGTTGGGGCATATTCAAAGAGATGCTGAAATACAAACAAGGTTGGCGTTCAGGCGACGTGCTTTTTGTTGATCCGAAGTGCACCAGCCAGACTTGCCCGGTCTGCCAGCATAAAAGCAAAGACAACCGCAAAACACAGTCACACTTTGTGTGCATGGCCTGCGGTTACACGAACAATGCCGACCATGTTGGGGCATTGAATATTTTAGAGCGGGGACACCGCTTGTTAGCCTGTGGAGAGCATGGCATTAGCCAACTCAGTGAAGCAGGAACTAGGTTTGCTCGTGAGAGCAAACTGCCGGACTTGGTTCTAAACTAACCGGAATCCCCTTCCTTTCCCGACTTGTCGGGCGCGCAAGCGAGGTAGGGGAGGATGTCAATTATTGCTATTTACCGGCGCGAATAAAGCCGCCCAGGTCTTTTCTCTCCAGATAATCAACAAAAACAGCGCGGGTTTCGACACCGCTATTAGCTGCTAACGCCTGTGCAATACAACCCTGAAGTTCATGCAGCGGCAGTGCATTGATCAGGTATTTTATCTTGCTCATATTAGTCGCATTCATGCTCAGTCTTTGATAACCCAGTCCCAGTAAAATCAAGGCACCAATGGGATCCCCGGCAAGCTCACCACAAATACTGACTTCTAAATCAAACTTCGTGCAGCTATCAATAATTAATTTTAATGCCTGTAAAACAGCAGGATGGTAACTGTCAAAAAGGGAAGCGACACGGCTATTATTGCGATCCACTGCCAGCAGGTATTGAATCAGATCATTGCTGCCGATGGAAATAAAATCAATCGCCATAGCCAGTTGCGGAATAATAAAGATAGATGCGGGCACCTCGACCATCACCCCGATTTTAGGCAGTGGAAACGCCTCTTCGGTCAGGCCCATTTCATATTTAATCTCCTGCCAGGCTTGTATTATCAAACGCTTGGCTTCATAGACCTCTTCAATGGCGCTGATCATCGGCAACATAATGCGTAAGTTTTGATGCTCCAGATTAGCTCTTAACATTGCGCGAATCTGTACCAGAAAAATCTCCGGTTGATCTAAAGTAAAACGAATCCCCCGCCAGCCAAGAAAGGGATTGTCTTCAAGAATCGGAAAGTAACTGAGCTGCTTATCGCCACCGACATCTAAGGTGCGCATGGTAACGGGAAGAGGCGCATATTGATTTAACAGGCGTTGGTATGATTGCATCTGCTCGAGCTCTGTCGGAAATGAGTCGGTCAGCATAAAAGGCAATTCACTGCGGTATAGTCCAATACCGTCAAATAACCCGGCAACCTCTTTATTGCGATTCGAGCTCAGCCCGGTATTGAGCAGAATGGCAATCTTCTGGCCATCAAGGGTGATCGCCTCTTTATATTCTCCAGGTGCAACTAGCTGTTGCAGCTCCCTCTCTTCATCGAGAAGTGTTTGATAATGGCTTAAGACATTCTGCTCCGGAGATAAAATCGCACAACCTGCATAACCGTCAATAATGACCCGCTTTTGATTAATATTATCTAAAGAAAGGGCAGCGCCCACCACCGCGGGAATCCCCAAGGTACGCGCTAAAATCGCCACATGCGAGCTTACTCCGCCATAAATAGAGATAATTCCCTGTAATTTATCGGTTGGAATACTGGCAAGCATGGATAAAGACACTTCAGAAGCAACCAGAATAAGCCGGTCAGGTAACTCGACTTTCTCTTCGACCTGTTGCGTTATATGGTATAACAGGCGTTGCGCAACATCTTTTATCTCTGCCGCACGCTCCTTTAAATAACTGTTACTCATCGCATTAAATTTATCGATATAAGATTCGGCAACGACTTTTACGGCACTCGATGCCCTTAACTCATAATCAGTAATCTGCTCGCGAATGGCACTTAAAAAAGCTTTATCCTTTAAGACATGAGCATAGATATCAAACAAAGCAAAGGTGTCATTGGACAGTTGTTCTTTTAAGGTTAATGCCAGTGTTGAGAACTCATCACTGCACTTTTCGACAACCCGCTCAAAGAGCAGCAGCTCCTGGCGGCTTGAATAGCTTTTGCTGACACTGACTTCTGTCAGCGTCAACGTCGGGCGAATAACATAAGCATCTGCAATCGCAATCCCCGGACTGGCGGGCGCCCCCTGCACATAGATAGAGCTGCTGATATGGTTTAACTGCTGCAGCTCTAAACGTAACCCGGAATTAGCCAGAACCGTGCCTAAATGCATCGCCAGGGTCACCAGAAAAGACTCCTCTACTTCGCTAAATAAACGGGTGTTTTTTTGTTGCGCAACAAGTACACCGAGCACTTTACGTTTATGGATAATCGGGGTACCCAAAAAAGAGTGAAAAAGCTCTTCCTGACTGTCGGGCAGATATTTGTACCGGGGGTGTTCGCTAATATTAGCCAGATTTAATGGTTCGCCCTTCTCATGAACCAGACCGACGATACCTTCACCAAATGTCAGGTGGCGCTGGCCAACTGCTGCACGGGCAAGGCCTTGACTGGCGATTAAATTGAGGCGCCTGGTTTTATCATCGGTAATGTAAATGGAGCAGCAGTCGACATGCATGGTCTGGCGCGTTTGCTGCACCAGCGTATTCATCGCAGCGGCTAAACTTTTTGCCTCTCCAACCTGCTCGACAATATGACGCAACTGACTTAACATGCAAAATCCTTTGACCAAAAATACGTTAACGCTTTTTATAAAAAGAGGAACGACGACTGCGTTTGTTTCTTTTCTTTTTTTCTGAACCGCTTTTTATTAAAGCAAAAGCCGTGGCTGAAAACTCTTTTAATGCTTTACGGTAAACCTCGCGCTTAAATGATACAACCTGACGAACAGGATACCAATAGGTCACCCAACGCCAGTCATCAAATTCCGGATGACCGCAGGTATCAAACTCTATTTTCTTATCATCAGATATTAATTGTAATAAAAACCAGCGCTGTTTTTGCCCGATGCACACTGGTTCAGGAGAATCCCAACGCACTAATCTTTTAGGTAATTTATAACGTAACCAGCTGCGGCTACTTGCCAATATTTTTACATGCTCAGATTTAAGACCAACCTCTTCGTACAACTCGCGATACATAGCCTGTTCAGGTGTTTCACCCTTTTTTATTCCTCCTTGAGGAAACTGCCATGAATGTTGTCCAAATCGCCTTGCCCATAAGACCTGCCCATTTTTATTACAGATGATGATAGCTACATTTTGCCGGTAACCGTCAGTATCAATCACTAGGGAGCCTTTTAGAAGTTAAGATCCATTATCTTAGTATTAATGATAATGAATACAAATTTAATTAATAATGCATTCTTTCATAGATTATACAGACCTTCAAACTGATAAGGTTAAAATTATCGGCCAGAATTGAACAAACTACGCCGCCAATTCTCAGCTTTTCATGCCGCACATTAATAAATGCAGTGCTATAAAAAACGAACTACTCACATATCCACGAAAATTGTGTATAACTTTGTGTATAATAAATGCATTTATGCGCAATGAAGCTTTAACAAAGAATAAAAGATCTTTAGCAAGCTTATAAATCATCTGATTATTAAATAAATAACAATTACTTACACGTTTTTTGTGTGATGAATTAAAAGCTAATTGTAATTATATACAGTACTATTAATTCACAACCTAATGTGTAT
Source organism: uncultured Psychromonas sp. (assembly GCA_963674525.2). Lineage (GTDB taxonomy): Bacteria > Pseudomonadota > Gammaproteobacteria > Enterobacterales > Psychromonadaceae > Psychromonas. Next base: position 166,865 of record CAXXRV010000029.1, on the reverse strand, counting down.
ATATTTTTAGTTTAAAAAATAACCAGCGGTAGTTTTATAGCTTTTTTCAGGTTGATTATTGAACAGATTTTTGTTCTTTGAGTATAAAAGCTTTATTTGTTCATCGGAATCCTTATAAATATACACTTATCCACGCTAAAAGTGGATAACTCTGTGTAACTTTTCGAATAAGCGCATGGATAACCCTGGATAAATCAAAATAAGCGTGAAATGAATATGTTAGAAAACAGTCAACAGGTGATACTCCCCCCCCGCTCAACGGACGAACTGTTAAAACGCTGTGCAGATATTGCCGGTTATTCACTGGCCGAATTAGCGGCATTGGCCGGTATTCCACTGGCAAAAGATCTGCGCCGTAATAAAGGCTGGGTTGGGCAGTTAATAGAATGGCATTTGGGGGCGACAGCAGGCAGCAAGCCTGAGCAGGATTTTAAACATCTCGGTATCGAGTTAAAAACCATTCCTATTGATCAACAGGGTAAAGTTTTAGAAACCACTTTTGTCTGCTCTGCACCTATTATCAATACCAGCCAACTCACTTGGGAAAATTCTAATGTGCGCAATAAGCTTAGCAGGGTGTTATGGGTGCCTGTTCAAGGGGAGCGCACTATCTCCCTTGGAGAGCGCGTAGTAGGCAATGGTTTTTTATGGTCTGCGGATCCACAACAAGCGTTTCTATTAGCTTCTGATTGGAATGAAATAATGGAAAAAGTGGCACTTGGAAAAATACAGGCGATCAGTGCGCGGGATGGGCAAGTGCTGCAGCTTAGGCCGAAAGCTGCCAATGGCCGTTGTTTAACTGATGCTTTTGGTGAAGACGGCACATTGATAAAAGTCCGTCCGCGCGGCTTTTATCTGAAAAAACATTTCACTCAATCAATTATTAATCAACAATTTGATCTTTAATACAAAAATGAAGAAAAATCGGCTAGAAATCAACCTCCTTTTACAGTAAATTTAGATAAACATTTTTTAAGGAGTTGATTATGCCGATAAAAAAGCAATATCTAAAATCTAAACCGCAGGTCAAAGTTACATTTGAAATAGAAAAACAAGATACGAAAGATGCACAGCACATTGTTTTACTTTCATCGCATAATAACTGGACACCTATTGAATTTAAAAAATTTAAAAACGGTAAATTTAAAGTAGCTGAAAATATTTCACTGCAAGAGCACGATAATTTTCAATTTATTTATAAAGCAACAGCAGAAGATGGCAGAGAGTTCACCATTCTTCCAGAAGATGCGAACAGTTATATTGATAATGGTATGTCTGATGGCGGCAAAAATGCCGTATTAGAGATCGCGCAATAATGCGTTATTCACCTTCGTTTCAAAAAGCCGCTAGCAAGCGGTTTTTTTCTATCTAAAGACAAGACTTTGTTTTTAGGGCCTGTTTATCTTTCGTCGTCGTTCCTGCTGGAGGCTATTTTTTACTCTGGCAAGGCGACAAATTTAAGTAATAGCCATCTATAGTTAACATTTGCCAATGCAGTCAGAGTGAAAAAGAGCCCCAGCCCTTCGGGTCGTGCCTAAAAATCACTCACTCTGTGTTGCTCAAAGTTCATTTAGAATGACTAAACCACACTTTTCGCGCCTTGATTGAGTGATTTTCAGGCGACTACAGGTTAGACTGCGAAAAGAGCCCCAGCCCTTCGGGTCGTGCCTAAAAATCACTCACTCTGTGTTGCTCAAAGTTCATTTAGAATGACTAAACCACACTTTTCGCGCCTTGATTGAGTGATTTTCAGGCGACTACAGGTTAGACTGCGAAAGATAAACAGGCCCTAATTGTTAAGAATATGTAATAATCAATTTACTGAGTCTTCTTAGATAGTGAACAAGTTATGAACAATATTGAAATACGTGGTGCTAAAACCCATAACCTGAAAAATATCGATCTTTCCATTCCCCGTGATAAATTGATTGTTATTACCGGGCTTTCCGGCTCAGGAAAGTCATCACTTGCTTTTGATACCCTCTATGCCGAAGGGCAGCGCCGCTATGTAGAGTCCCTATCCGCTTACGCTCGTCAGTTCTTATCGTTAATGGAAAAGCCCGATGTTGAACATATTGAAGGCCTTTCCCCGGCAATCTCTATCGAGCAGAAATCCACCTCGCACAATCCTCGCTCGACCGTCGGCACCATCACTGAGATTCACGATTACCTGCGCCTGTTATTTGCCCGTATCGGTGATCCCCGCTGCCCGACGCACAATGTCACCCTTAATGCGCAAACAGTCAGTCAGATGGTTGATGCCATTTTAGAGAATCCGGATGGCAGCAAGATGATGTTGCTGGCACCTATTATTAAAGAGCGTAAAGGTGAGCATATTAAAACCTTTGCCAACCTGGCTGCGCAAGGCTTTTTACGGGCTCGTGTCGATGGCGATATTTGTGACTTAAGTGATCCGCCGACACTGGAGCTGCATAAAAAACATACCATTGAGGTCGTTGTCGATCGCTTTAAAGTACGCGATGATCTTAAGCAGCGTCTGGCTGAATCAGTTGAGACTACGCTGAGTTTAAGTCATGGCTCTGTTGTGCTGGCCTTTATGGATGAAGATAAGCCCGAGCAGATTTTTTCCGCCAATTTTGCCTGTCCGCATTGCGGCTACAGCATTAGCGAATTAGAGCCGCGCATCTTCTCTTTTAACAATCCCGCCGGCGCCTGTGAAACCTGTGACGGTCTGGGTATCGAGCAGTATTTTGACCCGAAATTAGTTGTTACTGATAAAACCTTAAGCCTTAGCGAGGGTGCCATTGACGGCTGGAGCAGTAAATCTAACTACTACTTTCAGATGTTGCTCAGTGTTGCTGAGCATTATGGCTTTTCAGTAGAGATTCCTTTTCAAGAGCTCGATAAAAAGCAGCAGAATATTGTTTTATACGGCTCAGGAAAGGAAAAAATACCTTTTTCATACAGCAATGATAAAGGCGATATCGTTTCCCGTCTGCATGCCTTTGAAGGCGTTATTCCCAATAGACAGCGCCGTTATCGGGAGACGGATTCCAGCGCCATGCGTGAGTACCTGGCAAAATATATGAACCGCAAACCCTGCTCAAGCTGTGGCGGTTCGCGTTTGCAGGAGGCATCCCGACATGTCTATATTAATGACGTTAATCTGCCCTATATCTCCTCACTGTCCATTGCTGAAGCACTGAGCTTTTTCCAGCAGTTGACGTTACAGGGGCAGAAAGCAGAAATAGCCGATAAGATCCTCAAAGAGATCCTCGAGCGGCTCGGCTTTCTGGTCAATGTCGGGCTGAATTACCTGAGTTTAGAGCGCAGCGCAGAAACGCTGTCCGGCGGTGAAGCACAGCGTATCCGTCTGGCGAGTCAAATTGGCGCCGGCTTAATGGGCGTCATGTATGTTTTAGATGAGCCTTCTATTGGCCTCCACCAGCGCGATAATGAGCGTTTACTTAAAACACTGACCCACCTGCGGGATCTGGGTAATACCGTGATTGTCGTCGAGCATGATGAAGATGCCATTCGCCAGGCCGATCATATTATTGATATTGGTCCGGGCGCCGGCATTCATGGCGGTGAGGTTATTACACAGGGTAATCTGCAAACCATTCTTAAAGCTAAAGACTCATTAACCGCGGATTATCTTAGCGGACGCAAAGCAATCAATATACCTGCGCAACGCACAAAGTTAAGCGGTAAATGGATAAAATTAAACGCTGCCAGCGGTAATAATTTAAAAGCCGTGAATCTGCAGATACCGATAGGCGTATTAACCTGCATAACAGGTGTATCCGGATCCGGGAAATCGACTCTGATCAACGATACCCTCTACCCACTGGCACAAAATAAACTCAATAAAGCCAGCAATGCGACAGCTTCTCCCTATAAGAGCATCAGTGGCTTAAGCCACCTCGATAAAGTGGTCGATATTAATCAGAGCCCGATTGGCCGCACGCCAAGATCCAATCCGGCCACCTATACCGGCATCTTTACTCCGATTAGAGAGCTCTTTGCCGGCACGCCTGAAGCACGAGCCCGAGGTTATAAACCGGGCCGTTTCAGTTTTAATGTCAAGGGCGGACGCTGCGAAGCCTGTCAGGGCGATGGCGTCATTAAAGTAGAGATGCACTTTTTGCCCGATGTCTATGTACCCTGTGATGCCTGTAAAAGTAAGCGTTATAACCGTGAAACCCTGTCCGTCAAATACAAGGGTAAAAACATTCATGAAGTTCTGCAGATGACAGTTGAAGATGCCTTTAGTTTTTTTGAGCCTGTACCTGTTATTGCCCGCAAGCTTAAAACCTTAATGGATGTCGGCCTTTCCTATATCCGCTTAGGACAAGCGGCAACCACCCTTTCCGGCGGTGAGGCGCAGCGCATAAAACTGGCCAGAGAATTGTCAAAACGTGATACAGGTAAAACCCTGTATATTCTTGATGAACCCACCACAGGTTTGCACTTCCATGATATTGCTCAGCTGTTAAAGGTCATCCATACTTTACGCGATCATGGCAATACCATTGTGATTATCGAGCATAACCTCGATGTCATTAAAACCGCAGACTGGGTGGTTGATTTAGGACCGGAAGGCGGTAACGGTGGCGGTGAAATTATTGCCACGGGTACTCCTGAAGAGGTAGCCAAAGTCGCGACAAGCTATACCGGACTCTTCCTAAAACCCATTTTAGAAAAATAACAACGGAAAATAAAAGCCCATGGATGGACAACAAAAACTAAGGCGCGCCTTTTTTATCACTTTTACCCTACTAATGGCAGTAGGCGCCCATTATTTTCAGCATAATCAGGGGGGAAGCGGCTTAGAGTTAGCGCAAAATAATGTGCTGTGGATCTTTTTTTCTGCCCTGATCGGTTTGGGGTTATGGAGAATCACCACAGAGCGAAAAATACTCTACTCGCCTTTTACCCTTGTTTTCCTGACTGCTTTGGGACTGTTTTTGCTGCCGCTGCTTTACCCCAATAATGAGCTGGCCAGTCAAAGTTATACTCGCCTGCTGGGGCTGTTTGCCGGATTCCTGCTGTTTGTCAGTCTGCAGCAGTTTCAATTTAGGCGCACGCAGATACAACGTCTGCTGCTGCTGATTGTCCTTGCCGGTTTTATACAGGCCTGTTACAGCCTGACCCAGGACTATCTGCTGCCGGCTGATAATATCTTCGGCTATGATGTCGGCTATGGCCGTCCTTACGGCATCTTTCAGCAGCCTAATGTACTGGCTTCTTTTATGGCAACCACACTGATCCTGGCGGGTTATTTATTACAGCAGATCAATGACAGAAAGCTGCAGGCATTTTTACTTCTCACCGCCCTGCTTAATATGTGGGTGCTTGCTATCTCTGCATCCCGAAGTGGCTACCTAGGTTTTTTAATCGCATTAATCCTGTTTTTTCCGTGGGCATGGCAAACCAATAAACAAAAGCTCGGTGTATTTATTATCGCTATTTTATTAGGGCTTGGTTTAGCGGCAACAAAAGGCGGCGATGTTCTAGGTAAAAGAAAACTTGATAATATGGCTGAAGGTGGTCAACGCTTAGTCCATTATAGTAACAGCTGGCAGATGATTAAGAAGAAGCCGCTGATGGGCTATGGTTATGGCGGCTTTGAAAAAAACTATTTAATCTTCACTGCGAAGCGGGTCAAAAATAATGAATCAAAACCAGAAGTTGCCAGCTTAACGCATCCGCATAATGATACGCTCTTCTGGGCAGTGGAAGGCGGTATTGTACCTATAGTCGCCATCTTATTGCTGGTGATCGCTTTTCTGCGTTTATTAAGCGCATTTAAACTTACTCATGCTCTGGCCTTATTGGCACTGGTGATCCCTATCAGCCTGCATACACAAACCGAATATCCGCTCTATCACTCCGCTTTGCATTGGCTGGTGCTGCTAGTGCTGGTTTTTTATATTGTTAATCAGGCACAACCGATAAAACAGCAACTATTCAGGCCGACCTTTGCACTGCGTGCTTTTGCCTTGCTTATTCCGCTTATAACCACCCTGTTTATGCTGAGCAATCTGCATACCATCTCTAAAATCACCCAGTATGAACGCAGTAAACAGCCTGATATCAGGCTGCTAATGGACGTTATTAACCCCTTAGTATTTGAAGACAGGTTTAGTTTTCATCTCAACTACTTTCGTTTAACCATGGCAAAGCAGCTTAATCAACCTGAAGAGATTCAAAAGGTGATAGATTGGACAGAGGAGACGCTCAAGAGCACACCAAAGTCCTATTTTTATGCGCTTCTCTATCTGGCATATAGCAGTAACCAGCAGACAGAAAAAGCCAAACAGACCTTAGATTATGCCCGTTACCTCTATCCTACTGACAAGCAGTTAGCCAATATAGATAAAATGGAGGCGCCGCTCAGTCAATCACAGCCAACACAGTTACAAATCGCCAATGAACAAGCCGAATCTCAATAGAGTCGTTAAGAGCGTTGCCACTTTATTACTTACTTTACTGCTAAGTAATAAAGTGCTCGCCAAAATCTACATCTATGTCGATCAGGAAGGGAATCAATATTTTTCACAAAAAAAAGAAAACAAAAACTACCAAGCGTTATTAGGCAGTAAAGACTATACCTTTCCGGAATCATTCACAAACTGGAAGCAGAAAAGTTACGCTGACAGCAGAATACCCGGCAATAAAAAACTGCAGCAGAGATACCACCCATTAATCGTTCAGGCAGCGCGCCAATATCAGCTGGAGCCTGCTTTTATTCATGCGGTGATCACCGCCGAATCATATTATCAGCCTAACGCGGTATCTGCAGCTGGCGCCAAAGGGTTAATGCAGTTAATGCCGGTGACTGCACAACGTTTTGGTGTCAAGGATCCCTTTGATCCTAAACAAAGCATTTATGCCGGTACAGAATATCTCAACAGTTTACTGAAAGAGTTTAAAACAAAGAAACTGGCTTTAGCGGCTTATAATGCCGGCGAAGGGACGGTAAGGCGCTATAATAGACAGATCCCGCCCTATCCGGAAACGCAAAGGTACGTCTTAAAAGTGATGGATTTTTACCGCTATTACCAGAATAACCTATAAAAACAGAGCTGTTTTTACGGTGCGGTTTCCGCTTCTAAAAGAGCAATCAACTGCAACGCTTCTTCGCGGCTTGCTCCGCAGACATCAGGCCCAGCTTTAAAGCCGTCACAAAGCTGCGGGCGCTCCGGGTCGCCGAAGATCTTGCACAGGTTATCTTTACTTAAGTTTGCGCAGCGTACACCGGCAGGCTTACCATGGGGCATATTCGGTAACGGGCTATTTATTGACGGCGCAATACAACAGGCCCCACAGTCTTTTCTACATTCCATAAAAGCGCCATCCTTGTCAGAAAAGAAGAATCATAGCATTTTAGCAAACAAGACGAATCACTTATTTACTGCGTTTGCCGGCAAATATAATTTTGCTCCGGCGTATAATAAGCCAACGAATCAAACCCATAAGCCAAAAAGCTTGCCTGCAACGCGCTTAGCTTTTTACTTTCGCTTTGTTGATAAGCTTTAGTGTAATAGGCCAGATGCTGGCTTTGCATTTGCCTTTCCGGCTGTTCGCCAAGTAGCTGATAAACTCGATTCGCGATTGCTTTACCTGAATCTACCAGCTTAATTTTGTTTTCAAAACAGCTGCTTATTTCTGCTTTCAATAAAGGGAAATGGGTACAGCCCAAGATCAGCGTATCCGGCTTGTTCGCCAATATTAACCAGGGCGCCAGTATTTTTTGCAGGCGTTGCTTATCAACCTGTAAACCGTGTAGTTTCTCTTCTGCCAGGTTAACTAACTCTGTCGAGCCTATTTTCAGCACGTTAATATGCGCCGCAAACTCATCAATCAATGACGAGGTATACTCGCGCTTGATCGTTGCCGGTGTTGCCAATAAACCAATCACAGCATTTTCAGTTAACTGTGCAGCTGGTTTTATCGCCGGTACAACACCGACAATAGGAATAGAAAAATGGCTGCGCAAGGCATCCAGTGCGACTGTGCTGGCAGAATTACAGGCAATAACAATCAGATCGACAGGATGCTGTTTTACAAAAGAGGAGAGTAACTGCATTAAACGCTTAATTAAGAAGTCATCCTCTAGTTCTCCATAGGGAAAACAGGCATTATCAAATAGATAAAAGCTGTTGATATTAGGATTTTTGTGAATTATTTTCTGAAAAACGGATAACCCGCCAACGCCGGAGTCAAAGATTAAAACCTGTTTTGCTGTCATTGCTAGATCGTTATTACTTATAGGGTGGAGAGGAGTTTACTCCTAAATAGTAGGCAGTGCCATGCACACCGATATATTAATTTAGCAATGGTAAGCATTCACTCCCACCAGAAAGAGTGTGTTTGGCTTCCGTGAAAAAACGCTTTGATATTCGCGATAAAATACTTCGGAAATGACGCGCGGGAAGCCCCGAAACGAGAAAGTATTACATTAAGCTATACAGTTTTTCTTCGAGTAAAGCAAAGGGGATACGCTCCTGTTCAAGCCTTAATCTGGGTCGCCAATACGCTGTTTTCAAGCGCTTATATAACTGCAGTTCAGCCTCGCTCAAGTGCGGCAAAGAATCAATGGGACAGGTTTTATTTTTGCTTTCTTCTCCCCATAAATGCTTGCAGCTGATAAGCGTCTGCTGCTCCATCAACATAGACTCGACATTGGGGAAGTAACCACGCAGCTGAGATAAAATGGCAAAACCATGGGTATCAATATCCCCCCAGTAATAAATCCTGCAATCATTTAACCAGTGTACCTGTTTTAAGCTTTGCACTCCGTAACCTAAACCAAATATAACGATAGCATTTTTAATCTGCGGAAAAGCCAAACCATTCGTCTTATTCTCGGTAATAAAAACCCTATCTAGCAGTAGATCCAGTTGAGCAAACTGCTCTATCGGAACAGACAGATCAGAGAGCCCCGCTAACTCTGCAGACAGTCCGGGGTCAAGCAAACGAAACCGTACTAATGGCAGTTCATATTTCAGCCCGAAGCGCTTTTCAAAGCCATGCTCTCTCAGTTTTGTATACTCAGATGCTATCGCCTCACTGGGCAGCAGTTGATCCAGCAGGATTTTCAGGATCGCCTTATGCTTTTCTATAAATTTGCTATCGACGCCGGAAATAGCCAGCTCACGAATATAACAGTCGGGTTTGGGCGTTGCTTTAAAAAACCGACAAACAGCAAGCAATTCATCCCAAACTCCCAAGTGGTTATATATCTGCGCCGGATTTTGTTGTAGCCACTCCTGCAGCTCCGGTAAAGCGGTTAATATTTGCTTGACTACTTTTTCGAATTTTTGCCAGGCCTGCCAATGCCCTAAATACTTTGCCAAAGAAGCGAGATCAGTAAATTCAATGGCAACCGGCATGCGCTGCAGCCCCATCTTGTTGTAGGAGATCTTCTGCTTAATCAGGCAAGCCCCGGGTAATTTCCCATAATCGAGCTCTAAACCAGCAATCCACTGCTGAACTTGTGCAAAATTATGCAGTAAACTTTTATCGCTTTGCCGGGGTAGCTTGATCTGATAGGGAAAGAGCGAGCCATGATTCAGGTAAGCTTTATGAAACTTAAACTGCTGCCACTGCTTTTCAAGTTTGGCTTTTATTGCTTTGCTTGCCAACATTACTCCACCTGCTCAACCATATTCTGATAACGCTGCAGTTTTTTATGCTGCTCTAAGTTTTCCCTGTACTGCTCAATACTCATATTCAGCAGCACAGAGCGATTGTTCTGCTGATCGACAAAGTGCACATGTTTGACATAGTGCTCGATCACATCCAGCTTCTGCAGCGGCGTTACCAGCAGCAGCTGTAAGCCTAGCTTTTTAAATAATTCCAGGCCAAAGCGGGTACTGTCTTTTGAGCCGCGGGCAAAGGCCTCATCGATCACCACCAGATTAAAGTGGCGTTTATTACCGGCTTTTTTGGTCACCAGACCGTACTGCAACATAATGGCGGCAGCTAAGATGGAGTAGGCCAGCTTCTCTTTTTGACCACCGGATTTACCACCGGAATCGGAATAACACTCTTTTTCGCTATTATCTTCACGGTAACGTTCAATCACATTAAACAGGTGCCAATAGCGGACATCCACCACCTTTTGCGTCCATTTCGGCTGATTACGCATCTGCTCAATGAGATCCTTAACCTGCTCAAACTTCTGCTCAGAATAAAGGTTATCTTCCGTGGTTAACTCCGCGCAATGTTTTAAGCGCTGCTTGAATTCGCGGATCTCCACATCTGATGAAGCGATACTGTCGATTTCAATATAGGTGCCGATCTGATAATCAAGGGTATGTAGGGACTGGTTGATTAAACGGATACGCGCATCAATCTCCTCCTCCTGTTTATCTAAATGGCTGCGGAACAGCACCATAGAGCGGATAGTATCGCGGTTGAGCATCTCCTTAAAGCGCGCTTCATGACGCGGCAGATCCTCCTCCTGCAGACGCTTAAGCATCTGCTGGTATTCCGGCAATGCCTGCGGGCTTTTATCTAGCTCGGAAACATCATTGGGAAACTGTGCGGCAAAGCTGCCCATTGCCGAAACCATCTGCTGCTGTTTCTTGCTGCGCTTGGCTTCCAGATGCTGGATCTTATCATTAAGTTTGCTGCGCAACTGGCTGGCGGTATTGTTTAACATATTGATGCGCAGCGTTGCTTTGCTGCAATACTGCTGAAAAAGCTGGTCAATAATCGGAAACAGCTCCGTTTGCTGCTGCTCCGTAGCTTCGGCAAACTGCACCTTGCGCTCCTGCAAAGCCTGCTGATCCGCGTTGTTCTCCCCTTGTGCTTTACCACGCTCGGTTAGGGTCTGTTCTCGCTGTTTTTCAACCTCCAGCAGCTTATCCTTTTCCTCTCCCAATGCCGTTTTTAATGATGCCAGCAGATCACTGCTCTGCTCTATATGCGCTTTTTCTTTATTAAGCAGATCCACCCGCTGCTGGTAAATAGGCCAGTTTATCTCCTCAAAGGAGAAGTCAAAGGCTGCCAGATTCAGAGCCTGATGACGCTGCTTATTAACCTTGTCATTGTCTTTTTTCAGCAGCTTAAGTTGACTATCAAGCTGTTTTATCTGCTGCTGAAACTCACTATATTGCCCGGCAAGCAGCTGGATCTTCTCTTTATTGCTCCAGCCAAGCACATAACGGCTTTTATCATCAAGGCGGTGACGATCATCCTTTTCATGACGGAATTGCCCGGATTTGATCTGCCCGTTCAGGCTGATTGCTTTGACGCTGCGTCGAAAATCCTCCATCTGTTCACAACAGTGATAATTAAAGCGCTGCTGCAGCTCCTTATGCAACCATAGGTAGTGCTCACTATCGCTTTTTATCTCCACCTTCGCCGGCAGATGCGTAATTTCCCCCGCTGCCGGATAGTAATCCTGCAACGCTTTTACCCGATAATAGACCAGACGGGTGCCCAGGTGCGTCTGTTCGACAAAATCACAAACCTGCGGATAAAGATCATCCGGCACCATCAGGCTCAGCGCAAAGTTATGCAGCACCCGCTCGATGGCTCCCTGCCAACGTTTCTGCTCACCTTTAACCTGAAGCAGTTCACCGACAAAGGGCAGACGTGATTCCTCAACACCCAGCTGTTCACATAGCCGATTCCGGATATTAAGCTGTTTCAAGCTGATATTGGATTTACGCTGTTTCAACGCATTAAGCTGCTCGCTAACCCGGCTCTGCTGCTGATTAATCTGATAGAGCTGCTGCTTAAGCAGATCCTGATCCTCTTCGATCTTATCGAGATCCGCTAGCAACTGCTCCGCCAGATCCTTTGCGCAGTCGATATTCTTTACAAAGGCATCAATATCCAGCTGATCGTTAAGCGCTAAGGACTGGGCAAGCCCTTGATAACTGTTAAATAATTTATGGCTGTCCTGTTTATCCTTAGCAGCCCGCCGAATATCGCTTTCCAACTGCTGCAGACGACCGCCGCCATTATTTAAGATATCTTCATTAAGCTGCGCGATCTTGGTCTCATGCTCCTGCTTTTCTTTGCTTAATCTGGCTAAAACAATCTCCAGCTTATGCAGTTGCTGCTGACTTTGCACCAGACGCTTCTCATACAAAGCGATAGCTTTACCGGCCATATAGGGATCAAGCAGCTCCCGCGCGGCATTAAAGCTGTCCTTTTCCAGCCCGACGGCTAATGCTTCCCTGCCATAGCTATCCACCGGCGTTAACAGTTCCACCTTATTGCGCGCAGCAACTACGGTATCGTGCAGTCGTTTCAGATCGTCATAACTGCGCTCCAGCTCCTGAAGCTGCGCTTCTAAGTCCGGTTGTTCAAGCATATTCTGGCGGACAAAATCGGTAACCGAGCCCACAGATTTCATGGAGATGGTCTGGTTAAACAGCGCCAGCGCTTTGCCGTCAATTCCCAGCCCCAACAGTTTGCTAAAGGCCTGCTGATATTGGGAAAAACTGTCAAACAGCTGGGCATTGTTACGTAACTGCTTTTTCAGCTGATTAATTTTATCGCCGAACTGGCTGAAATCCCGAGCAATATCCAACGCCTGCTTGGCTACCACAAACAAGCGTTTAACCTTTTTCTCACCGGGAATTAACCAAAATACCTGCGCCAGAGAAACATACTCATCAAGCGCTTCGGAATAAAACTGGGCCAGCAGTACGCTGTAGTGCTTATCTTTACGCAGACCAAGCGATCGCGCTTTGCCGCTTTCATCCTGCTGTGAGGTATAAAAACCATGAAAATAGGACTCCAGTGAGCGCTCCTTCTCCTGCGCACCGGCAGCCTTATTAAAGGCCAGTTTTCGCGGCGGCACCAGCAGGGTGGTCAAGCCGTCAACCAGGGTGGATTTACCACTGCCGATATTACCAGTTAACAGCACGGTTTCCTGACCCGGATCCATCTGCCAGATTTTCTGATCAAAGGTTCCCCAATTAAACACGGAAAATTTATCCAGGCGAAAGCCCGGTAAACGATCTGTTAACACCATTATTTCTCTCCCTGCTGATTTTCCTTGAGCATTTCGCTAAATTCGGCAATCTGCTCCGCCGTTACCAAGGCTTTAATAATTCGCTGCACCTCAAAATCATCGGCATGATTAGCTAGTGGACTGATAAAACCGATCTCCTGCACCTTTTTAATCAAAGCATTAAATTCCCGCACCTGTTTCACCTGATTACTGACCTCGGGAAAATAAGGTTGTAACCACTGCTGCATCTCATCGCGACTGACGATCAGCCGAGGCGAGCTCTCCTCACTATCGTGCTCGGCCAGCCTTTTACGCAGCGCCACCAGCAGAACCGTTTGTCCGAAGGTCAGAGTGCGCCGGGTAATTAAACGGGGGATCTCCAATTCCTCCTCCGCTTCACTGAAATCCTGCTGTTTCAAAAAGGCATAACCTTCAGCATCATCAAGCAGCAGCGACAGGCCAATCTGCTGAAAATATTCGCGGATCTGATACTGATCCCGCTCCAGCCACTCCCATAAATCACGGTGTCGCTCCCGGTAAACGGCCCCTTTTAAAAGGCGAACCTGTACCGCTGATTTTTGTTGTTGCTGCAGTGCACTGATATTTTGCTCTGTTGTCATTAAACTAACTCCGGACAAATTTAATAAGGGGGGCTTTTAGACGATGGCTAACACTCTCGCCCTGGTCATTGCTCAACTGCCAGACGATCTCCTGTTGCTGTTGCGGATTGATCTGCGCAGGAACCGCCTGCTCACAGGCAAGCTTAATATAGGTCAGGACCTCATCCAGTCCGTACTCAATGGGGTGCGCTTCAACCACCTGAGCAAGGGTTACCTCGCCCTGATGCTGATTTTGACTCGCCAGCTGCAGGCAATGATCGATATTGCGCTGCAGTTTAAGTTCATCAATATGGCTGACATCAAAAAGGTGGCTAAGATCGACCTGTGGCGAATCATCGCCCTGTTCAAGCCTTGAATCTAACTGCTCCTGTGCTTTCGGCTGATATAAACGGCGACTAAAGAGGGTGGAAATCTCCGCCTGAATACCGTCCAGCTGGGTAAAACAGCGGCTTTTTTTCAGCTCCTCATCCTGCAGTTGATGTGCCCCGGCTTCAAATTCGCGAATCATCTCCAGAATTCGCCGGTTATCCTGCGACTGCTCCTGAATATAGCGACGCAGCTGATCGGTGATCTGCTGCTTGGTTCGGTTGACCTTGGTGCCGGCATCAAGCAGATAGCTGTACAGATGCTGCAGCAGTTGCTCCTCGTTAAGCACTTCTGTTCCCTGTTGCTGATCAAGCAGGGTTTTCAGATCACCGCGCATATTCTCTCGCATCTCCGGCGTCATCAGCAGTTCAAAGAAGCTGTTAAAAGATTTGCCTTCATCGGAATCGTCAATCATATCCTGATCGCTGAACACCTTATCCAGCACTTGCCCCTTATATGCGCCCCCCAGGGTGATCTTTTTGCGCATTTCCTTATCCAGATGGCGAAAGTTAGCTTCCACCTGACGAAAATCCCCCAATAGCTGCCGCGACATATCAGACAGCAGAAAGATACGCTCGCGCACCTCGGTTTCAGTAAAGCCGCTGTCAATCCCCTGTTTAACTTGGTGGATCTGCGCTTCAATCTCCGCTTTTTTATCTTCCAGCATTGCCAACTTTAACCTTGGATCCTGCGACGTCCCCTGCACCAGATCGGTGATCAGATCCAGCAGTAGCTTCAATCGAGATTCCGTGCCGACAAAACGCCGTCCCTGCATCTCCTCTAACCAGCGCAGTGCTTTTTCCACATCAGGTTGAAGGTCGCACTCCGGCTCATCCGTATGCTGCGGCAGATATTTGCGCAGATAACCGCCCTTGATATTTACCCAATCATCGATATAAGCGCGCGCTGATTTAGGGTATTTATCCTCGCCATAGATTTCAGCAATGTCGCCAAGGTGATGATCCAATAAAGCAATCAACTCCTGATAGGGCATGGAGCGGCGATTGGTTTCGATAAAGGCGCGATAAAAGAAGCTGGCAATCAATGGAAAAGAGGAGGTTCTTAACAGGCGCAGCGCACTGCTCTGCTCCTTAAACTGCTCCAGATAATCAAAACTTAGTTTACTGTTCATCAGCCACTCCCGGCAGCAGAGTAAGGTTGCTCACTTGCGATAAAATATGATGATTGGCCAAAGCAAGCGGGTATTGCGCTGGATTTAAAAAGTGCTCTAAGGAGCAGTCCACCTGCCACTGCTGCATCAAGTAACCCAGAACTGCTTCTCTAACCGACAGGTTTAACAGGCCATTGTCCATGGCATAATCTAATGCAATAGCCTTTGGGTGTTCAAGTTTAGGATGAGGGATTAACTGGACAGCCAACAGATTATGCCACTGCAGATCTGCTGTAGCAGTTTCATCGGGGGCAACCTCCTGCTCAAGCAAGTTAATATCTGTAAAACGGGTACAGACAAAATCACGAAACAGAGCGGACTTACGGTCAAAGGCGCGCACATGCCAACGATCACCATTATTAACAATAGCATGGGGCACTAACTGTCGTTGTGACTCACCGGAAGAGAGCGACACATAAGTACAATCAATCGCTTTTTGTTGATGAATAGCGCGCATCAGTGCTGCAATAATTTCACTTTTGGGATGTACAAGACGAATTGCATCAAAGCAATGATGGTTACTATTAATACCCGCAGCAACGCCATTGCCAAAACCACGACTCAATTTCGCTAAAACCTGTTGCGCATCATATTTAAATAACGGCTTAAAGGCTGCGGTTCGATAATATTGCTTGGTTTTATGCTTAAGTATTAAGTTAGCGCCAGCTAACTCCTTATAGATTGCAAAATCACGTGTACCGGATGCCAGTCCAGTATGAAAATGGCTGATTAAATCAGCACGTGCTACCTGACCAAAAAATTGTAGACAGAAATCAATAAAAGCAAGCCGCTCCTGCTGTGCATAAGAAAACTCGGTTAATGGTTCACAGCTTGTAGTAAACATAGTAGGTACTCATAAATTAATTTAATAGCAGTATAAACAGGCAATCAAAATGATGCAATCATTTTGATTTTTATAAAACATTTTCCTCCAAGATCATAGGAAACGAGGAAAGTGCTTTATAGATGGAGAATTCCACTGATTTTGTTAGAATTCACGGCTATTAATACACAATGAGGTTAAAATGAGTCTGCAGTTTGTTGATCCGGATAATTATGAAAAACAGTTAAATGCTAAAAAAGAGCAATTCAACAGCCAATTTGCAGCATTTACCCTGCCTGCTTTGGAGTGTTTCGAATCACCCAAGCAAAACTATCGCATGCGCGCTGAATTTCGTGTCTGGCATGAGGGTGATGACCTTTATTACATTATGTTTGATAAAGAAACCAAGCAGAAAATTCGTGTGGATCAATTCCCCCCGGCAAGCACACTGATTAACCGTCTAATGCCGCAGCTGATTTCTCTGCTTAAGGCTAAAGATATTCTTCGCCGTAAGCTGTTTCAGGTAGACTTTCTTTCTACCTTAAGCGGCCAGGTCGTGGTCAGTCTGCTTTACCATAAACAGCTTGATGAGCAGTGGCTGACTGAAGCTAAGGCGCTTAAGGAGGCCTTATCCAAAGAGTTTGCTATCAACTTTATCGGCCGGGCTAAAAAACAGAAGCTTATATTGGATCAGGATTATGTTGTTGAAGAGTTAGAGGTTGATGGCGATAACCTTTTTTATCAGCAGATTGAAAACAGCTTTACGCAACCTAATGCACAGGTTTCCATTAAAATGCTTGAATGGGCAATAGACTGCACCCGTAACAGCCAGGGCGATCTGCTGGAGCTGTATTGCGGTAATGGTAACTTCTCGCTGGCGCTGGCAAAAAACTTTAATAAGGTATTAGCGACAGAAATCGCCAAACCATCGGTACATTCGGCACAGTTTAATATTGCCAAAAACAATATCGATAATGTCACTATTATTCGCATGTCTGCGGAAGAGTTTACCCAGGCCATTAACGGTGTCCGTGAGTTTAACCGTTTACAAGGTATCAATTTAAGCGATTATCAATGTAATACTATCTTTGTTGATCCACCTCGTGCAGGCCTTGACGATGAAACGGTAAAAATGGTACAGAATTACGATAATATTTTATATATCAGCTGCAACCCAGATACCTTATATAACAACCTTGAAGTGTTTAATGAAACACATGAGGTGAAACGCTTTGCCTTGTTTGATCAGTTTCCTTACACACATCATACAGAGGCAGGTGTTTATCTGGTTAGGCGGTAACAGGCGGGCGGTTGTTTCCGCTATACCTGAAGTACAGCATCATAGGAAGCTGAGGGTTATCTGATTAGGCGGGAATATAAGCTGTCGGCCATCGGTTTTCAGCTGTCTGAGGTCTGCCTGCCGCGAGCAGAGTACGCATTCCCACGCTGGAGCATGGGAACGAGAGAGAAACGCATTGACCTTCCGGCCGGCCCTTCAGCTTTTATTTCACTTCTGCTTTAATATATGAGCCAATGACGGTGACCGGATATTGGCTTTGTATCTGCGCTAAAGCTAACTTAATGTTGTCATCTAACTGATGGCCATCAACATCAATAAAGAAGTGATACTTGCCAAATTGAGATTTAGTCGGACGGGACATAATCGAAGTCAGATTCACCTTCTGCCTGGCAAAGGCATTAACAATATTGCCCAGAACTCCGGGACAATCCTTATCATTTTTAACTACTAAGGTGGTTTTGTAGTGTTGATCGGATAAGCGTGCCTGTGCTTTATTACTGAGCACTAAAAAGCGCGTTTGGTTATTTGCATAATCTGCTACATTTTTTATAACCAGGCTGTTTTTATCGGCTAGTGCTAATGCATGCTGAGGGATGATAGCTCCGGCGCCTTTACCCTGCTGATTCGCCAGCACTAAAGACTCAATATTGCTTTGTGTATCATGTATTTTAATATTCTGCAGCTTATCAATAAATTCTGAACACTGTCCATGGGCGACAAACTGTACATAAAGATCGCTTAATTCTGATAAATCCCGACAATGACCAACAAAAGAAAACTGAATGGGCAGTAATAGCTCGGCAATCACCACCAGATCGGTATCGAGAAGGTGGTCTAAGACAACCTGCACATAGCCTTCTGATAAATTCTCAATCGGCAACACGCCAAACTCACACTCTTTACCAATCGCTTTAAAAGTATCCGATAGGGAAGAGAAGTAGTGCACCTGAAATGGGCGGTGTTGGCTTTTAATATACTGCTGAGTGGCTAAATCGGAAAATGTTTCTTTAGGGCCGAGTGTTGCAATGTGGGGCATAAGATACCGCATTATCAAAAAAGAAGAGAAGAAAGAGAGTACTAAAAAGGTGAGCTACCTGCTCACCTTTTTATTTATTCAAAACTAATATTTGCTTTTAGCTTATTAATGGCGTTGGCTTCGAGCTGACGAACGCGTTCCGCAGAAACGTTATAACGGCTGGCCAAATCCTGTAACGTTGCTTTTGGCTCACTTAGCCAGCGCGAACTGATAATATCCTGACTACGTTCATCAAGCAGCGATAATGATGCATAGAGTTTATTTTTCAGGTGTGTTTGTGAATTTTCACTTTCTACCGCAACAGCAACATCTGCACTTTTATCTTCAAGGTATTGAACAGGAGCGAAACTCCCCTCTTCATCATTACTATCACTTAAATCAAATGCCTGATCCTGTCCGTTCAAGCGGGATTCCATCTCCAGCACATCTTTGGTGCTGACATTTAAATTTTCTGCAACGGTTTGCACTTCGTCCTCGCTGAACCAGCCAAGGCGTTTTTTTGCTTTACGAAGATTAAAAAACAACTTGCGCTGTGCTTTTGTTGTCGCAATTTTAACGACACGCCAGTTGCGAATAACATATTCATGGATCTCTGCTTTGATCCAGTGCACAGCAAAAGAAGCCAAGCGCACACCAATAGAAGGGTCAAAACGTTTTACCGCTTTCATCAGGCCAATATTGCCTTCTTGAATCAGATCGGCCTGCGGTAAACCATAGCCTGCATAACTTTTCGCGATATAGGCAACAAAACGTAAATGTGACATAATCAATTTTCTTGCCGCGTCTAAATCACCGTTATTAAATAAACGCTCTGCGAGTTCTTTTTCCTCTTCTGCACTGAGCATAGAGAACTGATTAACAGATTGAACATAGGCTCCAATGCTTCCTTGAGGAACTAAACTCATTGAATCTATTGTTTTACTCATGTATCACCTTATTAATTTACCATTAAGAACTAAAAACAAAAACAGGTACGTAGGTCTCCGTACTTTCTATTAAAAATAGAAAAACTATTGTATAACACAAGGTTTTAAAAGTAACAATAAAAATATTAATTCATAAGCAAGAATTGCATATAACTATTTTTACGTAAATAACGCTTTAGATGCCGTGATACCCAGAATTCAGCAAGTGAACGATCTTTGATAATACTCCTGAAATGTAACGATTTAACAGTGACATGGATATTATCAATAACCTCAAAAGTAGCGTAAGCAATCACAGTCCCGTCCAGACGGATAATAAGTAATTCAGTACAACTCGCTAACCAATCATTATAAGATTGTGCATCCTGCTGCCGAGGGGTCTCATGGATCAATGTTTGACATATTGGAGAAAAAATAGAGGTCATTTTAACATCAACTACTTTATGCATATTTTTCTTTTTATATATAGTAAAGTGATAATCAGACTTGAGTCACATATTACAGACAAAAAAAAAGAGATCAAGCAGGATCTCTTCTTTTGCTGTGTATCATTATTTGTACTATTTAGGCTCTATCTTGCCTAAATATTGTTTAACTGAAATATAGGATGCAGTAAAACCAAGAAAACTGGCAACGGCAATAAGTATCGCAACCTCTTCCAGGTTCATAGTGGAAATTCTAAACTCAACCTGATACAAAGCCATTAAATTAATCACCCCGGATTGTAACCACTGCACCAGCGCAAAAGTTAACAGCCAGGCAATAAGCCCTCCGAGTAAGCCATACCAGGCACCCGCATATAAAAATGGCCGCTGAATAAAATGATTGGTTGCCCCGACTAATTTCAGCACTTCAATTTCCGAGCGCTGGTTTAATATATTTAAACGGATGGTATTACTGACCACCAGTAACACGGAGAGCAGCAATAAAACAACAATCGCAATCACAATATCAACAATGACAGACAAAATACTATTTAATTTTTCAATCCAATCAATATCCACCCGTACAAAATTAACATCCGCCTCCCGTTTCAGCTTGGCAACCAACAGCTTACTGGCGGCGATATTCATTGCCTGCGGCACAGGCACAACAACCAGCACATCAGGCAGCGGGTTTTCATCAAGGTAACTTAATGCCTTGGAAAAACCTGACATATTTTTAAACTCCTGTAGGGCCTGATGCCGAGTGATATGGGTAACTCTATCAATCTCCTTATACAAGCCTAATTTGTTGATCAGTACCTGCACGCGTTGCTCGGAAATATCTTTTTTCAAAAACAGGCTGATTTCAGAGGCCTTATCCCACTGGCTGCCGACACGCTCAGTATTCTTATAGAGAAGATGAAAAACACTCGGCAATGATAAAGCAACACCTAATACCAAAATAGTCATTAAGGTTGCAAAGGGTGTTTTCCACAGTTCAGAAAAACTACTGAAGCACTGTTGTATATTTTGCTCAAAAAAGGCGCTAATACGTCCGGCAAAAGAAACTTTGCTAATACGCGGAGACCCCGATAATGGATTTTTTTGTACTCTCTGCTTAGCCATAGCCTTACCTCATCAGTCCATCATTTATCATTTTTTCCCTCTTTAAGGGTCAAGGTGCGATAGCGCATTTTTGCAATCAGGCCTAAATCATGGGTTGCAATCAACACTGACATGCCCAATTCATTAAGGGACTCAAATAAGCTTAAAATCTCTAATGATAATTTAGGATCAAGATTACCCGTAGGTTCATCGGCCAGTAATAACGGCGGTTGATTAATAATAGCACGGGCAATACCCACGCGCTGCTGCTCTCCGCCGGAGAGATGAATCGGCGCATAATCCGCTTTATCTGATAAACCCACCTTTTCAAGTGCAACCAAACTACGGCGTTTGATCTCATATTTACTATAACCCTCAATCAGCAGCGGCAAACCAACATTTTCCAACACGCTGCGGTTCATCAACAAACGATGATCCTGAAAGATCATACCGATATGGCGACGCATATAGGCGATATCATTGCCTTTTATATGACTGATATCATTACCATTTAATACGATTCTTCCGATCGTCTGCCGCTCCATCAGGCTGATTAATCTTAATAATGTACTTTTGCCTGATCCGGAATGTCCGGTTAGAAAGGCCATTTCACCTTGTTTTAAGTGAAAATCAACTTCTTTCAATGCACAAAAATCACCTGCATAAACTTTGCTGACTTCTTCAAATAAAATCATAATCCATTGTCACCTTATCAATCAGCATCTTCCTCTTTCGAGAAAAGAGCATCAATAAACTCCTTGGCATTAAATTCCCTTAAATCATCAATACTTTCGCCGGTGCCAATATAACGAATAGGTAAATTAAATTTATCCGCCACCGAAAAGATAATGCCGCCTTTTGCTGTTCCATCCAATTTGGTCAGTGTTATACCGGTTAAACCAACCGCCCTGATCAAATAACTGTACCTGACTGATCGCATTTTGCCCGGTACCGGCATCAATAGTCAGCATTATTTCATGTGGCGCAGTTGCATCTTTTTTGCGCATAATACGCACCACTTTACTTAACTCATTCATTAAATGATCTTTATTCTGCAAACGCCCGGCCGTATCCGCAATCAAAATATCCGCACCACGCGCTTTAGCGGCATCCATCGCATCAAATAAAACAGAAGCACTGTCGGCCCCCGTTTGTTGCGCAATAACAGGAATATTATTGCGCTCTCCCCAGACCTGTAATTGCTCTACCGCAGCTGCACGGAAGGTATCGCCTGCGGCCAGCATCACAGATTTGCCCTGCTGCTGATATTTTTTCGCTAATTTACCAATAGTGGTTGTTTTACCTACGCCATTAACTCCAACCATTAAAATAACGTAGGGTGATTTATTTTCATCAATGGTTAAAGGCGCCTCCACTTTATTTAAAATATCGGTAAGGTCGGTTTTTAATAGATCATACAAAGCTTCAGCATCTTTAAGCTGTTTACGATTGGCGTGCTTAGTTAAGTTATCAATAATTTTTAACGTAGTATCAACCCCAATATCGGCAACGATTAACTGCTCTTCCAGCTCTTCAAAAAGATCATCATCAATCTTTTTGCCTTTTAATAAAGAAAAGAGTCCGCTGCCGATATTTAAACGCGTCTTGCTAAGCCGTTGCCGGAAACGGGCAAAGAACCCCAGTTTCTTTTCTTTTGACTTTTCCGCAGTTACTTTTTCTGCTTCTACTCTTTCAGCTTCTGCTCTTTCTGTTTCTAATTTTTCAGCCTCTAACTTTTCAGCTTCTAATTTCTTAGCAATCGCCACTTCAAGTAATGAGGCTTTTTTATTTGCTTTTATTTCTTGTGTTGCTGTGTTTCCAGAGTTGGAAAATATACCTTTCTTTTTTGTCATTAATTAAAAACCTTACTCACAATCAATTTGAGCTGCTAAAATAGTCATCTCTTTATATAGCAGTATATTACCATCATATCGTCGGACTAAAAATTATATGGGCAGAAATCAGCAAGTTAAATCTCAAGAAAAAAGCAGAAAATCGATCACAAACGGTTTTATCCGTTTAATATCAGGAAAATGGCGAGGAAAAAAGTTGCCGGTTAAGAATAAAGAAGGTTTACGGCCAACAACAGATCGCACTAAAGAGACGCTGTTTAACTGGTTAATGCATGATGTCCGTGATGCAAACTGCTTGGATTGCTTCAGCGGAAGTGGCAGCTTAGCCTTTGAAGCATTATCTCGTTTTGCAAAAAGTGCCCTGTTATTAGAACGTGATAAGCAAGTTGCCCAACAGCTAAAAGAAAACTTAAAAGTCTTAAAAGTCGCTAATGCCCGCGTGATTGAAACCGATGCCATCAACTATCTGCAGCAAAGAGCAACACAACAATTTGATATTGTGTTTATTGATCCTCCTTTTAATAAAGGTTTAGTTTCTCCCTGCTGCTCTGCATTAGAAAAAAATGGCTATTTAACCGCGCAGGCATTAATCTATATTGAAATGGAAGCACAGTCGGCGAGTTTTGAGCTTCCTACAAATTGGCAATTACTGAAAGAAAAAAGCACAGATCAGGTCACTTACCAACTTTACTTACGAGGGGAATAATGAATTATTTTATTGCCTTTGCTAAATTGCTGATGCTTATTATCTGGGGACTGCTACTCAGTAACCTGGTTTTTCCTTTTCCGGGAAAAATGGCCGTCGTATTCTACCTGCTGTTGAGCTTTATCTTAGTTATGCACCTTATCCAATTACTGGTTATTTACGGTGCATTTTCCGAGAAACTTAAACTGACGAAAACAGAAGCGCTGCAAGTTTTTATCTTCGGTGTCTTTAAACTCTGGCAGATAAAAAGCCGCCTTAGCTAAACTGCCATAACAACAATACTATTGGCAAAGCTGATTTTCCGGCATTTTTATGCCCGCTTCGGATTCGACAAACTTGCCCTGTGCAAGAAGAAAATCGATTAACGCATCAGGACCAAATTGAGCCGCTATTTCTGCTTTTAATTCAGATTTACTGTATATTTTTGCGCTTTTTACCATCATTTCCATGAGTTGCTGGCCGTGAATTGATTCACTCATTT
Source organism: uncultured Psychromonas sp. (assembly GCA_963674525.2). GTDB lineage: Bacteria > Pseudomonadota > Gammaproteobacteria > Enterobacterales > Psychromonadaceae > Psychromonas. The sequence goes on along the minus strand of CAXXRV010000029.1, from coordinate 143,108 downwards.
CTACCTCGCGTTTATTGACTAAAAATAAGCATTACAGCTTCGCAAAATAGAAAAATACCAATATAAAATGAAAAAGGTCGTCGTTATGTATGCATTAAGCAACTGTACCATCTATACAACACAAGCCATTTTAAAGGGACATGCAGTTGTTATAGAGGGCAACAAGATACAAAGCATTCAAGCGGCTGCAAAGTTGCCTTCCGGCATAACCAGCATAGATCTCAATGGCGCCAACCTTTGCCCCGGCTTTATCGATCTGCAGCTTAATGGCTGTGGCGGAGTTATGTTTAATAGCGCCATAACAGAGCAGACTCTGGACATCATGCAGGCAGCTAATCTAAAGTCAGGCTGCACAAGCTACTTAGCAACCCTTATCACCTCATCTGATGAAGATATAAAAAAAGCACTTAAGGTTGCACGAAGCTTTATTAATAAAACCACTAACCAGGTATTAGGACTGCATCTGGAAGGCCCTTTTCTGAGCCTGGAAAAGAAAGGTATTCACCGTCCTGAGCTTATTCGCAAAGCAGATAGAGAGATGATTGAGCTTATCTGCGGCAATGCCGATATTGTCAAAAAAATAACGCTTGCACCGGAAAACGCGCCCGTCGAAGTGATTAAGCAACTTAGCGATGCTGGTATTGTGGTCTCGATAGGTCATAGTAATGCAACCTATGCACAGGCAAAAGCCGCTATTGATAATGGTGCCACATGTGCCACTCATCTGTTTAATGCCATGAGCTCCATGACCGGGCGAGAGCCCGGCGTTGTTGGCGCTGTCTATGATAATGATATCTATGCCGGCATTATCGTTGATGGTTTTCATGTCGACTATGCCAATGTGCGCATATCCAAAAAAATAATGAACGACAAGCTACTCTTGGTTACCGATGCAACTGCAGCAGCGGCAGCCGACATAAAACAATTTGATTTTGTCGGCACCAGCGTTTATTACCAAGATGGAAAATGTATTGGCGAAGATGGCACCCTAGGGGGGTCTGCTGTCACCATGATCGAGTCTATTGAACAATGTGTTAAATTTGTTGGTATCGAGCTGGCCGAAGCTATTCGCATGGCAACGCTTTACCCTGCCAAAGCGATTTCGCTAGCAGATAAACTGGGCAGCATTGCTCCGGGTAAAATAGCCAACCTGGCTATTTTCAATAATGATTACCAGGTAGTAGCAACTGTGGTAAACGGCAGCTACAAAAGCAGTTAATGTATTGTAAACAAAACCGTGGCAGTGGCATTGCAAGCGAATACCATCGCCGCTTTTTTATTGCGCTACAGGCTGCGCTTGCTTTTGCGAAGATTTCTTTATTCTTCGATGCTGCGTTTTCATTAACACAGAGGCAACTGTAAATGAAACGACAGTTGCTGAGATGATAGAAAGCACTACGCCAACAAAAGAGGCTTTCGGTACCATTAATAAAACAGCAAAGATAGATCCCGGTGAAAGCGGTGCAACAAGCCCGGCATTAAAAACAGTCAGCGTAAATATTCCCACCATACCACCGGCAATAACAGCAAGAATCAGACGCGGGCTAGCCAGTACATACGGGAAGTAAATCTCATGAATACCGCCAAAAAAATGAATAACAGATGCGCTGCCTGCCGAGTCTTTTGCAGGACCTTGCGCAAAGAACATATGAGCTAATAGCAGTCCTAATCCCGGTCCCGGGTTACCTTCTATCAGAAAGATAATTGATTTACCAAACTGGTCCGCCTCCTGAATACCCAGTGGCGAAAAGATACCGTGGTTAATTGCATTATTCAGAAATAGTATTTTAGCCGGCTCAACAAAAATAGCCGTCAGTGGTAACATACCGGCCTCAATCAGAAAGTGAACACCACCTGATAAAGTAATCGCCAGCATTTTTACAAATGGCCCCACTAAGAAAAATGCAAGTGACGCACAGATCATGCCCATGATACCTGCAGAGAAGTTATTCACTAACATTTCAAAACCGCTTTTCACTTTACCGTGAATCGCGGCATCAAACTTTTTAATTGCCCAGCCACCAAAAGGGCCGACTATCATAGCCCCCATAAAGACCGGAATATCCGTACCGGCAATAATCCCCATAGTCGTCACCGCACCAACAACAGCACCACGTTCGCCTCCCACAAGTTTACCTCCGGTATAACCGATTAACAGAGGTAATAAGTAAGTAGTCATAGGCTCAATCATAGCGGCAAACGCAGGATTAGGCAGCCATCCCGTTGGGATAAAGAGTGCACTGATAAGCCCCCAGGCGATAAAGGCACCTATATTGGGCATAATCATCTTTGTTAGAAAACGTCCAAAAATTTGAACTCTCATTCTTGTGCTCATAATATACTCCGCATGCTGGCATGCATAACCTATTTTTTGTGGATGGCTTGCCAAAATATCAACTTTGCTAAAATCTTCAAGTAACAATTAAAACATCAAACTGGGATGAAGCTCCCATATTATAAAACCACTGAAAGAATAAATAAGAGATCAAGATCACGCTATAGAAATGTGAGAGGGTCTTTGCCAATCAGATATATGAATTTGGCTAGATATATGCATTCAGCATCCTATACAGCCTGTACAGCGCAATATTATCGGCTATGTTAGAAAGCTCGAGTGGTCATACCAATATTATTAAGTTTGTGATCTACTTTTGGAAGTGCAACTTTAGTCGCGCAGCTTGGTATAAGGCGCGGTTGAAACCGCACTTCCAATATAAAAACAGATCAGTTAATTAATTCCATTGGTATCACTGGCGATGGTCAGGCTTCGCAGTGCTCAGCCGCTCGTGACCCTTGCCTGTCGGCAAACAACCAGGGCACGCAGACCTTAGCCCGCTAATAAACCTTGGCTGTCGCCAAATTCGCCGCCCTACTATCACATGATATGAAACCAACTTCGTTGGTACTCTTAACCTTTCCCCATGTTCGAGTGGTCATCGCCAGCGCAATAACGAAAAAACCCCAACCCTTCGAAGAAGGACTGGGTTTATCTGGATTTGATTGCTTAGCTTGTGCGAGACACTGGCGATGGTCAGGACTCGCGGAGCTCGTCCGCTCGTGACACATCGCTGTCGCGAAACAACCAGGGCACGCGGAGCTTAGCCCGCTCATAAACCTTGGCTATCGCCAAATTCGCCGCCCTACTCTACATGGCGGGCTGATGCCTACGGCATGCTGTCTACCTTCCCCATGTCCGAGTAAGTCTCATTTATCAAGCGCCTACTATCATACCAATCTGATTAATTAACTGATCTGTTTTTATATTGGAAGTGCGGTTTCACACCGCGCCTTATAGCAAAACTGGCGCGGCTGAAGCCGCACTTCCGAAAATAGATCACAAACTTAATCAAATTGGTATAAGGAAGTTTGCCGTAATAGTGGAAACTTTGTTTGACGTTGATGGGACCACAAAAGCAAAAAGGCCTTAGTGTTTCCACTAAGGCCTTTTTAAATAGGTGTCTAGCAATGACCTACTCTCACATGGGGAAGCCCCACACTACCATCGGCGCAGTATCGTTTCACTTCTGAGTTCGGCATGGGTTCAGGTGGGACCAATACGCTATATTTACTAGACGAAAATTTAATTAGAAAAGCTAATCTAGAATCTGTTCGGTTAATCAATCTTGTAAAACATGCTTCGCAAGCATTTTATTTCTTGGTCACTTACTCGCCCTCACGTTGAGTTTTCAAAGAGAAGATTAAGTATCTTCTCTGACTCACTGCGCTTATTGGGTCAAGCCAATACCTTTAGGTATTGTATGGTTAAGCCTCACGGGTAATTAGTACAAGTTAGCTCAATACATTACTGCACTTACACACCTTGCCTATCAACGTTGTAGTCTCCAACGGCCCTTCAGGGGACTCAAGGTCCCAGTGAGAACTCATCTTGAGGCTCGCTTCCCGCTTAGATGCTTTCAGCGGTTATCGATTCCGAACGTAGCTACCGGGCAATGCGTCTGGCGACACAACCCGAACACCAGCGGTTCGTCCACTCCGGTCCTCTCGTACTAGGAGCAGCTCCTCTCAATTCTCAAACGCCCACGGCAGATAGGGACCGAACTGTCTCACGACGTTCTAAACCCAGCTCGCGTACCACTTTAAATGGCGAACAGCCATACCCTTGGGACCGACTTCAGCCCCAGGATGTGATGAGCCGACATCGAGGTGCCAAACACCGCCGTCGATATGAACTCTTGGGCGGTATCAGCCTGTTATCCCCGGAGTACCTTTTATCCGTTGAGCGATGGCCCTTCCATTCAGAACCACCGGATCACTATGACCTACTTTCGTACCTGCTCGACGTGTCTGTCTCGCAGTTAAGCTGGCTTATACCATTGTACTAACCTCACGATGTCCGACCGTGATTAGCCAACCTTCGTACTCCTCCGTTACTCTTTGGGAGGAGACCGCCCCAGTCAAACTACCCACCAAACAGTGTCCCAAACCCCGGTTCAGGGGCCATGGTTAGAACTCAAAACATACAAGGGTGGTATTTCAAGGTTGGCTCCATGACATCTGGCGACGCCACTTCAAAGCCTCCCACCTATCCTACACATGTAGGCTCTAAGTTCACTGCTAAGCTGTAGTAAAGGTTCACGGGGTCTTTCCGTCTAGCCGCGGGTACACTGCATCTTCACAGCGATTTCAACTTCACTGAGTCTCGGGTGGAGACAGCATGGCCATCATTACGCCATTCGTGCAGGTCGGAACTTACCCGACAAGGAATTTCGCTACCTTAGGACCGTTATAGTTACGGCCGCCGTTTACCGGGGCTTCGATCAAGAGCGTCGACCTAAGTCTAACCCCATCAATTAACCTTCCGGCACCGGGCAGGCGTCACACCCTATACGTCATCTTACGATTTTGCAGAGTGCTGTGTTTTTAATAAACAGTTGCAGCCATCTGGTATCTTCGGCCGACAGCAGCTAAATCCGCAAGGGACATCACCATCATCGGCGTACCTTCTCCCGAAGTTACGGTACCATTTTGCCTAGTTCCTTCACCCGAGTTCTCTCAAGCGCCTTGGTATTCTCTACCTGACCACCTGTGTCGGTTTGGGGTACGATCCTTTATTATCTGAAGCTTAGAGACTTTTCCTGGAAGTAGGGCATCAATGACTTCACCACCGTAGTGGCTCGACATCGTGTCTCAGCGTTAACAGAAACCCGGATTTACCTAAGTCTCCCGCCTACGCACTTGAACCTGGACAACCATCGCCAGGCCCACCTAGCCTTCTCCGTCCTCCCATCGCAATAATAAAGGGTACGGGAATATTAACCCGTTTCCCATCGACTACGCCTGTCGGCCTCGTCTTAGGGGTCGACTCACCCTGCCCCGATTAACGTTGGACAGGAACCCTTGGTCTTCCGGCGGGGAGGTTTTTCACCCCCCTTATCGTTACTCATGTCAACATTCGCACTTCTGATACCTCCAGGATGCCTTACAGCTTTCCCTTCGACGGCTTACAGAACGCTCCTCTACCATGCTTGCAAGCAAGCATCCGCAGCTTCGGTGATATGTTTAGCCCCGTTAAATCTTCCGCGCAGACCGACTCGACCAGTGAGCTATTACGCTTTCTTTAAAGGATGGCTGCTTCTAAGCCAACCTCCTGGCTGTCTGAGCCTTTCCACATCGTTTCCCACTTAACATATACTTTGGGACCTTAGCTGGCGGTCTGGGTTGTTTCCCTTTCCACGACGGACGTTAGCACCCGCCGTGTGTCTCCCGTGATTGCACTTGTTGGTATTCGGAGTTTGCATGGGGTTGGTAAGTCGGGATGACCCCCTAGCCCAAACAGTGCTCTACCCCCAACAGTGATACACGAGGCGCTACCTAAATAGCTTTCGAGGAGAACCAGCTATCTCTTGGTTTGATTGGCCTTTCACCCCCAGCCACAAGTCATCCCCTAATTTTTCAACATTAGTGGGTTCGGTCCTCCAGTTGATGTTACTCAACCTTCAACCTGCTCATGGCTAGATCACCAAGTTTCGGGTCTAATCCCAGCAACTATTCGCCCAGTTAAGACTCGGTTTCCCTACGGCTCCCCTAAACGGTTAACCTTGCTACTGAAATTAAGTCGTTGACCCATTATACAAAAGGTACGCAGTCACGGAATAAATCCGCTCCTACTGCTTGTACGTACACGGTTTCAGGTTCTATTTCACTCCCCTCACAGGGGTTCTTTTCGCCTTTCCCTCACGGTACTGGTTCACTATCGGTCAATTAGGAGTATTTAGCCTTGGAGGATGGTCCCCCCATCTTCAGTCAGAATTTCTCGTGTTCCGACCTACTCGTTTTCACTTATAAAAGATTGTCGTATACGGGACTATCACCCTGTATCGTGGCACTTTCCAGAGCCTTCTACTAATCGATTATAAGCTTAAGGGCTGGCCCGATTTCGCTCGCCGCTACTTTCGGGATCTCGGTTGATTTCTTTTCCTGAGGGTACTTAGATGTTTCAGTTCCCCTCGTTCGCTTCGACTGGCTATGTATTCACCAGCCGATGACACTAAGTGCCGGGTTGCCCCATTCGGAGATTCCAGGATATAACGCATGTTATCAACTCCCCTGGACTTATCGCAGATTACCACGTCCTTCATCGCCTCTAATTGCCTAGGCATCCACCGTGCACGCTTATTCACTTAACCATACAATACCTAAAAGGTACTGTATGTTGTTTCCAAGACGCTTGCGATCCTCATATTTTACAATATGAATTACGCTTACGTAATTCGTGCACCTATCAGTTACAAGTAACTGAGTAGATACGTACTTATTTTTGCTTGATTACGATTATTTAAAGTAATTTAAATAATCGAGAACAATTTCGTTTATGTTTAATCTGTTACAAGTAACAGTTCAAACAAGAACTTTATCAGCTTTCCTAATTGTTAAAGAGCAGTGTTAAAAACACTTAATAATTATTCTTAACAGAACAGTTATTAAGTATCTTTTAAAGAATTTTTACACCAAAGGTGTAAAAAGAAACACTTAAAACGTAAACTTAAATTCGAGTAAAGAATATAAGAAAACATTAAGTATGTTTTCGCATGGCAGTGGTATCCCCAAGGGGATTTGAACCCCTGTTACCGCCGTGAAAGGGCGGTGTCCTAGGCCTCTAGACGATGGGGACCCAAAACTACGTGCACTTCATCATTTCAATCAAACAATCTGTGTGAACACTCAAGGCAATATGTTTCGTTACGTAAGGAGGTGATCCAGCCCCAGGTTCCCCTAGGGCTACCTTGTTACGACTTCACCCCAGTCATGAACCACACCGTGGTCATCGCCATCCCGAAGGTTAAGCTAATGACTTCTGGTGCAGCCCACTCCCATGGTGTGACGGGCGGTGTGTACAAGGCCCGGGAACGTATTCACCGCGGCATTCTGATCCGCGATTACTAGCGATTCCAACTTCACGGAGTCGAGTTGCAGACTCCGATCCGGACTACGACAAACTTTATGAGATTCGCATACCCTCGCAGGTTAGCAACCCTTTGTATTTGCCATTGTAGCACGTGTGTAGCCCATCCCGTAAGGGCCATGATGACTTGACGTCGTCCCCACCTTCCTCCGGTTTATCACCGGCAGTCTCCCTAGAGTTCCCACCATTACGTGCTGGCAACTAAGGATAAGGGTTGCGCTCGTTGCGGGACTTAACCCAACATTTCACAACACGAGCTGACGACAGCCATGCAGCACCTGTCTCAGAGCTCCCGAAGGCACTCTACTATCTCTAACAGATTCTCTGGATGTCAAGGGATGGTAAGGTTCTTCGCGTTGCATCGAATTAAACCACATGCTCCACCGCTTGTGCGGGCCCCCGTCAATTCATTTGAGTTTTAACCTTGCGGCCGTACTCCCCAGGCGGTCTATTTAATGCGTTAGCTTTGAAACCCACGGCATATAGCCACAAACTTCTAATAGACATCGTTTACTGCGTGGACTACCGGGGTATCTAATCCCGTTTGCTCCCCACGCCTTCGCGCCTCAGTGTCAGTCTTTGTCCAGGTGGCCGCCTTCGCCACTGGTATTCCTTCAGATCTCTACGCATTTCACCGCTACACCTGAAATTCTACCACCCTCTACAAAACTCTAGTCAACCAGTTTCAAATGCAGTTCCAAGGTTGAGCCCTGGGCTTTCACATCTGACTTAATTAACCACCTACGCGCGCTTTACGCCCAGTAATTCCGATTAACGCTCGCACCCTCCGTATTACCGCGGCTGCTGGCACGGAGTTAGCCGGTGCTTCTTCTGCGAGTAACGTCACAGATGATGGATATTAACCATCACCCTTTCCTCCTCGCTGAAAGTGCTTTACAACCCGAAAGCCTTCTTCACACACGCGGCATGGCTGCATCAGGGTTTCCCCCATTGTGCAATATTCCCCACTGCTGCCTCCCGTAGGAGTCTGGACCGTGTCTCAGTTCCAGTGTGGCTGGTCATCCTCTAAGACCAGCTAGGGATCGAAGCCTTGGTAAGCCATTACCTTACCAACTAGCTAATCCCACTTGGGCTCATCTTGTTGCGATAGCATATAAATAGAGGCCACCTTTGCTCCGAAGAGATTATGCGGTATTAGCAGTCGTTTCCAACTGTTGTCCCCCACAACAAGGCAAATTCCCAAGCATTACTCACCCGTCCGCCACTCGTCAGCAAAAGTGCAAGCACTTCTCTGTTACCGTTCGACTTGCATGTGTTAAGCCTGCCGCCAGCGTTCAATCTGAGCCATGATCAAACTCTTCAATTTAAAGTTTAATGTGCAACCTAAGTTGCGACTCAATATTACTGACTAAAACTATGTACCTAAGTACAATGTTATTCTGAATTAATGAATTAATTCGTGTGTCATTCTATTGATAGATGCCTAGTAACTAGGACTTATTTGAAATCATATCAACAATGAATGTCCACACAGATTGTTTGATTAAATTGTTAAAGAGCTTGCCTTTCGGCTAGGCCGCGTATAATACGCGCCTGACGAACAATGTCAACGGTTAATTTTAACTTAATTTCGAAGTCAATATCCGAAATGTTAAAAGCGCTTGATTTTGCTCTCGGAAAGCGGTTTGACTTGCGTCGTTCCGTTTCCGTGGATGCGCATTATAGGGATTAAGATCACATTAGCAAGCCTTTATTTACAATATTTTCGATTAAATTTCCAAGCGCTCAATTAGCCAACAAACAGCTTAATAATCACACCAAAAATCACCTTTTTTAGACTAAAAACAGTTTTATCTGTAAGTTTTATCAACAATAAAATTTACAGAGAAGACTGTTTATGTTGATAAATAAGAAATAAATTTAAACGTAATCGAAGTTATACAATAAAAACACTAAAAATAACTGCCATATATAAAAGAAAACAGCTTTAACACCTATTTATATATCTTCATATTTGAGTGTCATTACTTTAATTTGGATCTGTTTTGGAAGTATGACTTTAGACTCAGGCACGAATAAAGCAGTATGCAAAAAAATAATACCAATCAGATTAATTAACTGATTGTTTTTTATATTGGAAGTGCGGTTTCAACCGCGCCTTATACCAAGCTGCGCGACTGAAGTCGCACTTCCAAAAGTAGATCACAAACTTAATAATATTGGTATAATCAACTGGTCAGTAACATCCAATCCCTAAAGCACATATTTTTCACTCTTTCTGGGATACTGACGAAATCATTCCAGGCCTTACAGACTTCATCAATAATATTGTCAAAGCCTGTTTCAATACCGTCACTATGCCAACCAGCCCCCCCCATAATAACAACGGCATGCCTGTCACTGGCTGTTGCCTTTGATATTTGCTGTAGATGAGTTTTCATAATGTCTTTATTAACAAATGGAACAACCATTGCTTCGGAAGTGCCGTTTGTTACGCAAACAGAGCCAAACAGGTAAGCATATTCAAATTGCTGTTGCTTTACAGCCTTCGGTCGACTGCCTGTTTCGGCCCATAGGCGGATTGTTGTATTTTGTTGTCCAAATCTTGCTTCATCTTGAAGCCATATATCAACACGATCTATTGGGATTGATCCAGGGATATTAAAGCTCGTTTTTATTTTGAATTTTTTTAAAAGCTTCTTGAGCCTCATTTGATTGTTTGGGATGCCTGGATCGGGATGTTATCCACGAAAAGCCCAGTTTATGTAGCAGTTTATTTGCCTAGCTTGTGCGGGATGCTGGCGATGGTCAGGACTCGCTGAGCTCATCCGCTGGTGACACTTGGCTGTCGCCAAACAACCAGGGCACGCGGAGCTTAGCCCGCTCATAAACCTTGGCTATCGCCAAATTCGCCGTCCTGCTCGACATGGATATGTATGCCTACGGCATGCTATCTACCTTCCCCATGCGAGAGGAGGTCAAAAGCTAAAGCCGTAATAACGAAAAAAACCCCACCCTTCTTTCGAAGGATGGGGGTTTATCTGGATTTGATTGCTTAGCTTGTGCGAGACACTGGCGATGGTCAGGACTCGCGGAGCTCGTCCGCTCGTGACACATCGCTGTCGCGAAACAACCAGGGCACGCGGAGCTTAGCCCGCTCATAAACCTTGGCTATCGCCAAATTCGCCGCCCTACTCTACATGGCGGGCTGATGCCTACGGCATGCTGTCTACCTTCCCCATGTTCGAGTAAGTCTCATTTATCAAGCGCCTACTATCACATGGGGAAGCCCCTTTGCATTGCAGTCCCTTGAACAAGGTTCAAGGAAACAAAATGCAACGATAAGGCTTCGCAGAGCTCAACCGCTCATGCCCCATCGCTGTCGCGATATTCGCAGTACCATCGGCGCAGCTGCGTTTCACTTCTGAGTTCGGCATGGAAAGGAGAACAAGGTCCCTTAGTCCAGTGGAGAATGTAGGCAAGCTACTTATGCCAGTGGCATAATACCAGTCGGATTAATTAACTGATCTGTTTTTATCTTGGAAGTGCGGTTTCAACCGCGCCTTGTACCGAACTGCGCGGCTGAAGCCGCACTTCCGAAAATAGATCACAAACTTAATCAAATTGGTATAAGGAAGTTTGCCGTAATAGTGGAAACTTTGTTTGACGTTGATGGGACCACAAAAGCAAAAAGGCCTTAGTGTTTCCACTAAGGCCTTTTTAAATAGGTGTCTAGCAATGACCTACTCTCACATGGGGAAGCCCCACACTACCATCGGCGCAGTATCGTTTCACTTCTGAGTTCGGCATGGGTTCAGGTGGGACCAATACGCTATATTTACTAGACGAAAAATTAATTAGAAAAGCTAATCTAAAATCTGTTCGGTTAATCAATCTTGTAAAACATGCTTCGCAAGCATTTTATTTCTTGGTCACTTACTCGCCCTCACGTTGAGTTTTCAAAGAGAAGATTAAGTATCTTCTCTGACTCACTGCGCTTATTGGGTCAAGCCAATACCTTTAGGTATTGTATGGTTAAGCCTCACGGGTAATTAGTACAAGTTAGCTCAATGCGTTACCGCACTTACACACCTTGCCTATCAACGTTGTAGTCTCCAACGGCCCTTTAGGGGACTCAAGGTCCCAGTGAGAACTCATCTTGAGGCTCGCTTCCCGCTTAGATGCTTTCAGCGGTTATCGATTCCGAACGTAGCTACCGGGCAATGCGTCTGGCGACACAACCCGAACACCAGCGGTTCGTCCACTCCGGTCCTCTCGTACTAGGAGCAGCTCCTCTCAATTCTCAAACGCCCACGGCAGATAGGGACCGAACTGTCTCACGACGTTCTAAACCCAGCTCGCGTACCACTTTAAATGGCGAACAGCCATACCCTTGGGACCGACTTCAGCCCCAGGATGTGATGAGCCGACATCGAGGTGCCAAACACCGCCGTCGATATGAACTCTTGGGCGGTATCAGCCTGTTATCCCCGGAGTACCTTTTATCCGTTGAGCGATGGCCCTTCCATTCAGAACCACCGGATCACTATGACCTACTTTCGTACCTGCTCGACGTGTCTGTCTCGCAGTTAAGCTGGCTTATACCATTGTACTAACCTCACGATGTCCGACCGTGATTAGCCAACCTTCGTACTCCTCCGTTACTCTTTGGGAGGAGACCGCCCCAGTCAAACTACCCACCAAACAGTGTCCCAAACCCCGGTTCAGGGGCCATGGTTAGAACTCAAAACATACAAGGGTGGTATTTCAAGGTTGGCTCCATGACATCTGGCGACGCCACTTCAAAGCCTCCCACCTATCCTACACATGTAGGCTCTAAGTTCACTGCTAAGCTGTAGTAAAGGTTCACGGGGTCTTTCCGTCTAGCCGCGGGTACACTGCATCTTCACAGCGATTTCAACTTCACTGAGTCTCGGGTGGAGACAGCATGGCCATCATTACGCCATTCGTGCAGGTCGGAACTTACCCGACAAGGAATTTCGCTACCTTAGGACCGTTATAGTTACGGCCGCCGTTTACCGGGGCTTCGATCAAGAGCGTCGACCTAAGTCTAACCCCATCAATTAACCTTCCGGCACCGGGCAGGCGTCACACCCTATACGTCATCTTACGATTTTGCAGAGTGCTGTGTTTTTAATAAACAGTTGCAGCCATCTGGTATCTTCGGCCGACAGCAGCTAAATCCGCAAGGGACATCACCGTCATCGGCGTACCTTCTCCCGAAGTTACGGTACCATTTTGCCTAGTTCCTTCACCCGAGTTCTCTCAAGCGCCTTGGTATTCTCTACCTGACCACCTGTGTCGGTTTGGGGTACGATCCTTTATTATCTGAAGCTTAGAGACTTTTCCTGGAAGTAGGGCATCAATGACTTCACTACCGTAGTAGCTCGACATCGTGTCTCAGCGTTAACAGAAACCCGGATTTACCTAAGTCTCCCGCCTACGCACTTGAACCTGGACAACCATCGCCAGGCCCACCTAGCCTTCTCCGTCCTCCCATCGCAATAATAAAGGGTACGGGAATATTAACCCGTTTCCCATCGACTACGCCTGTCGGCCTCGTCTTAGGGGTCGACTCACCCTGCCCCGATTAACGTTGGACAGGAACCCTTGGTCTTCCGGCGGGGAGGTTTTTCACCCCCCTTATCGTTACTCATGTCAACATTCGCACTTCTGATACCTCCAGGATGCCTTACAGCTTTCCCTTCGACGGCTTACAGAACGCTCCTCTACCATGCTTGCAAGCAAGCATCCGCAGCTTCGGTGATATGTTTAGCCCCGTTAAATCTTCCGCGCAGACCGACTCGACCAGTGAGCTATTACGCTTTCTTTAAAGGATGGCTGCTTCTAAGCCAACCTCCTGGCTGTCTGAGCCTTTCCACATCGTTTCCCACTTAACATATACTTTGGGACCTTAGCTGGCGGTCTGGGTTGTTTCCCTTTCCACGACGGACGTTAGCACCCGCCGTGTGTCTCCCGTGATTGCACTTGTTGGTATTCGGAGTTTGCATGGGGTTGGTAAGTCGGGATGACCCCCTAGCCCAAACAGTGCTCTACCCCCAACAGTGATACACGAGGCGCTACCTAAATAGCTTTCGAGGAGAACCAGCTATCTCTTGGTTTGATTGGCCTTTCACCCCCAGCCACAAGTCATCCCCTAATTTTTCAACATTAGTGGGTTCGGTCCTCCAGTTGATGTTACTCAACCTTCAACCTGCTCATGGCTAGATCACCAAGTTTCGGGTCTAATCCCAGCAACTATTCGCCCAGTTAAGACTCGGTTTCCCTACGGCTCCCCTATACGGTTAACCTTGCTACTGAAATTAAGTCGTTGACCCATTATACAAAAGGTACGCAGTCACGGAACAAATCCGCTCCTACTGCTTGTACGTACACGGTTTCAGGTTCTATTTCACTCCCCTCACAGGGGTTCTTTTCGCCTTTCCCTCACGGTACTGGTTCACTATCGGTCAATTAGGAGTATTTAGCCTTGGAGGATGGTCCCCCCATCTTCAGTCAGAATTTCTCGTGTTCCGACCTACTCGTTTTCACTTATAAAAGATTGTCGTATACGGGACTATCACCCTGTATCGTGGCACTTTCCAGAGCCTTCTACTAATCGATTATAAGCTTAAGGGCTGGCCCGATTTCGCTCGCCGCTACTTTCGGGATCTCGGTTGATTTCTTTTCCTGAGGGTACTTAGATGTTTCAGTTCCCCTCGTTCGCTTCGACTGGCTATGTATTCACCAGCCGATGACACTAAGTGCCGGGTTGCCCCATTCGGAGATTCCAGGATATAACGCATGTTATCAACTCCCCTGGACTTATCGCAGATTACCACGTCCTTCATCGCCTCTAATTGCCTAGGCATCCACCGTGCACGCTTATTCACTTAACCATACAATATCTAAAGGCATTGCTTTAAGTGTTTTTCTGAATATTATTAATATTCAAAAAACACATAAGAGCCAAAATCTTCGATTTTGTATGTTGTTTCCAAGACGCTTGCGATTCATCATATTTTACAATATGAAAAAACACATTCGTTTTTTCGTGCACCTATCAGTTACAAGTAACTGAGTAGATACGTACTTATTTTTGCTTGATTACAATTACTAAGATAAATCTTAATAATTGAGAACAATTTCGTTTGTTTATCATTGTGTAACCTAAGTTACCTATGATAAACAGAACTTTATCAGCTTTCCTAATTGTTAAAGAGCAGTGTTAAAAAACACTTTATAACGATTCTTAACAGAATCTTTATAAAGAGCTTTTTCTTGGAACGTCATAACCGAATTTTTACACCTTGGGTGTAAAAAGAAACACTTAAAACGTAAACTTAAATTCGAGTAAAGAATATAAGAAAACATTAAGTATGTTTTCGCATGGCAGTGGTATCCCCAAGGGGATTTGAACCCCTGTTACCGCCGTGAAAGGGCGGTGTCCTAGGCCTCTAGACGATGGGGACCCAAAACTACGTGCACTTCATCATTTCAATCAAACAATCTGTGTGAACACTCAAGGTAATATGTTTCGATACGTAAGGAGGTGATCCAGCCCCAGGTTCCCCTAGGGCTACCTTGTTACGACTTCACCCCAGTCATGAACCACACCGTGGTCATCGCCATCCCGAAGGTTAAGCTAATGACTTCTGGTGCAGCCCACTCCCATGGTGTGACGGGCGGTGTGTACAAGGCCCGGGAACGTATTCACCGCGGCATTCTGATCCGCGATTACTAGCGATTCCAACTTCACGGAGTCGAGTTGCAGACTCCGATCCGGACTACGACAAACTTTATGAGATTCGCATACCCTCGCAGGTTAGCAACCCTTTGTATTTGCCATTGTAGCACGTGTGTAGCCCATCCCGTAAGGGCCATGATGACTTGACGTCGTCCCCACCTTCCTCCGGTTTATCACCGGCAGTCTCCCTAGAGTTCCCACCATTACGTGCTGGCAACTAAGGATAAGGGTTGCGCTCGTTGCGGGACTTAACCCAACATTTCACAACACGAGCTGACGACAGCCATGCAGCACCTGTCTCAGAGCTCCCGAAGGCACTCTACTATCTCTAACAGATTCTCTGGATGTCAAGGGATGGTAAGGTTCTTCGCGTTGCATCGAATTAAACCACATGCTCCACCGCTTGTGCGGGCCCCCGTCAATTCATTTGAGTTTTAACCTTGCGGCCGTACTCCCCAGGCGGTCTATTTAATGCGTTAGCTTTGAAACCCACGGCATATAGCCACAAACTTCTAATAGACATCGTTTACTGCGTGGACTACCGGGGTATCTAATCCCGTTTGCTCCCCACGCCTTCGCGCCTCAGTGTCAGTCTCTGTCCAGGTGGCCGCCTTCGCCACTGGTATTCCTTCAGATCTCTACGCATTTCACCGCTACACCTGAAATTCTACCACCCTCTACAAAACTCTAGTCAACCAGTTTCAAATGCAGTTCCAAGGTTGAGCCCTGGGCTTTCACATCTGACTTAATTAACCACCTACGCGCGCTTTACGCCCAGTAATTCCGATTAACGCTCGCACCCTCCGTATTACCGCGGCTGCTGGCACGGAGTTAGCCGGTGCTTCTTCTGCGAGTAACGTCACAGATGATGGATATTAACCATCACCCTTTCCTCCTCGCTGAAAGTGCTTTACAACCCGAAAGCCTTCTTCACACACGCGGCATGGCTGCATCAGGGTTTCCCCCATTGTGCAATATTCCCCACTGCTGCCTCCCGTAGGAGTCTGGACCGTGTCTCAGTTCCAGTGTGGCTGGTCATCCTCTAAGACCAGCTAGGGATCGAAGCCTTGGTAAGCCATTACCTTACCAACTAGCTAATCCCACTTGGGCTCATCTTGTTGCGATAGCATATAAATAGAGGCCACCTTTGCTCCGAAGAGATTATGCGGTATTAGCAGTCGTTTCCAACTGTTGTCCCCCACAACAAGGCAAATTCCCAAGCATTACTCACCCGTCCGCCACTCGTCAGCAAAAGTGCAAGCACTTCTCTGTTACCGTTCGACTTGCATGTGTTAAGCCTGCCGCCAGCGTTCAATCTGAGCCATGATCAAACTCTTCAATTTAAAGTTTAATGTGCACTGAAAGTGCGACTCAATATTACTGACTAAAACTAATTGCCACTTACCTGAATAAGTAACGATTTGTTATTCTGAATTAATGAATTAATTCGTGTGTCATTCTATTGATAGATGCCTAGTAACTAGGACTTATTTGAAATCATATCAACAATGAATGTCCACACAGATTGTTTGATTAAATTGTTAAAGAGCTTTCAGTCACCGGCTCACTTGCGTGGTGCCCCGTGTCTGTGGATGCGCATTATAGAGATTGCGCGATCATTGGCAAGCGTTTTTTACATAAAAAACGCTTATTTTTGCAATTAATTTTTATACCGGCTTTACAAACAAGTTATCCACAGAACGGGGTTTGTTACCCACATTGTATTGTCGTATAGTTACTTTTCTTTATTCGTTTAACGAGGTTTTTATGCTTCCTGTATTACGTGCTTATAAGGATACTTATCCGGTTATTGGCCATTCTGTTTATCTTGACCCTTTTTCTTCTATTATTGGCGCTGTTGAATTAGCTGATGATGTCAGTATCTGGCCTATGTGTGTATTACGTGGCGACGTCAATGCAATCAAAGTCGGTAAACGCAGCAATATACAGGACGGATCGGTTTTACATGTTGCCCGTAAAGGCGAAGCAAGTGTTGACGGTTACTCTTTAATTATTGGTGAAGATGTGACAGTGGGTCACAAGGCGATGCTGCATGCCTGTCGGATTGGAGATCGTGTTTTAATCGGTATGGGCGCGATTGTTTTAGATAATGCGCATATTGAAAGTGATGTAATTTTAGGAGCAGGCTCATTAGTGCCGCCCAACAAGCACCTCAAATCAGGTTACCTTTATGTCGGCTCGCCAGCGAAAGCGGTACGCAAGTTAAGCGATGATGAGTTTGCCTTTCTTAAACGTTCCGCAGCGCATTACGTAAAACTTAAAGATGAATACATTACTCAGAGAGAGTAAAGAAGCCGCCATCTTCGATGGTTTTTAATCGAGGATCTCAGTGCTACTATCTATGCATTCCCACGCGGGAGCGTGGGAACGAGGACCAATAGGCAGGGCGTTAGCCGCTGCCCCGTGCAGATTACTTATGGATCAGCGTGCTGCTTTTAATATGAAACTCTAAAGCCACCTCATCACATGCATCGCGACGTGCACACTTATCACAGTCTTTCATGACTTTTTCAGGCATTGCCGTTTTACTTATCGGACTAAAACCAAGCTTCATAAAGAACTCAGGCATACGGGTTAAGACAAATACCCGTTCAATTGCCAGCTTCTCTGCCCGTTTAACCATGGCTTCAACCAACGCACTCGCTTGTCCACGATTTTCAAAACCAGGCTCAATACTTAAGGAGCGAATCTCTGCAAGACCGGTATCGTAAACATACAGTGAAGCACAACCTGCAACCTGACCATCGCATTCTGTTACCGCAAACTCACCCACTGATTGCGCCAAATCAGATTTATCACGCGGCAGGTTTTCACCTTGTTCAGTCCAGTAGTTCACCATAGACTCAATACGCTCTAAATCCGTTAAACGTGCCGTACGGATAATCAAACCGGAAGTATCACGATCAGCTAAACGCTGCTCTGCTTCTGTCAGAGCATATTCAATCTGCTCTGGTGAAACACCACCCTGTGCTTTACGTGCCGCTAACGTTGCTTCCAGAGTCAGGACAGGATAAACATCCTCTTCAATCACCTCGGAAAAGGCTTTAAACTCTGCCACCGACAACTCTTCCAACGGTACGCCTTTTTCAATGGCTGCAACCACTGCCACACCGACTATATGGTGTGCTTCACGGAAAGGAATTCCTTTAGCAACAAGGTAATCAGCTAATTCTGTTGCATTTGAATAGCCGCCCTGTGCTGCTTCTTTAGTGCGCTCTTCATTCACTTTAAGATCAGTTAATGCCATAGCGGTCATTTCCAGACAATCAGCCCAGGTATCCAGCGCGTCAAACAGCCCTTCTTTGTCTTCCTGCATATCTTTATTATAAGCAAGCGGCAAGGCTTTAAGGGTCATTAGCATACCCGCTAATGAGCCGAATACACGTCCAGACTTACCGCGAATAAGCTCCATCGCATCCGGATTTTTCTTTTGCGGCATTAATGATGAGCCGGACGTCACCAGGTCGGACATTTCAATAAAGGCAGACTCACCACTATTATAAAAGATAAGATCTTCGGCCATCCGTGACAGGTGAACCATTGACAGTGTCGCACAGCTCATCAGTTCGACAACATGGTCGCGATCCGAGACGGAATCCAGACTGTTACGTGTTGCTCGGGCAAAACCAAGGGAATGCGCCAATGCGGTACGGTCTATTGCATAAGCGGTACCCGCCAACGCCCCGCTGCCTAAAGGACAAGTGTTTAAACGTTCAAGACAACCTTCCAAACGGCTGTGATCGCGCTCTAACATCTCTAAATAAGCCAGACACCAGTGCGAAAATGTGACAGGTTGGGCACGTTGCAGATGCGTGTAACCCGGCAGTACCACAGATTGGTGGATACGGGCCAATTCAATCAGTTTTGCTTCTAAGGTATCAAGGTGAACAATTAACTCCTGTGCCGTTTTCTTACACCACAGTTTCAGATCCGTTGCCACCTGGTCATTACGGCTACGGCCGGTATGTAATTTTTTACCTAAATCGCCGACTCTCTGAATAAGTTGTGTTTCCACCCAGGAGTGAATATCTTCGGCATCAGACTGCAGAACCTGCTCAGGATTTGCCTGTACGGAAAGCAGAAGCTCATTCAGCGCGCTTTCTAAACGCACCTGCTCATCAGCTGTTAAAACATCAACGGACTGCAATGCTTTAGACCAGGCAATTGAGCCAATAATATCTTGTTCAGCAAGACGGTAATCGAATTTTAATGAATCATTAAACAGTTTAAATTTTACGTCTGCCGCCTGGCTAAAACGCCCGCCCCATAGTGCCATATATATATGCTCCGTCACTTTTGTTTGTAGAGTATGTGAGTGTATTTCTATTTAAAGCGATCTCGTGAAAGAAATCCTTTTAAATAGAAATTCCTGTTTGTCAGCAAAGACAAACAGGAATTGAATTCGTTTATCCTGTCATTCCCGCAGTCTTCCCTCCTGTTATTCCCGCGATCTTTTGGCGGGAATCTCAGAGCCGTCTACAGTAGCCGATACAAGAAAAGGAGTCGCAGAGCTCCTCCGCTCATGATACTAGGCTGCTGCCTAATTCGCTCCTCGATAAAACACTTCGAGGATGACGGTATAAGATACTTCGAGAATGACCGGTGATTTTATGCTGCTTATTTTTGGTTCAACTTGCGAATACGGCTTGAAAGTGAATATAAACGGATAAAGCCTTCAGCATGCTTCTGGTCATAAACGTTATCATCACCAAATGTCGCAAACTCTTCCGAGTATAGGCTGTTTGGAGAGCGTTTTTGTACCGCAGTCACTTGACCTTTATACATTTTCACAACCACTTCACCGTTAACATCTTTAGCCAGTGCTTCTGATGCCGCCAGTAAAGAACCGCATAGCGGTGTGAACCAGCGACCGTCATAAACTAAATGCGCAAATTCCTGACCAACCTGATCACGCCATTTACGAGCCGGTTTATCATGTACTAACTCATCGATACCACGCAGCGCAGTCACCATCACCGTGCCTCCCGGTGTTTCATAACAACCGCGAGATTTCATACCAACGGTACGGTTTTCGGTGATATCAACACGGCCAACACCATGCGCTGCTGCTTTTTCATTTAACAGCATTAATGCATCATAAGGTGATAATTCAACACCATCAACAGCCACAACACGTGATTTTTCAACTTTAATAGTCAAGTATTCAGGCTCATTCGGCGCATCAACAGGATCAACGGTCATTGTCCACACACCTTTACTTGGCTCATTCCACGGATCTTCCAGTTCACCGCCTTCATGAGAGATATGCCAGGCATTGGCATCTCGACTGTAGATTTTAGTCGCGCTTGCTGTCGTCGCAATATTGCG
This sequence comes from uncultured Psychromonas sp., assembly GCA_963674525.2. Taxonomy (GTDB): domain Bacteria; phylum Pseudomonadota; class Gammaproteobacteria; order Enterobacterales; family Psychromonadaceae; genus Psychromonas. The sequence continues at coordinate 122,607 of CAXXRV010000029.1, read as the reverse complement.
CTCTGCCAGGTAATCAAGCAGATCTTCACGCGAGACCATGCTCCATTCACGCCAAGGTGCAATCACTTTCAGCTCAGGTGCAAGCGCCGCAAAACAGCTTTCAAAACGGATCTGGTCATTACCTTTACCGGTGCAACCATGACAAACCGCATCCGCGCCCACTTTTTTCGCCACTTCAACTTGTGCTTTAGCGATGATAGGACGAGCCATTGACGTACCCAGCAGGTAAGTGCCTTCATAAACCGCACCTGTAGCAATAGTCGGGTAGATGTAATCAGCAACAAACTCTTCTTTAAGATCAACAATATGACATTCAGAAGCACCTGATGCTAAGGCTTTCTCTTCTAAGCCAACCAGCTCTTCAGCACCTTGACCGACATCGGCACAAAAAGCAACAATTTCACAGTTATCGTAGGTTTCTTTTAACCATGGAATAATCGCCGAAGTATCTAAACCGCCAGAATAAGCGAGTACAACCTTTTTAACTTGACTCATTTGATTATTTTCCTTTCATCAATGTAAGCATAATAGCATTTTGGATATGCATTCTATTTTCTGCTTGATCAAAAATCAATGAAGCAGGACCATCCATCACCTCAGATGTGATATCTAAACCACGATGTGCAGGCTGACAGTGCAAGACATGCTTGATACCCGTCATATCAAGCAGCTCCTGATTGATCTGGTAAGGCATAAATTTCTCTTTGATCTGCTCAAGTGGTGTATTATCGCCCATTGACAGCCAAGTATCACCATAAACAACGTCATAACCTTTAATATCTTCAATATCATTAGTCACAGAAACGCTGCCGCCATTTGCTGCCGCAATCTCTTCCGCCTGTTTCAGAATTTGCGCATCCGGGCTATGGCCAAGTGGACAAACTGCTGTTACTGTCGCGCCGAGAATAGCGCCGGCAATAAACAGTGAGTGAGTGACATTATTGCCGTCACCGATATAAGCAAGCTTAATTTTAGAAACATCATCATACTGCTGTGAGATGGTCATAAAATCAGCCATCGCCTGACAAGGATGGTAGAGATCGCACAGCGAGTTAATCACAGGAACCGTTGCATATTCCTGCATCTCGACCAATGTTTTATGATCATAAACACGGGCAACAATGCAGTCTGCCCAGCGTGAGATATTAGCTGCGAAGTCTTTAACATCTTCACGCTTACCCATCTCGCCGTTAGCCTGATCCAGATACACAGCATGACCGCCGAGCTTATTGACCCCGATATCAAAAGTCACACGCGTACGCAGGGATTGTTTTTCAAACAGTGTCACTACGCTTTTACCCGCTAACTCTTGCGAGTACTTAGCCGGGTTCGCTTTTAAATCTTTACCCAGGGCAATCAGATCTAACGCCTGTTGCCGGGTCATTTCTAAACCTGTTAGTAAGTTTTCCATATTTAATTCTCTATTTAACTACTTTTGTACCCACTGCCTGCCCGGCAAGCAATGACACTAAATTTTCCGGATTTTTCCAGCTGGCCAGCATAACATAGCCTAACTGTTCAGCAGCCTGCAGTGCCGCTTTTACTTTAACTGCCATCCCATCTTGAATAACATTGTCGCGAATCAGTGTATCAGCTAATTGCGTATTTAGCTCGGGAATAACCTGCTTATGTGCATCCCAGACACCATCGACATCGGACAGAAAAACCAGCTCTGCGCCCACCAGCTCACAAATCGTGATGGCAGCCTGATCGGCATTGACATTATACATGCGCCCATCTTCACCAATACCGATCGATGAGATCACCGGCAGATGGCCCCCCGCTAGCAGGCCATTGATTAAAGAAGGATTATTAGCAGTGCTTACCCCCACCGCCCCCAAATCCGGATCCAGCTGAGTCACTTTACAGCTAAAACCATCAGCCAGTGATAAACCAACAGCGGAAAGGCCTGCCTGCAATGCTTTGGCCATCAGCAGCTTATTGGATGTGCCCGCCAATGCACCGGCAACATAAGGGATCTGTTCAAAGGGCGTAATTCTCAGCCCATTTTTCTTCTCGCTGACAATGTTCATTTTATTTAAAACATTCTCAACAATCACACCGCCGCCATGCACCAGTAAAAGCGGGCGTTGTTGTTTTTCTAAATAAAGTGTCAGTGCTGAAAAAAGGTTAGCCAATGCCTGCTCATTTTCAAGTACCGCGCCACCAAGCTTAATTAATAGAGGTTTTAATGCCTGTGTCATTTTTAAAGATCCTGCTTATAAAAGGGAAGTGCTGATATCGAAACCAAAACGTAAATTAATACACTGTATCGCCTGCGATGAAGCCCCTTTCAATAAATTATCAATCGCACTGAACACCACCAGATCTTCACCATCAACCGCCCAGCCGAGATCACAATAAGGGGTACCGACAACATTTTTCAGCGCCGGGAAAGTGCCATCCATTAAACGCACAATAGGTTTATCGGCATAGGCATCCTGATAAGCCTGATCCACTTGCTGCGCAGTCACCCCTTCTTTTAACTGCACATTAATACTCGCTAAAATACCGCGTTTAAAACTGCCCAGATGCGGCGTAAAGATCACCGGCATACCGAGATGCTGATCAATTTCCGGTTTATGCCTATGGGTAAAGACACCATAAGGCTGCAGACTCACTTCACAAAAGCTGCTGACCACACTGGCTTTACGTCCGGCACCGCTGACGCCGCTGGTTGCATTAATCGTCGGTTTTGTATCTTCTTTAATCAGCCCCGCTTCAGCTAAAGGCTTTAACGCCGTTAATGATGCCGTTGTATAGCAACCAGGTACGGCAATCAGATCGGTATTTTTGACCGCCTCAAAGTTCCATTCCGCTAAGCCATAAACCGCCTTTTCCAGCAAATCCGGATACTGGTGAGTAAAGCCGTAAAACTTATCGTAGAAACCAGCAGCCTGAACACGGAAGGCACCGGAAAGATCAAAGACCACGGTATTCTCTGCCAGAAACAGAGCCGCTAAATCATGGCTGACTTCATGTGCCGTTGCCAGGATCACGATATCGATACCTTGGCAAGCCGCTTTAATGCCATTTGTGCCTAAAGGTTGCAGTGGTAAATCAACAACACCTAATAAATTGCCGTAAAGCGCAGATAGTTTTTTCCCCTTATCTAAGCTGCCTTCTGAAACATATAACCCGGCCAATTCAATTTCCGGATGGCGAGTTAAAAAGTGTGCTAATTCTGCGCCAGTATAACCACTAGCCCCCACAACAATGGCTTTTAACATAAAGAAATTCCCGTTCCATTAAAGATGATAAAAATCGCAATCCAATATTATAAAGAGAGGCAGTCGCGATAGAAAGGTATATTTTAACCACGAGTGATTATTTATTCAATAATAATGAATATTTATATTGATTATTGTTGCCCAAAGCAAGACAGCGAAGTAGCGAACAGCTAATATTTACTCACATCGAAGAAAGTCACTCACAATATTGCCTGCTTTGGTGTACCATCTTTTTTATCTCTCTTTTTATTTACTGATATAAAGGTGCGTTATGTCATTACCTACATTTATAAACCTATACAAAGACCTTATTGCCATTCCCTCTATCAGCTCAACCGATTCATCATGGGATCAAAGTAATTTACAGGTGATTAACCAGCTTGCAGCCTGGTTAGAAGAGCTCGGCTTTAAAAATGAGATAAAAGAGGTCAGCAATGCGCCCGGTAAATATAATTTAATCGCTACCCTGGGTGAAGGTGACGGCGGCCTATTACTGGCCGGGCATACTGATACCGTGCCTTATGATGAGAATAAATGGTCAAGCGATCCCTTTAAGGTTATTGAAAAAGATAATCGTTTATATGGACTCGGCACCATCGATATGAAAGGTTTTTTTTCTGCCTTTGTGATTGAAGTATTAAAAGAGATAGATTTAACAACACTGAATAAACCGCTGCGCATTTTGGCAACGGCTGATGAAGAAACCACTATGTCAGGCGCACAGGACATCGCACGACAAAAAAGTATTAAACCCGATTATGCCATTATCGGCGAGCCGACCGGCCTGGTTCCGGTCATTATGCATAAAGGGCATATGTCGGAAGGAATTCGCATTACCGGCCGTAGCGGCCATAGCTCCGATCCCGATAAAGGACTCAATGCCATTGAGATCATGCATCTGGTGATTGGCGAATTAAAAAAAGTACAACAGCAATTTAAAGAAAAATATAGCAACCCGCATTTTGCCGTGCCCTACCCCACCCTTAATTTCGGCGCCATCAATGGCGGAGACAGCCCGAACCGCATCTGTGGCTGCTGCGAACTGCATATCGATATGCGCCCGATTCCCGGTGTCACCACCAGTGAACTTTTTATTACCGTTAAACACGCCCTGTCTGAAATAGATAAACGTTACCCGAATAGCGTAGAGGTCTACCATCTGCATGAGCCAATCCCTTCATATCAGTGTCCGCTGCATTCTGATCTGATCGAAAGCGCGCAAATTTATACCGGCAAGCAGGCACAAAGCGCCAATTACTGTACCGAAGCGCCGTTTATTCAAGAGCTCGGCTGTGACACTATTGTACTTGGTCCGGGTCATATCGCACAGGCGCATCAGGCCGATGAATACCTGGATCTTGCTTTTGTTAAGCCGACCAAATCCGTGCTTGAAAAAATGATCAAACGCTACTGCAGCTAAGGGGGCTGGCTCGGCCCCTTAACTGGCAATAATGCCGCGTAATTTAATTACATAAAGCAATATTCAAATCAAAGGAGTATGAAACTTCCATCATATAATATTGACTGTGCTCCCTTTTGTGATAGTTTATTGCTCTGTTGAGATAGGCGAACTATCCAACTTTATTGATAAGATGTAATTTTATTACAGGGATTATGGGGTATATATGACAGAGCAATATGCGGATTTACGTAGTAACGTCAGTCTATTGGGGCAATTACTAGATAAAACGATTGGTGATCATCTCGGTGATGAATTTCTAAAGAAGATTGAATCTATTCGTCAGCTTTCTAAATCATCTCAAGCTGGTAACGAAAATGACGGTGAAACACTGATCAATGTGCTGACTAACCTTTCTGATGATGAGCTACTGCCAGTAACGCGTGCATTCACCCATTTCCTGAACTTGGCAAATATTGCTGAACAGTTTCACGGTATATCACGTCACTGTGATCGCAGCATCTGTTCACCGGATCCAATGACAGAGTTAATTGAAAAATTAAAAAATGCGGATCTGACAGAAGAAGCGATCCAAAAGGCTGTCACTGAATTACAGATGGATATGGTGCTGACCGCCCATCCGACAGAAGTAACGCGTCGCACGCTTATTCATAAACACGCTGCCATTAATGAGTGCTTAACTTTACTGGAAATTCACGACACCTCTGAAAAAGAACGCGAGCAGCTGCTAAACCGCCTTGAAGAACTGATCACACAGGCCTGGCATACTAACGACATTCGTAAAAAACGCCCGACGCCGGTCGATGAAGCTAAAGGCGGATTTGCCTTTATTGAAAACAGCTTATGGGAAGCCGTACCGCAATATGTGCGCGAACTGGATAAAAAGCTGCAGCAGGGTTTAGGCGTCTCTTTACCACTTGATGCTTCGCCTATCAAATTTACTTCATGGATGGGTGGTGATCGTGACGGTAACCCTTTTGTTACCGCAACAGTCACGCAGGAAGTCCTGTTAACCAGTCGCTGGGTAGCTGTCGACCTCTATCTAAAAGATATTAAACAGCTCACTGAAGAGTTATCTATGGATAACTGCAGCCCTGCGCTACGGGCCGTTGCAGGTGACGTAGATGAACCCTACCGCGTGGTATTACGTAAATTGCGCGAAGAGCTGAAAGAAACCAGAACCGCATTAAGCGCGACACTGCAGGGCATAGAAAGCAGTGCCAGGGATATTATTACCCGTACCGAGCAGCTCAAAGAGCCGCTTAAGCTATGCTACCAATCACTACAAGCCACGGGGATGCATTGCATTGCCAATGGCCTGATTTTAGATATTCTGCGCCGTGTAGCCTGTTTCGGTATTAACTTAGTAAAACTGGATATTCGCCAGGATGGTGAACGCCACGGTGATGCCTTATCTGAATTAACCCGTTATTTAGGTATGGGCGATTACAACGCCTGGAATGAAGCGGATAAACAGGCTTTTCTGTTACAAGAGTTAAACAGCAAACGTCCTCTTATTCCGGTATCCTGGCAGCCTTCTCCTGATGTTCAGGAAGTATTGGATACCTGTAAGGTCGTCGCACAAACCGATCCGCAGGCATTAGGCATTTACATTATTTCCATGGCCCGCCAGGCATCCGATGTTTTAGCGGTACAACTGTTATTAAAAGAAACAGGCTGCCCGTTCCGTATTCCGGTGGCGCCTTTATTTGAGACCCTGGATGACTTGAATAATGCCGCAGAGGTGATCGAGCGTCTCTTTGCTGTGGACTGGTACCGCGGCTATATCAACGGCGAACAGCATGTTATGATCGGTTACTCCGATTCGGCAAAAGATGCCGGCGTAATGGCCGCTAACTGGGCACAATACACGGCACAGGAAGCGCTGGTTAAAATCAGCGAAGAGAATGATATTAAACTTGTGCTCTTCCACGGCCGAGGCGGCACAATCGGCCGTGGCGGTGCACCTGCACATCAGGCTTTATTGTCTCAACCTCCAGGCTCTTTAAAAGGCGGCCTGCGTGTGACTGAGCAAGGTGAGATGATCCGCTTTAAATTTGGCCTGCCTAAAGTTGCGATTCAAAGCTTAAACCTTTATACCGCTGCTGTTTTAGAAGCCAATTTACTGCCGCCACCGGCACCGAAACAGGAGTGGCGTGATTTAATGGAGCAGTTTGCCGAGGAGTCCTGCCAGGAGTATCGCCACTTTATTCGTGAGGAGCCGGAATTTGTTCCTTACTTCCGCAGTGCCACACCGGAAGTCGAGCTGGGTAAACTGGCGCTGGGCAGCCGTCCTGCGAAACGTAAACCCAATGGTGGCGTAGAAAGCCTGCGTGCTATTCCATGGATTTTTGCCTGGAGCCAAAACCGTCTGATGCTACCGGCATGGTTGGGAGCCGGCACGCCGCTTAAAAATATGCTCGCCGAAGGGAAAAAAGATCTGCTGCGCGAAATGTATCAGAACTGGCCTTTCTTCCATACCCGCTTACAGATGTTTGAAATGGTATTTTTGAAAGCCGATGAAGAGCTGACAAAATTCTATGAAGAGCGCCTTGTGCCAAAAGAGCTATGGCCACTGGGAGAACGCTTACGTGAGAACCTGCAACTGACGCGCGAAACGGTATTAGAGTTAATTCCGGATCACAAACTGATGCAGGATCAGCCCTGGATAAAAGAGTCGATCTCACTGCGTAACCATCATGTGGATCCGCTTAACCTGTTACAGGCTGAGCTGCTGTCCCGTTACCGTAAGGAAGACGAACAGGTCTGCCCGGTCATTGATCAGGCACTGATGGTCACCATTGCCGGTATTGCCGCCGGTCTGCGTAATACAGGCTAAGCCTTAACTTACTCTTCCCGGTAAGCTGCTTGCCGGGAAGAGTCCGCAGCCTCCCCCTCTTTTAGTTAATAACAGCACTCGCTATAGATTCTCCGATAGAATAACTTTAAAATACCCAACAGACGAAGCGATTATACCAATCGGATTAATTAACTGATCTGTTTTTATATTGGAAGTGCGGTTTCAACCGCGCCTTATAGCAAACTGCGCGGCTGAAGCCGCACTTCCGAAAATAGATCTACAAATGCTTAATAAATATTGGTATTAGCACAGCCAGGGCTAAAGCTCTCCGCCCAGAACAAGTGAATGAGATTAAATGAACAAAGATAAGATACAAGAGCTGAATACACTCGGCTTACGTTGCCCTGAGCCGGTTATGATGGTTCGTAAAACAGTACGTAAAATGCAGGCAGGCGAGCTGTTAACTGTCATTGCCGATGATCCTGCCACTACCCGCGATATACCGAGTTTCTGCCGGTTTATGGAGCATACTCTAGTGGAAGCTAATACTGAGCAGGCACCTTATCGTTATCTGATCCGTAAAGGCGCTTAATTAAGCGGAATAACAAGATGATGTTCGAATATGGTCAGCGAGCTGCTGTTGTTTGCGATGCGGGATTTATCGTCGCGGTATTAGTGGGTTAAAAGCCACGCCCTTTGCTTTTGTGTCAAGAGCGCCTGGCTTGCTGCTGTTTTGGGGTGCGGAATTTATTCCGCCTTGCTTTTTGCTTAGTTGCCGGGTTAAAGGCAGGTGCAGCTGGAACCTTTACAAGGCGTAAAGGCTCCAGGCAAAAACTAATCTTCGTAAAGATTATCGTAAACGTAATTAGTTGCTTCGATAAAACCAGGCACACTGCCGCAATCAAAACGTTTACCTTTAAATTTATAGGCAAGCACACAGCCTTTTTTCGCCTGTGTTAACAGAGGCATCTGTAATCTGGATCTCGCCATTTTTACCCGGTGGAGTCTCTTCAATAATATCAAAAATATCCGGCGTTAAAATATAACGGCCGATAATCGCCAGATTACTTGGCGCAGTGCCCGGCTCCGGCTTTTCAACCATATCATCAACACGGAAGAGGTCATCTTTAATCATCTCCCCTTTGATCACACCATATTTATGCGTTTCATCTTCCGGTACCTCTTCCACGGCAACAATAGAGCAGCGGAACTGGTTATATAAAGCAACCATCTGCTTTAGTACACCTTCATCTTCATTGATGCATAAATCATCAGCCAATACCACAGCAAAAGGCTCATCACCAATCAGCTCTTTACCAATTAATATGGCATGCCCAAGGCCACGCATCTGGCGCTGGCGGATAAAAGAAAAACGCGCATGATCCATAATAGCGCGGATATCTTTAAGCTTTTCTTCCTTCGGCGTACCGCTTATTTCATGCTCTAATTCATAGTTAAGATCAAAATGATCAATCAATGAGTTTTTACCCCGGCCGGTAACGATGCACATGCCGGTCATGCCCGCTTCTAAGGCTTCATCAACGCCAAACTCAATAAGCGGTTTATTAACCACCGGCATCATCTCTTTCGGCATCGATTTAGTCGCAGGTAAAAAGCGAGTCCCATACCCCGCAGCTGGAAATAAACATTTTTTAATCATAAGGCTTTCACTTCTTTTTCAATTAATCACGGTGAGAATATTGCGTATTACTCTAGCACTTTTCCCTTGCAGAGCGAAATAAGCTTACCACAGAAAATCAAAAAATAGACAAAAATATAATGAACGCCTCAGCAGTGAACACACGACACTTTATCCTTTTTCCCTGGCCGCCTTCCAGGCCAAATCAGCAATATCATCAGTCGGATTAAAGCCTGCCGGTACTTCTAATAAAATTTTTCGGATCTGCTGCAGATCAAAGGCATGGCAAGCACTGTCAAGGCGCTCTAGAATCTCTTTATATTCGCCGTAGGGTAAAAAACTTTCATGCGCCGTCATAATGCGCTCATGCGGTGTTTTCCCGACATTATCGCCGATTAATAACTCTTCAAAGAGCTTTTCACCGGGACGCAGACCGGTAAATTTGATTTCAATATCACCATGCGGATTAGCCTCAGACTTAACTTCCAACCCGGAGAGTTTAATCAGGTTAGTCGCCAAATCGACAATTTTTACCGGCTGGCCCATATCCAAAACAAAGACATCGCCCCCTTTGCCCATAGCGCCGGCCTGGATCACCAGCTGGGCGGCTTCCGGTATGGTCATAAAATAACGGATAATATCGGGATGGGTGATGGTAACGTGGTCACCTTCGGCAATTTGCCGTTTAAAGAGTGGAATCACAGAGCCGGATGAGCCGAGCACATTACCAAAACGGACCATACAAAAACGTGTTTTCTTATTTTCAGCAGCCAGTGACTGCAGGCTTAGCTCAGCCATGCGCTTAGTTGCGCCCATCACATTGGTCGGGCGTACCGCTTTATCGGTAGAAATCAGGACAAAGGATTCAACTTGCGCCTCAATCGCTGCTAACGCCGTGTAGTAAGTACCAAAGACATTATTACGCACCCCTTCCACGACATTATACTCAACTAAAGGCACATGCTTGTAAGCCGCAGCATGATACAGGGTCTGTACTCGAAAACTTTTCAGCACTATCTGCAAGCGATTCAAGCGTTGTACAGAGCCTAATAAAGGGATAATTTTAACATTTAAACTCTGCGCGGCAACCAGTTCCGATAACTCTTTATCTATCTTATAGAGCGCAAACTCAGAAAGCTCAAACAAGACTAAAGCTTTTGGCGACTGCCCGATAATCTGCCGGCACAGTTCTGAGCCGATCGAGCCGCCGGCCCCCGTTACCATCACCACCTTGTTTTTTATATCAGCTTGTAATAATTCCGGTTTGGCTGGAATGCAGTCACGGCCTAGCAAATCTTCAATCGGCACATCACGCAGCTGATCTATTGCTGCGCTGCCATTTAAAATCTCTTCAAAATTGGGAACAGATTTAACCTCAACAGGAAGATCAACAAGCGAGGCAATAATGCCCTTACGCTGTGAGCGCGTTGCACTGGGCATCGCCAGCAGCACTTTACTCACCCGCTTTTTCGCAACTAACATTGACAGGCTTGTACTATTAAAAACCGTCAGACCGTTGACAACGGTTTTACATAAACGTCTGTCATCATCAACAAAAGCAACGGGATGATACTCATTTCCCAGGCGCAATAAATTCACCAGTTGCCGGCCTGCATCCCCGGCGCCATAGATAATCACACGATCTTTTTGTTTGCTGATCCGCTGCGAAACAATAACCCGCACCAGTAAACGTGCCCCGCCACATAGTAGAACCAGGTAGGTGCCATAAATAATAGGAATAGAACGGGGAATAAAGAGATCAAAAAAATAACCGCAGACAATAAGCAGTAATGCCGAAACAAAACAACTGAACACAATAGTTAACAGCGCATGAACGCTTAAATAGCGCAAAATGGCGCGATACAGGCCGACCTTAGTAAAGAGAACGAGTGTAGTAAGCAAAAGCACAATAAGTAGCTGCCAATAACCACTGTGATCAAGCAACCCGACTTCACCCAAACGGGTAAAAAAAGCCCCGAAAAAAGCAAGACTGATAAACAGAGTATCAATAGCCACACTGATAACCCGTTTATAAACACGAGGCATGGATAGAATAGAGTTAATTAACGTCATGAAGCCCTTGGCGAGTACAATAAAAACGAAAAAAGCCCTACGATGGCAGGCAGGCTAATTAAAAAAGAAATATATCATAAAGGATAATAAAATGATGTATATGACCTTACTTTGAGTACCACATAAGTCCCGATTCCTGCCATGCAGTTTATCAATCCGCACCAAACAGATCGCGTGTATAAACTTTATCAAGCACGTCTGCTAACTCTTCTGCCATGCGATTAGAAACAATCACATCAGCTGCTGCTTTAAATTCACTTAAATCCTTAATAACGCGAGAGTTGAAAAACTCAGACTGTCCAAAAACAGGTTCATAGATAATAACTTCAATTCCCTTGGCTTTAATACGCTTCATAATCCCCTGAATACTCGAGGCTCGAAAATTGTCTGATCCAGACTTCATGATCAGACGGTAAATCCCCACTGTTTTCGGGTTACGCTTGAGAATAGATTCAGCAATAAAGTCTTTGCGCGTGGTGTTCGCATCAACAATTGCGCCGATAATGCTATTGGGCACCTTTTCATAATTGGCACGCAATTGTTTGGTATCCTTTGGTAAGCAATAGCCGCCATAGCCAAATGATGGATTGTTATAATGGTTACCGATACGTGGATCTAAACCGACACCCTCAATAATTTGTCGAGCATTTAAGTTATGAGATTCGGCATAGGAGTCTAACTCATTAAAATAGGCGACACGCATGGCCAGATAGGTATTAGAAAAAAGCTTTACCGCTTCAGCTTCGGTTGAATCGGTAAAGAGAACGGCTATATTCTCCTTTTCTGCACCCTCAACAAGCAGGTCTGCAAACACTTGAGCACGTTTGCTTTGTTCACCGACAATAATCCGCGAGGGGTGTAAATTATCAAACAGCGCCCGTCCTTCACGTAAAAACTCCGGGGAAAATATGATGTTTTCACAGCCCATTTTCTCTTTCACTGATTTTGTATAACCTACAGGTACGGTCGATTTAATCACCATTACCGCATTGGGGTTAATAGCCATGACATCGTTAATCACAGCTTCTACCGATGAGGTGTTAAAGTAGTTGGTCTGCGGATCATAATCGGTCGGAGTGGCAATAATCACATAGTCAGCGTTTGCATAGGCGAGCTTTTTATTCGTCGTTGCTTTCAGATTTAGCGGCTTATTTGCTAAAAAATCTTCAATCTCGGCATCAACAATGGGCGACTGCTGCTTGTTTATTAACTCCACTTTTTCCGGAATGATATCCACGGCAACAACGTCATTATGCTGCGCCAACAATACGGCATTTGAAAGGCCGACGTAACCTGTCCCTGCAATCGCTATTTTCATGCTTTTTCTCTTATTTATTGTCATTAACCCGATCACCTGCACCACTGCCGGTTGCGGTCATCATAATATACTTAAAATAGTCTTTAATGGTTAATCTTTGGAGCATTTTTTGATCCGTCTCAGCCAACAACTTAGGCGTAGACATGTCAATACTATTAACCTGAGCCAGCCCGGTAATACCCGGTAGTACATTATACACACCACGACATTCTCGCTCTGTAATTAACTCGTGCTGATTAAACAGATTAGGACGTGGTCCGACAAAGCTCATTTCGCCTTTTAATACATTAATCAGCTGCGGCAACTCATCAATTTTAGTTTTACGTAACAAAGAACCCTGCTTGGTAATAGAAGCGGTGCTGGCAAGATGGCTGGCAACGGATTTGGTGTCAACCGACATAGTGCGGAATTTAATAAGCTTAAAAGGTCGCTTATTTTTCCCCACTCGCTCCTGAATAAAGATAGGCGCGCCGGTATCAAAGTAGCCGATAATAGTGACGATAACTAATATTGGAAAAGTCAGCACTAAACCAATTAGCGCCATAAAAAAATCAAGAAGTCGAATTATAAGATGCTTCATAGAAGTCGTTACTTTTTATTATGTTCAAGAAAAGCATTCGCTGTTTTCTGCAGACATTCAGCCGTGCTGTAAGGTGGTTGCCAGTTTAACAGCTTCTTGGTTTTAGAGATATCCACTTGTAATGAACCACACAAACGCTGCGATATTGACGGCTTGCCAATTAACTTTGCTGCCAGAGAAAGCCATGAAGCAGGAATAGGCAATAACCTATTTGGTACATTTAACGCGCTAGCCATATTGGACAACAGTTGCGAGGTTGAAAGATCCTCATCATCTGAGACTAAAAAGGTTTGATTGGCTGCATTGGGGTGATCAATACAGGTAATAATCAGATCAACCAGGTTATCAATCGATACTAAGCTGCGTTTGTTATTCTTAATGCCGCCAAGGGGTAAGGGAAGCCCTTTACTCACCCACTTCATCATAGCCGCAAAATTTGCTTTAACACCTGGACCATAGACTAGTGGGGGGCGGATAATCACCACCTCCATCCCGGTTTTTTCGGCTATTTTCCGTAAACCGACTTCCGCCTCATATTTACTCAGCCCGTAAGGATCACTAGGGATAAAAGTATCATCGGGCTTAAATGGAAATCCAAGCTCTGTAGACTCCCCGTTTACCTTAATCGAGCTGATAAATATAAAGCGCTTAACACCGGCAGCGGCAGCTTGTCGGGCGAGGTTTAAGGTGCCATGTGTATTGATATCCTGATAGTGGCTATTTACCACAGCGCCCATCTGATGCACGAGCGCCGCACTATGAATAATACAATCGATATCAGCGAATGCGTCACCCCAGTTTGTATCTGCGGAAATTGTTTTATCAATATAAACAGGGTTGTTATGCGGGACTAAGTTGCCTACCGAGGAATTACTGCTTTTAAATAAATCGGCAGAATGGTTGCGCATACTTAATGTACAATGAAAGTTTTTTTTGAGCGCGACTTGACTCAGACGCTTACCAATAAAGCCATTACTTCCGGTTATAAAAATGTTCATTGTTCAGCGCTTAACTCAAATTTCAAAAGATGATTTTCTAGGTAAGATATTATCTAAATAATTTTTAAATATAATTTTACTCTTTTCAAATTCAATTGAGCTAAGTTTTTCCGTATCAGAAACACTTAATAAATTAATACCTGCTAACTCAGTTAATAACTCTTGCATATCTGAACTTACATTGATCTCTCTGGATAAATAATCTCGGTATTCATACGGAAAAAAATTTCCGGAAATTAAATTTATATAACGAAACAGATAATGTGTTGTATCCAATTCAGTTCTGAATCTATTACGACTTGTCGAATTAAATAAATCAGGTTTCAGTTTCCATGCTTCATCAAAAGTTGACTTAAGATGTGGCTGAGGGACATGATTAAGTTTCAACCAAGGAATTTCATTACTTAACGTATTATAAAAGTAATTAGATAGCTTGCTCTTATGGCTATAATTCTGTGAGTAATAATACTCCTTGCCTAATTTGCTTTTATTGTAATGGGTGTTTATATAATCAATATTGTTGTTTATTGCTTTTGCATTGAGACAGTTTTGGGGCTTCAAAAATTGATACAACTTTCCTTTTCTTTTAAAGCCCTGCACCAAAAAATCAACAGGTAAGTCATTAACAAAAAAGCGCTCTTTGGGTAGTTTATTTAAGATAAAAAAATCATCGTTAAATAGAATAAAGTTTTCTGATAAGCCCTTTATTTTATTAAAATTTACCTCAATAGCATTAGAATTAAATGTAGGTAAATGAGAGGAATCCGTAAATATTTCACTATGAGTTACAATATTTAAATTCTCACAAGCTTTATCCAGCCAATCAGGAAGATGCCCTTGGGTAACAAAATGCACCTTTCTAACCCATGGCATAAAAGTTTCAATTCCTCTAAAGATATACTCTAGATTATCCCAAGACCTGAATCGACAAGAATGATTTGCAGTGCTGATTTCTTGAGGTGAATAGGTTTCATATGTTTTTTGCCATTCCTTATCGTCTGAATCAACCCATAACAAAACCACATCAACTTCATTACTGCTCATGGTAATAAACCTTTTCATATGGAGAAGGAAGCGGGAATAATAATTCCATTTTTTCAGTGAAAGTTTTCGATACATGCTGCAGAGCACTTTCACTTACTTCAACATCATTAATGCAGAAACATTTAAATTTTCTTAATAACAACAAATTCATTTTAAACTCAAGCAGTTCATCATCAAAACTAGCATACAGATATGAAATATTGGCCGGTATCGCGCTTTTGATCGCATAACCATAATGGTGAATTAATGCTGAAACAATCGAATAATCGTTATTACTACGAAAACGTGCAGCAGAATTAGAAACAAAAATTTCAGGATGTTCTAATTCTAATTGCTCAAGTACACTTTTCTTTAAGGCCATCGGTGTATGTTTAAATTTTCTATTTGTTGTGTGACCATAATTTTTTTCCAGAAAAGCCACATTGTTGCGGGCTGCGATATCAACCGGTACACTTTTTTCATCAAGAATTTCGGGAATAAAAACCTGTTCACTCCAGAAAAACTTTGTTTGCCTGCCATCTTCAGAAAAGAAATCAGAGGGCTCTACTGGTGCACGAAGGAAAAAATCATCGTTAAAGTAGATAAAGTGCTCACTTAAACCAGGTATACGGTGTAGATTCGATTCTATCGCATGTGAGTTAAAAGTAGGAAGATCGTCTTTATTTAAAAAGATATCCTCATGTGATACAAATTGAACGCGGTTATCAAACTCTTTATACCAATTAGGAATCTGATTATCCGTAACAATGTAAATGGTTCGCACCCATTTTGCATTTAACAAAACAGAGCGCAAAGAATATTTTAACTCTTCATTTTCTCTGAACCTAGAAGCAACATTGGACTCATTAGGTAAGCCATTACTCTTCTTTGAATAGTGATTTTTTTTCTTTACCCACTCTAAATCATTAGAGTTGACCCAAGTATAAACAATATCAATAGGGAAATTGCATCGTTCAGCGGCAGAACCATTGTCACTGCTAATAGCTTTTACAAATAATCTGTTTTTTACTTTGTAAAGTATATTTACAAGAAAATTAACCCAGTTCTTCGGAAGAAGTTTTATTATCTGCAGAATTGCTTTTTTTATCTTTACAGTTATTTTATTCATATTTTAATTACAGTTAAATATTATCAGTTGAATAGCAATAGAGGTTTAATGCATATTGCAATGCAAACATCTCCCCCTCCCTGATTGACACATTTCATTTTATTACTGTGGCGTATTAATTACTAATATTACCGCTTACAGTCAGATTAAGGATATTCGCGATTAAATTTCCACTTCGGAAAATAACCTTCATTATTCTAAAATATTTTGTTTAACGAGTTGACGATAAATTCTTTCATTATTTTTCCCATCACAAAATTCATTTATTTGTTTATACCTATTTTCAAACTCTTGAGTTCTAAAATAGTTTATATCTATCAAACCTTCAGCTGTAAAACCTTTACTCAATGTTTGCTTCAAACTCTTAGCATCGAATGCCCTATAACCTATATATTCATCATCACTAGGAATCAACTCACCGACAGTGCTCTCATATAGAGGTAAATCAGGCTGATAAAATACAACACCGGCACCTTGATAAAATGAATTATATGCAATTGATGAGTAGTCTGTGATCACTAAATTAGAGCTGGCTAAAACATCTGATATTTTACCTTCGTAAAATGACAAACCTTGTATTTGATCATTAAAAACATCACGAACTTTTGGGTGAGCACAAATAGTGATACTGCATTCAGAGGTTAGCTCTTTTAATATTTTTATAACTAAAGACAAATCTTGGGCAACGTGCGAATCCTTTATATCAGCACAATTTTCATCATAAGGACGCCAAGTAAACATAATTAATATATTTTTTTGTTCCCTTTCCAATAAGTGTCTAGGCTTTAACAAGTCATAAGCAGGTATCCCTGTTTGTAATATCCTTTCATCTTCTATTCCCAACATTTTCTTCACTGCGAGTTTCTCTTTATCGCTACTTACAGTTATGTAGTCAGGAAAAGCTTCTTTCTTGTAACAAAAAGCTGAACTTTTCATGGACTTAAGATAGATAATCCCATGCTGTAAAAATACAAATTTTTTATGAGCAACGAAAGATTTTAATAGCTGATTAGAACTTTTCAGTATATTGAAATGCGTAGGAGCTTCGCTACTTATTAAGTTTTTCGAAGCATAAAAAAGAAAGTAATACTTTAATGAATATTTTTTAACGATAAACGATTTCGATTGTTCTACAATTTTTTTAGGATCATCAATAATATAATAATTTTTAGAGTTACCATTTTTATTCGCTAAAGAGCATAACTCAAAAACACCCTCTTCAGATTGTTTTGCTTCTTTCTCGAAAAACAATGATATTTTTTTATTTATCAGCCGACTATATACAGCCGCACTATATCTGAATATATATTGACAAACCTTGGATTCCAATATTCTAAAGAGTAACGAATATTCAATATCTTCCTTATCCCTTTTAGAAAGAATCAAAGTACCAAAGCCCGTTTTTCTGATAAAAGCAATTTGTTTGCCTTCTATTTCCAGCTTAAAAAATGGAGCATAATTAAGTTTGTAGTTTCTAGGAAGGTTTTTAGCTTTCAAGCTATTTCGAAATTCGATACAGCCTAAATTAAAAAGAATATCAATAGAATAATTTGAATTTTCTATATCCTTCAAATTATTGCTGCTAATTTCAAATAAAACAATGCCAGTATTACTAATAAAACTCAGAGGCTTAATAACTACATCACCAATCTGAATGTGTAGATTTTCTATTGAATGTAAAGCACAACGATAATCTTTTGAAAATACTAGACGACATTCGAACTTAAACCCGTTATATTTTTCTAAAATAAACTTGCAATTAGCTTTTTCTAAACTTGAAATTTGTAAACATGTTCTACCAAAACTAAAAAAATATTTTCCTGCAATGAAGGCTTTATTGTTACGTCCTTTATAACTTAATTCTTTAAAAACAGTTTCAGATTCATAACTAAAACTTAAATAAAATACAGAAAATGAGTCGATTTGACTTTGCGGAACTAAACACGAAAGACTGCGTCCCTTTGGTTTTATATCATAAAGTTGTCCATTAACATTTAACCCCTTCAAGGTTAACTCTGAAGGCATTTTGCATTCAAATACAAACTCTATATCTTCATCAACAAGCGTTACATCATTAATAATAAAAGTTGTATCAAACTGTTCACTTTTTAAAGATTCCTTGTTTAAAGATAAAACCAATTTACGAACATCTGCTTCTGTTTTAATTAAACAAAAAACCTTGCTCACATAATATGCGCAGTCTGAAGGCTTTATAAAATCCGACAAATCAAATTCAAACTCTCCATCTGGAAAATCTGAATCGAAAACAGGCATAATAACTTCTCTATACCGATCATTAGAGTTTAAGAATTTAATTATTTGTCTATATATAAACATATGATGGTCATTTACTTTTTAGATGTTATTTTATTTAAAAAATTTGGAATTGTAATTTCAACAAGGGTTATACAACATTATATAAACCTTTGGGCTCTGTTATTCCAAATAACTTAGTGCATCGTAATTAAAAAGCCTTCTAATCTGCGATATTCAAACTGAGATAAACAGCAAACAACCACAACCCGCCATCAACCTGGCTCTTTGTTTTTTTATTAATTACCATAAGTTTTTGCGTATGAAGATACTTACTATATATATTGGCTTTGAGCATTCATAAACAACTAGTTACAATTAAGATACTGAGTCATCACACAACCGTTATCTTTTTTCAAGAACTAATGCGGTACTACTTATACTGCTGTAATACTTCCTCAACCGAGCCATCCATAATTACTCGACCTTGATCTAAATATACTGCTCGGTTACACATATTTTTTATATCTGAATCAGAATGGGAAACAATAATAATCAGTTTGGAATCTTTAATGATCTCGGTCATTCTTTTTAAACATTTTTGTCGGAAATATTTATCACCTACACTCAATACTTCGTCGATAATCAAAATATCACTGCGAAAAGAGGTGGCGATGGAAAATGCCAAGCGAGAAACCATGCCGCTTGAATAGGTTTCAACCGGTTTTTTTATTGATTCATCCAGTTCCGAAAAATCAATGATGTTCTTTAACTGGCCTTCAATTTCCTGCTTATTTTTTCCTAACAAAGCGCCCGCTAAGTAAATATTATCCAAGCCGCTTAATTCCCTTGTAAAGAAGGAACCAAGCGTCAGCAATGATCCGATTTCAACCTCGGTGTAGAACTCCCCTGCTGTTGGAGCAAAAACACCCGACAACACCTTGCATAAGCTCGATTTACCCGCACCATTCCGACCAACAATACCAACAATATCCCCTTCATAAAAAGTCATGGAGACATTATTTAGCGCAGCTTTGCGGAATGCATTGGATTCCTTGCTGATTTTTTCACGCTCATGCTTAGACAAAAACATTTTTTTGATCGAATAACTTCTTGTTTGGGTATATTCAAGCGTGACGTTTTTTAATTCTACAACTTTCTTTTTATCCATGAGTTAAACATTCCTGATGATTTGCATCCGCAGTTTTTTTGCGATAAATAAAAGAAAAGACAATGTGCAGGCTGATAAAAATAAAGTCAGCAAATAATTGCTTAACACAACTTGATCCGTATAAATAAGTGAAAGATTAAACATATCAACCAGATGCGCCAATGGATTAAAATCAATTAACCACTGATGATTTTCTGGCACCCGCTCTTTGGAATACAGGATAGGAGTGATATAGAACAATATTCTTAAACCAAAACCAACCAAAAAAGCGGTATCGCGAACAAACACATTTAACATTGCTAGCGCGAGAGATAACGCACTGATTAATATCATTGCAGTAACAAATGTCAATAGCAGGCCTATTAGGTCAGGCATGTAACCCATAAATAGCAAAATGGACTGCAACAGAATATAGCCAAAAAGAAATAGATAAGTCTGCCCGAACACCTCTGATATGGGTAATATCGGCAAGGGCATTTTTACCTGCGTAACTATCCCCTTATAACGTCGGAATGATTTTGTCGCAGTATTTAATGAGGTACTCCACCATTTCCATAATGTCACGCCTATCGCAATCATTAGAATCCGATCCGGCCCTGCGTGTTTGAATATAACCCCAACTACGTAACTATAAAGCGCAATAAGCATCAAAGGCTCAACAAACCACCAGAGATAACCTAAGATGGTCCCCCTAACATTTGCTTTTTGCTTTAAATGAGCAAGTGTGTAAAGGATGTAAAGGTTTCGTGAAAACATCTTTTCTCTCAAAATATTTGTGTTAAAAAACTTAAAACAAACTATAGCGATAGTTTGGATAATATTAGTTGTTGGAATAAACTGCTTGAAAGATATCCGAGAAAGACTCTTTTAATACGCCTATAATTCAATAGCACCACTATTCGATTAGACTACGATAGATATTCTGATAACAGACTATCACGTGATTATCAGTGTAAAATTCTTCGACTCGTTTGCGTCCGTTTTCACCCAGTTGTGCACTATACACACGATCCGTTAAGCGAGTTATCGCAAGCTCTAGCGCTTGAGGATCGCAAATCCCGACAATGATACCATTTATGCCATCTTGAACAAAGTCCCGGCATCCACCAATATCCGTGGTAATAACTGGCCGGCGACAAGCGTTAGCCTCAATCAAAATTCTCGGCAAGCCTTCTCCATAACGCGTAGGTAAGACAATAACATCATTTTGTGCAATAACATCTGTCATGCCTTCGTCAACCTGTCCAAGCCAATTGATTTTATTCTGCTTATGCCAGTTTTCTAAAACATTCAAAGGAATCGCGTCATTAGAATCATCATCGATAATTCCGGCGACATTTAAGCTAACCTTAACTCCTTTTTTTCTTAAACTGGAAACGGCGTCGACTAATTCATAGAGCCCTTTACCTCTGAGCAACCGGGCTGCAAAAAGTAAGTTCAAACCATCAGATGAATCAATATTAAGTTTTGGTGCACTATACTCATTGATATCTACCCCTGAGCCTGGAACAGTATAGCCATTCGCTCTGCGACAAATTCTTTTCTTTTTAAAAAGCTCAAGATCCGTTTTATTTTCAAAAACAAATGCCGCTTTTTTATTTATTGAAATTAACCGGTATAAAAGAATAATTACATTTGCAGCCAGTTTGCTATGAATAGTATTTTGACTGAACAGCGAACCTAACCCGGGAATTGTTATCAATATCGGTTTGCGATAAATAAGCGCTATCAACCCAAGCATCAAATTAGGTTTAATCGTTACTGAGTGAATGAGATCTGGCTTCACTTTACAAAAAGTTTTATACATCTGATAAAAAGTTTTCATATTATTAAAGAAACCAACAGATGAACGTTTAAGATTTATCTCATGAACATTGTTATTATGTTTGCCAGGCTTAGCCATACATAAATGCACATCATAACCATCCGTCATTTTTGAATTTATTCTTGCATGCCAATGAAGATCAAAATACCAACCGACATTAATTGCAAATAACATTTTTTTCATAAGCTCTTTTTCAATTGATTATTGGTTAGCGGTTAACTGTTTCTGATGACAAATGAATTCAATAAGATAAGCTTGAATAGTTAAAATACCCACTTACAGCATAAGCCCGATAATTAACGGCGTAGATTCCGGCTACATAACTGCTGAAATAACAAACACTTCTTATGGTTCTCACTCAGCCGTTAATCAAGTACTTTCTTGTAAGCTTTCGCCAAACTGGTTTTGGAAGTATTTTTTATCACTCACTAGGCTAATTGATTTGGTTTAAAAATGCATGCGCTTAACAGAGTTCACTAGATCACTTTGATCAGCATGGGTTGAATAGCCGCTTAGTGTATGGATTTTTTTATAAATATCAACATTTTCTCTATTTAAGAAAATGACAGCTTATCGCGCCATAAGTTTGAAGCACGTCCTGAGAGTAACTTCATCCTGAAACCGGAAAATAGAAGGTCGCTCTGTTTCTTTATCGAGCAGGGATTCAAGTCGCTAACAATTTGAAAATCGATACACAGATACAACTGATGGAAAGCATAAAGCATTGATTATAGCGGGGGGGAATTTCATCAGCACAGCAAGCCCTTTTGAATAGCGATTAAAAGGGCTCGGGGTGAAGGCTATATAACTAAAACACTATAGAAGTTTGTATTTCTTGCCATTTTCAGAACAACTACTCTCAGCTTAACAGGTTGATCTACAAAAGAAAACGTCACAGAAAAAGTCACTATTATGTAACTACCCATTGATTAAAAAATAGTGATTTATATCACGCTCCGACAATAGAGATACAAGCAGAAATAGAAAATAAATTTCTTAAAATAGCTTTACAAATTTTTCACCAACAGCCTCATCAGAGTATTTGTCCAATAAGCATTGATATGCATTTTTACTGAGAGTATTTCTGAACTCGGTATTCTCAACTAACATTAGAATCTTATTCGCATAATCTCGAGTATCAAAAGGTTGAGCTTTTAGCCCTGTCACTCCATCAATAATTAGGGAGCGCGGGCCATAAGCTATATCAAAAGAAACCACTGGCAGCCCATATGCATTTGCTTCAATAACAACCATACCAAAGGGTTCAAAGTCTGAACTTAAGGCAAATATTGATGCTGTTTGTAAAACACGAGCAATGTCTACCACTGGCTCATTAATAAATATATGCTTCTCTAAATTGAGCTCTTTGACTTGATTGATTAATTCATCCTTTAAGGGTCCATGACCATATATTTCTAAGGTACACTCAGGATCCTTTGCTACTACATGTGCAAAAGACTCAATTAAAAGATCCAGCCTTTTTTGAGGCACAAAGCGAGCGAGAGAAATTACTTTTTTCCTGCATTTTTCTACGAGAGCCCTATAATCTCGAATCTTCGTACTATTTGGCTGAACTCTAATTTTGCTTTTATCAATAATCTTACAATAATCGGAATAGTCATCATCAGTTAATACCGTTAGGGCATTTAGCTTTGGGTAGCTATGAATGATTTCTCTTTGTAATGAATCTGAATGAGATTTCAAAAACTTATGTTCCTGCCCTATAACCCTGACCGTCTTATTTTTAAATTTTGAAGCAATAATATTAAAGCTTGGAATTGTTGTTACTAAATTGCAGTTATTTAAAAAAATAAGCTTTTTAATAATCATTAAATCTGTGAATAATGAAAATCCATTATATAAATCTTCATCTTTATGAATTAGCCTCGATTTAAAGCGACAAGTTACTCTGGCTAAAAGGTTAAATCCTTTAGTTACTAATGACTTCGTTTTTTTCCTATATAACCGTTTCTTATATTGCACATCAAATAGGGGGGATATTTTAATGCCAGGCTCTAGAGGAAGCTTTGGATATTCGGATGTACGCCTAGTGCTAATTATTTCAACATCATAACCTTGATTATATAAATAATTAGCCGTGTTAATTACAGTTTTCACTGTTCCGCCAATGCCATATATATTATGAACAAGAAAATAAACTTTCTTAGGAATGCTATTTATCTCATTAAATATCCTATCATTGCAATTATTCGGAACATTTACTTTTTTGATCTTACGCGGAGTCCCGATACTATTGGAAAGACTAGTTATAAGTGATTCTGAATTTGTACAAACTTTACCAAACCAGTCATTATCACTTTTACAATATGAAGATCTTTGTGATTCATAATCTTCTTTGTCAAAATGATAAAAAATCACTTCTTTTCCTAAGATTGCAAACTCCCAGGCAATACTTGAATAGTCTGTTATAAGAATGGAGCTTTTTACTATTAATGAGCGAATATTATTTGAAGCACAAACCTTAATATTTTCCGATGCTAGCTTTTCAAATAGATGGTTATATTGTTTCATTTCCGTATGGAGGTATAATTCAACCTTATAACCCGTTTCTTCCAGTAACAATTTAAAATGATTATCATCCAACAGTTCAGAATAGCTTTTAAAATAAATACTTTCCATAAAGAGCTCATCTGTTACCCCTTTTAAATTATCTCTCCAGGTTGGAAAAATAAGAATTAAGCGCTCATTTGGCGTTCTTTTATTTTCTTCCAATAACGAGTCATAGCGCGGTAAGCCTGTTACAACTACTTGTTTTTTTGTAAAACCAGCACGCTTTTTTATTTGCTTAATACTATTCTCTAATGAAGGAATTAAGTTGTAAGGTTTTACATAATTGACTAAACCCAGCAGATATTCATTGCCGCTTTCAGCAGAGACATTTTCCATAAGCGTATAGGAGTTTAATTTATATTCTAAAAAATTAAGATCATGCTGATCTTTTTTAGACATTAATTCCGTACAGATAATGCTCTTTTCTTCTTCGGTCGAGGCAATAAACCGAAGAATAGACTTGCCGTACGACATCCTTGTGAAAGGTATTTTTTTGAACTTTATAACACCATGCTGTAAGTAGATAATTGGCTTTCTATTTTCTTTTTTTCTTATATAGACATATGCAGGTTTTGCATCTCGAATACCATGGGATACTATTAAATATTGACTTTGGAAATATAATAAGAAATGTTTAAACGAGTTAATTTCAACCAATGACTCCCGGTAATTTTGTAATTCACCTAAATCACAACGTCGAGGGTCATATACAAAAAAGGCTTTTTTTTCCCCTCTTTCTTCTTTTAGGTATTTAAAAAAATAATAGCCATTATCACAAGCACTAGTCCCTAAGTTTTCACCTATTAACCATATTTCATTCTTTTTATTACGGTAAATTAAACTATAAAGAAAGATAGCGCAGTAATATTTTAGCGCATTCATTAAACCCCGAAATTTTTTCATCTAAACACCCACAAAAAGTTATATTTATATCTGTATTGTAAAAATTTAACTCTGTAATTTAAGTATCTCTTCTACACAGCCATCGTGAACAGCCCTTCCTTTATCTAGATAAGCAGCCCGATTACACATGTTTTTTTATATATGAATCCGAATGGTGAACTATAATTATTAACTTTGAATTTTTAATCATTTCAGTCATTCTTTTTTAGATGCTTCTGACGGAATATTTATCACCTCCCAGCAAAGCTTGATCAATATATTACTGAAGGTACATAGCGGGTTTTAACAACACACCCAAGCCCTTTAAAATAACGATTAAAAGGGCTTGGGTAAAGGTTGGGCGGCTACAAAATTATAAAAGGTTGTATTTTTTTCAACGTGCTTTCACCAATTCCCTTGACCTTAATTAAATCCTCTACATGAGCAAAGCTACCATGCTCGTTACGGTAATCAATAATCGTCTGTGCTTTTTTCACACCGATTCCTTTAATGGTTGCCAGCTGCTCATTGCTCGCTGTGTTGATATTTATTTTTTCTGTCATTTTCACAGCAGTCACTGTCGGCTTAACGCTTTGCTCTGCAGCAGAAACCGGCGCAGAAAAAGGCAGTACGAATAGCATTCCTATCAGTAGTAAACGTGCAGTTAATTTATTCAACATTTTAAAATTCCTTCTTTAAATAGAGTAAACGCAGTATTTCAAGCCAGCTGATAATCTTTATCCAGCCGGGCAAGATCTAAATTAGTTTAATTCTTGATTTAATCAACGCCATAAGTCACATAAATATAAAGATGCACTGTAGGTGAAGCGGAGAATAAACGCCATGTCTCATTGTTTTAACAAATCTTTCCAAATTCACGCTTATCGAATTAGACTATTTAATTAACAAGTACGCTGCCGGGCCGTGAGTTAACTGTTCGCCATTCAAGGCTCAACAGTAAAGACGGGCGCAATATTTATTCGCTTCATCACTTGCTTTTCGGTATCCTGCCAAAGTGATAAAAAGAACAGATAGGGAGATAAAATGAGCAAACAATGGTTCGTTGTTTACTGTAAAAGTCGCGAAGAGCTGCGTGCGCAGCAAAATTTAGAAAATCAGGGCATCCCTTCTTTTTTTCCAAAAATCCGCAGGCAGAAAATAGTGCGCGGCAAAAAAACCACTGTTGAAGAAGCCCTGTTTCCAAGCTACCTGTTTGTTTTCGTTGCTCCTGAAGACAGTCACTTTCCGCGCATTCGCTCTACCCGTGGTATTAACAGTTTCGTTCGCTTCGGCAATAAGATTGCCACGGTTCCGGAAACCCTGATAAAACAGTTGGAGAATGCTTGTCACAGCCTCAATGATCTCGAGGTTGATAGCCAATCTCTGCTGAAAAGCGGTGATAAGGTTGAGATTTTAAGCGGCTCTTTTCAAGGCTTAACAGCTATTTTTGCTGAGCAGGATGGGTTAAACCGCTCTATGCTACTGCTCAAGGTGCTTAATCAGGAAAATAAAATCTCCTTCAGCAATAAAGATATTAGAAAGTTGGAAAGTTAAGTTATGTTCACCTTACACCACTTTCAAAATCTACGGGCAGCGCAGGCTTTTTCTGATTATTTAAATGCCATTCATATTAAAAACCGTATTGAACAGGATGAATTTACCTATCAAATATTAGTCGAGCAGGACGCCCAGCAGAATGCAGCAGAAAAAGAGCTTGAGCAGTTTCTACGGCACCCCAATGATAGCAAATATATTTCCGCCAGTTGGCAAACAGGCTCGCCAACAGAAAACAGTCAGCATGGTGCTTATCTGGACTCTAACTTGATGGCGAACTTTGTCGCCCGCGGCGGTTTTATCAGTCATAGTGTTTTCTTAATCTGCGTGTTAATTTATGCGCTGCTCAGTTTCGGCTTTTTTGCCCCTGTTTTCTCGATTCTTTCGTTTTTTACCACGCAACCCTTTGATTATTCACAAAGCTGGCGTTTTATCACGCCGGCCTTTCTCCATTTTAGTATGCTGCATATTGCCTTTAACCTGCTCTGGTGGTGGGAGCTGGCAGGTGTTGTCGAAAAACAGCAGGGCAAGCTGCGCCTAATACTGCTTTTTCTGTTTACCGCCATCACCTCCAATCTGGCGCAATTTTATTTAGTCGGCCCCTATTTTGGCGGATTAAGCGGTGTTGTTTACGGCCTGGTCGGCTATTGCTGGTTATTCGGGATTCTAAATAAAAACAGTAGAGTTAATCTGCCCAACTCCTATTTTTTATTTCTGCTGGGCTGGCTAGTGCTAGGTTTTATTAATATATTACCCGTAAATGTTGCCAATTATGCACATTTAGTCGGATTACTGGCAGGCTTGCTGTTGGCAGTCATCAGTTCAAAATTGAATTTTTAACTTACAAGATCTAAAGGTAGGTATGCGCAATCATCTGTCACCGATCAGCTTATCGGCATCCTGGAATTTACCCGCCCCAGACCAGCCATGCTCGCAAAAAGCACGCTCATGGCTTTATGACCAGAGCTCATTAACAGAAAAATTAGAGGCGTTATGTCAGGATTTTTATGTGCAGATTCGCCAGCAAACAACGCTCAGCGCAAGCAGTCCTTTTCTTTCCGGCTATTTTGGCAAGGAGGCGCAGGTCTTATTGCGTGAAGTTTTTTTATATTGCGACGCAACCCCGGTGATCTTTGCGCAGACAGAAATTCCGCTCAGTACCCTGACCGAGCAGCAGGCACAACTGGCAGAAATTGGTTCGCAATCACTGGGAAAAATACTCTTTCAAGAGCCGAGCATGCAGCGCGGTGCCATCGAGGTGACGCAATTTAGCGATAACCCACAGTTGCAGAGTTTATGCCGCTCTATTAATCAGAATGCAGAGCAAGCGCTGTGGGCAAGACGCTCTCTTTTTTATCTGCACGATAAACCTTTGCTGGTCAGCGAGCTATTTTTACCCGCTGCCGCTATCTATTGACCATAAGCGATTACCATGAACTCTTTTTATAAACAAAAACTGCAGACTTACGCGCAACTGATGCGCATTGATAAACCAATCGGCACCCTGTTACTGCTCTGGCCGACACTATGGGCGTTATGGATTGCCGCACAAGGCGTCCCGGATTTAGATGTGTTACTGGTGTTTACTGCCGGTGTCTTTTTAATGCGCAGTGCCGGATGCGTGATCAATGATTTTGCCGATCGCCATATCGATGGTTTTGTTGAACGTACCAGAAACCGTCCTTTACCCTCTGGGCGCGCCAATAAGTTTGAAGCTCTGCTGCTGTTTTTACTGCTGGCCGGCTGCGCTTTTTTACTGGTGCTCACGCAAAACAGCTTAACCATTCAACTCTCTTTTATGGGTATTTTATTGGCCTTTGCTTATCCGTTTATAAAGCGTTTCAGCCATCTTCCGCAACTGGTATTAGGCTTAGCCTTCAGCTGGTCCATTCCTATGGCTTATGCCGCACAGGCCAACAGACTATCTGCTGTGGTGTGGCTGTTATTTGTGATTAATATCCTTTGGACTATCGCTTACGATACCCTGTATGCCATGGTCGATCGCGATGATGATCTGAAAATAGGGGTGAAATCGACGGCTGTTTTGTTTGCCGAGTATGACAAACTGATCGTCGCGCTATTACAATTGAGCTGTCTGCTGTTATTGGCTTTATTAGGCTGGCTACAGGCATTAAACGGCATCTATTTTGCAGGCTTATTGCTGGTACTGGTTTTGTTTATCAGACAGCAGCTGCAGATAAGAGGCCGCGAAAAAAAGGCTTGTTTTAAAGCATTTTTAGATAATAACTATGTAGGCCTTACTATTTTTATCAGCTTGTTTTTGAGTTATTTGTTTTAACTCGAACCTCAAGGCGCAGTTGCAAACAGTAATAACGGAATCCCGTCTTCAGGCGGGCAAAAATAACAAACGCCGAGCCTAAAGGCTCAGTTCCGAACATCAAAACCAGCATGGCACACAGAGCAATACCGGAATCCCGCCTTCAGGCGGGCAAGAATAACAAACGCCGAGCCTGAAGGCTCAGTTCCGAACAGCCAAACCGGAATCCCGTCTTCAGGCGGACAAAAATAACAAACGCCGAGCCTAAAGGCTCAGTTCCGGACATCAAAACCAGCATGGCACACAGCAATACCGGAATCCCGCCTTCAGGCGGGCAATAATAACAACTACCGAGCCTAAAGGCTCAGTTCCGAACATCAAAACCAGCATGGCACACAGCAATACCGAAATCCCGCCTTCAGGCGGGCAAGAATAACAACTACCGAGCCTAAAGGCTCAGTTCCGAACATCAAAACCAGCATGGCGCATGCCAATACCGGAATCCCGTCTTCAGGCGGGCAATAATAACAACTACCGAGCCTAAAGGCTCAGTTCCGAACATCAAAACCAGCATGGCACACAGCAATACGGAATCCCGCCTTTAGGCGGGCAATAATAACAACTACCGAGCCTAAAGGCTCAGTTCCGAACATCAAAACCAGCATGGCACACAGCAATACCGGAATCCCGCCTTCAGGCGGGCAATAATAACAACTACCGAGCCTAAAGGCTCAGTTCCGAACATCAAAACCAGCATGGCACACAGCAATACCGGAATCCCGCCTTTAGGCGGGCTGTTTTTTATAACTGATGAAAACTACTCTTCGTAAACTCCATAGAACCTTGGGGTTGCCAAGTTAGTTTCCACCAGCTTAGCCGGGTTGTTTTTTATGTAGTTATAAACGACATCAAAATGCTTTTGATCTCGAATGCCTTTATCATAATAACTTTTCGCCCAAAATGTTCCCTGTCTGTGCATTATCTCATTAATAGCCTTGCTACTGGCGCCCTTAAGGTTGTTCATTAGCGTCGATAATTTTGTAAGCGGCTTTATTAATAGATGAACATGGTTTGGCATAATACAAAATGCGATAAGATGGTATAACTGCTGGTCTTTATTTTTTATAAACTCACTCAAATACAGCAATACCTCACCGTGCAGATAAGCGCCTTGTTGTGACTCATCAAGATGTAAATCAGCTTTCAACTGCTTTTTATTATTGTCTATTTCCTGAGCAGATAACTTTTGCAAAAAAACATCTGTACTATCAAAAGTGCGAAAACTAATAAACTGATAATATCCAGTCACGTCTATATGCGGTAGATGATGATAAACCATGACGAGCCTCCCTCTAATTTGAAAGAACACATGCCGATCCTAAAGGCTCAGTTCCGAACATCAAAACCAGCATGGCGCATGGCAATACCGGAATCCCGCCTTCAGGCGGGCAAGAATAACAACTACCGAGCCTAAAGGCTCAGTTCCGAACCTCAAGGCGCAGTTGCAAACAGTAATACCGGAATCCCGTCTTCAGGCGGACAAGAATAACAACTACCGAGCCTGAAGGCTCAGTTCCGAACCTCAAGGCGCAGTTGCAAACAGTAATAACGGAATCCCGCCTTCAGGCGGACAAAAATAACAAACGCCGAGCCTGAAGGCTCAGTTCCGGACATCAAAACCAGCATGGCGCATGGCAATAACGGAATCCCGCCTTCAGGCGGGCAAGAATAACAAACGCCGATCCTAAAGGCTCAGTTCCGAACATCAAAACCAGCATGGCACACAGCAATACCGGAATCCCGCCTTCAGGCGGGCAAGAATAACAACTACCGAGCCTAAAGGCTCAGTTCCGAACAGCCAAACCGGAATCCCGCCTTCAGGCGGGCAAAAGAACACATGCCGAGCCTAAAGGCTCAGTTCCGAACATCAAAACCAGCATGGCACACAGCAATACCGGAATCCCGCCTTCAGGCGGACAAAAATAACAACTACCGAGCCTAAAGGCTCAGTTCCGAACATCAAAACCAGCATGGCACACAGCAATACCGGAATCCCGCCTTCAGGCGGGCAAGAATAACAACTACCGAGCCTAAAGGCTCAGTTCCGAACATCAAAACCAGCATGGCACACAGCAATACCGGAATCCCGCCTTCAGGCGGGCAAGAATAACAACTACCGAGCCTGAAGGCTCAGTTCCGAACATCAAAACCAGCATGGCGCACAGCAATACCGGAATCCCGCCTTCAGGCGGGCAAGAATAACAACTACCGAGCCTAAAGGCTCAGTTCCGGACATCAAAACCAGTATGGCGCATGGCAATAACGGAATCCCGCCTTCAGGCAGGCAAGAATAACAACTACCGAGCCTAAAGGCTCAGTTCCGGACATCAAAACCAGCAGGGCACACAGCAATACCGGAATCCCGTCTTCAGGCGGGCAATAATAACAACTACCGAGCCTAAAGGCTCAGTTCCGGACATCAAAACCAGCATGGCACACAGCAATAACGGAATCCCGCCTTTAGGCGGGCTGTTTTTTATAACTGATGAAAACTACTCTTCGTAAACTCCATAGAACCTTGGGGTTGCCAAGTTAGTTTCCACCAGCTTAGCCGGGTTGTTTTTTATGTAGTTATAAACGACATCAAAATGCTGTTGGTCTCGAATACCTTTATCATAATAACTTTTCGCCCAAAATGTTCCCTGTCTGTGCATTATCTCATTAATAGCCTTGCTACTGGCGCCCTTAAGGTTGTTCATTAGCGTCGATAATTTTGTAAGTGGCTTTATTAAGAGATGAACATGGTTCGGCATAATACAAAATGCGATAAGCTGGTATAACTCCTGGTCTTTAGTCTTTATAAATTCACTCAAATACAACAACACCTCACCGTACAGATAAGCGCCCTGCTGTGACTTATCAAGATGCAAATCCGCTTTTAACTGCTTTTTACTATTGTCCATTTCCTGAGCAGATAACTTTTGCAAAAAAACATCTGTACTATCAAAAGTGCGAAAACTAATAAACTGATAATATCCAGTCACGTCTATATGCGGTAGATGATGATAAACCATGACGAGCCTCCCTCTAATTTGAAAGAACACATGCCGAGCCTAAAGGCTCAGTGCCAAACAGCAATACGGAATCCCGCCTTCAGGCGGGCAAGAATAACAACTACCGAGCCTAAAGGCTCAGTTCCGAACATCAAAACCAGCATGGCACACAGCAATACCGGAATCCCGCCTTCAGGCGTGCAGCTTAAGAGCCAGGGCCGCATTCCATACATTGATTGAGCATCGCTGCGCCTAATTTCAGTTTCGCGTTGAGGTCGCGCAGTGCGGTGCGGACGCCTTCTTCAATAACCGGATGGTAAAATGGCATATCCAGCATCTGCGAGATGGTCATTTTATTCTGATGCGCCCAGGCTAACAGATGCGCCAAGTGCTCTGCCTGCGGGCCAATCATCTCAGCCCCTAAAAAGCGCCCGGTGCCATGCTCAGCATAGATATTAAGCATGCCCTTGTTTTTCAGTATCACTCGGCTGCGGCCTTGATTCTCAAAAGACACACTGCCCGTTTCAAAACAGCCGCAATTCGGGTATTTCTCATTGACCTGTTTATAACTTAAACCGACCATGGCCAGTTGCGGATCGCTAAACACAGCCGCAATAGCTGAACGGCGTAATCCTGCGCGAATATTCGGATAAAGAGCAGCATTACTACCGGCTATTTTCCCCTGATCTGCGGCTTCATGAAGCAGTGGTATCTGATTGCTGGCATCACCGGCAATAAAGATAGAAGGCACTGATGTCTGCATAGTAAAGATATCGGCAGTCGGTACGCCGTGCTCATCTGTGTCAATCTCAATATTCTGCAGACCTAAATTATCGGTATTTGGCCGACGCCCGGTAGCTGCCAGCAGATATTCAACCTCAGCGACTTGCTCATTACCTTGTTTATCAATATAAGTGATTGCAACCAAGTCGCCTTTACGCTCGATATTTTTTACCTTCGCATCGGCATCTAAATAAAATTCATCAGCAAATGTTTTCTGCGCATAGTCCATCACCTGTGGATCGGTGAAGGGCCCGACCTGCCCGCCCATGCCGAACATCAATACTTCTACACCTAAACGGTGCAAAGATTGTCCAAGCTCCAGGCCAATCACACCAGGACCAAATACAGCGATGGATTCGGGTAAATCAGTCCAGTCAAAGAGATCATCATTAATAATCAACCTGTCACCCAACTCATTCCAGGCTGCAGGGTAAGTCGGCCGGGAGCCTGTGGCAATAACGACTTTATCAGCCTCGAGCAAGGTATGCTCGCCTATCTGCAGCTGCTTTTCAGTAATAAAAGTGGCATTGCCGAGCAGTTTATCTTGTTCGGGAATACCATCAACCGCATCGAGCACAAAACCGACAAAACGCTCCCGCTCATCACGCACCCGCTGCATCACCTTTTCGCCGTCAATGCGCACTTCACCATCAACAAAGACACCAAAAGGAGTGGTATGTGCGGCACTGTGTGCCGCCTCGGCAGCTGCAATTAATAATTTGCTCGGCATACAACCGACGCGCGCACAGGTTGTCCCGAACTGCGCGCCTTCAATAAGTACCACCGAGTCTGTTTTTTCTTTTGCTGCGCGATATGCAGCCAGTCCGGCGGTGCCGCCGCCAATCACTGCCACTTGTACTTTTACCTGTTTCATAAAGGCTCCGCATTTATTTATCTGGATGACAAAATTCAGCTTTAAAAAAAGCGCAGTTTCTTACTGAAAATACGCTTCTCAACATTAATTGCTAACAGCTTTAGTGATTAGCCATTAACATAGGCAATGACGGCATCGCTATCGCCAAGGTGCTCACCATCAACATAAAGTTGCGGTACCGTGCTTTGTCCGGTTACCGCTTTTAGGCTGACGCTGGTTGCATCTGTACCTAACACTATCTCCTCAAACGCAATATTAGCCTCGTGTAATGCTGCTTTTGCTTTCGCGCAGAACGGACAACCCGGTTTCGTAAATAAGCTTACAGCAGAAGGCGCTTTAGCATTTGGGTTGATGTAACTAAGCATGGTATCGGCATCAGATACTTCAAACGGGTCACCCGGTTTATTCGGCTCGATAAACATTTTTTCAATCACACCGTCTTTTACCAGCATGCTGTAACGCCAGCTGCGTTTGCCAAAGCCGATATCACTCTTGTCTACCAGCATACCCATGCCTTCGGTAAAGGTACCGCAGCCATCAGGAACTACGGTAATATTTTGCGCTTCCTGATCGGCAAGCCAGGCATTCATGACAAAGGTATCGTTAACACT
This sequence comes from uncultured Psychromonas sp., assembly GCA_963674525.2. Lineage (GTDB taxonomy): Bacteria > Pseudomonadota > Gammaproteobacteria > Enterobacterales > Psychromonadaceae > Psychromonas. The sequence goes on along the minus strand of CAXXRV010000029.1, from coordinate 88,542 downwards.
GATACAAACAATATCATCGACACCGTTTTCTTTTAATACGCCTGCTAACTCATTGTAACGCGGTAGATGCGTTGAAGAGCAGGTTGGTGTAAATGCACCCGGTAATGAAAAAACAACCACAGTCTTGCCGGCAAACAGCTCATCTGTTGAGATGTTTACCCATTCATCATTTTGACGAGCAGGAAAGGTAACGTTTGGAACTTTTTGGCCTTCGATATTCTCTAACATGCGATACTCCTAATATGTAAATAGTTTAACTACATTGCTTTGAACAAGTACTTAACTTGTTTCGATGGGATGATTATCAACAAAAAATAGCGATAGGTAAAATCGTTTGTAATTATAATAGCAATAGCCTTTACTTATTAAACCATTTGTAACAGAACAATTTGTACCATCAAAACAATATAGAGCATACCATAATGATTATTAATTGTTATGTAATTCACTAATATTTGAAATCCCAATCCAGATCACAAGCTGTTGATTTGTAATGCTAAAACACCAAGATGAGTGAACAATCAGAGCAAACCAGCGGCTATATTGAGCCCTGGCTTGTTTTTCAAAAGCGAGTTAAGCGTTAATTTTTATTGCGAATGCTTTTAATGATTTCTGTTGTTGAACAGCCCTCTTCAAACTGTAAAACACGCACCTCTCCACCATTGGCAATCACCTCTGCTCCGCCTGCTATCTCTTCCGGTTTATAGTCACCGCCTTTAACCAGCAGATCCGGAAGAATTGCAGAAATTAAGCGCTGCGGCGTGTCTTCCGTAAACTCAATCACCCAATCGACAGCGCCTAAGCCTGCCAGCACGGCCATACGGCGCTCAACTGGATTGACCGGGCGTCCTTCACCTTTCAGATTACGGACAGACTGATCACTATTGACCGCCACAATTAAACGTTGCCCCTGCTCGCGGGCGGTATTCAAATAGGAAACATGCCCGGCATGTAAAATATCAAAACAGCCATTGGTCATGACCACCTTTTCACCACGATGCTGGGCAAGCTTGACAGCAATTTTTAACTGCTCTTCTGAGAGGACACCAAAACCTATCTCCTGCTGACTGTAAACTGCATTGGCCAGCTCAATAGTGCTTACTGTGGAGGTACCAATTTTACCGACCACCACACCTGCCGCTGCATTAGCCAGGGTACAGGCATGCTCGATAGAACTGCCGGCCGCCAGTGAGGAAGCTAAGACAGAGATAACCGTATCGCCGGCTCCGGTTACATCATAAACTTCTTTTGCCTGTGTCGGCAGATAAAATGGTGCTTGACCTTCACGTACTAACACCATGCCGTTTTCACTGCGCGTTACTAATAGCGCCTGTAAATCAAATTGTTTGATTAACTTTACAGCACGTTCAACTAATTCCTGATCGCTTTTACAGTGCCCGACCACCGCTTCAAATTCAGATAAATTAGGGGTCAATAGAGTTGCGCCACGATATTTTTCAAAATCGGCCCCTTTAGGATCCACTAATACCTGCGCACCCGCTTTTTTAGCCAGCTGGATCATCGCCTGCACATCAGCCAGCGAGCCTTTGTTGTAATCAGATAAAATAACCACAGTGCTTTTATCTTCCAGACCTGCCTGCATTTTTTGCAGAATAGGCGCGCTATCTACATGATGAAAACCTTCTTCAAAATCTAAACGTAACAGCTGCTGATGGCGGCTTAATACGCGTAACTTTGTGATCGTCGGAAAGTCTTTAACGGAAACAAAGTCTGTTGTCACATGCACGGATTTTAGCCCCTTAGCTAAAGCCGTTGCCGGTTCATCCTCCCCCACCAGACCGATTAATCTTGCCTTACCGCCAAGTGCGGCGACATTGAGCGCGACATTGGCGGCTCCGCCCGGACGCTCTTCAATCTCTTCCACTTTAACAACAGGTACCGGGGCTTCCGGAGAGATCCGCCCGGTAGGACCATGCCAATACCTGTCTAACATAACATCGCCAACCACTAATACTTGTGCGTTTTCATATTCAGGTAATGTTATTTTCATTTTCTCTCTCTTTATTTTTACTAAGCTTTTTCAGCACATATTTTGTATAGCCGGACAGGCTGTGTATATAAGGCTATCATAATCACATTTCCAAGCATTAACCATTTTTCCATTTGATAGAGATCATAGGAAGAAAAGACAGCCATTCATAAAAAAACACACAAAACTATACTGTTAGCTTGTTGAGCAACAGGAGTTAGCTATGCTGTCTATCTTATGCGTTGATAGCGAGGCGCAGCGTCTTGAACAAATTAACCAGGATCTTTCACCTTTAAGCGTTCGTTTCCATATCATCACTGCAACTAACCGCCATAAAGCTGAACAACTACTATTACAAAACACGCACAATATAGCCCTGCTCCTCTGCGCTGATAAACTTAGCGATGGCCAAGCCATTTCTATTATGAAGCGCTCAGAATGTCGTTTAATGCGCAAAATTGTTTATGCAGACACTGCTAGCGTTAAGCTGCTCAGCGATTGTATCAACCTTGGGCATATCGATTATTTTTTAGCACTGCCCTACCAGAAAGAAGCACTGCTGCATATTGTTGAAACGCAGATAAACAACTACCAGAGAGAGCATCTTCAGCATCTGCAATCACAGAGCCGCACTGTAAAAAAAACGCGTTTCTTAGACAACCTTGAGATTTACCAGGATTCCGATTTTCAGGATAAATTTTTGGATTACGCTCTCTATAGCGACTCGGAGCTATCTAACTTAGTTATTAAATCCTTACACAAAATCTTAGCAGAAAATGATGAGCACAATGTACGCCGCAGTTATAGCGCCAATCATTTATTGACACGGGAAGGAGAAAAAAACAATTTCCTGTGGTTTATCACCAAGGGGGAAGTCTTACTTAAAAAACGCAATATGCAGGGGAAAATGCAGGATATCACTATTATGCAGGCCGGCACTATGGTCGGTGCAATGTCTTTTTTAACCGGCGAAGCGGCCTTCAGCACAGGTATTACGCTAGTTAAAACCGAGGTTTTAAAAGTTGATCATGCCATTTTTTCACAGCTAATGCAGTCAAACTCAGCGCTGTTGGCCCCTTTCACCAACCTGTTACTGCGCAATTTCAACCGCCGTCTGCAACATAGTATTGCCACTGAACTGGCGCTACAGGAAACCCTGCAATCATTAGATGTCGCTCACAGTCAGTTGGTAGAAAGTGAAAAAATGGCCGTATTAGGACAATTAGTCACCGGTATCGCCCATGAGCTGAACAATCCGGTGGCGGCTATTTTACGCGGCTCTGATACATTAATTGAACTTATTTCCAGCCTGCTTGACTGTAACAGTCACAATGAGTTTTCTTTACTCGCCTGCCAGGCTCTGCAGCAGGGGTTAACGGTCAGGCCGCTGTCCACGGCAGAAGTTCGCCAGCGTACGAAAACGCTGCAGAAAAGCATCAAAGATAAAAAGCTGGCCAAGCTACTGGTCACGATGAATTTAGATGCTGTCAATATTCCTCTGGAGGGAAAACGCACTTTGTCGGAGAGTATTTTATTGCTCAGCAAATACTATCAGGCGGGCACTGTGCTGCGTAACAGTAACAACTGTGCGAAACGTATTGCTGATTTAGTTAAGAGTTTAAAACATTATGCAGGACAAGACAGTGAGAAATGCGTGCCAAGCGATATTCATGAAGGGTTGGAAGAAACGCTGATGATTTTTGAGAACAAACTGAAAAATTATGAAGTGTTTAAAGCGTATCAGCAACTACCGGCCATTGACTGCCACCCGATTGAATTGCAGCAGGTATGGACCAATATTATTGCCAACGCCATTGATGCAACAGGCGGTAAAGGGGTACTGAAAATATCCACTGTCAATCTGCCTTATGGTGAGACGCCACATATTCAGGTGATTATCGAAGACGATGGTCCCGGCATCCCCGAGGAGATGCGTAGTAAAATATTTGCCCTCAATTACACCAGCAAAAGGGAGGGGAATTTTGGCTTGGGCATAGGTCTGACTATCTGCTTACAGATTATCAAACGCCATTACGGCTATATCGAGGTTGAATCTGAAGTCGGAAAATTTACACGCTTTATTATCACCCTGCCGGTTTTCCATCCTTATATCGAAAACAAACAGAAAAAACAAAACGTGGCGGATTGACAAATTTTGAAGAACCCCATAGCTGCTTAAGTTACATCATCTTGTAAATATTACTTCTCATCAATTCGGTAGATAAAAAACAGTGCAATAAGCATAATGCACCCAAGCAGCAGCTGTATAAGATGTCGTTCCAATAAAGAGAGACCTGCAATAGGAAAGATTACAATAGAAGAGATTGAGATTGAAAAGGTGGTTATAACGATCAGATAGATCTGCAGCTTGCGTTTTCTTGTGATTTTCTTCTCTTGATTCCAGGCATGTAGGCGCTTACCAATATAAGGAAGCTTTAATAGGGCCCGATGAAAAGCCGGGGAGCTGCGATCAAAACAGGCAAGTGCAAGAATAAAAAAGGGAGTACCCGGCAAAATAGGCAGGAAAATACCCAGTATGCCGATCACAATGCTTAAAACGGCAATAGCGATAAGCAGATAACGATACAGTATTTTAACCATAACTTTTATTTCTGATAGAAAAAAGGCCTGCAGATGCAGGCCTTCTAGTATAGCAAAAGCCTATCGAAATAGGTTTTGCCATGTAGCAATTTGACAAGAAATTACTTCTTACCAAGCTTCTCTTTAATACGAGCCGCTTTACCAGTAAGCTCACGTAAGTAGTATAGTTTAGCTTGACGAACCACACCGCGACGTTTAACTTCAACGCTTCCTACAATTGGGCTGTGAGTTTGGAATACACGCTCAACACCTTCACCGCTCGAAATTTTACGAACTGTGAAAGATGAGTGTAAACCACGGTTACGCTTAGCGATTACAACACCTTCAAATGCCTGAAGACGCTCTTTTTCACCTTCTTTTACGCGAACACGTACAACAACTGTGTCACCTTGAGAAAACTCTGGGATGTCAGTGCGTAGCTGTTCATTTTCAATTGCTTGTATAATATTGCTCATTTTAATACCTATATTACCTAGTTAGCCGATAACATCGCTGGTCAGTCGGAGTCACTTTCCAGAGCAGCAAGCAGCTTGGCTTGCTCGTCAGTCAGAGCTAGGTTATTTAATAAATCGGGCCTTCTTTGTTTCGTGCGTAACAGCGACTGTTTTAACCGCCAGAGGCGAATTTTTTCATGATCACCGCTTAATAATACACTCGGCACTTGTTTGCCATCTAACACCTCAGGACGCGTATAGTGCGGGCAATCCAGCAGACCATCCGCAAAGGAGTCCTGCTCAGCTGACTGCGTATGACCTAAAACACCCGGCACAAAACGTACCACAGCATCAATCAAAATCATCGCCGGCAGCTCACCACCACTGAGCACATAATCACCGACAGACCATTCTTCATCTATCAGGCTTTCAATGACGCGCTCATCTATACCTTCATAACGCCCCGCCACCAGTATCAAAGCCTGTGAGCCTGATAATGACTGTGCGCCACAATGATCTAAACGTTGTCCTTGAGGAGAAAGGTAGATAACCTTTGCCTCGTGTCCTGCCTCTCTTGCTGCCTGTTTTGCTGCCATGATTGCATCCCGTAAGGGCTGCACCATCATCAACATACCAGGACCACCGCCATAGGGACGATCATCGACCGTTCTATGTTTATCGAAAGTGAAATCGCGCGGATTCCAACACTGTATCGACAGCAGGTTATTTTTAATCGCTCGACCTGTCACCCCATTTTCGCTAATGGCCCGGAACATATCCGGGAAGAGGCTTACAACCCCAATCCACATTGCTTTTCTCCCAGGATGATCAGAAATCAGGTTGCCAATTAACTGTAATTAGTTTGCCTGTAATATCTACATGAGAAATTACTTGCTGTTCAATAAACGGAATTAACCGTTCTTTTTGTCCAAAAGCATCATTCGAGTTGGCCTTTACCACAAGCACATCTTTTGAGCCTGTTTCCATCATTTCGGTGACTACACCTAAATCATAACCTTGCTCAGTTTTAACCTGACACCCGACTAAATCTCGCCAGTAGAAGTCGTCTTCCAATACCGGAAGGTGATCTGCGTCAACATAAAGCGCGGCACCAACTAGGGCTTGTGCTTCTTCGCGAACATCAAATCCTGCTACTTTTGCAATAAAACCGTTATTGTGACGCTTCCAATCCGTAATCGTTACTTCCTGAAACTGCCCTTTCGATTCCATTAACAGTGGCTTGTATTCAAAGATACTTTCAGCATCGTCGGTGTAGGAGTGGACTTTTAACCAGCCTTTGATGCCATAAACCGCACCAAATTTACCCATTTCAATTGGCTCTGCTTTTTCGCTCACCTAATGCTCCTCACCTGACTGCGATTATGCAGCTACTGCGTTATCTTTTACTAATTTAGCTACACGATCACTTAGCTGTGCGCCAAGACCAACCCAATGGTTGATACGATCTGTGTCTAAACGTAATTTTTCTGCTTGACCTTGTGCTGTAGGGTTAAAGAAACCTACTTTTTCAAGGAAACGGCCGTCACGTGCATTACGGCTATCTGTTACTACCACTTGGTAGAATGGGCGTTTTTTAGCGCCACCACGAGCTAAACGAATAGTTACCATATCGTCCTCTATTTATTGTTAAACGTATTTGGTCAGAGAAAACTGACCGCCTGCTTTTGTAGAAAGCCGCAAAATTATACTCTTCTTAGGCAAAAGAACAATCAAAATCATACTTGGATCTATTTTTTGAGCGATTATTAGAGAAACAATGCGCTTATAGGGGGTAAATTGAACTGTTTGGGGTGATGAGTTATGGGTGATGGGTGATGAGTAAACAGTGATGGGTTTACCCTTCACTGTTTACTCATCACTATTCACCATTTACTATTCACTCTTTACCACTCACCCATCACTCTTGAAGTTATTTCTTTTTAAAGCGGCCCAGACCAGGAGGCAGGCCCTTGCCGCCCATGCCCCCCATACCTGGCATGCCACCCATACCGGCGCCGCCCATCATGCCCTGCATGCCGCTCATCATCTTGCGCATACCGCCTTTGCCGGACATTTTTTTCATCATCTTCTGCATCTGCGTAAACTGTTTAAGCAGTTTATTGACATCTTGAATCTGCGTACCTGAGCCGGCAGCAATACGGCGTTTACGCGAGCCTTTGATCAGCTCCGGTCGAGCTCGCTCTTTTTTGGTCATGGAGTTAATAATGGCTTCCATACGACTGGTAGTTTTATCATTAACCTGATTTTTAACCGCATCGGGGACCTGCCCCATTCCCGGCAGTTTATCCATCATACCGGCCATGCCGCCCATACTTTTCATCTGCACCAGCTGTTCGCGAAAATCATCGAGATCAAAGCCTTTGCCTTTTTTAATCTTTTTGGCCAGTTTTTCCGCTTTTTGCTTATCAACTTTATTTTCAATTTCTTCAATTAATGAAAGCACATCGCCCATACCCAGAATACGGGAGGCGATACGGTCCGGATAGAAAGGCTCCAGGGCATCGATCTTTTCCCCCATACCGATAAATTTAATCGGTTTACCGGTAATATGGCGAATAGAAAGTGCCGCACCACCACGCGCATCACCATCGGCTTTGGTTAAGATCACGCCGGTTAAAGGCAATGCTTCATTAAATGCCTGCGCGGTATTGGCAGCATCCTGACCGGTCATTGCATCCACCACAAACAAGGTTTCTATCGGTTTAATGGCCTGATGCAGCTGTTTAATTTCACCCATCATTTCATTGTCGACATGCAGACGACCCGCAGTATCGACAATGACGACATCAATAAACTGTTTTTGTGCATGGTCGATAGCCGCATTGGCAATATCAATCGGTTTTTGGGAGATATCACTTGGAAAGAATTCCACGTCCACTTCACCGGCCAGCGTCTCTAACTGTTTAATCGCGGCAGGACGATAAACATCGGCACTCACCACCAGCACTTTTTTCTTATCGCGATTTTTCAGTAAGCGCGCCAGTTTAGCCACAGAGGTTGTTTTACCCGCGCCCTGCAGACCCGCCATCAATAAAATAGCCGGCGGTTGTGCAGCAAGGTTTAATGATTCATTAACCTCCCCCATTGCCACTTCAAGTTCACTTTGCACTATTTTCAGGAATGCCTGTCCCGGGCTTAAACTTTTAGCAACTTCCTGACCTAGCGCACGTTCTTTTATGGCTTTAATAAAATCACGGACAACAGGTAGCGCCACATCGGCTTCCAGTAAAGCCATGCGCACTTCACGCAGAGTATCTTTAATATTGTCTTCGTTTATACGTCCTTTGCCACTGATGTTTTTCAGGGTTTTCGACAGTCGATCGGTTAAATTCTCAAACATGCTCAGCTCTCGTTGCTAAAAAATAAAATTATAGTATGCGATTATACGCAATTATGGTAATGCAAAATAGTCTTAACTTCTGATCAACTTAGTGAATAAAGCAGATAAGTGGTGTTTTAAGCATACCGCAGGCTGTATAATTAGCTTATTAGGATCACTAACTTTAATTATGCAGGGTGATATGGATTATTTGCTGTTAATTTGTAGCTTTTTTTATATAGTCGCGGGAAGCCTGGCCGTTATCCAATTTATTTCACCGGCTAAAGCAGTGGCTAACTATTTTGTTCCTACTGCTACTTTGGCACTGGTCTGTCATGCCTATTGGTTATACCAGCATCTATGGCTGCTTAACGGGCATAATTTATCTATCTTAAACAGCCTCTCTTTGCTGGCCTTTATTATCGCTCTGCTGTCCACACTCGCCAATACACGTTTCAAAACAGGCGTATTACTGCCTATCGTGTACACTTTTACTGTGCTTAATTTAATTGTCAGCGCTTATCTGCCAAACAGTTTTATTATGCAGATCGAAAGCCACCCGCAAATTGCCGTACATATTATGTTTGCCCTGCTCGCCTACTCAATATTAAGCATGGCTATTCTGTTTGCCGTGCAGTTTACTTATCTTGACTACCGCTTGAAAAAACGCAAATTACCGTTAACAAAAACCAATATGCCGCCACTGATGACGCTGGAAAAAAGTCTTTTTCAAATTATTCTTCTTGGTTTTCTGTTATTAAGCGGCGCACTACTGACCGGTTTTATTTTTGCCGATAATATGTTTGCACAGGATAAATTGCATAAAACCCTGCTCGCCATTATTGCCTGGATTATCTATGCCACCTTATTATGGGGCCATTTTGCCAAAGGCTGGCGAGGCCGCTTTGCTATTTACATCACTATTATCGGCTCATCATTATTGACCATTGCGATTTTAACCGCCACTTTATACGGCCAGTAAATCTGCTAAGGATAATGGCAGGCTGTCTATTTGCTTATTCGCCGAGTTAACTTGCTGAGCTTTGCATCTTAAGGTAGATTGCACATATAACGTTCTACTTAGATACAAGAGGATACTTTGAACGACATTCCAACCAGTGCTTTACTGATCACACTCGTTCTTTTAATTGTTATTTCGGCTTATTTTTCAAGTTCTGAAACCAGCATGATGTCACTTAACCGTTACCGGTTACGTCACCTTGCCAAAGATAAAAATAAAGTTGCGATTCGTGTTGAAAAACTACTCAATAAACCGGATAAATTAATCGGCCTGATTCTAATCGGTAACAACCTGGTTAATATTGTCGCCTCAGCATTAGCCACCATTATCGGGCAACGTTTATTTGGTGATGCCGGTATTGCCATCGCCACCGGCATACTGACTCTGGTGATTTTAATCTTTGCCGAGGTCACACCGAAAACACTGGCTGTGCTTTACCCGGAAAAAATAGCCTTTCCAAGCTCATTTTTATTACAGCCATTGCAGAAACTGCTTAGTCCCTTAGTCTGGCTGATTAACGGTTTTTCTAATACCTTACTGCGTATATTTGGTATTAATGTCACGCCACAAAGCAATGATGCCCTGTCCAGCGATGAATTACGCTCTGTCGTGCATGAGGCTGGCTCGATGATCCCGGCTCATCACCAACAGATGTTATTAAGCATACTCGAGCTTGAGCAGGTCACCGTCGATGAGATCATGATTCCGCGCAATGATATTGCCGCTATTGATATCAACCAGGATTGGGAAACGATCCTTAAACAGTTAAAAAACCGCACTCATACTATGACCCTGTTATACCGCGACAACATTGACGATGCGATCGGTTTTATTCATGCTCGAGATTCACTAATCACTTTATTAAAAGAGGAATTCACAAAAACCACGCTGCTGCGCAGTGTGCGCGAATTGTATTTTATTCCTGAAGGTACCCCCTTAAATACGCAGCTGATTAAGTTTCAAATGAATAAAGAGCGAATCGGCCTGGTTGTCGATGAATACGGTGATATTCAAGGCTTAGTGACCCTGGCCGATATTTTAGAAGAGATTGTCGGCGACTTTACCACAACCCACGAGACGCCAAGCTCACAGGAGATCCATCGCCAGCACGATAACTCCTATATTGTTGAAGGAAGCCTGGGAATCCGCGATCTTAATAAGGAGATGGGTTGGACACTGCCAACCGACGGGCCACGGACATTAAACGGCTTGATTATTGAATATCTGGAAGAGATTCCAAGCGCTAAAATCAGCGCCCGCATCTGCGGCTATCCAATGGAAATTTTAGAGGTTGAAAACAATATGGTTAAGCTGGTCAAAATCATGCCGCATTTATACACTGAGCAGGAAGGCTAAAAAGCCCGTCATCCTCGAAATGTTTTAATCGAGGATCTCCTAGGGCCTGTTTATCTTTCATTGCCAAACCTGTAGTCGCCTAGAAATCACTCAATCAAGGCGCGAGAAGTGTGGTTTAGTTATTCTAAATGAACTTTGAGCAACACAGAGTGAGTGATTTTTAGGCACTACCCAAAGGGCTGGGGCTATTTTTCACTCTGACTGCGTTGTCAAATATTAACTATAGATGGCTATTACTTAAATTTTCCGCCTTGCCAGAGTAAAAAATAGCCTCCAGCAGGAACGGCAATGAAAGATGAACAGGCCCTAGCGTTTACTGTATAACCGCCATAAGATCCCCGCCTAAAAGATCGCGGGGATGACGCAGGTATTAAAGCGCTTTCAGTTGCTCTTCGCTCAGAGCAATCTCTTCATTTTTATTAATACTGATACCGGCATCAATAATAGCCTGGGCAATCGCCTGCGCTTCAGTTAAAGAATGCATGGTATAGGTGCCGCACTGATATTCATTAAGCTCGGGAATATCGCTTTGCTGCTTGACGGCCAACACATCGTGCATGGAAGCCAACCAGGCATCCGCCACCTGCGCTTCTGAAGGCGCGCCAATTAAACTCATATAAAACCCGGTACGGCAGCCCATAGGTGAAATATCAATGATTTCAACGCTGTCACTGTTTAAGTGGTCACGCATAAAACCGGCATAAAGATGCTCCAGTGTATGGATGCCCTTCTCAGATAAAATATCTTTATTGGGCGCGGTAAAGCGCAGGTCAAACACGGTGATCGTATCCTTTCCCGGTGTCTGCATCGTCTTGGCAATACGCACAGCAGGGGCTTTCATAATAGTATGATCTACAGTAAAACTATCGAGTAACGGCATTCTCTTTCCTTTATTTTAATTTGAACTGTTAAGCGTTATTCTAGCACTGTCAAAGCTATTTTGATCAATAATATTGCGATAGATCAAACTCGCTGTCAGCTTTCTGCCAGTAGCTGATGGATTTGCAGAGGTTAACGTGAGGGGCAGCTGCGAATAGCGAGTAATGAGTAATGAGTAATGAGTAATGGGTGATTTAGGAATCCCCAAACAATTTGTCCGTCACTGTTTACTCATTACTATTCACGCTTCACTATAATGAGTGATGAGTAATGGGTAATGAGTAATGGGTGATTTAGGAATCCCCACACAATTTGTCCGTCACTGTTTACTCATTACTATTCACTCTTCACTATAATGAGTGATGAGTGGCAAAGAGACAAAGCCAGAGCAGATAGCTGCAGGCAAACGGCCGACAGCCACCTCCCGTTAAGCGAAAAATAATCGCCATAACCAACTGGAATCTAAATTTTCCCGGCAGCCGCGCAACTGCTGCGCATATTGCCGGGAGCGTTGATCGACCTTACGGGAGACTTTCAGCAACCAGGGCTTTTTCTGATAACTTTTCTTGCGATAGCCTCCCCAGCCTTCATGGTAGTTCAAGTATTGCCGGTAAGCATCCCACTTGGAAACACCGTTAATCTTATGGGTTTTATAAGTAAACCAGCCCATAAAATCAATTGCGTCAGAAAAATCATCACGATCTGCCCAGCTATTACCGGTTTCCCGCTGATAATCATCCCAGGTCATCGTCTTAGCCTGCGCATATCCGTAAGCATCGCTGGCCCGGCCAAGCGGAATAAACCAGAAATACTGCATCGGCGGGGCGGCATTATGCTTAAAGCCACTTTCCTGATACATCATGGCTAAAGGTACATGAATGGGCGTCCCCCACTGCTTCTGCATCTGTTTTGAGGCATCATACCAGCTCCTATGCTCGAAAAAAATTGCACAGATATTATCCGGATCTTTAGGCGGCGGCGTTGCGCAGGCGCTTAAAAACAGGGCGCAAAAAATAACAATAAATAGTCTTTGTCTTTCCATATTTTTATTGCTCACGACCTGATCTTAACCATCCGGCGATTACTTTTTTTGCGCAGCAAGAAAATATTGCTGCAGATAGTCATCAAAACTCAAATTATCCTTGGCTTCTATCTGCTGCTGTTTATGCAGTGAGTTTACTTTCTCCTGCTGAAAATGCTGATCAGAAAGTATTTGGTACTCTTGCGCAATCAGTTCCTGCTTATATTTTTTCGCCAGTTCCAATGCCAGCGGCGCATTATCCATATTTTTTTCTTTAATGCACTGCAGCACTCGTGCTGAACTGGTCAGTTCAGGAGCCGCAAAGCGTGGTGCAATATGGGCAATGGCCTGTTGATAACGCGCGTCTTGGTAGTGGTCATCGAAAACGGCGGCCAGCTCTTGTAACTGTCCGGTGATCCATCCTCCCCATTGCTCCACCGTCTGCTTAGTGCCTTCAATTTCCAGCTGCAGGTCAGGTTTACGCCCTTCTGTGACAATCTTATTCAGGTTATCGGCAAAATGGGCTGATTGTGCTGCAGAAATATCATCTGAAGGAATAATGGCACACCAGGTTAAAAACAGATCTAAAAAGTTGACCTGCTCTTCGGTAATACCGACCTTGGAAAAAGGATTGACATCCAATGAACGGATCTCAATATACTCAATACCGCGCGCATGCAGCGCCTGTGAAGGTGTTTCATCGCTTGTCTGCACACGTTTGGGACGTATAGTGGCATACAGTTCATTTTCAATCTGCAGAATATTGTCATTTAACTGCACATACTTATTGTCTTTCTTTATGCCCATCTTTTTAAATTGCGGCGCTTTTTTGGCAAGCGCTTGACGCACCGATGACAGGTAGTGATCCAATGAGTTATAACAGATATTCAGCGATGACTGGCTGCTATTGGTATAACCTAAATCGCTTAACCTTAATGAGGTCGCATAGGGCAGATAAATGGTGCCCTTGGCTATTTTTTTAAATTTTAACTTGGTTTTTTTGTCCTGTAGAAAGGACTCGCATAAAGCCGGTGAGGCGCCAAAAAGAAAAGGGATAACCCAGCCATAACGCAAATAATTACGGATCAGTCCTAAATAGCCGGCCGATTGTGCCTCTTTGCCGGACAACTTCGAGCCATGAATTGCCGACCAGGTTGGCCAGAACGCTTCCGGCAAGGAAAAGTTATAATGCACCCCGGAGATAACCTGCATCATGCTGCCGTAACGATTTTTTAAGCCCTGGCGATAGGTGGTTTTCATTAAGCCGATATTGGATGAGCCAAACTGCGCCAGTTCAACCTCATCTTCATCCTTAACAAAGCAGGGCATACTGACCGGCCATAACAGCTCATCATTTTCTAAGTTTTTAGCCGCGTAGTGGTGGATATCGTTGAGATAAGCAAAAAGCTGCTCGACATCCTTAGCAACAGGGGTAATAAACTCTAATAAACTTTCCGCAAAATCCGTGGTGATTGACTGGTGGCACAAAGCACTACCAAACGCATCGGGGTGAGGCCTTTGTGATAACTTACCGTCAGGCTCAACCCGTAGCGCTTCGCGTTCAATGCCGCGGCCAAAATTGACCGTTGCTTGTGACTGTGTGTGTTGAGCAAGAGTGGTTAAGCGTTGTTGAAAATCAGAAAACAAGAGTAGACCCATTAAAGTAGCTGAAATTTTTAGCAGAATACCTTAAAAAAGCAAACCTTTACAAGCTTTAACTATTTTATAACAAATAGAGTGTTGAACTAACGACCAGCCAGTAACGTATTACTTTCCCAGCAACAATCATAAGCAGCGAAGGGAATATGGCTAACTTCAGCCAGCCGCCGACTAAGGGCAACAAATCACCGATAATGGGCAACCAACTCAGCAGTAAAGCGACTGCGCCATAACGTTGACAAAACAGCCATGCTTTTTGATGGCTGCTTTGTGCCTTTGCTCTGCCCCAGTGCCAATAATAGCCCATAAAGTAGGTCAGCAGTGCGCCTAAACTGTTGCCGACCGCCGCGCTGGCAAAATATAACCCGGTATCTGCAGGGTTGTAGTGCACATAATAGAGCAGCAGTAATTCAGAGCCGCCGGGAAACAGGGTCGCAGAAACAAAACTGCTGGCAAACAGGGTTAACAGTTCATAAAACAAACTGCCTCCATTAAAAAGGCCGCTTAAATAAGCGGCCTTTTAGCAATTATAATGATATTCCTTTAACCAACTAAGGCTAACAACACACCGGCGGCAACGGCGCTGCCCAGTACCCCGGCAACATTCGGCCCCATCGCATGCATTAACAGGAAATTATGCGGGTTTGCTTCCAAACCGACCTTGTTGGCAACACGCGCTGCCATCGGCACGGCAGAAACCCCAGCGGCCCCAATCAACGGATTAATCGGGCTTTTTGAGAATTTACCCATCAGTTTAGCCATTAGCACACCTGATGCTGTGCCGATTGAAAACGCAATCGCACCTAACGCCAGGATACCTAATGTTTCCACATTCAAAAACTTATCCGCCGATAATTTTGAGCCGACGCCTAAGCCTAAGAAAATGGTGACAATATTAATCAGTTCATTTTGTGCGGTTGAGCTTAAGCGATCCACCACACCCGACTCGCGCATTAAATTACCTAAGCAGAACATCCCGACCAGCGGCGTTGCCGCCGGTAAAAATAGAAGAGTCAGAAGCAGAACAGCAAGCGGGAAAATAATTTTCTCCTTCTTGCTGACTGGACGTAACTGTTCCATTTTAATCTCACGCTCAGCCTGCGTTGTTAGTGCACGCATAATAGGCGGCTGAATAATAGGTACCAGGGCCATATAGGAGTATGCGGCAACGGCAATCGCACCCAATAGATCCGGAGCAAGTTTTGATGCCAGGAAGATAGCTGTAGGGCCATCCGCACCGCCGATAATCGCAATCGCTGAAGCATCCGCCATTGAGAAATCAAAGCCGGGAATATAATTCAGCAAAAGTGCGCCAAACAGGGTTGCAAAAATACCAAATTGTGCCGCAGCCCCTAAAAACAATGTCTTAGGATTCGCAATTAACGCACCGAAATCGGTTAACGCCCCCACGCCCATAAAGATAATCAGCGGAAAGACCCCGGTTTCAATACCGACATGGTAAATATAATAAAGCATGCCACCTTCATCAGTAAAGCCGGCATTGGGAATGTTTGCTAAAACAGCACCAAAGCCAATCGGCAATAATAATAAAGGTTCAAATCCACGTGCAATTGCCAGGTATAATAATAAACAACCCACAGCAATCATCACTACAGCAGGCCACTCAAAATTAGCGATACCTGTATCCATCCAAAGTGTAGTTAATCCATCCACTTGCTTATTTCCTTACCCGATTGTAAACAGGGCTTCACCCACAGCTACAGAATCGCCTTCTTTAACTAAGACAGCTTGTATTACACCTGATTTTGAAGCGCGAATTTCAGTTTCCATCTTCATCGCTTCCATTACCAGCAAGACATCCCCTTCATTGACCTGTTCACCCTGCTTAACCAGCACTTTAAAGATATTACCCGCTAAAGGTGCCGGAAGATCTTCACCTTGACCGGTCGGTGCGGCCGGCGCAGCAGTTGGAGCTGCAACAGGAGTCGCAGGGGCAGCAGGGGCAACACCGTCAATGCTGCCCTGCGGGCCAACCTGTACGGTAAATAACTGTCCGTCAACGGCAACAGAATAAGTTTCCGGCTGACCTTTTTTCGCTGCAGCAGGTTTAGCAGTTGCAGCTGGAGCCATATCATCAGCACTAGGAACAGGTTCAAAGGCATCCGGGTTATTACGGTTTTCTAAGAATTTAAGGCCAATTTCCGGGAATAAAGCATAAATAAGCGCATCATCAACTTCCTGCTCAGCCAGCTTAATGCCTTTTTCAGCAGCAATTTTTTTAAGCTCAGCTGTAATAGCCTGCATTTCCGGCTTAATATTATCTGCCGGACGACAGGTAATCGGCTTAGCCCCATCTAAAACCTTTGCTTGTAATTCGGCATTTACAGGGGCAGGCGTCGCACCGTACTCACCTTTTAAGACACCAGCCGTTTCTTTGGTAATATTCTTATAACGCTCACCCATCAGGACATTAATAACCGCCTGCGTACCGACAATTTGTGACGTCGGTGTCACCAGAGGAATATAACCAAGATCCTTACGTACCACAGCGATCTCTTTGAGCACTTCATCCATCTTATTCGCAGCACCCTGCTGTTTAAGCTGGCTTTCCATATTGGTTAACATACCACCGGGTACTTGGGCAATCAGAATACGCGGATCCACGCCTTTTAACTCACCTTCAAATTTAGCGTATTTCTTGCGCACATCACGGAAGTAAGCAGAGATCTCTTCGAGTTTATGCAGATCCAGGCCGGTATCACGGGCTTCCCCCTGCACCATGGCAACCAGCGTTTCCGTTGCCGAGTGACCATAAGTCATACTCATTGAAGAAATGGCCGAATCAATAATATCGACACCGGCGTCAATCGCTTTTTGTTGTGTGGCAACACTTAATCCGGTTGTCGCATGACAATGCAGCGCCAATGGAATATCTGTGCTGGCTTTAATTTTTGTCACTAACTCTTCTGCAACATAGGGTTTTAACAAACCGGCCATATCTTTAATACAAATAGAGTGACAGCCCATATCTTCAAGACGTTTTGCCATATCCACCCAGTTGTCAATGGTATGTACCGGACTGGTGGTATAGGAGATAGCGCCTTGTGCATGCGCGCCTACTTGGACTGCTGCTTTAATCGCCGTTTCAAAGTTGCGTACATCATTCATGGCATCAAAGATACGGAACACATCAACGCCGTTTGTATGGGCGCGCTCGATAAATTTTTCAACCACATCGTCTGCATAGTGGCGGTAGCCTAATAAATTCTGACCACGCAGGAGCATCTGTTGTGGCGTATTTGGCATGGCCGCTTTTAAAGCACGGATTCGATCCCATGGATCTTCACCGAGATAACGGATGCATGAATCAAAAGTTGCACCTCCCCAGGTCTCTAACGACCAGTAACCCATTTTATCGAGTTTCTCCACAATCGGCAGCATATCATCAATACGCATACGGGTTGCAAACAGTGATTGATGCGCATCGCGTAGTACCACTTCGGTAATTGCAAGTGGCTTAGACATATTCACTTTCTTTTCCATTTTTTTCTTCCCTATGTTATGCCGTTTTCGTTTTACGGTATTGCTGCACTGCCGTGGTGATAGCGGCAACTACTTTTGGATTTATTTCAGATGTTGCAGCAGCACTCTTTTTAGGAGTGGCCCCTTTATTAACAACAGGTTGATCTGCCGGAATATATTTTGCCATCAGCGTGACAGCAATTAGCAATAAGCCTAAAACAGAAACACAAAAGTCATTCCCAACCCCATCAGTGTCGCCGCCTTTAATAGCGATTCATTAACATCCATACTTTATTATCCTTTATCTACATATATGATTACACCTGAATTTTTATGAATAATTATTCACAAAGACTCTACATTTAACGTTTTATAAACAGTGAATAAACAAAGCTTCATCACAGAGAAAGCACGTTAAAAGTCAAAAAAAAATACTTTCCTTCCTTAATATAAGCAAAAGTTACTGAGATTAAGAGAATTCAGCATAGCTCAAAAAGCAGCATATTGTACGGGATTCCGGCTAAAATTAAAAGGTGAGCCAGGTCGCACTTTAAAAGCTCAAAAAAGCAGCGAAAAGTTCTCTCTTTTGAAGCCACCAATCTTTTATGGGAATAGAGCCAACAACTCTTACTGCCAAGGCTTAAGAAATACCTAAAATTGTAGTCAAAAGAAGCCTGATCGCCAAACAGCCGCATAAAAACTAATAAGTATTCATAGCAAACGAATTTTTACTCAAAAAGAATGATTGATTTGCAGGAGCGGAAGCGCTAAATAACAAAAATTAATATAAAGAAGACAAAATACTAGACTTAATGTGATGGAGATAATATAAGGGTAACAACGGGAGTTAAAAAAGATGGTGCGGGTGAAGGGATTCGAACCCCTGACCGCCTGGTTCGTAGCCAGGTACTCTATCCAGCTGAGCTACACCCGCATAGTGCATAATATTAATGGGATTTAATATTATTGAGCTCTTAAAAACAAAAAACTTACCTGAGTAAGCTTATTTACAAAGAATGGTGCGGGTGAAGGGATTCGAACCCCTGACCGCCTGGTTCGTAGCCAGGTACTCTATCCAGCTGAGCTACACCCGCCGCGATATTCTTTTGTTTTTAATTGTGATTCTTAATACGCACATTATTCACTGCTAATCGAAGAATGGTGCGGGTGAAGGGATTCGAACCCCTGACCGCCTGGTTCGTAGCCAGGTACTCTATCCAGCTGAGCTACACCCGCCTTAAGAATCTATAATACAAGAATGGCGGTGGAGGAGGGATTCGAACCCTCGATGGGGCTATAAACCCCATACTCCCTTAGCAGGGGAGCGCCTTCAGCCTCTCGGCCACCCCACCGTCGTCTTGTGCTGCGTATATTACTGCCTTATAAAAACAAGTCAAACTTTTTTAGCAATATAATTGCTGTTTGATTGTTAAATAAACAAAGCAGACAATTAAAACCCTTTTCAGGAGTAATTCTGTCTGTTCTGAGCAGTTAATCCGTAGCACTGATAAAAAAAGAGCTATACAGCTCTTTTTTTATTGTGTCAGCATTACTCACTGTCGCTATTGTTTTTCTCAGCCTGAATACGCATGTAAATCTCTTCACGATGCACAGATACTTCTTTAGGTGCGTTAACACCGACGCGTACCTGATTACCTTTTACGCCTAAGACAGTCACAGTTACGTTATCGCCAATCATGAGAGTTTCGCCCACTCTACGGGTTAATATAAGCATATACTGCCCCTATTATTATACTTGTTGCTCCATTAACTTTATTATGTACGAATACAAATAAAATTCCGTTTTGTTACAGTATAAGGTCGAAAAGATTATTTTTCTTCTTTTGGCTCAACATCCAGGTTAAAGGCTTTATGCAGTGCTCGCACGGCCAGTTCAAGATATTTACTGTCAACCAGCACTGAGATTTTAATTTCTGAGGTTGCAATCTGATGAATATTAATGCCTTCTGCTCCTAAGGTTTCAAACATGGTTTTTGCAACCCCGGGATGATTCCACATACCGACACCGACAATGGATACTTTGGCAATATCGTCATTGCCCTGTACATTGTCTGCCTGCAGTTTGGTACAGACTTCTTGTAAAAGCTCCTTAGCACGCTGATAATCATCACGATGCACGGTAAAAGTGAAATCTGTTTTACCATTGCCGACTGTATTCTGGACAATCATATCAATGTCGATATTCGCTTCACCAATAGGAGATAGAATTTGCGCAGCCACCGTCGGCTGGTCCGGCACGCCGGATAAAGTTAAACGCGCTTCATCACGATTAAACGCGATACCTGAGATCACAGGAGATTCCATTTTATTTTCCTCATAACTAATTAATGTGCCGCCACCCTCTTTAAAGCTGGATAATACACGCAGTGGCACATTGTATTTTCCTGCAAACTCTACAGAACGAATTTGTAACACTTTGGTTCCCAAGCTTGCCATCTCTAACATCTCTTCAAAAGTGATGCTGTCCAAACGGCGGGCATTAGGTTCAACACGCGGATCCGTTGTATAAACGCCGTCCACATCGGTATAGATCTGGCATTCATCGGCTTTTAATGCTGCAGCAACCGCAACTGCTGAGGTATCGCTGCCGCCACGGCCAAGCGTAGTAATATTATTATCCTCACTGCGCCCCTGGAAGCCGGCAACAACAACAACCCGTCCCGCTTTTAAGTGGCGTTGCATATTTTCAGTTTCAACATCCAGGATCCGCGCTTTACTATGGCTGGCATCGGTTTTCATACGAATTTGGTCGCCGGTCATGGATAGCGCATCAACGCCGAGATCATGCAATGCCATGGCTAACAGGGCGATCGTTGTTTGCTCGCCTGTTGTTAATAACACATCCATTTCTCTTGCACTAGGCGTGCTATGAAACTCTTTAGCCAGCGCGATCATGCGGTTGGTTTCACCTGACATGGCAGATAACACAACCACAACATCATTGCCTGCATCCCTTGTTGCTTTCACTTTTTGTGCAACAACTTTTATCCGCTCAACGTTACCGACAGAGGTACCGCCATACTTTTGAACAATTAATGCCATTATAATTTCTCAATTATCTTTTAGGGTAACCTGTCCGGATTACGGACAGGCCGTTTGCTTATAAACGCTCGGCTAACCAAGGTTCAACCAGGGCCAGAGCCTCGCCTAAAGCAGCCGGGTTATTACCGCCTGCCATTGCCATATCCGGGCGACCGCCGCCTTTACCACCGACGGGCGCAGCCACAACATTAACCAGTTCACCGGCTTTGACTTTGTTAGTCAGATCTTTGGTCACACCGGCAATCAGGCTGACTTTATCATCGGCAACCGCCGTTGCTAAAACGACAATACCGGACTGCAGTTTATTCTTCATCTCATCAACGCTATCGCGTAATGACTTGGGATCGATACCTTCCATATTGGCAATAACGACTTTTACACCATTGATTTCAATGGCATTATCCGTCAAGTTCGAGCCAGCAGCAGCGGCAATTTTAGCTTTTAACTGCGCCACTTCTTTTTCCAGCTGCTTAGTACGATCTAAGACCTGTACGACTTTATCGGCCACTGTCGCATGATCGCCTTTTAGCAACGAACAAACCTTGTCAACTTGATCAAACATATCAGTAACAGCCTGTCCAGCTACTGCCCCCACGGAGGCTTCGATACGGCGCACACCGGCGGCAATGCCCGACTCCGAGTTGATCAGGAACATACCCAGATCACCGGTACGCTGAGCATGTGTACCGCCACACAATTCCACCGAGACATCGCCCATCTCTACAACACGGACCATCTCATCATATTTTTCACCGAATAACGCCATCGCACCGGCTGTTTTCGCTTCTTCGATATCCATTAAGCGGGTCACCACGGCAAAGTTATTACGGATTGCTTCATTGACCAGAAAGCTGACCTGACGTAATGCATCCGCAGAAACTGCTTCAAAATGGGAGAAATCAAAGCGCAGTTTCTCGGCATCAACCAATGAACCTTTCTGGGTCACATGTTCACCGAGTACGCGGCGCAATGCCGCATGCAGCAGGTGGGTTGCAGAATGGTGCAGGGCAATGGCTTGACGACGCTCCCCATTGACCTTGGCATGGACTTTTTCATTGATCATTAATGAGCCGCTGCTGATATAACCGCTATGTAAAAAGGCATCGCCCTGTTTTTGCGTGTCAGTCACCACAAAGATACCGTTATTAAGAATAAGCTCACCAGTATCACCTGATTGACCGCCCGATTCAGCATAAAACGGCGATTCGGATAACACAACTTGCCCCTTATCGCCCTCTTTTAATGATTCAACAAAGGCGCCATCGATCACTAACTTAGTGACCGTTGCCGCACCTTCCAGAGTTTCATAACCGATAAACTCTGTTTCCTGGTCGATCTTAAGAATATTATTATAGTCTGTGGTGAAGTTATTGGCCTGCTGTGCACGCGTACGCTGCTCAGCCATGGCCTTATCAAAACCTTGCTGATCGATAGTTAAGCCTCGCTCACGGGCAATATCTGCGGTTAAATCTGCCGGGAAACCATAGGTATCGTAAAGCTTGAAGACCAGATCACCAGGAATAATCGAGCCTTCAAGCGCATCAAGCTCGTTATCCAGGATCTGCAGGCCGCGATCCAATGTTTTAGCAAACTGCTCTTCTTCCAAGCGCAATATTTTTTTCAACGAATTCACGTTGCTTGATTAATTCCGGATAAGCGTCGCCCATCTGGTTAATCAGCTCTTCGTAGATTTTGAAGAAGAAAACCTCTTTTGCGCCCAACTTATTGCCATGACGTACCGCACGACGAATAATACGGCGCAGCACATAGCCTCGACCTTCATTGGACGGCATCACACCATCAGCAATCAGAAAACCACAGGCACGAATATGATCGGCAACTACACGTAACGATTTATCTTCAAGATCAGTGCAGCCGGTTACTTGTGCCACTTTTTTAATCAGTGCCTGAAAAAGATCAATATCATAGTTGGAATGGCCATTCTGCAGGATGGCGGAAATACGCTCCAAGCCCATTCCGGTATCAACAGAAGGCTTTGGCAGATCTTCCATGGTGCCGTCGGCATGGCGGTTATACTGCATAAAGACCAGGTTCCAGATCTCGATATAACGGTCGCCATCCTCTTCCGGTGTTCCTGGAGGACCGCCCCAAATCTGCTCACCATGATCATAAAAAGATTTCCGAACATGGCCCGCACGGTCCGGTATCTCCCATAGACCAGAAGTTATCTTTTTCACCGATGCGTGATAAACGTGCCGGATCAACACCGATTTCTTCAATCCAGATACGCTCTGCTTCCGGATCTTTATCAAAAACCGTCACCCATAGTTTTTCTTTCGGCAATTTTAATTCAACCGTTAAAAATTCCCAGGCAAAAACAATCGCCTCACGTTTGAAATAATCACCGAAGCTATAGCTACCCAGCATTTCAAAGAAGGTATGGTGACGGGCTGTGTAACCAACGTTATCAAGATCGTTATGTTTACCACCGGCGCGCACACAACGCTGACTGGATGTCGCACGTGTATAAGGTCTTTTTTCAGTGCCGAGAAACGTATCTTTAAACTGGTTCATCCCCGCATTGGTAAATAACAGAGTCGGATCATTATCCGGTATCAGTGAGCTGCTGCTCACCGTTTGATGGCCTTTCTTAGCAAAGAAATCAAGAAACCCTTGACGAATTTCAGAGGTCGATTTAATCATGGTCATGATTTATTCCCAATAATATGTATTCATTTTGCTCTTTTAAAGCTGCTTAATAAAAGAGCAAATGCGTTGAAAATTAAATTAGTGGCAATATAACACGGAGCAAGATAGGGGGAAAGAACGGATATGCCGCGCTTTTTGCTGTTTTTTAAAAATTTAAGGCGTGAAAATTCACGCCTTGTTAACTTCTTGTTACTTTGTAAATACGCTAAACTTCTTGTGCTTCGGCCTTTTCCACTAACGGCTCATCTTTGGGCAGTAAGGCTTCACGAATTTTAACTTCAAGCTCCTGCGCTGCTGCCGGGTTTTCCTTCAGGTAGAGACAGGCATTGCTTTTACCCTGACCAATTTTGGCACCATTATAGGAGTACCATGAGCCTGCTTTTTCAACCAGGTCCTGCTTGACACCGAGATCAATCAGCTCACCAAAGTGATTGATCCCTTCCCCGTAAAGTATCTGGAATTCAGCCTGTTTAAAGGGCGGGGAGACCTTGTTTTTAACCACTTTAACACGGGTTTCATTACCGATAATCTCATCACCGTTCTTAATCGCACCGGTACGACGGATATCTAAGCGCACCGAGGCGTAGAATTTAAGTGCATTACCGCCCGTTGTGGTTTCCGGGTTACCGAACATAACCCCGATTTTCATCCGGATTTGGTTGATAAAGATACATAAACAGTTGGTTTGTTTAATATTACCCGTTAATTTACGCAGCGCCTGCGACATTAAGCGTGCCTGAAGCCCCATATGCGAATCACCCATATCACCTTCAATTTCCGCTTTTGGCGTTAAGGCGGCAACCGAGTCAATAATGACCACATTAACGGCACCGGAGCGTACCAGCATGTCACAGATTTCCAAGGCCTGTTCGCCGGTATCCGGCTGAGAAATCAATAGATTATCAACATCGACACCAAGCTTTTTAGCATAAACGGGATCCAGCGCATGCTCGGCATCAATAAAGGCACAGGTTTTACCCTGTTTCTGTGCTTCCGCAATCACCTGCAGCGTTAATGTGGTTTTACCCGAGCTTTCCGGACCGTAAATTTCCACGACACGGCCGTATGGCAGACCGCCTATACCGAGTGCCACATCCAGACCTAATGAGCCAGTGGAAACTGCTTCAATTTCCATCATTGCAGCCGCGCCGTCACCAAGGCGCATAATTGAACCTTTGCCAAATTGTTTTTCAATTTGACCCAGTGCCGCAGCCAATGCTTTATCTTTGTTTATATCCTGACTCATGTTCTCTCCAAATAAAATATATTCCAGCTGTATACAAAAACAGTATACTGTTGATCTGCACAGTAGCAAGTTTTTTCTATAGTATCTTAAATCATCTCAATAAAACCAATTAACGCCAGACGAATCGCCTGCGTGCGCACTTCACTGCGGTCGCCAACAAACAGGTAACTCGCGGTTTTGCTGTTCGAATGTGCGTTATACCAGGAGATGCAGACGGTGCCGACCGGCTTTTCAGCTGTGCCGCCATCGGGACCGGCAATGCCGCTAATCGCCACCGCAAGATCGGCATCAGAGTGCTGTACTGCGCCGAGCGCCATCTGTTCAACCACCTGTTCCGATACCGCACCATATTCTTTAATTATCTCAGATTCAACACCCAGCATCTGTATTTTTGCATCATTGCTGTAGGTCACAAAAGCACGATCAAAACACTGCGAACTTCCAGAAATTTCTGTAATAGCGTATGCTACTCCACCTCCCGTACAGGATTCCGCAGTGGCGACAATCAGCCCTGCCTGCGTCAGCTTTTTAACCAGAACCTGCGCTAATTCTTGGACGGTTTTTTCAGTGAACATAAATTTTCTCCACCTTTTATTATTTTGATTAAGTGTATTCGTTATGAAAGCAGCTACGCAAGAGTTAAAAAAACATACGCCGATGATGCAGCAATTTTTAGCCATCAAAAGCGAAGTCCCCGACACCCTATTGTTTTACCGCATGGGCGATTTTTATGAGCTGTTTTTTGATGATGCGCGCAAGGCTTCGCAGCTGCTTGGAATCTCTCTGACACAACGCGGTAAAACCGGTGGTAATGCCATTCCAATGGCTGGTGTGCCTTACCATAGTGTAGAAGGTTATCTGGCAAAAACTGATAGAGATGGGCGAATCTATTGCAATTTGTGAACAGATTGGCGATCCGGCCACGGCAAAAGGCCCCGTGGAGCGCAAGATTGTCCGCATTATCACACCGGGGACTGTGACCGATGAAGCTTTACTCGATGATCGTCAGGATAATCTGTTATGTGCGGTTTACCAGCAGCAGGAAAACTTTGGTATCGCTTCCTTAGATATTGGCAGCGGGCGCTTTATTGTCAACCAGTTCCAGCACCGAGAAACCCTGCAGGCAGAGCTGCAGCGCCTTAACCCGGCAGAACTGCTCTATCCGGAAAATTTTGAACATTGCGACTTAATTGAGCATCTGCAAAGCATTCGCCGCCGCCCGGAATGGGAGTTTGAACTCAGCACCAGTAAAAAAACGCTCAATCAGCAATTCGGCACTAAAGATCTTATCGGCTTTGGCGTTGAACAGGCCGAGTTTGCGCTTTGTGCCGCCGGCGCGCTGCTGCAGTATATTAAAGATACGCAGCGCACCAGTTTGCCGCATCTGCAGTCGATTAAGCTTGAGCAGAATATTGACAGTGTCATTTTAGATGCCGCCACGCGAAAAAATTTAGAACTGACGCAAAACCTTGCCGGCGGCGTTGATAATACCCTTGCCGATATTTTAGACCGGACAGTGACTCCCATGGGCAGCCGCCTGTTAAAACGCTGGATCCTACCAGCCAATCCGTAATTTTAATGTTTTAAATTACCGCCAGAGCATGATTCAGACGCTGATTGACTGCGACCTGAGCGATGCACTGGCCGAACCTTTAAAACAGATTGGCGATGTCGAAGCGGGTGATTGCCCGTTTAGCACTGCGCAGCGCACGTCCACGGGATCTCACCCGTCTGCGCAGCGCCTTTGCCCTGTTACCGGAACTGCACAACCTGATTGCCGAAATGCCCGCACAACTGGTCGGCAAACTGCGCACCGAGATGGGTGCCTACCCGGAGCTGCTGGAGCTGCTGGAAAAAGCCATTATTGAGAATCCACCGGTTATTATCCGTGACGGCGGCGTGATTGCCGCAGGTTACAACGAAGAGCTGGATCAATGGCGCAACCTGGCTCAAGGTGCCACAGATTATCTGGAAAAACTGGAGCTGCGTGAGCGTCAAGCCACCGGCATCCCGACCTTAAAAGTAGGCTATAACCGTGTCCATGGTTATTATATTGAAATCAGCCGCGCACAGTCGCATGCCGTAACCGGATCATTATATTCGCCGGCAGACCCTGAAAAATACCGAGCGCTATATTATTGCCGAGCCTTAAAGAGCATGAAGATAAAGTGCTGTCCAGTCAGGGCAAAGCACTCGCCTTAGAGAAGAAGCTTTACGAGCAGTTAATTGATCTGCTGCTGCCGCATCTGCAGCAACTGCAGTTTACCGCCCAGGCGCTGGCTGAGCTTGATGTCTTAAATAATCTCGCCGAGCGTGCGTTAACGCTGAATTATGTTCGCCCGACACTGCAGGCGGAAAACGGCATTGAGATTGAAGAGGGCCGTCATCCGGTGGTTGAGCAGGTCAGTAAAACGCCTTTTATCGCCAATCCGATCAAGCTTAATGAGCAGCGCCATATGCTGATTATTACCGGCCCCAATATGGGCGGTAAGTCAACCTATATGCGTCAGGTTGCGTTAATGGTGCTGATGACCCATATCGGCAGCTTTATTCCCGCACAAAGCGCCAAAATAGGCCCGGTAGATCGCATCTTTACCCGGATCGGCGCCTCCGATGATCTGGCCAGCGGCCGTTCAACCTTTATGGTCGAGATGACCGAAACCGCGAATATTCTGCATAATGCCACTAAAAACAGCCTGGTCCTTATGGATGAGATCGGCCGCGGAACCAGTACCTTTGACGGCTTGTCCCTGGCCTGGGCCTGTGCCGAGCAACTGGCGCAGAAAATTCAGGCTTATACGCTGTTTGCCACGCACTACTTTGAACTAACCCGTCTACCGGAAAGCATTCCCGAGTTGGTAAATGTTCACCTCGATGCCGTTGAGCATGGTGAGGGCATCGCTTTTCTGCATGCCGTACAGGAAGGTGCAGCCAATAAAAGTTATGGTCTGCAGGTTGCCTCATTGGCCGGCGTTCCCAAAGAGGTGGTCGACAATGCCAAACGCAAACTGCAGCAGTTGGAGAGCAGCAGCCAAAACCCTACTCCGGAGGTGGCTCCTTTACAGAGCACCTTGGATTTTGCCGAGCCGCAAACGAATCCGGCCCTTGAGCTACTGCACAGTATCAATCCGGACGAGCTCACGCCCAAAAAAGCATTGGATCTTATCTATCAACTTACCCAAATCAGCAAATAATAGCGAAGCAGTTGAAGATGCCCTGCAGGGCATCTTCAACGCTGCAGCAAAACGCTCGATTATTCTCTATTTATACTCATATCAGCGCCAACAGCTCTGTTACTGCCATTCAGCACTATTTTTAATATATTGATTTTAATGGCTTTTAATTTTTTTATGAAAAAAGAAGCGCACTGAAACATTTCTGTCATATTTCTCTGTTCTAATCCGCCTGTAAAAAAACTGTAATATAACTGTCATATTCCCAAGCGACTTGGGTTGAGTAATGAGTAATAAAGATGAATGGAAATAAAAATAAGCAAACATTAAATAAGTTTTTAAACTGGTCTGCTGTTGTTTTTTTGGTTTACTGCATGCTAGTTGCAGTGAGTACAGTGAGCAGTGGTTTTAAACTGTTTTCCGGTGGAGCCAGTGGCGCAGAGCAAATATTTCAATTTGCCAGCAACCCCTTTATCGCCTTGATCCTGGGCACACTGGCAACGGCATTAGTACAATCTTCTTCGACCGTGACCGCCGTCATCGTCGGTTTAGTTGCCGGCGGCTTACCTGTCTCTATCGCCATTCCCATGATTATGGGCGCCAATATGGGCACCACTATTACCAATACCATAGTCTCCATTGGCCATATTCATGATAAAGATGACTTTAAACGTGCCTTTAGTGCCGCCACCGTGCATGACTTTTTTAACCTGATTGCCGTGGCTATCTTTCTGCCGCTGGAATTGTTGTTCGGCCTATTGGAAAAACTGGCCATGATGACCGCACACCTTTTTGTCGGTAGCGCGGATATCTCCATCAAGGGGCTGAATTTTATGAAGCCCTTGACTAAACCCGGCGTCAACCTGGTCAGTGATGTGGTGTCCTTTATACCGGGGAAAATGGCAGGCGTAGCCATGGTGATCGTCGGTGTATTGATTATTTTATTCTCGGTGACTTTTTTAGGTAAGGTCCTGAAAAAAGTATTAGTGGGTCGGGCAAAAAACATTCTACACAGTGCCATTGGTAAAGGCCCGTTAACCGGGATCGGTTCAGGCGCACTCGTCACAGTCATGGTGCAATCTTCATCAACAACGACCAGCTTGATGATTCCGCTAGCCGGCAGTGGTATGTTTACAACACGACAAATCTATCCCTTTACCTTAGGCGCGAATATCGGCACTACTATCACCGCATTATTGGCAGCCACCGCCATTTCCGGTGCCGCGGCAGAGGCGGCACTGAGTATCGCCCTGGTGCACTTCTTTTTTAACTTTTTAGCGGTTATTTTAATTTACGGTATTCCCTACCTGCGTGAGCTGCCTTTAACAGCCGCAGAACGTCTCGCGGAAGTGGGTACCAACAATAAGTTAATGGCCTTTGCCTATGTGCTCGGTACCTTCTTTGTTATACCGGGTCTGATGCTGATGGCCGTGCGCTAATCATAGACAATACAGTGAGGCTTAATTGTAAGCCTCACGCATAGCATTCCTGCTGTTTTTCCCCACTTTTCAAGGTAGTAGCATTAATCTGCGCAAATTGACATACAGGCGCACTCAACAAATAAAACTGCAAAAAAAAGTATCCGATAAATTTGGGTTTATAGTTATAATGTGCGCCTACCAAGGGAGGAATAGTTGTACACATTTAAACTTAAAAAGCAGGAAAAACAGGCTATCAAATTTGTGCATCAGATTAATAGAGGTGAGCAGCGCAGAATAGATATTTATTTTTCATTGCCGAAAGAGATGGGCATCAATAAAAATACCCTACCGGAAAGTGAATATTTTAACGCCGGCATTAAAGGCCGACGCGCCTATTTCACTAAAGGAATGCATCTGCCGCTATTACATTCACGCTTTGCCAGCCGCATGAAACGCTCCCCCGATGAATACAAAAGTAACCTCAACCTGTTTGCCTACCAGTATATTATCGCCCTCGATACCGATACCCATGATGCCTTAGCGATTAATAGTAGTGACAGTCTGCAGGATTTTTATGATGCCGCCAGCGATATTGGCGAGCAATGCCTGGCCATATTAAAAAAACACCGCAGCTATATTCCGACGGATAATAAGTTACAGCCTATTTTTGAAAAACGTTGATAATTACCTTTCCTGGTATACCGAACAGGCCATATTGCGCATGCTGGTAAAAAAAACCCCGCACTGCCGAGTTCGCAGAAAAGCGCTTGGCCCTGCTTAAAATTTGTGAGCAGGAAAACGCCTACCGCACAGAAAAGGTTTATAACTCACTCGCCACACTCAAAGATCCGAACCGTATCGCCAACAAAATGCGTTTATTACGCCGCTTGATTGAATTTTCCGTGATTTTTAAAAGCGACACGCAGGAGTTAGGTAATATTACCCGTAAAATCGCCACCGGTGTCGCTACCGCACTAATTATGAGTGTGGTGCTGGTGTTAATTATCAAAACACAGGGCGCCTTAAGCGGTCTAACCTCCTTGATGATTTTTGTATTGGCGGTCATTTATGGCGTTCGTGAAGTCTTTAAAGAAGACTTTAAAGCCATGCTTTGGCACTGGATTAGAAAAGGCAAACCGAAATGGTCACGCACACTAAGCGATGCCATGAGCCGTAATGAAATAGCCTGGCAACGAGTCTGGCTGGATTATATCAAAGAGAGCCAATTGCCCGAACAGACCCAGGCATTGCTGGCAATGCGTCACAGCCAAAATAAACAGAGCGCCGAGTTTCTGCACTATCGCCTGGAAACAAAGGTTAATAAACAAGGCTTTCAGGCAGGTTATGACACCATGGAAGAAAGCATCATCTTCAGCCTACAGCCATTGTCTCGTTATTTAGAGCGCGGCAGCGGTAAGGTTTATGAGCAGAATGAGCCTGCTGCCAACAAAGAAAAGATTCAAAGCACCTCAATAGAGCGTCGCTATCAAATTAATATGATCATCGCCGTTGACCAGGACAAGTCTAATGAACTCTTTGAGCGCTATAAGATCACCCTGGATCGCTCCGGCATTATTGAGCTGATAAAAGCCGATGCATTCGCCGCTAAAGAGTCTGGGCAACGGGGACGTTATTCAAAACTGTGGGCGTTATTACATTTACATAAGCAGAAATAAAGCCTCCGTCTCAGTGGTCACTCCGCGACCAGGGTTTCGATGCGATAAAATCCCTGGCCGTTTTGCCCCAGGGTCTGTGCCAGAAACGGCAGAGACTCCTGCATCTCTTTATTCAGCGTCCATGGCGGGTTAATCACTATCATGCCGCTGGCGGTCATCCCTTTTTCTGATGAATCAGCACTCAGGCCAAGTTCAAACAACTGTATGTTTTTAATGCCGGAATGAATCAGATCGCGCTCCATCTCCTCGATAGTGTGGCGCTGCACAACAGGATACCAGAGCGCATAGGTGCCGGTGGCAAATCGTTTATAAGCTGCAAGCAAAGTATCGACCACTTCCCGGTACTCTGTTTTTATCTCATAGGAAGGGTCGATCAGAATAAAGCCACGACGTTCCTTAGGCGGCATTTTTGCTATCAGCCCCTGCAGACCATCGCTATTGGCCATCTTAATCTGCCGCTTGCCGGAAAAGTTTTTACGCATAGCGGTAAATTCATTGGGGTGCAGCTCAAATAAAAACAGGCGATCCGTTTCGCGCAGCATCTGCTCGGCAAGACTCGGCGAACCGGGGTAAAACTCAAGGCGGCTCTGGCCGTTAAATTCTGCCACCTGCTCAAGATAAGCTGCAACGGGAGCAGGCAGATCCGTACGTCCCCACAGCTGGGCAATACCGTTATTAAACTCATTGGTTTTTAATGCTTCATCAGAGCGCAGCGAATAGGCACCGCAACCGGAATGAGTATCGAGGTAACACAGAGGTTTGTCTTTTTTAAGCATGTAATTGATAATCGATGTGGCAACCGTATGTTTTAATACATCCGCAAAATTACCCGCATGAAAAGAGTGGCGATAGCTCAGCACAAAATACTCCAGAAAATATCATAATAGCGGCACATTATACCCGACTTCGCTAAAGAATACGCCCATAATCAACACAGCCATGTTATTATCCCCAGCCGAATTGTTTATCTAAAAATGGAGCTATAATGCCAGCTGATGCCCTGACCTCCATTGAAAAACGCAGCGCAATTTCGCTCTCTCTGGTGTTTGCCCTACGCATGTTAGGTCTGTTTATGCTCATGCCGGTATTGGCTATTTACGGCCAGCATCTGAACGGTTATTCCCCGCTCTGGGTAGGCTTTGCCATTGGCGCATACGGTTTAACGCAGGCGCTACTGCAAATTCCAGCCGGCATGCTAGCGGATCACATTGGCCGCCGTCCGGTTATATTTATCGGCCTGCTTATTTTTGCGCTAGGCAGTTTAGTAGCGGCTTATTCACAGAGCATCTATGGCGTCACCATAGGCCGCGCGCTACAGGGCGCGGGTGCAATTTCCAGTGCTGTTTTAGCCCTGGCAGCAGACGTCACTCGCGAAGAGCAGCGCAGCAAAGTCATGGCGATGATAGGGGTCAGCATCGGCCTGGCTTTTGCCCTTGCGCTGGTCGCAGGGCCCATTCTGGCGTCCTGGTTTGGCTTGCAGGGTCTGTTTCTGCTCACTGCCGCAGGTGCGCTAAGCGGCATTGCCATCGTCCACTTTCTGGTTCCCCGTGTGCTCAACAAAGCGCCTCGCGCTGAGACCCTAGCCGTTCCCGCCCTGCTTGGCAAGCTACTCAAAGAGCCGCAACTGCTGCGTTTAAATATCGGTATTCTTATTTTACATATGACGCTTAGCGCCATGTTTGTGGTGCTGCCACTGCAACTGCAGAGCATGCATCTGAGCGCAGATCTGCATTGGCAGCTCTATCTGCCGGCATTATTAATCTCAGTTATGTTAATGATCCCTATGCTGATTCTGTCCGCCCGTAAAAAAATGCACAAACAATGCTATCTGTTTGCCATTTTACTGATGGCAGGCAGTTTACTGGCAATGACACAGGCTTCACAGTCACTGAGCATCATGTTTATCTGCCTTGTATTGTATTTTACTGCCTTTAATTTTCTCGAAGCTTCTCTGCCCGCTTTTATCTCCATCTTTTCACCAGCCGGCGCAAAAGGCAGTGCGATGGGAATTTATAGCAGCTATCAATTTCTAGGTGCATTTGGGGGTGGTATTTTAGGTGGGTTATCCTATAAAATGGTCGGCAGTAGCGGGTTGTTTTTATGTTTAGCCGGATTAATTTTGTTCTGGTTTTTTATTTCCCGGAGCATGAATAAGCCGGACAAACTGCGTACGCATACCTGCACTGCAGTTATCAGGGATGATAATCACGCGACCTTGATCAGCGAACAGTTACTGCTGCTTAATGGCGTATTAGAGGTGGTCATTATCCTCGAAGAACAAGCAGTTTATATTAAAGTCAATAACCAAGTCTTTGCTCTGGAAAAAGCGAAAGATATTTTAAAAAACAGTTAATATACTTAAACAACTGAAGATCCATCTTCAAATAGCTTGAGCATAGATAACATCGAAAGAAACGGAGCAAAACATGTTTAACCGTAGTGTAAACAAAGTCGTATTAGTCGGTAACCTGGGTAAAGATCCGGAAATGCGCTATATGCCCAACGGCAGCGCAGTGGCAAATTTAACCCTGGCAACCACGGAAAGCTGGAAAGATAAACAAACTGGTGAACGTAAAGATAAAACCGAATGGCACCGCTTAACCGTCTTTAACCGTCTCGGTGAAATGTGTGGCGAATACCTGAAAAAAGGCACAAAAATTTACGTGGAAGGCAAATTACAGACGCGTAAATGGCAGGGCCAGGACGGGCAAGATCGTTATACCACTGAAATTGTTGTTTCGGAAATCCAGATGCTCGATTCACGCAATCAGGCACCAGGCCAGGGGCAGTACCAGGCAAATCAACCACAACAAGGTGCGCCGGCACAACAAAGCTGGGGTAATGCGCCACAGGCACCTGCTCAGCAGGCGGCCCCGCAAATGGCACCGGCTTATCAGCAACCTGCGCCGGCACAAAAACCTGCGCCTGCACAGCAGCCAAAACCAGAGCCGACTCAATATAACGAGCCGCCAATGGATTTTGATGATGATATTCCGTTCTAAATTAAAAGTGTTTTAGAGGCATAAACCATAAAAAACCCAGTGATAATACTGGGTTTTTCTTTTTACACTTTTATTAAAAGCCCAGTCATCCTCAAGCTCTTTTTTTGCGACTCTTCTGCTGCTGCCTGCTGTGATAATGCTTTTGGACAAAGATCCTCAGCTCTTCAAGCGCTAAAGGCTTGGAAAAATAATACCCCTGAAAAATATCACAACCAGCTTTTTTTAACAGTTCCCCCTGCTGTCCATCTTCCACCCCTTCGGCAACGATTTTCATGCCCAGCGCTTTACCCATATTGATAATGGTTTCAACCATAGCATTATCAGCATGGTGAGTGACGATATGGTCAACAAAACTTTTATCAATTTTCAGTTCATCAACAGGCACCTTTTTAAGCATGCTTAGTGAAGAGTAGCCCGTACCAAAGTCATCGAGCGACAAGGTCATATTATGCGCTTTCATCTTATTAAAAACCGGCAGTAATCTGTCAAGACGCTCAATAAACAGGCTTTCAGTAATTTCAATGGTGATCGTCGCCGGGTCAATAGCATGGAAGGTACAGGCTTCGAGTAATTTTTTCATAAAATCGCCCTGCATAAACTGCCTGACGGAAACATTGATGGAGAGTTGCAGGGCAACTCCTTCCTGTTTTTTCAGTGTTGCGATTTCCTTCATCGCCTGATGCATAATATATAAGCCTAACTGCGGCATATAACCCGCTTTTTCGGCAATAGGAATAAACAGGTCCGGAGATACAAAGCCGAGTTTTTCGCTGTGCCAGCGCACTAAGGCTTCAACACCAAACAGTTTTTGCTCCCTGTCCAGCTGCGGCTGGTAAACAAGACTGATCTCTTTATTTTCCATCGCCAGGCGTAAAGACTGCTCAATCTCAATATTACGGGTGAGCTGGTTATAATTATTTTGCGAAAAAAACTGGTATTGGTTCCTTCTTTTCTGCGCCCTTTCAATACTGCTGTCGGCATAACTTAACAGAGTTTCAATCTCCAGCGCATCATCAGGAAAGCACGCGATACCGATCGAGGCGCTGACTTTAAATTCGCTTCTATTGGTCACATAGGGCTGGGCGATATTTTTAAGTATTAACTTGGCGCACTCTGCAATTTCATCTCTATTGTCGGATTCAATAAAAATGACAAATTCATCACCACTGTAACGGATGGCAAGGGTGTTAAGACCCACTAAACAAGGTTTTCCCGTCTTAGGGCAAAAAATTCTTCTTTCCTGAGCGGAATGCTGTTCACAGGGCATTAAACTTTGCTCAATACGCTTGGCCGCTTGGGTGAGAATAAGCTGGCCATAACTATGCCCGAAGGCCTTATTAATATTATTAAAATTATCCAGCTTCAAATATAACAGGGCAAAAGGGGTTTGCTTGCCCCTTTGCATCTCAATAAAGTGTTTATTGATAACAGTATGGTTAGCGAGTCCGGTAAGCACATCGTGTTCTGCGTTATAGGTCAGCTCAGCAATTTTGTTACTTTCATTTTTAATGATCCAGCGAAACAGCGTAAAGATAGTCACAATAAGCAGCGCGTAAAAAAACAAAATAGTAAAAAGCCTGCTGATAGACTTTCTGCACGACCAACTGGTATGGCGTTTCAGCTGAAACCCAAAAATGATAACGGGAATTATAACTGAGCGTATAGATCAAGCTGTGCGTTTGTGAATCTTCACGATTCTGGATCACTGGCGCTAAATAGCGGCTGTTTTGTGCCGTTAATTGTGCCTTTAAGCGGCTCAGTTCTTGACCTAAAAGATGATTATTCGGCAGTGCATTATCATAGTATTGTCCATATTCATCGATTTTTAAACGGCCACGTAAAATAGGAAACGCACCATTATCCAAGGTCACCTGCATGCTATTGTGCAGATAATCCTCCTCATCCAATATTGTATACAGCATGGTTAAATCCAATGCGGTTGAGATCACCGCGACAATATTGCCCCTGGCATCCAGGATCCTTTTCCTGACCGGCAAAATCCATTTATTAATATCTTCTAATAGGTAGGCTTTACCAATGACCATTCGATCCGTATTAAGGGCTTCCTGAAACCATTGCTGGGTGTTTTCATTCTGCAGCAGGTTAGCGACCTGCAGATCAGGCAGAGTGGCAAATTGCAGCTCGCCCTCTTTAGAAACAATAGCAAGGCTAACAAGAAGCGGATTAAGCTCCAGTAAGCGAGTAAATGTATCGTTGTTAAAAGCGGGATTATTTAAGTAGGTATTGGCAAGCACATTCTGCAGGATCTCCTGCTCCTTAAATAAGGCATTAAGGCGATTGTGGTACATTTGGTTATGATGCAACTGTTCGCTTTTTGTATTCTCTAAAATCTCATCATATTTCTGGTAAACAGCCAGCGCCAGCAGCGCGGTTGCGATAAAGACAATAAAATAAAAGAGTAACCAGATTTTTTTTGCGAAGCTAAGCATAGAGAAAATTACTATTTAACAAAGAGGATAAAAAGCATTCAGTCTATAGCTAAAGCACTATAAAAACAATAAAGGCCAGAGCAATAAGCCTCTGACCTTGTACTGCACTGACAAGCGATTCTAGAGGGAGCGGCTGCGCAGTTTTTACTCAACAGCCTCCAGTTTGATCAGTAGCGCGCTTTCAGGATCCATCACCGGCACGGCGATACCGGCTTTTGCTAACCATTCCCCGGAGCAGATGAGCGTTTTTTTCCGTCCATAAGGGTTGCCGGTTGACAATATCATTGAAATTATCCGGCTTATCCAACAGATTAATGCTGTACTTGGCATCTTTCTTCAACCCTGGAATACGCAGCGTGCTGCTTAACGAGTTAGTCGGCATTTCCAGTTGCGCAATCATGATCACCGCCTGCTCCTGATCTTTAGCAATAACACCATGAGCCAGATGTGCCTGGTCATCGGTATTAAATCTAACCCCATTACCACTGTGCAGCAACGGGCGAAGCTGTTTATGCAGTTTTACATACTTGATGAAGCCGTCTTTCTCTTCAGCCGCTTCTTTTACCGGATCCAACTCAATGCCCATATGACCGAACAGCGCTGTCAGTCCGCGAAAGTTGATATCATGGCTGCGGCGAGTGCTATGGCAGTGCTTGGCACCGATGTGACAGCCCATCACTTCCGGCGGGAAGAAGTAGCTCATACCACGCTGGATCTGCTGCCGCTCCAGGGCATCGTTATTGTCTGAGGCCCAGAAGCGCAGGGTACGCTGCAGTACTTCAAAATCAATGCGCCCGCCGCCGGCGGCGCAGGATTCAATCTCCACATTGGGGTGTTTAGCAACCAGTTTATCCACCAGCTCATAGTATCTTTCGATCTGCTTGTGACCGGAAGCGTAACCCTTGTGGCCAGGCTGAACGATCTCACGGTTCATATCCCATTTAATATATTCAATATTGTAGCTGCTCAGGAAATGATCCAGACGCTCAAACAGGTAGTCAAAGGCTTCTTCAATCTGCAGGTTGATCGCATACTGGTTACGGCCGGTCGGCTGATCATAGCCTTCCACAGCCAGCAGCCAATCCGGATGGGCACGATACAGATCCGAGTCTTTATTGATCATCTCCGGCTCAAACCACAGACCAAACTCCATACCCAAGTTATTTGCGTGCTCAATAATCTTATTCAGCCCGTCCGGATACTTACTTTCATCCAGATACCAGTCACCCAAAGCCGCTTTGTCACCGTTACGCTTGTGAAACCAGCCGTCATCGATAATAAAGCGTTCTACTCCCATCTCGGCAGATTGGGTTGCCATCTCCATAATGTAATCCGGATCATGGTCGAAATAGATACCTTCCCAGGTATTCAGGTGAATCGGCCGCGCTTTGCCCGCCATTCTTCTATCCAGAATCTGCTCTCGCACATGCTCGTGAAAATGCTGGCTCATACTGTTCAGGCCAGTATCGCTATAGCTGGCGTACAGCCAGGGGGGTAGAGATACTTTCACCTTGCTCAAGTACGATCTCACCCGGCAGATAAAGCGCTTCCGCCTGCATAAAACGGCGGCCGTCCGCTTTTACATCGACACGCATTCGGTGGTTACCGCTCCAGGCCAGATGAAAGCCCCAGGTTTCACCGGACATCTCGTCAAAAGCTTTTGTGCCGGCGATCAAGTGCCGGATAGTGTTCATGGGAGGTCCGACCGCGGCGGTTTTCCTGCTGATAACCGCCTTGTATAAGCTGTGTGCGGGTCTGCTGGAACTCTTTAATCCAGCGCCCGTAATAAGTGAGCAGTTCGGTGGCCCGCTCAGGCAGCGGCAGCGTACTGGCCAGACGGTTAACTGAGTAAGGCCCGTTCTTTTCATTGCTCAGTGTATGGCGCACCTTCAATACATCGCTTTTATCCAGCAGCAACTCACTGATAAGCTTGAGTCCGGCGCGTTCATCTAAACTGACAATAGTGAGCCTATTATGGCTGTTTTCAACAGACTGGTTAATAAAAACCGGTGCCCAGTGCTGACCGTTTCTATGTCCTTCCAAAGCAGGACTGCTAAATAGCCCTCTGCCCAGCTCCGGATGCAGCGTCATCGCGATATCGCTGTCCAAGCGGCCATAGGGAACAGCTCGGCATAGGCTTTGCTGCTCATTTTCGGCGTAGCTGCTAATCGCCTGCCCCCAATAAACAATCTCCGTACTGTCAGAAATATTCAATAAAATTTCGCTATCGCTTCCCTTCAGGGAGATAATATTTTCTTTCATTTTAATTAGTTACCTTTAGTGATCTTTATCAGCCAGCGTCTACTGGGGAAATGCGATGGTAAATGCATATTCATAGTGCGGCGCCTGCAAAAGAAATTCTTTATGCACACTCGGACTCCAGGAGTCATCACCACCTACCCCCATAGAGTGACCGTCAAGACGCAGGTACAAACAGTTATCGGCGAGTAGCTCATTAGTGTGCTTTGCCTGTGCCAGGTTAGCTTGACTATAGCGGCTTACCGAGAAATTAAAGTCCCCTTCCAGCAGCATGCGGCCGACTTTGACTCGCTTGACATCGCAGCGCAGACCGTTTTCTGACGGGAAAATATAGTCGGTATGCATCTCCTGATACGGCAATGAGTATTCACCAACATGAGCTGAAGTTATACGATCCGGATAGTTCTCATGCGGCCCTCTACCGTACCATTCAACATTTGTCTCAGGCACAGGAAGCGCAAATTCAGCACCGACACGAGGCAGAGAAGGCAGACCTTCTGCCACATCAACTGCGACAGATATTGCCACTCTATCGTCACCGCTAAATTCATATTCCCACTTAGAAAGCAGTATAATTTGACCCTTTGCAAGGTGCTGATGAGTAGCTATCACAATAATGCTGTTTGCAGTCTCTTCGACCTCGATAGAGTGACACTCTCGCTTGAGCGCATCCAGGCCCGCTTTGCCCCATTTACTGATCCAGGAATTTGGATCGAAAAAGTCAGCCTGACTGGTACCGATATCGTTATCCAGTGGTGCTCGGTAGAAATTATCTTGCAGCGGATGCAGCATCATATTTTCCCCCTGCTTAATCCAAGTGGAAATCAAGCCGCTGTCTTTTGCGAATATCACCTCGGAATTGCCCGTCTTCACCAGAATCTGCTGCTCGTTTACCTCAACTTCAGGCTTGGCAAACGTCTGCTTATCACCGCGAGTAAGCGGCAGCAACACGACCTCTGACAGTGTCAGTTGCTCCTGCGCGGTAACATGACCTTTCTTCGCCCAGGCAAGATCCTGATTGAGTACCACTTCAATATTCAGGAAGCAGTCTTTTCCGGCACTCACTTCCGGCAAATTATCCGCCAGTTTCATCACCTGGGTGCTGCCGGGTTCGATATCCAGCGGCTGTTCACCGCTGGCAACCACTTTACCTTCGATACTCACCTGCCATGTCAGGGTTTCAAACTCACTGCGAATAAACAGATGTTCGCTGGTCACTGCAACAGACAAACCTTGTTCAGCGTGCAGAGCAAACTGATAGAACTGCTGTGCTTTTTTCACTTCGAAGAGCGCCGGATGCGGCGTGCGATCCGGAAACATCAGACCATTGATACAGAACTGCCGGTCATTGATCTGATCACCAAAGTCACCGCCGTAGCCCCAGTAATGGCTACCACTTTCATCGACTTTGCTCAGTCCCTGATCAACCCAGTCCCAGATAAAGCCGCCCTGCAGTCGCGGATACTGGCGAAACGCTTGCCAATACTTATTAAAGCTGCCCGAGCTGTTACCCATAGCATGAGAGTATTCACACAGGATCAAAGGACGGCTCTCACCAGGACGGGTGATCCAGCTTTTAATCGCCCACTTAGGCACGGCCTCAAACGCCTGGTCCTGATCGACACGGGAATACATGGGGCAGATAATATCGGTTGCCGCGCTATCCGCACCGCCGCCTTCATACTGAATCGGACGGCTTGGATCACGCTGCTTAGTCCACTGATACATGGCATGGTGGTTAAGGCCGATACCGGATTCATTGCCCAGTGACCAGATAATAATAGAGGCGTGGTTTTTATCCCTCTCGACCATGCCTATCATACGCTGCATATAAGCGCTTAACCATTGTGAATCGTTAGACAGGCGGCACATCGGGAACTGACCGTGGGTTTCGATATTCGCTTCATCCACTACATACAGGCCGTACTCATCACAGAGGTCGTAAAACGCCGGATGATTTGGATAGTGAGCGGTACGCACCGCGTTAAAGTTATTCTGTTTCAGAAGGCAGATATCCTCGCGCATGCTATCCATGCTCACTGCATGGCCATCCTGCGGATGATGCTCATGACGGTTTACACCACGAATAAGCACCGCTTGACCATTCACCTGCAACAGACCGTCTGTGATCTCCACTTTACGAAAACCGATACGGTAAGACTCACAGTCGACTAGCTCACCGTTTTCATCAAGCAGAGCGATAACACAGCGGTATAGGTATGGAGACTCAGCACTCCACTTACGTGGCTCAGTGACAGCAATCTCATGGAATGCGATATCATTCCAGGCGCCCTTTTCATCGATAACCTTCTTACCGCACTGGCTGCTATAACCTGCATAATTGCCGACAATATTGTTGTCTGCATCATAGAGTTTAACCACCACCTGATGCTCAAGCGCCTTTTGGCTCAAACGGGTTGCCAGCTTCAGCCTCGCATCGCGGTAGCAGTCATCGAGTTCAGTGTTAATCGTGATATCTTCCAGACAGACTTGCGGCTTGCTGATAAGCGTTACATCACGGAAGATACCGCTCAGCCACCACATATCCTGATCTTCAAGATAAGAGCCGTCAGACCAGCGCAGTACCATCACCATCAGCTGGTTTTCACCTTCGTGCAGGTATGGAGACAGGTCAAATTCAGCCGGCAGACGGCTATCCTGAGAATAACCTACCCAGTGACCGTTACACCACAGGTGCATTGCAGAGTTCACGCCTTCAAAAACGATGCGAGTGCGCCGCTTTTGCCACGAACTATCCAGCTTAAAAGTACGGCGGTAACAACCGCTCGGATTTTCAGCCGGAACATGAGGCGGCTTATCGGCAAAAGGATATTTAACATTGGTGTAGATAGGTTTATCAAAGCCCTGCATCTGCCAGTTACTCGGCACACAGATATTGTCCCAGGTACTATCATCGAATGGCGCTGCAAGCGACTCGGCAGGCACCTCTTCGGGACGAGAGAAGAGTGAGAATTTCCACTCACCATTTAATGAGCGCTTGTAAGCAGAATCTTTCCCTGCCAGGGCTTGTTCTTCTGAGGGGAACGCATTCAGCGGTGAATGCGGGGCAATTTTATTGGCGCCGATAACCTGCTGGTTTTCCCAGTCTCTGGCGCGAAGAATTTCAGCAAATGTTTTCATATTAATTACCATAATAGCTAAATAAAAATAACCCCATAACTGACCGGCAATTATGGAGTTATTCATCAATATTCATTAAGCAGTTGCCAGCTCAATCTCTTTTTCTTCTCGAACAGCTTCTTCTTTGTTAAAGCCTTCATGCAGACGGTAGAAGCGTTTGTAGATAACCGCACTGATGAGCATCATCAGGATCGGCATGCCGAACATCATAAACTCCAGCCCCATAATGGTGTCCGCTGACTGCTCGACATTAGGCACATAACCTATAATAGAAAGACCAACACCAACGATAAAGCCGCCCGCCGCACCGGCAAATTTCACCAGCATAGTCTGTACTGAGAAAATAACACTCTCACTGCGACGACCTGTTTTGTGCTCACCGTAGTCGACAACATCAGCCAGCATGACCGTTTGCAGTGCGTTGGCAATACCAACACCAAACTTGATAGCCGCACCCGCCATACCAATCAACAGCGCATCACCCGGTGCCACAAACCCCATAGCAGCAAGGATCAGGCAAGACAGAATCGGAAAGCCACAGGCAATCATCCACAGGTGCTTACGGGGTAGCAAACCGGCGATACGCGGGAAGAGAAAGACACCCGCGACCTCTGCCGCACCTGCAACCATCATGTAAACAGGGAACAGTTCAGGGTTACCTAAAGCGTAGGTGAAGTAGTAGATCGCAAAGCCACCAACAAGAAGGTTAGCGATCTGAAAAGAGAGTATCGAACCAATCAAGGCTTTTAACTGGTCATTCTTGCCGATAATAGTCAGTACATCTTTAATATTGAATTTTTCTGCAACAGCCGCCTTGGGCGATGTCTGCTCTTTTACATTACGGGCAATCAGGAATGCGCTCATGACAAACAGCACAGCAATCAGCATAGCCACATTGAAGAAGCCTTGCCCCTGGTCACCGTTACCCAGTTCGCCAACAATGTGCAGACCGTAAGTACCGGTAACAAACCATGCCAGACTGGCAAACAGACGCGGCCATACAACCAGCTTTTCACGCTCAGCACGGGATTTTGAAAGGGCAGGAATCATTGACCAGTACGGAATATCCATAATGGTATAGGTCAGGCCCCACAGTATGTATGCAGCAGCCGCATAAATATAGAGCGCGGTACCTTCAAACAGGTGCGTACTGAACAGACCGACCAGTACCACAGCATTAAGCAGCGTACCAATCACTATCCAGGGACGGAATTTACCAAATCGCGAGCGGGTGTTGTCCACCACCACACCCATCATGGGATCGGTAACCGCATCGATAATACGTGCGGCCAGGAAGATGGTACCTACAAATGCGGCAGAAAGGCCTGCCACATCGGTAAAGTAGAACATCAAAAAGATATAAATAGGGGCACAGGCAAAATCTTTACCGAGGGCACCTACGCCATAGGATAGTTTCGTTTTCAGTGTGATCGTTGACTCTGACATAAAATATTCTCGCCTTTTTTAATTGAAAGATGACTTACTAAGGAGGCGACATATTTATATATTTTCAGAATATATTCTGTGAAGCAGATCTCGACTGGAAACGTTTACAGAAAAGACCACAATTTTCACCCCGCAAACGTGATCATAGTCACTGAGAATATACACGAGCAGGCAACAAAACACTTCAAAAAGGCAATAATGAGACAAAGAAGCTTATTTTAACCCCTGTTTGGCAAATGTAATAAATATCGACTTCACTCAAGCGGGCCCGTAAACGTTTCCAGAAATGTTGTAACTAAAACACCTTGCGTTAAGCAAAGCTCATTGCTTTTTTCTTAATCTACTGCAGACCCACAGCCAGCAGCAGGCGAAGGCTTGCCCCTCAGAAGT
Organism: uncultured Psychromonas sp.; assembly: GCA_963674525.2. Taxonomy (GTDB): domain Bacteria; phylum Pseudomonadota; class Gammaproteobacteria; order Enterobacterales; family Psychromonadaceae; genus Psychromonas. Next base: position 44,821 of record CAXXRV010000029.1, on the reverse strand, counting down.
GCTTGGCAGCAGAGGTCTCAGCTATTGTTTGCGCTAACATAAAACGCCTTTAATATTTGTTTTTTAACGACATACGTTGTTTAATGGGTCTCTCATACCATTAAGAGGATACTATGGTTACCATTAAAGACGTGGCAAAAGAAGCCGGCGTATCGATTGCGACGACATCCAGGGTCATTAACAATGCGCCGCATACCAGTGAAGCGGCTGTTATTGCGGTTACAAAAGCGATGAAAAAGCTGGCTTACCGTCCCAATGCTAATGCCCGCGCGCTGGTCAGCAAGTCTGCAAATACCATTGGCGTGCTGGTCAATGACCTGTCCGCCCCCTTTTTTGGCAGCATGATCAAAGCCATTGACAGCATCGCCAGTGAACAGGGCAAGCAACTGTTGATTGGCAGCGGCTACCATGATCCGGTCAAAGAACGCAATGCCATCAACATGCTGCTCAACAGCCGCTGTGAGTCGCTGGTGGTGCATAGTAAGGGCCTTAGCGATCGGGAGCTGAGCGCTCTCGCTGACGAGATACCGGGAATGGTCGTGATCAACCGCATGGTTCCCGAAATAGCCGCACGCTGTATCGCTTTAGACAACCATAAAGGTGCCTATCTGGCAACCGAGTATCTGATTCGCCATGGTCACAAACATATTGCCTATATCTGCTCCAGTCATGATATTGACGATGCTTATGATCGCAAATCCGGCTACCTGGATGCCCTGCGTGATAACGGAATAGCCGTCAGAGATGAATATATTGAAGACAATCAGCCAAACGCCTTAGGGGGTGAGCAGGCGATGATGAACCTTATCGCCAAAAATCTGCCAATCACGGCGGTTGCCACCTACAACGACGATATGGCCGCCGGCTGTCTGGCATTACTGCAGGAAAATGGTCTGCGTATTCCCCAAGATATGTCGGTTATCGGCTTTGACGACAGCCATATTGCATCTTATATCTATCCGCGACTGACCACCATTCGCTATCCGATTCAACTGATGGCAAAAGAAGCGCTTAAACTGGCGCTGCAGTTGGCCAACCATGAAAAAACCGAGCGCGACGGGCACAAGCTGTTTGTCCCGACGCTGGTGCGCCGCGCATCGGTCGGCACTATTAACTCATCAGAATGACAGAGTTTCCGCTTGCTTTGGCTGTTAGCTGATAATCAGCCCAACTCGCCTCTTAAATTCGTTTCCAGTAATTCGCGCACCACCTTGCTGGACAGTTCCTGGCTAAGCAGATAATAGAGTTTGGCAATCACGGTTTCAGTGGTCATATCCAGGCCGCTCACCACGCCGGCCTCACGCAGCGCATGTCCGGTGGCATAGCCCTCCATATTCACCTTTCCTTTTAAACACTGACTGCAGTTAATAATAAGTACACCGCGATCACTGGCTTCTTTAAGCGTACTGAGCAGTTTCTCATCCTGCTGCGCATTACCGACACCGTAGGTTAATAGCACCAATGCCTGCAGCGGGCTTTTTAATAAATTATCCAGCACCTGCCAATCCAGACCGGGAAAGAGGTGAAGAATGGCAATAGACTGTGGACCTATTGCGCTGACACGCAAGCGAGTGTTTACTGACTTTTGTTTTTTGCCGGCAATATTTTTAATATCAATGCCGGCTTCTAACAGTGCCGGAAAGTTAGGAGAGACAAAGGCATCGAAACCATCGGCATATTGTTTGGTGGTGCGGTTACCACGAAACAGCTGATTATTGAAAAACAGACAGACCTCATTAATTGGATGATGAGCTGCGATATACAAAGAATTTAATAGATTAATACGGGCATCGGTACGCAATTGTGAAAGCGGAATCTGTGAGCCGGTAATAATTACAGGCTTACTTAAGTTTTCAAAGACAAAGGATAATGCCGAGGCGGTATAAGACATGGTATCCGTGCCATGGAGAATAATAAAACCATCAAAATCATGGTAGTGGTTTTGAATATCCAAGGCGAGTGTCTGCCAGACATCAGGTGAGACATTGGCTGAATCAATAAGAGGGTTATATTCATGGATCTCAAAATCCGGCATATCCTCATGGTAAAACTCCGGCATGCTGGAGATAGTTTCCGAAAGATAGCCGGCCACAGGAATATAGCCGTCTTTTGAGGGTTTCATGCCGATGGTACCGCCAGTATAGGCAATATAAATACGTTTTTTGTTGCTCATTGCATTCCTTTTTAACTACAGTTGTGCGGTGCTCTTTAAGTGCTTTTCTATCCACGCCTGCACTTGGGCAAAGCGATATTTTTCTAACAGCGCAAACCCCTGCAGTTTACGCACTTTCAGGCGCGTAAAAACAGGTGTGCTTAATCCGCAAAAGAAACGTGCTAATAAGACCGGGGTTTTCTGCTCGCCTAATTTATCATTAATCTGTGCACTGAGCTGTTGGAAATCATACTCATCGAGTGCTTTTAAAGGCGCAGGCTCAGGCAGCACGGCAACTTGTCCGGCGCAAACCGAGCAGTGCCCGCAGGGCTGCTGCAGATTAGTATCGGAAAAATACTGAGCCAGTTGCAGACTTAAGCAGTGCTCGCTGGAAAAAAAGTCTAACAGAAAATGAATACGCTGTATTTCGCTGCTTTCCTTTTCCTTAAAGCGCAGCACCAGCTGCTCGCGCAGATTTGCCGTTATCGCCTCTTTAAATACTTTATAGACCTGGGTCATCTGCTTGCTCTGCAGTTCAATCAGCCCCTGTTGATCAAGGTAATCAAGCGCGGCAATAACACGGCTGCGCTCGCCGGGGTAAACAGCATGCAGTTTATCAAAATTAATGGTCGCCCAGGTACGCGCTTTATCGGAGCTGTGCAGCACGGCTTGTAAAAACTGGCTGCGCTCCCCCTGAAAGCGCGCTAATAACTCATTTTCCGGCACTAACAGCTTGTATTTATACTCCGCATAATAGCTATAAGCAGGCTGCAGTACCCCCTCTAACTCCAGGTAAACGAGCAGGGTTTTCAAGGCCAGTAAACGGATATTGGATAAACTCGAGAGGCTGTTCATCAGCACCTCCCATTGCCCGCCTGCCTGAGCAATTTCTTGAAGAATATAATCAATCGCACTCGCCTCAGGGGTATCCGCGTAGACAAAATTTTCCAGAATATTAAGGTTACTTTGATTGGCCAGCACCAGACACTCCGAGTTCAGGCCATCACGCCCGGCGCGACCAATCTCCTGCGCATAGTTTTCTATCGATTTGGGCAGATCATAATGGACCACAAAACGGATATCACGCTTATCAATGCCCATGCCAAAGGCAATAGTCGCAACAATTAACGGCAGTTGTCCGGCCATAAACTGCTGCTGAATCGCGATCCGCCGTTCATCAGCTAACCCCGCATGATAAGCAGTGGCATTGATGCCCTGCTGCTGTAATAAATGCGCCACATCTTCCGCGCTTTTCTGCAGGGTAACGTAGATAATACCGGGCGAGCCGGCACGCGCTTTTAACCAGGGCAGTAAAACGGATAACTTGTTTTCATCGCTGACAGCACGCACCGACAGATGCAGATTGGCGCGGTAAGATCCGGTTAGCGTGATATTCTCTTGGTCAATCGCAAACTTGTCCGCCATATCATCGATCACTTTCGCGGTGGCCGTTGCCGTTAACAGCAGCACCTGCGGAATGGCAAAGTCACGCCGGTATTGCGCCAGCTTAAGATAATCGGGACGGAAATTATGTCCCCATTCGGAGATACAGTGCGCCTCATCGACCACCAGCAGTGAAATCGGCAATTTCTTTAGAAACAGCCGAAAGCGCTCACTGTTCAGGCGCTCAACCGAAATAAACAGAATTTTAATCTGCCCGTCGGCAAGCCCTTTATAAACAGTCGCGGACTCCGCCGGCGTCTGCATGGAATGAATGCTGGCGGCACTGATCCCCTTGCTCTGCAGGAACTGCAGTTGGTCCTGAATCAGGGCTAACAACGGAGAAACCACCAGCGTCAGGTGCGGAAGCTGTAGCGCCGGCAACTGATAACATAACGATTTTCCCGATCCGGTCGGAAAGATAGCGGCGCTGCTCTCGCCCTTAAGCAGCGTTCCAATAACCTGCTCCTGTCCTGCGCGAAAGGATGAAAAGCCGAAATATTGTTTGAGTAACTGTTGCATAGAAAACCTTATGATGAACTGAAGGGCATTTATAACATATAATCCCCCTTCCATTGACTGAAAGACAGAAATTATGCGCATTCACGCCGTCCACAAACTATATCAACAGCGCCTTAGCCGCTGCACCCGCCCTTTTCTGGCACGCGGTGGACGCATTGAGCGCTGTACTGCGTGCATGCTGCTGCCGCACTTATGCATTTGCAAGCTAAAAAGAACAGTTGCCAGCAACAGTGCTTTTTTGCTGTTAATGTATGATGATGAAATCCTAAAGCCAAGCAATACAGGCCGGCTGATTGCCGACTTGATCCCCGCTACCTATGCTTTTATCTGGTCGCGCACGCAGCCCGAGCCGCAACTGCTGCAACTGTTACAGGATCCGCAATGGCAGCCGATTATTGTCTTTCCCGAGGAATATAGTACGGCGCAGCGGGTTATACGTGAGGCTCAACAGATAGACAAGCAGAAAACACCGCTGTTTATTTTATTCGATGGCAGTTGGGCACAGGCCAAGAAAATATTCCGCAAGAGCCCTTATCTGGACCACTTTCCTGTTTTATCTTTCTCCCCTGAGAGTATCTCGCGTTACCTGATCCGCAAAGCGGTTAAGGATAATCAGCTGGCCACCGCGGAAGTTGCCGGGCGCGTCTTAGAATTTATCGGCGAGCATGATAATGCGGCCGTGATGGATCTTTTATTTACGACCTTCAAAGAAAACTATATGCTCGGCAAAGAGCGCAAACAGCTGCCTGATAATGCCGCGCAATTTCGCCTGGCTCAATTACTGCAACAAAACACTCAGGAAAAACCATGATCGCCGCTTATCTTGATGAGTTTTTAATGATCACTCTCGTACATATGCTGGCAGTTATCTCGCCCGGACCAGACTTTGCCATTGTCATTCGCCAGAGCATCAGCCAGGGGCGAAGCACCGCCCTGGTTACCAGCCTCGGCATTGCCTGCGGCATTTCCGTTCATATACTCTACACCCTGTTAGGCATCGGGCTTATTATCAGCCAGTCACCAATGGCACTGCTCGGCGCACAAATTGCCGGCGCCTTGTATCTTTCCTACCTGGGTATAAAACTGCTCGCTAGCAAAAAAGCGACAGGTAGCGCCGGCTCAATAATCAACAGCAGCACCAGCAGTTATAAGGGTGCTTTTATGCTCGGCTTTATGACCAACCTGTTAAACCCGAAAGTAACCCTGTTCTTTTTAGCCATTTTTACCACTATAGTCAGCATGGACACGCCGCTCTTTGTGCAGAGTCTTTATGGCGTCTGGATAGCCCTGACGACCGCACTGTGGTTCTCGTCGCTGTCCCTGCTTTTTTCACAACAGAAAGTGCGTAACAAATTTGTCAGTTACGGTTATATTTTTGAGCGCCTAATGGGCAGTCTGCTGCTGGTTTTTGCTGCACAGCTGGCCTTCTCTCTGCTTTAAAAGATCGCCAGCCGTTGTTATTTCCAGAGCTTACTGATTGGCGTATCGGGCGAGTAGTGATAGGCAATTTGTGCCTGCAGTAATTCCGCAGTAGCTATTGCATCGGTCAGCGCGTGATGCGGCGTATAAGCAGGAAGACCGTACCTTTTGCGGCTGGCGCCCAGGCGAACCGGTTTAGGCCGAGTTCCCTTCAGCCAGTTAATAAAACCACTGGCGGCGCGATTCTGAATGTCGGCTTCTATCTCCAGTGTGTCCACCAGGGGAAACATGATCCCCTCACCTATACGCGTTTTCAGCGCAATATTAAAAAACTCCCTTTCAATAGGCCGGTAATGAACGACCACCACACTCTCAGCCAGCGCTTCCAGCACCAGCTCTAAAATGCGGATCAGATCCGGCGCGTCAACTATATCACTATGGGTAATACCATGAATAACAACCGACTCTTTTCCCAGTGGCCGGTTCGGATTAACGATCCAGTGCTTGGCATGACTCAGGTAGATACGCTGCAGATCAAAAGGCACCAGCCCGATACTGATAATATCGTCTTTTTTGGCATCCAGGCCGGTGGTTTCAAAATCCAGCGCGACAAATTTAATAGCAGATATCGGCGTATCGGGAGCGGCGACACCCAGTTTATAAAAATTCTGCAGCAGCGCATTTTTCGACTGACTGGCTTTTTCCTGGTAGAAGGCCGGCCAATCGAGATTGCTGCCAAGCTTAAACAGTTTTAACAAACTCATAACTATTAACCAAATTTATTGCTGGCCTGATAACGGAACCTAAGAAATTTCTGGCCGTTACTCAGGATCTGAAAGGCATCTTTTAAATTACGCCGATCAAAATCAGAGATATTATCCGGTTCAATATTATTATCCGGCTCAATACCATTTTCGACATCTATCGCCTGATGGCGAATACGCACCATGGAGATAAACTCCATCGCATCACGCAAATCCTGGGCGCGCCCCTTAGGCAATATGCCCGCTTCGGCAATGTCGTCCAGACGCTCAAAGGAGTTCTGCGAGCGCGAGCCGACGGCTAGCGCATGGACACGAATCAGATCCGCGAGCGGCGCGGTACCGCGTCTTTTCAGGTTAATAGAGTTCTTATGCTGACCATCCTTTTCCATGACAAAGCTCTGGAAAAAGCCCAACGGTGGTGTACGGTTAAGTGCATTGCGTGCCAGACAGGCCAGAAAACGGTTGTTTTTACGTGCTCTGCGCACGATAAAACTGTTTAGCTGTTCCGCCCATTTCAGCCGGCCATAAACGCCATCCAGATCAAAGAAAATAGAGCTGTTAAGCAGCGCTTTCGGATTCGGGTTATCGATCCAGTCGGCAAAACACGCCTCCCATTGGCTGCGGGTCATGCGCCAGGCAGGATTGGTTGCCATAATCTCGCCGCTGCAATAGTCATAGCCGCACTTATCCAGCGCATCACAGACAAACTTAGCCAGATCGGCAAAATATTGACCGTGTTTCTGCTCATCATAACTGCTGTCGAGAATAATCGCATTGTCCTGATCGGTTACCAGCAGCTGTTCATCTCGAGCCATAGAGCCAAGCGCCAGAAAACAGTAAGGAATAGGCGCTTCGCCAAGCTCCTCTTCGGCAAGCTCGATAATGCGCTGCTTAAAGCTGCGGCCAATCACTGACATGGCACTGCCGACCATATGCGAGTTGGCATCTTCATTCACTAAACGTACAAAACTGTCGCGCACCTGCTCCGAAAGAGCCTGCAGCTCTTCGACGCTATTCTGCACGAAGATGCTGTTCACCAGCAGCAGTGAGCTTTGCGATTCATAGCGGACAATATCCGCGGACTCCAGCACCCCTATTGGTCGGCGTTTTTTAAGAATCGGCAGATGGTGGACATTGCTGCGCAGCATGGTCAGCATCGCCTCGTAGACATAGGCATTATGATCCAGAGAAATAAGCTCTACCGTCATAACACTGGCCACCTCATCGAGTGGCGAGAGACTCTCGGCAAGCACACGAATGCAAAGATCCCGATCGGTAATAATGCCGACAATCGGATTGTTATCTTCATCCTGGTCATCAATGTCCGGATCGAAAATCAACAGTGAAGAGACGCCCTCTTCCGCCATTTTTTGTGCAGCAGCCTGAATCGTCGCTGTTTTTTCAATACTGACCGGCTCTCTGCTGATCAGCGTAGTGACCTTTGAGGCCGTCAAATCATTGCCATCCTGATTGCTGGAAAGCGCCTGCCGCAGCCGTGCATAATGCTCTACTTCAACAAAATCAGCAAAGGTATCGTGTTCATCGTAGAGCTGCTGAAAAACAGCATGAGGAATACAGTAGAGGAGCGTATCTTCAATTGCCTTAGCCGGAAAGCGAACCTTATTATTGATCATTAAAGCCATCTGACCAAACAAGCAACCTTCATCGAGACGATTATACAATTCCCCGTTGCGGCGGTGAATTTCCACCACACCGCTGCGAATAACATAGAGATCATGAATATAATCGCCAAAGTGGGTGATCGGCGTACCTTCCCGAAAGTAAGAGATCTCTACTTGCCTGGTGACATATTCAACTACCTCTTCCGGTAACTCGTTAAAAGGAGGGTATTGAGAAAGAAAGTTCTGTATTTCCTGCAGTTCTACATCCATATGCTAAGCCACTTGTTGAATCTATCTGTTTATATTACCGTACTTTTACAGATGAGTAGTAATTTTTCATTGCTTAGTAGTGATATTCCGCACTCAATCTCAATTGTTTAACTGATGCCCATTTTAGATTGAAACAGCAGCGACTTGCAGTAATCGAGAATCTTAATTGAATGCAATAATACACGGCCTGATTGCAGGCTTCCTAAATCTACCCTCATATCACCAGATCTCTACCATGTTGCCATTTTTCAAACAACCTCTTGCTGTAAGCAGATAATCCTGTCATTGCACAAGACCTCCAAGTCGTTAGTTTGCTCGATTAAACGAGCCACCTCTTTAAAATGATAAGCGCGGCTGTCATATAAAACGACAGCAGTCTGATCTCCGGGTAAAAGCTGATGCTGCTCACCATAAGCGCTATAACGGGTCGCTCCGATCGAAACCAGCATTGTCTCAGGATGGTTAGCCTGCGCCAGCAGGCTGTTAATATTGTGCAATACCCCCTTATCTTGCTGCTCTTGAATCTGCTTTAGCAACCACTGCAATAGATCTTCATAGAAATAACTGTATTCTGTCAGCGCAACGTCATCACCACAGAGTTGCCATACGCCATTGCGCTGGTGAAAACCACACAAACGAAAGTGCTCTAAATGACAACCTGAACTAAAATTATCTATTTTAATTTCATGGCCAGCAAGCCCCTTAGATGCCGCTCCCCAATTTTTCTTTTCTGCTAACTTAGCAACTGTGGCATTACGATAAGTGGCATCATTGAGTACACTGACTGTAAGTGCTTCTAATTGGATCAGTTTTCCCTGAGGGCCATAAGTTGCGGCAAGTTTCAACGCCAGCTCCGGCTCCATCTGCACTTTAGCCTGCGGATCATCCGGCAAGTGCAATTTACCCATAGAATAAGGCATAGATGCCAAATAAACCTCTTTGGCTTCGGGCACGTAAAAGGGAAATAAGGCTTGCGGTTTGTTGATATCGTTACTCTGGGTGAAAGCCTTGCCCTCTCCGGTCTGCTGCAGGTGACCCGCAGAGTTTCCCGCTATACCCAAGCCCAAGAGAGCTATTGAGTTTTTATTATCTATCATCATAACGACACAGCCATCTGTTTATTCATTCCCGCAATACCCACACTTTTATCAGCATCGTTTTGCTTGATAAACAATTGCTTAATCATATCTATCAAACAATTGAGTGCGACCTCAACATCAGCCTCCAATACCTGCTCTTTAGGATTATGACTGATCCCTTTCTCACAACGAACAAAAAGCATGCCTATATCAGTAAGATTAGCCATCACCATCGCATCATGACCCGCACCACTGGCTAATAAACAAGCGTCTTGCCCTGTATGCTGCTCAACCACCTTAGCCCATTGCTGCTGCAAGGCGGCACAGCAAGGTACAGCTTTGGCCTGATAAATCTTTTCGCTTTGCAGTTGCAGCTGACGCTGCTGCGCAATCTCAGCTAACTGCTTTAATAATGCGTCACAGCAGCTATCTAAATTAGACTGATCTTGGCTGCGAATATCTAAAGTAAAATCGACTTCGCCCGGAATAACATTAACCGCCCCCGAGCGCACATCACATTTACCGACAGTAGCCACAATTTCATGCTCTCTGGAAAAAGCTTCAATGGAGGAGATCATTTCCGCAGCACCACACATAGCATCCTGACGTAACGGCAAAGGCACGGTACCTGCATGACCGGCCATACCGCGCAGTTTGAACTGATAGCGTTTAGCACCGGCAATACCGGTAACCACGCCAACGGGCAGATCTTGACTTTCCAGTACCGGTCCTTGCTCAATATGTACTTCCAGATAAGCGAGCGTATCTTCTGCGCTGCGTTTATCACTGCCGGCCAGCGCCGGCTGTAAGCCATAATCGCGCAGCGCTTCACCCATAGTAATTCCCTGGCTGTCTTTAACATCTAACCAGGCGGGTTGAAAACACCCGGCAACAGCACTGGAACCGATCAGGGTAGTGTTAAAACGCGTGCCCTCCTCATCCGCAAAAGCCACTACATCGACATGAAACGGCAGATCGCTATCAGCCAACGCATGCATCGCTTCAATAGCAAGCAGTACCCCTAAATTACCATCGTATTTTCCTGCATTGGCGACCGTATCACTATGCGAGCCGATAATGAGCGTCGCTAATGTCGGGTTGCGGGAAACTTTTCTTCCCCACTGGTTACCGACACTATCCTGCCAGGTCTGCAGGCCGGCCTGCTCCATCCACTGCGCAATTTGTTGATGTGCCTGCTGATGCTCAGGGGTTAAATAGGCGCGTGTCAGTCCGCCCTGCATTGCGCTGTATTGCGCAAGCAGATCGGCTTGTTGCATAATTTTTCTACTGCGATTTTCTATGGTCATAGCGACTCCTGTTATCCGGACCTACTTCAGGTAGTGTTTCATAGCCGTTGCCACGGCCTGTCCTGGTGCAATCTGAACTTTATATTTTAATAAGATCGACTCCAGTGCCGCTAAAGTGGCCAGTACACATTCCTGACGAGCGTTAAAGCCCATAGTTCCTATTCGCCAGATCTTTCCATGCAACGGACCAAAAGAGGTACCGATTTCAATTCCGAAACAGTGCAGCAACTCCATACGTACTTTATCACCGTCCAAACCATCAGGAATGTATACGCCGACAACATTGTTCATCTTATATTTCTGGTTACCAAACAGCTTCAGTCCCATCGCCTGCAGCCCTGAGGCCATCGCGCTTCCCGCTTGCTGGTGACGCGCAATGACATTCTCCTCTCCCTCTTCCAGGAAAAGACGCGCACATTCCCGAGCGGCATACAGCATACTGGTCGCTTCCGTATGATGGTTTAAACGTTCCGGCCCCCAGTAATCCATAATCATTGCCAAATCAAAGTAGTTGGACTGTATTGCAAGCTCTTTACCTTCTGAGTGAGAAGCGTTGCGGATCCCCGCCTCGATATGTTTACGGCGATTAATCACTTCCGCACAACGGTCACTGAGGGTGACAGGCGCACTGCCTGACGGGCCGCCCAAACATTTCTGCAAACCTGCTGAAACCGCATCCAGCTGCCATTCATCGACTTTCAGTTCATTACCGGCGATAGAAGCCGTTGCATCACAGTAAAACAATACGTTATGGCGCTGACAAATTTCACCCAATTCAGCCAGTGGCTGATTCATAGTGGTCGAGGTATCACCTTGTACAGTGGCAAGCAGTTTCGGTTGAAAGCTTTTAATCGCTTCTTCTACGCGCTCAGCCGGGCATACTTCCCCCCACTCAATATCGATGGTCTTCACCACGGCACCGACACGCTGCGCTATTTCACAAAGCAGATGGCCAAAACGACCGATCACAGGAATCAACACCTTGTCACCTGGTTTTAAAATAGAAACCAATACGGCTTCAATGCCGGAGCGTGCCGTTCCGTCAACTAACATCGTCTGCTGATTTTGCGTTTGAAATACACCACGGTACAACGCCTGTACCTGATTCATATAGCCCGTCATCACCGGATCGTACTGGCCGATCAGGTTCTGTGAAATAGCTTGATGGACACGCGGATAAGCATTAATCGGTCCAGGCCCCATCAGTAAGCGTTGAGGCGGGTTCAAGGTTTCAAAAGTATCGTTAGTTTTCATAATATTTTCCAAATAAGCTAGTTCCATCAGAACGGGGATCACTGGTTGCTGACGTTTGTCCTTGCGAATCAAGCACAATCGCTCCGGCATGCCCCATCAATTCATTGTTATCATTAACATCTGTGACTTCATGACCACGCTGTTGCAGTGCGTCACCATAAAGGTCAAATAACTGCTCTTCTAAACGCAGATTGTTTGTACTGTCGCCCCATGTGCGTCCCAGTAACCAGCGCGGTCTGGCGACGGCATCCTGCAGGCTCATGCTTTGATAGTGGTAACGGCTGAACAGGCACGCTTGCGTTTGCGGTTGCCCCTCTCCGCCCATGGTTCCATAAACCATGCGGCTGCCATCATGCAGCTCGGCATAGGCTGGATTAAGCGTATGAAAGGGCTTTTTCCCCGCCGCCAATACATTGTGATGCGCTGCATCCAGTGAAAAACTCTGCGCACGAATATTCCAGACAACACCGCTCCCGGGTAACACCACGCCACTGCCGAATTCCCAGTAGATACTCTGAATAAAGCTCACCATAGTACCGTGCTGATCCGTTGCACCCATCCACACGGTATCACCCGGTTTAGCTTGATGCGGCCAGGGTTTAGCATGACTCATGGAAATCTCACTTGCGCACTGCTTGATAACAGAATCGCTAAGCCACTCCTGCAACGGAGACTGTAAATGCGCTTCATCCGTGATCCAGCGATCACGGATAATAAATGCCTGTTTTGTCGCTTCGACGAGCAGGTGAATATGGTCGAGCTCGCTGCCGGCCTGTGACGCCAGCTGATCATAGATAGCCAGGATCAGTAAAGACGCCAAGCCTTGTGTTGGAGCGCCAAAGTTATATAAACGGCCTTTTGAAATCTCTACGCTAAGAGGCTCCATCACTTTCGCGTAATGCGCATGAAAATCGACCAGCGTCAACGGACTACCCGCCTCAGCCAGCTCTTTCGCCATCTGCTCAGCCAGCTCACCGCGATAAAAACTATCCAGGCCCAAATTAGCAAGTTGCTTGAATGTCCGAGCCAAAGGCGGATTCGTTAACCTGTCACCCACTTTTAAAGGAAGACCATTATTCAAAAAGCGTTTGGCAAACGGCTTCAGATCCGCTAAGCGGGAAAAGGTCTTTTCACTCGCGTCCACTAAACTTTGTGTAACTTCAATACCCTGTTCGGCAGCTTCAATGGCTGGTTGCAGTAACTCACTTAAGCTCATGCCGGAGTTGTCTATTTGCAGCGCTTTTTGCCATCCGGATATTGTGCCCGCCATGGTAATCGCCGCTCTACCACCAGCATCAGGAATCGTATTCCCATGTTGGCGATAGCTTTCAATGTCAATATTGCCTGCTGCCGCACCACAAGCATCGATAGCAATCGGCGTTTCTCCCGGTTTGCAAATCAGCCAGAAACCATCTCCACCAATACTGTTCATATGCGGGTACTGGACCGACACCATAGCAGCAGCTGCAACCATAGCTTCACTCGCTGTACCACCAGCATCCAGAATCGACTGGCCTACCTGAGCGGCTTTAAAATGCGGGGCGGTAAAAGCGGATTGATATTTCATCTTTACTCTCCTTGCAGACTTTGTGCTACTGCCAATAACTGTGCTTCCTTATCCGCTAATCCCATTAACGAGATACCACAAGGCCCTTCCGGCAAGTCTTTCATCGGCAGATGCAGCTGCGGAAAACCGCACAGACCAGCTATACTGGTCAGTCCCATCAGATCGCTGCGGTAACTGGCAAGCGCCTCGCCGCTCATGGTCAGCGCAGGCGGTCCGGAAGGTGTGGTTGGTATCACCCACAACACCTGATTTTGTCGTAATTGAGTGGATAACTGCTGCTGAAAATCAGTTTGCTGCGCTTTCGCATCGGCATATTGCTCACGGCTAATGCTTCTCGCCCACTGTACCCGTTCAAAAATAGCCGGATCCAGGCTGTCTCCAAACTGTGTTAACCAATCATTGTGATTTTCAATAATTTCAAAGCCTTGAATAGTACGAAACAGCGTGCTCAACTCAGTCAGCAGCCACTGACTTTGAACAAGAAAATCTCCTCGCAGCAGCTCAATTTCTGCATCTTGGCACCACTTCTGTAAACGCACTAATCGCTCTTTACTTAAATAACGTGCTAAACAATCATCAAGATATAAGGTATGTACCTTTTCTGTCGTTACCGGCTCAGGAACTAGCACTTTATAAACATCGCGCAACAGCTCTAAATCACGACTGAAGATACCGGCAGTATCAAAACTGCCAGCCAGCTCAAAGCAGTTTGTCAAATCCAGTTTGCCCAGCGTAGGACGAAGACCAAATAGCCCACAGTAGCTGGCAGGGACTCTCACCGAGCCGCCGGTATCAGTACCGATAGAGAAATCCGCCTCACCGCGGGCAACCGCCACTGCACTACCACTTGATGATCCGCCAGGGATACAATCCGGCGCAGCCGGATTTAGCGGTGTTCCGTAATGAATGTTTTGTCCGTTGAGGCTATACGCCAATTCATCTGTTTGTACCCGCCCGACACAACTTGCACCTTGCTTTAACAGAGCGATAATTAAAGGCGATGTTGACTTCGCTGGCTGATGACTGGCAAGCCACTTAGGGTTACCTGCCCCCGTCACATAGCCTGCAACATCAAACAGATCTTTGAACACAAAACGATAACCGGACAATGCACCTGGAGAAAGAGGCGACAAACAAGCCGGTCCTTGAGCGCAATAAACCTTAGTATCTTTAACCATTGCGATGATCCTTTAATCTGTAACGGCTTGATTGAGCAGGGTACTTTTCTGCGCATAACGGTTAGCTAGAACGGCACAGTAGAAAATTTGAATCGGGTGATAGAGCATAATCGGCAACAAAATCATGCCTAATCTAGGATCCGCCCCAAAAATCACCGTTGCCATCGGCACACCTGCGGCCAGTGTCTTTTTCGTGCCGCAGAAAACAGCTGCAACTTCATCAAATTGGTTGAAATGGCAACGACGGGCCCCCCACTGCAGAGAGTGAACCATCAGCAGAAGACAGATGCAGCATAGAAGGATTGACGTCGCTAACAAGCCTATTGAAAAATCACTCCAAATACCGTCAGCAACAGAATTACAAAAGGCATTGTAGACGATCAGTAAAATGACATATTTATCGATCTTATTGACGATTGCCTTATGTTTTTCTACCCATTTAATTAAATAAGGGCGTAGTAACTGCCCGACAATCATAGGCAGTAGTAACAACTTGGCAATAGCGAATACCGATGCCATCAAGTCCAGCTCAGCACCTTCAAAGCCCATAAACAGTTGAATAAGTAAGGGGGTAATAAATACACCTAAAATACTCGATAAGGATGCATTAAAGATTGCACCGGGGACATTGCCTTTGCCGACACTGGTCATAGCCACAGAGGAAGAAATCGTGCTCGGCAGCACAAACAGGTAACAGAAACCAAACGCCAGTGCTGATGGCATATAAGCCAGAAAACTATTGCCAAACACAACCCAAAGCAGCGGGTAAAGCACAAAGGTGGCCAGTTGAATATAGATATGCAGTCGCCAGTTGGCTACCCCCTCTTTAATCGCGCGCGGGGATAGCCCCAAACCGTGCAGGAAAAACACAATCGCAACGCCGATTCCCGTTAGCATATCCAGATGAATCAGGCCACCAGAACGGCCCAAATCAGGGGTTATTGTCGCTAAGGCAATCGCTAAGACCATACCGACCAGAAACCACTCTTTTTTTAGTTTATTTAATACATTCATAAGCTTATTTACTTTCTTCATTATTCTTTAGAGAAACCATAGTTGACGGAACACAAATTATTCCAACTCATCTAACTGCGAGTAACTCGCACTGATTTTGCTGCTTTGCATCGAGGCGCTGCCATTGAGATGGATATACACCCTGTTCACTAGATAAGAAACCAGACTCATTGGCACGGCGTAGCTATCCAAAGGCATCTTATTGTTCATGCCGCAGATTAAAAATTGGCTGACGCTATGCGCGTATTTCTGGCCGGATTGATCCGTGATCAGCAGAACACGCTGTCCAGACAGCTGCTCAATAATGCGCGAAAACTGCTTCACTCGGCGGCGAATACCTATCACAATCACCAGATCATCAGAGCTAATAGACATCAGATCCTCCCCCAGTGTTTGCCCCGGTAAAGGAAGTAACTCAACATCGGTTCGACACTGCATCAGTTGCTGGCGAAAATGCATCGCCACAGGGTAACTGTTACGATAGCCAATAATTTTCACCCGCTTTGCCCCGGCAATCTCTTTAATCAAAGCATCGAGATCCATTTCACTTAGCTGAGACCAAAGCTGCTCGAGTGCTTGCAACTCCTGTTGAAAACCGGAGTCATCAATATTCGCGGTTAAAACAGGTACACCTCGATCTCGCTCAGCGATTAATTCACTGCGCAACGCCAGGTGATCATGATAGCCAAGTTGACGAATAAAACGGCTGACACTGGCTTTCGATACCGCACATGCCTCTGCAATTTCAGCAGTCGAGAACATCAGTATCTTTTCCGGATTGAGTTGCAGGTAATCAGCGATACGACGACTACTTTCTGTCAATTTCGAATAGTGTTGAGTGATACGTTCAGCGAGGGAGTTATTGTTTTTAGTCATGATGTGCCTTTATCTGTTAATACCATTGCATAGGATAAGTACAATATTTTACTTAGTGCTCTACCTACCTGACGGCAGAAAGAAAACTTTGCAGTTCAGGGGTTTGTGGATTGGCAAAAACAGCCTCACTGGCCCCTGTTTCCCACACTTTACCTTGATTCATAAAGACAACTCGATCACCGACATCACGCGCAAAATTCATCTCATGGGTAACAAGAATCAGCGTCATGCCTTCCGCCTTAAGCTGCTCGAGCACCTTAAGCACTTCTCCAACTAATTCGGGATCCAGTGCCGAGGTAATTTCATCACAAAGTAATACCTTAGGTGACATGGCCAGTGAGCGGGCAATAGCAACACGCTGCTGCTGACCGCCAGAGAGGTTACTCGGATAAGCATCAAACTTGTCCGACAGGCCCACTTTTTTAAGTAGTTCTTCGGCAATTTCGCGGCTTTCCTGCGGTGTTTTTTTCAACACTAGTCTGGTTGCCAGCATCACATTTTCGCCTACCGTCTTATGCGGAAAAAGATTAAAACTCTGAAACACCATACCTACGCTACGACTGAGCAGACGCAGCTTAAATTCGTCGTTTTCGACAGCCTGCATATCGACGGTAATGGCCCCTTCCTGAAACTCTTCCAGGCCATTGATGCAACGCAGTAAGGTGCTTTTTCCGGAACCGCTGCGGCCGATAATAGACACGACTTCGCCGGCTTTAATTTTTAGATTCACGCCCTTCAGGACATGGTTATCGCCATAATACTTATGGACTTTATCAATACTAACGAGTGACATGATTTTTCTTCTCCAGATGACGGGCGAAAACAGACAGAGGAAAACAGATAGCAAAGTACAGCAGCGCAACTAAAGCAAATACTTTAAATGGCTGAAAAGTTGCATTGTTTAACATGGTGCCGGCTTTGGTTAATTCTACAAATCCTATAATCGAAGCAAGCGCAGTCCCTTTCACTATCTGCACCGAAAAACCGACGGTCGGAGCAATAGCCATACGCATCGCCTGCGGAAAAATAACGTGCTTCATGGTTTGCATATAAGTAAACCCTAATGTGCGGCAGGCCTCCCATTGCCCCTTAGGTAATGCCTCTATGCAGCCGCGCCAGATATCATGGAAGAAGGCGCTGCTGAATAAAGTCAGACTGATAATCGCTGCCGACCACGCGTTAACCTCTATGCCGATCAGCGAGAGGCCAAAAAAGGCAAGGAACAGTTGCAGTAACAACGGCGTACCTTGAAAAACTTCGACATATAACTGAATAGGTTTAGTAAAAATTTTGCTACGATGGCTGCGTAAAAGGGTTAAAAAGATCCCCAACAAACCACCTCCAGCGAAAGCCAGCAAAGAAAGCAATATTGTCCAGCGTGCTGCTAGCAGCAAATTTTTTAAAATATCCCAATCGCTAAATTGCATCATAATCCGGGTCTCCTACAACGATGGGTTCTTAAAGGCGTATTGTTTGAATAATGTAAATGTCTGGCGCATAACAATCGACAGCAGCAAATAAATTAATGCGATAGATAAATAAGATTCAAAGCCTAAGAAGCTGCGCGACTGCGCAAAATTGGCGGCGAAAGTCAGCTCCTCAACCGAAATTTGCGAGACGACGGATGATCCCAACATAACAATGATGCACTGACTAACGATAGCCGGATAAACCCGTTGATAAGCAGGCGGCAAAATAATATGCATAAAAATCTGACGGCGCGTCAGCCCCAATGTTCTGCCGGCTTCCCATTGACCTTTAGGGGCAGCTTCAATACCCGCGCGAATAATTTCCGCACTGTAAGCTCCTAAATTAACAATCATAGCTATTGAGCCGGCCTGCCAGGCTGACAGCTTTATGCCGATTGCAGGGAGTCCGAAAAAAATAAAAAACAGTTGCACGATAAATGGGGTATTTCGAATTATTTCAATATAACTGGCACATAACAAGCGCAGCCCAGCCGCTTGACTGATGCGTCCAACCGCACACAAGGTGCCCAACAACAGTCCGGCAAAGGTTGCAATCAACGTCAATTGAATCGTTGTCGACAAACCTGCCAAAAACTCTGGCAGGTAAGGAACCAGTCCTGAAAAATCAAGTTGATAGCTCATAAAAGTAACCCTAAACTAGGCGCCAAGATCCGCAGGGAATGGCGCTTTTAGCCATTTCTGAGAAAGGTTTTCTAAAACACCTTGTTGTTTCGCCTGAGCAATCAGACGGTTAACTTCATGAAGCAACTCAGTATCCCCTTTCATCACCCCCACATAACAAGGCGAGTTTTTCAGCAGAAACTTAGTTTGCGGCGCTTTTCCCGGGTAGCGGGTAGCGATTTCCGTTACCACTAAGTTACCTGTTGCAATAAGACTCACTTGCCCCGATAAAAACGAGGAAATAGTGGTATTGTTATCTTCGAAACGCTTAAGGATCGTCCCTTGCGGTGCAATTTTACTCAACTCGATATCCTCTACCGAACCACGTGTCACGCCGACCGTTTTACCTGCTAACTCTTCCGGCTTAGTCACAACTTGATCTTCACTGCCAAAAACACCTAAGAAGAACGGCGCGTATGGTTTACTGAAATCAATCACTTTCGCGCGTTCAGGATTTTTACCCATACTGGAAATAACTAAATCGACTTTACCCGTTTGCAGGTAGGGAATCCGGTTCGCACTGGTAACAGGAACAAGCTCCAACTTTAACTGCATCTCTTTTGCAAGGTAGGCAGCCATGTCAATGTCATACCCCTGTGGTTTAAGGTCAAGACCGACACTTCCAAAAGGTGGAAAATCTTGTGGAACAGCTACTTTTAGAACACCTCTTTGCTGAAGCGTATCTAGATCGGCTGCTTGAACAGATTGAGCGGAAAACATTACAGTAGCTGCCATAACTACACTCGAAATAACTTTACTTAATTTCATCTGGAATCTCCTTAATAGATGATAAAAAAATTGTAACAACTGTTTCATACGCTGCAATACATGTGCCAATCGAGTCATAAAAATAAAAACCACTAATATCAGGTGGTTATAGGAACCTCCCATTAAGTCCGTGATCTTCTTTTATTTTTCTTGCAACAAATTTGTGCAGGATTGCACGATCATCGTGCAAAAACGAAATTCCCCCGCGGCTTTCGCGGTTAGAGGTTCTCTAAAAACGAAAAAACCCGCTTAGTTATAAAACCAAGCGGGTTTCTCTCATGTACTCGTAATAGAGGATTATTCGTCCAGTTTAGCAAGCGCAATGCTATCAGCTCCTCTAGTCCAGCTCTTTATTCAACCATGGAGATGTGCTACCAAGCCATGCTAAGCAACGAGTATCAGAGATTCGAGTATAAACTGCAGACATCGAGTAGGGTGAGGCTTTATGCCTCATCCCTCTCACAGAACCGTACGTACGGACCTCGTATACGGCTCATGTATTCTCAGATTCCATCATCGCGTCTTCACAAACGCTGATGGAGCAAGCCAACCGGTACTCACATTTTCTATATTATACAAACCAAGTTCTTCCAACCAACTGTTCGGCATGGCATAGCTCGATAAGGGGCTTCTGGAATTTCGCCACGAGTTCATCTTTATGAACTTAAAGGGTGGCGTGTATTTCAGCTGCTTTAACCGTCGATGCAACCTGCTCGGCTTCTTCCACAGTTTAAGCTGTATTGCCCTTAACCTTCGCCTGATCCAGCCGGCTAATCGTTTTAACTCACGTTTGCAATTGGCGATACTGAAGTAGTTTACAAAACCCCGTATGACCGGATTAAGCCGTTTGATCACTTCGGCTAGGTTTTGACCACCATTGCGTTTTGTTAACGCTTTAACCTTTACTTTAAAGCCTTGAAGCTTGGATGGTTGTATCCGCGTGTAGCGGCTACCTATCTCCACGCCTAAGAATTTAACCCCATTATCGCTATGCGCTATGTGGGTTTTCTTCTTGTTGACCGTCAGTTTCAGGTCTTTTTCCAGTATCTGCGTCGCTTGCGTTAAGGCGTTCTCGGCGGCTCTTTCTGTATTACACAGGATCAGGATGTCGTCAGCGTAACGCACTATTCGGTGCTGACGCTTTTTCATCTCTTGATCAAACGCATCGAGGTAGATATTTGCAATAAGCGGACTGATAACGCCCCCTTGCGGACTGCCTACCCGGCTCGCTTCCCAGTTCTTGCCAATCATGACGCCACTTTTTAAAAACTGAGTGATCAGTTTTAAAATGCTACCGTCTGTTACCCGTCTTTGAATGCTTTTTATGATCAACTGGTGATCAAGCAGGTCAAAACACTTCGACAGATCCATATCCACTACCCATTGACGTTCATATTTACGCATAAATACGGTCGCTTTGCTGATAGCGTCGTGGCAACTTCGCTCCGGTCGATATCCATAGCTTGATGGATGGAATCCCGGTTCGAAAATCGGTTGGAGTATGTTTAATAGGGTTTGTTGTACTATTCGGTCTCGAACTGCGGGGATACCCAATAATCTCACACCACCATCATCTTTGGGGATCTCCACCCGCTTGACGGCCTGCGCGCGATACTGTTTAGTTTGCAGTTCGAATTGCAGTTGTTTTAAGTTTATTTCCAGATCCTCGGCAAAATCACCTATGGACTGCCTATCTATTCCGGCTGCTCCTTTGGCGCTTTTGACCTTTTTGAACCCCTTGTACAAGTTGTTGATGTCCAGCATCTGATGATACAAGCTGTAATAAACTCTCACTTAATTGCCCTTGCTTGCGATATGTCCGGTCGCTGTCCTTTATCCTATCGTTCGATTCTTCATTGCCACATTAGGTGTGCTAGCCCATCGGCAATCTGCCTAAGCGGTATGCAATTACTCCGTTGCTCAGCCCTTTCTTCTCAGCGTCCACATTTCTGTTTAGCCGTCATGTTAGGCCTGCTTTCGTCAAAGCACTTGTAAGCCGATAGTTTAAATTCGGCACTTTTCATATACTTAAAGAATACTTCCCCCCTTCGCAATCAATTAAAGCTTTTGACTTAAATTGACTCTATCTGACATCATGCAGATAGTCGGCTTGGTTTTATCCTCCACACCATTACTGGCTTTCATCGGCCTAGCCTTATTCACTACTACGGGTTCATCTGCCACCTCACACTCATGCTAACCTTGAGTCACCTCTTGAGATAATATGTCCAGTCCTTCGGATTGGATGCAGTGTCAGGCTTCCCCAGTTATTACACTGACTCCCTGTTAGAAATGCCACCCTCAAGCACAGCATAGGTCTGACTGAGTATCGGGCTTCGCGCTATTTTGGACGCTTACCCACCCATGCTGCCGAAACAGGTTACGGTTAGTTGTGTATCTCTAACTTCCTATGGCTTCCTTCAGACCCTGTCGTTGGCCAACAACGCCCTTGCCATTCGGATTATCTTCCCCTCAGTCGGGGTGATCTCACTTTCTTGCAAGTGAGCGGGTTTGCCAGCTTTGCTGGGCAAACGAAAAAAAACCGCAACAAGTGCGGTTTTTCTGAAAGTGGTCGGTGATAGAGGCTTCGAACCAATAAATGCCCCTGAGGTTTTCGTGGTGAGAGGTTCCTAAAACGAAAAAACCCGCTTAGCTAATAAAGCTAAGCGGGTTCCTCTAAATGTGGTCGGTGATAGATGGAGCAGCGAAAAAGCGAAGCTTTGTCCTTGAGCAATGTTTTCAAGCGGCAACTCAGTGTCTGAGCAATCTTTGACTTCTGCCCTTTAAATAATGCACTACCAAGCAGCGCTAATCACCGAGCATCAGAGGTTCGAGTATAAACTGCAGACGAAAAAAAACCGCAACAAGTGCGGTTTTCTTAAATGTGGTCGGTGATAGAGGATTATGCGTCGCAAGCTCCTTACCCTTTCAGGGCCGCCGTCGTTCCTCCTGCGTTGTCTCGCTGCGCTCGGCTCGAACCTCTAACTCTCTAGTTTTAAAGCCAATGCGCTACCAAGCTGCACTAATTTGGGAATATCAGAGGTGAGCGAGCAAACTGCAGACGAAAAAAAACCGCAACAAGTGCGGTTTTCTTAAATGTGGTCGGTGATAGAGGATTCGAACCTCTGACCCTCTGGTCCCAAACCAGATGCGCTACCAAGCTGCGCTAATCACCGAGAATTTGTATTTTAAGGTTTATCTTTAAATAACGGGTCAAACCCTCTGGTCCAACTCTTCATAAACCCATGGAGATGCGCTACCAAGCTGCGCTAATCACCGAGATTTAAAAGTAAAAGATGGGGCGAATGACGAGGCTTGAACTCGCGACAACCGGAATCACAATCCGGGGCTCTACCAACTGAGCTACATCCGCCACTATTACTTCTTTTTGCGCTATCGACCTGAATCATTGTCATCCAAAGGGATGGCGCACCCGACAGGAGTCGAACCTGTGGCCTTTGCCTCCGGAGGGCAACGCTCTATCCAGCTGAGCTACGGGTGCTCACGTCTTTAGCGTGGCGCGAATATTATTGTAAGTTGGCGAGCCTGTCTAGTCTTTTTTAGCGTTTTTTTTAATTTTTTTATTATTTGCCTATTCCTTGGACAATCTGTCTTATTATTAATTAATTGATTGAATTTATTATTAATCTCTTTTTTCAGATATACTTTAATTAATTACATTAAATAGAGCCTTCAGTTATGACCTTAGATCCTTTCTTAGATCGCGAATCACAAACATACGAACATCCGGTACCCAGCCGGGAATTTATTTTACAATATCTGCAAAAACAGGCTAAGCCGATTAGTCGCGATGCGCTGTTTAAAGCATTTTCCTTAAGCAGTGAAGAAGAAGCTGAAGGTTTGCGCCGCCGCTTAAAAGCGATGGAGCGTGACGGTCAGCTGGTCTGGTGCCGTAATGCGACCTATGCCCTGCCGGAAAAATTAAATTTAGCCAAAGGCAAGGTGATCGGTCATAAAGACGGCTTTGGCTTTTTGCAGACCGAAGAGCCAGGCCCGGATCTCTTCCTGCCGGCCCACCAGATGCGTTTTTTGTTTCACGGCGATAAAATTCTTGCGCAACCGGTTAATGTTGATGCACGCGGCCGCACCGAAGCGCGCTTTGTTCGCCTCTTGGAAGCACGCCCGGAGCCGATTGTCGGCCGCTATTTTGTTGAAGACGGTATAGCCGTGGTTGTGCCCGATGATTCGCGTATCAATCAGGATATTTTAATCAGTAAAGAAAACAGCAATGGAGCACGCCACGGCCAGATTGTCGTCGTAGAAATTATCCAGCGTCCGAAAGCGCGTTTTACCGCACAGGGAAAAATAACAGAGGTGTTAGGGGAGGAGATGGAGCCGGGCATGGAGGTTGAAATTGCCCTGCGTACCCATGCGATTCCTCATGAATGGCCGGAAGGCTTAGAAAAAGAGTTAAAAGCTTTTACTGAATTTGTACCGGAGGAGGCGATTAAAGGCCGGGTTGACCTGCGTGATCTGCCGCTGGTGACCATTGACGGTGAAGATGCGCGGGATTTTGACGATGCGGTTTATTGTCAGCGTGAAGCCGATGGCGGCTGGCGTTTATGGGTTGCCATTGCCGATGTCAGCTATTATGTTCGCCATGACAGCATGCTCGATAAAGAAGCACTTAACCGTGGTAACTCAGTCTACTTCCCGGATCAGGTGATTCCTATGCTGCCGGAAGTGCTGTCTAACGGCTTATGCTCGTTAAACCCGCAGGTTGACCGTTTATGCATGGTCAGCGAAATGGTTATCTCTAAACAAGGACATCTGCAGGATTATAAATTCTATGAAGCGGTTATGAACTCCCATGCACGTTTTACCTATACCAAGGTGGCGGCTATTTTAGAAGGCGATCAGGCGCTGCGCGAACAATACAACCCATTAGTGCCACACCTTGAAGAGCTGGAAAACCTTTATAAGGCATTTAAAAAAGCACGCCATATTCGCGGCGGTATGGAATTTGAAACCCTTGAAGTGCGCTTTCTGTTTAATGAACAGCGCAAAATTGAATCGATTGAGCCTTTAGTGCGTAACGATGCTCATAAAATCATTGAAGAATGTATGATCCAGGCAAATGTTGCCTCGGCACTGTTTATTGAAAAAGCCCAGGCAGCCGCCCTATACCGCGTACATGAATCGCCCAGTGAAGAGAAACTGGCCAATTTCCGCTCCTTTTTAGCCGAGCTCGGCTTAACTCTGGAAGGCGGTGATAAGCCGGCACCGCTTGATTATGCCAATCTGGCCGAATCTTTTGCCGGACGCGAAGATCAGGAGCTGCTGCAGACTATGCTGCTGCGCTCTATGAAACAGGCAGTTTATCAGGATGAAAATGTCGGCCACTTTGGCCTGGCATTAGCGGAATACTCGCATTTCACTTCGCCAATCCGCCGTTACCCGGATCTGATCCTGCATCGGGCCATTAAATACGTCATCGCTCAGCAGGAAAAAGGTCAGCAGAAATCCAAATGGACAGGTACCGGCGGCTATCATTACCAGCATAGTGAAATGGGCTTTCTCGGCGAACACTGCTCGATGACAGAACGTCGTGCCGATGATGCCACTCGCGATGTTGCTGATGCACTGAAATGTGAATATATGCAGGATCATGTCGGTGATACTATGGTCGGCACCATTGCAGCTGTGACCAACTTCGGTTTTTTTGTCCGCCTCAATGATATCCATATTGATGGCCTGGTGCATGTCACCAGCCTGCTTTCCGATTATTATATCTTTGATGCCGCTAAACAAACGCTTAAAGGGGAGCGTACCGGACGTACTTACCGCATTGGTGATGTACTGCAGGTAAAAGTGTTATCGGTTAATTTAGACGATAAGAAAATCGACTTTGAGCTGGCCGATCAGGAGGCGGCCGGACAACGTAAACGTGCCCGTAAAACCGCCAGTAAGGAAAAGCAGCGTCCGCTAGATAAGCGCCGCGCTCAAAAAAACAGAAAAGCGCATAATAAAAGCAGCGATCAACCGCTCATTAGCGAGATTGATCAAGCGTCTGAAGAGCAGCAGCAGGAATTTAAAAAAGCAAAAAAGAAAAGCAAGGTAAAGCAGGGCGAAAAAAATCCAGCAACGTCGAAAAAGAAAAAGACCTCAAAAAAGAAACGTCCTGGCCGCGCAGAACGTGCAAGAATAAAAGCACAAAAAGCTAAGAGTAATGGCTGATGAGTAATGGGTGACGAGCGATGAGTGACGAGCGATGAGTGATGAGTGATGAGTGATGAGTGATAAGGACTCATTACTCTTTACCATGCACTCCTTACCATTTACTCTTTATCCATTATTCGTAACTATATAACTAGAGAAAAACCAATGAGTAAAAGTGAACTGATATACGGCATGCATGCCGTTGACGCCCTGTTGGAAAAGCAGCCGGAACGGGTTATTGAAATTTATGCCTTAAAGGGCCGGGATGATGAACGTTTAAGCTCTATCATCGCCAAAGCCAGCGAATGGGGCATTTCTGTTCAATTTATGCAGCGTAAAGCATTAGATGATAAATCTGCGGGCGAGCAGCATCAAGGTGTTATTGCCCGCGTAAAGGCAGCCAAAATTCTGACCGAACATGATTTAGATACCTGCCTGAATGAATTGAATGTGCCGCCTTTTCTGTTGATTTTAGATGGGGTAACTGATCCGCATAACTTAGGTGCTTGTTTACGCAGCGCCGATGCGGCCGGCGTACATGCAGTGATTATTCCCAAAGATAACTCTGCCAGCCTGACCCCGGTAGTCCGTAAAGTCGCCTGTGGTGCGGCAGAGTCGGTACCGCTTATTCATGTTACCAATCTGGCACGCACCATGCGCACCCTGCAGGAAAAAGGGATCTGGATTTACGGCACTGCAGGTGAAGCACAGCAGAGTCTCTATGATTGTAAATTACAAGGGGGCATCGCGCTGGCCATGGGGGCGGAAGGCAAAGGATTACGCCGTTTAACACGCGAGCATTGCGACCAACTGATCAAGCTGCCGATGGCAGGCAGCGTTTCCAGCTTAAACGTTTCCGTCGCAACCGGAATCTGTCTCTTTGAAGCTGTCCGCCAGCGCCGCTAAGCAGAAAGTAAAAAAGGAGCCTTGCGCTCCTTTTTATAAAAACTTATCTAAAAAGCATAGAGTAACTTCATACCGCTTGTGATTTCATCGTTAGCCGTATCCGCAGGCACTAACTTAGTATATTGGTAATCGAAATCAAAAACTAAAAACAGCGACTGATAAATACGATGCTGTGCTTTTAATGTTGTTTCATAAATACTGTTTTCTGCACCGATTTCAAACGCTGTATCCATTTTAAACTGTAAGTTTTCCGAAATAATACGCTGGTAATTAAAACGGGTACGCAGAATAAGCTCATCGATTGAAATCGCATCTTCATCTTCGTCGAGGTTGGGAGAGACAAAACGATAGCCCGGGCCGACTTCAATATTTAATTTATGCTTATTATCATTAAAAACAACCCGCCCGTAGCCGAGCGTATAAACATCTTCTTTATTGTAGCTCGCATATTTGCTGCGGCTGAT
Source organism: uncultured Psychromonas sp. (assembly GCA_963674525.2). Lineage (GTDB taxonomy): Bacteria > Pseudomonadota > Gammaproteobacteria > Enterobacterales > Psychromonadaceae > Psychromonas. The sequence continues at coordinate 17,889 of CAXXRV010000029.1, read as the reverse complement.
GTCACTGCGCAGAAACAGCAGATCATTGGGGTCTAAATTATAGTCCCCCTGTAATTGCCAACGATATTTTTCGGTATTATTCTCATCATCTTCATTCTCAAATTCAAAATCCAGTTCATTTTCCAGCATGTATTGCTCAGGCTCTTCATAATCGAGAGACAAGCTGCCCTCGAGATGTTTGGTTGTGGCATTATCCTGCTCATATTTAAAGCCAAATTCAACGGCACCGCTTACTTTTGCCAAGGAAAGACCACTATCAGGCTTTTTCTCTTCTCTGCCCTTCAGCTCTTCCACAGGCATTTTTACACTCGACTTATCTTGCTTAACCTTTAGACGCATCATGTCCGGAAGCTTGTTAATCGTCTCTTTGGCCTGTTCTGAATTCGAAGCTAATAAACGCATCTTTTCCTGCGCAGACTGTAAGGATCTTTCATGATCTTTTATATAAACTGACTGTATTTCCACTGTATTCTCAAGCGCCGCTATTTTCTGCTGTAATTTTTTATTTTCCAAACGCAGGGATTCAATCAGCTTTGCCTGCTCTTCGTTGAGCTTATTTTGACTGTTTAACTGCTTTTCTCTGCTTTGAATAATTAGCATTTTTTTATCATCATCACTCTCATTTATCTTTACGCTATCAACTTCAGGTGTAACATCGCGAGACTGTGATAATAAGGCGTGGCTCGCCTCCACAAGTTGCGTCCTGGCGAAGTGATTAAGGCTGTTTTCATTATTGACAGAGAAAGCAAAGTTAAAAACAAACCCAATAACTGCAGTTAGCGTAAGCAATAACAGGTATAAATAATGCGACTTCAAAAAAACACTCCTGTGTACAATAAAGCAACGATATTAGTTTATTACTGAGCAGATGCAACGCTTAATCTTTTTAAATTGTTCAAGAAAAATAAACGCCCTTGAAAAATATAAAATAAATACAAACAACAAAATTATAAGGGGAATATTTTTAATCGCCTGCAATGCAAACGAAGCAACACTCGAGATAGCAAGTTACAATAATAGAGTGGCGATTAAGGGGCAAACTTAGCCGGCCTGATAGCCGCCGGTAAATATGTTCGCTTAACAGTAAAACTTTGCTTGCACCAACCCCTACTAGACTGTACAATTTCCCGCCTTAAATCAGCCACCCTTTTTGTTCCTTGCTTCTATTTGGTACGGCTGAGCCAACTTAAGAAGCTACTAACCCGTAAGGAGCGATTTTTATATGCGTCATTATGAAATCGTATTTATGGTTCACCCGGATCAGAGTGAACAAGTTAATGGTATGATCGAACGTTACACAGCATCTATCACAGAAGCTGGCGGTACAGTTCATCGTCTAGAAGACTGGGGCCGTCGTCAACTGGCTTACCCAATCAACAAGCTGCACAAAGCACACTATGTTCTTATGAATATTGAAGCTGAACAGAAAGTTATCGATGATTTGGAAACTGCTTTCCGTTTCAACGATGCCGTGATCCGCAACATGATCATGCGCACTAAAGCGCCTGTGACTGAAGCTTCTGTAGTGGCAAAAGCAAAAGAAGAGCGTACTGAACGTGCTCCTCGTGCTCCACGCCCTGAAGTGAAAGAAGAAGCATCAGCTGAAGCATAAGAAACTTAGTGACTGATAACTTTTTGCGGCTTGCCGGTGTAGTAACAGAAAGACCTACATTTAAAACAAGCCCCAGCGGTGTAATGCATTGCTGTTTTCAGATTGAACACCGTTCAATGCAGGAAGAAGCTCAATTACCACGCAACACCTTTTGTTATATGCCTGTTGCAGTCAGTGGCCAATTAGCTAGTCAGTTGAAAAATAAATTATCGAAAGGTATGCAGATTAGAGCAAGTGGCTTTATCACTTATCACCAGAGCAAGAATAAACCTGGTCGGCTCGTATTGCATGCTCAGTACATAGAACAAATTTGAGGAAATACCATGGCTCGTTACTTCCGCCGTCGTAAATTCTGTCGCTTCACTGCTGAAGGTGTTAGCGAAATTGATTACAAAGACGTTGCAACGTTAAAAAACTACATCACTGAAAGTGGTAAAATCGTACCTAGCCGTATTACCGGCACAAGTGCTAAATACCAACGTCAACTAGCGCGCGCTATCAAACGTGCACGTTACTTGTCACTTCTACCATACACTGATTTACACAAGTAATTAGGAGCTCTAGATTATGGAAATTATTCTACAAGATACAGTTGCTAACCTTGGTAAACTTGGCGATAAAGTGACAGTAAAAGCAGGTTACGCACGTAACTTCCTTTTCCCGCAACAAAAAGCGGTACCAGCAAACAAAGCAAACTTAGAAGCTTTTGAAGCACGTCGTGCTGAACTAGAAGCCAAACAAGCTGCTAACCTTGCTGCTGCTCAAGAACGTGGTGCTGCTCTAGAAGCTCTAGAAACAGTGACAATCACTTCTAAAGCTGGTGATGAAGGTAAACTATTCGGTTCTATCGGTACCCGTGATATTGCTGATGCAATCACTGCTGCTGGTGTTGCTGTAGTTAAAAGTGAAGTTCGTCTTCCTGAAGGCGCTTTACGTAACACTGGTACTTACGAGATTACTGTTTCAGTACACTCAGAAGTATCTGCTGTTGTTAACGTTGAAGTTGTTGGCGAAGAGTAATCTTCCCTTACAATTAATACGATAAGAATACCTGCTTGCGAGCGGGTATTTTTTTGCCTGAAATTCAATGCGCTAAAACTGCGCTTGCTGTTTCACTCTGCATAAGAACTGCCTCGAAAGCCTCTGCTGTTGTTAACCTTGAAGCAAAAATAGCACCATTCCTGCAGCGTATTCCTCTTTAATGTCTGAGTTATTACAATTTCCAGAACTAATTTATAGTGATTAATTAAATTTAAAGATTGCATAATAATATGAAAGCTAGATAATGAACGTTCATTCACTATTGGTATATTTATGGACAAGCGACAAAAAATTTTAGCAACCGCTGAAGCCTTACTTGCAGAACGCGGGCTTTACGGTTTATCGATGAAACTGTTGGCCGATACAGCCGGTGTTGCTGCCGGCACTATTTATCGTTACTTTGAAAATAAAGATGACTTGATCAAAGAGTTATACCTGCACCTGACACAAGAAGGCGCTCAAGTTTTTCTGAAGGGCTGGTCAGATAAACAGACTCCTGAAGAGAAGTATAAGCTGTTATGGCGCAATGTATTTGATGAAGTGCTAAGAGATCCACAACGCTTAACTGTAATTGAGATGCTTTTTTCACTGCCGGCTCTGGCTGAAGAACAAGCGGCCTTATGTGAAGACGGCGCATTCTCTCCCTTATTCAATTTTTATCAGCAGGGCATCACTGAAGGCCGTTTTCATAACTGGCACGTAGCAGCGTTAACCACAGTAAGTTTTGATAGTGCAATTAATCTGGCTCAAAAAATAACAAGAAAGCGCTTAGAGATAAGCGAAACTCAAATCAACCAGGTCAGAGATGCTTCCTGGTTAATCATTCAAAAAAATTTTAATGCAGATAATTAAGGTAAAACGATGAAAAAATGGCTCGCTTCAGCAGTATTACTAGCAATCCTGGTATTTGGCAGTGTAATTGGCTTTAACGCATTTAAAGCGTCGAAAATCAAGGAGTTCCTTGCTAACCGTCCAATTCCAGAATTCCCGGTAACCGCGACAACCATCAAACTTGAAGATTGGACGCCACACCTGCGAGCTATCGGTTTTATTGAACCTATTCAAGGGGTCACCATCGCCAATGAGGTTGCCGGTAAAGTGGTAAAAATCAACTTTGAGTCGGGTCAAAAACTACAGGCAGGAGATCCGCTTATCTATCTTGATGCGGAAGTGGAAAAAGCCAATCTAAAAGCTGCTCAAGGGCGTATCTCGGCTGTGGAAAGTAACTACAAACGGATGAGCTCACTGTTTAAGAAAGGCTCTGTTTCACAGGGTCAAGTTGATGATGCAGAAGCGGAACTGTTAGCACTGCAGGGGCAGATAGAAAGTTATCAAGCAACCATTAGTCGCCGTGTAATTCGTGCTCCTTTTGACGGGATCGCAGGATTACGCAATGTTTATATGGGTGAGTACTTAAAAGCCGGTGCCGAAATTGTCCGTCTGGAAGATGTCAGCCGTATGCGTATCCGTTTTAATATTGCGCAAAACGATCTCAATAAAATTTATATCGGTCAGGCGATGAATATTTTTGTTGATGCCGAGGCGAATACAAAATTTCAAGGCACTATCTCAGCAATTGAGCCTGCCGTTAACTACCAGAGCGGCTTGATTCAAGTACAGGCAGATATTCCAAATACCGAGCAGAAATTACGCTCAGGCATGTTTGCCAAAGCCAATATTATTCTGCCGACAATAAAAAAACAGATTATCATTCCTGAAACCGCCATTAATTATACCCTTTACGGGGAAACGGTTTACCTGCTCAGCGAACAACAGAATAATGAGGGAAAAGCCTTTTTACAGGCCGAGCAACGCATAGTCACACTGGGTAAAAGTAAAGATGGCGAAGTACATATTTTAGACGGATTAAAGGAAAACGATGTCATCGTCACCAGTGGCCAGGTACGTTTAAGCAATGGTGCGCATGTGAAAATCATTGAATCTGATATTTTAAATAAACCAGCAGAAATTCCTGCACTTTAGGCGGACTTATGAAATTTACTGATATATTTATACGTCGCCCGGTACTGGCGATCTCATTCAGTCTTCTGATTGTATTACTTGGCCTGCAGGCATTAAGCAATATGCAGGTACGTGAGTACCCGAGTATGACCAATACGGTTGTCACCGTATCCACTGGTTATTACGGTGCCAATGCCGATCTTATTCAGGGTTTTATCACTCAACCTCTTGAGCAGGCAATCGCACAGGCGGATAATATTGACTTTATCACTTCGCAAAGTTTTATGGGCAACTCCACTATCAGCGTCTATATGAAGCTGAATACCGATCCCAATGGTGCTGTTGCCGATATTCTTGCCAAGGTAAACAGTGTCCGTTCGCAACTGCCCAGTGAATCTGAAGATCCGACTATTAGCATGAGTACCGGCTCAACCACCTCGGTTATTTATATCGCTTTTTCCAGTGACAAGCTCAATGCCAGTCAGATCACCGATTACCTCGAACGGGTTGTTAAACCGCAGTTTTTCAGCATCAATGGTGTGGCGAAAGTCAACCTTTACGGCGGCACCAAGTTTGCACTGCGTATCTGGATCGATCCGGAGCGCATGGCCGGGTTTAATCTAACCGCTGCTGATGTTGTGCAGATCCTGCAGGCAAATAATATTCAGTCGGCAACCGGACAGGCAAACAGCTATTACACCCTGTTTAACGGTAATAGTGAAACACAGGTAACAACGGCTGCCGAGTTAGAAAACCTGATCATTGCCTCTCGTGAAGATGGCCGAGTGATCCGTCTGCAGGATATTGCCCGTGTCTCATTGGAAAAAAGTCATGATGTTACCCGCACAATGGCTAACGGTAATGAGGCAGTCGTTGTCGCTATTGATGCCGCACCGACTGCCAACCCGCTGGATATCACCGAGGGGGTGCGTAAAATGCTGCCCGGACTGGAGAAAAACAATCCAAGTTCAATCGATATGAACGTCTTATATGATTCCACCCTGGCCATTGAGGAATCAATCTCTGAGGTCATTAAAACTATTGTTGAAGCGGGCCTGATTGTACTGATAGTGATGATCCTGTTTTTGGGATCATGGCGTGCAGTTATTATTCCGATTATTACTATCCCTCTGTCTTTGATCGGTGTACTGGCCGTGATGCAGATGTTTGGTTTCACCCTAAACTTGATGACCTTACTGGCAATGGTACTGGCTATCGGCTTGGTGGTTGATGATGCCATCGTTGTCGTGGAAAATATCGACCGCCATCTTAAGGCTGGGGAAGATCCTTTCCGCGCCGCAATTATCGGGACACGGGAAATTGCCCTGCCGGTTATCTCCATGACGATCACTCTGGCTGCCGTTTATGCGCCTATAGCGCTAATGGGCGGCATCACCGGCTCCCTATTCACCGAATTTGCTTTAACCCTGGCCGGCTCGGTGTTTGTCTCCGGTATTGTCGCATTAACCCTGTCACCTATGATGTGCAGCAAAATGCTCAAAAGCAACGATCAAGCAAATCTTTTTGAACGCAGCATTGAAAACGTGCTATGTGCAATAACCAAGGGTTATGCACGTCTGCTGGATAAGCTGATGACACGCCGTCCGGCGGTGCTCCTGTTTGCCGTTTTGGTCTTTATCTCATTACCCTTTCTGTTTAAGTTTATTCCCGCTGAACTGGCACCTAATGAAGATAAAGGTGTGTTAATGGTGATGGCAAAAGCACCGGCAAATGCCAACCTCGATTATATTCAAAACAGCGTACGCGTTGTCGCTGACGAACTGGCCAAGCAACCTGAAGTGCATAGTACGCTGGCCATATCCGGCATCCCCAATGCTAACCAGGCATTCGGCATTGCCATTATGAAGCCCTGGAGCCAGCGCGACAAAGATCCTAAACAACTTTCAGCGACATTGATGCCGACCTTTAACAATATTGCCTCGGTAGGCACAGCAGCTTTCCAGATGCCGGAGCTGCCGGGTTCATCTGGCGGTTTACCGGTGCAGTTTGTGATCACCACCAGCAACTCCTTTGCAAGTTTAGTTAGTATCGCTTCAGATGTACTGGCGGCTACACAGGCCAACCCCAACTTTGTTTATTCCGAGCTGGATCTGGCCTTTGACTCCGCGACCATGAAGATTAAGATTGATCGTGATAAAGCGGGTGCCTATGGGGTGACCATGCAGGATATCGGTATGACACTGGCCACTCTGCTCAGTGATGGCTATCTTAACCGTATCGATCTCGATGGCCGCAGTTATGAAGTCATTGCTCAGGTTGAACGTAAATACCGTTTATCACCAGACAAACTGGGCAACTTTTTTGTTAAGGCAAAAAAATGGCGATATGCTGCCGCTCAGTAATCTGATCAGCATTGATGTGGTTGCAGAGCCACGCTCTCTGCCGCACTTTAATCAGCTCAATAGTGCTACGATTGGCGCGGTATTAGCCCCTGGTGTTGCCATGGGTGAGGCAATTAACTTCTTTGAAAATGTTGCCGAGACAAAATTACCGCAAGGTTACCGTCATGATTATCTCGGTGAATCACGGCAATTTGTTTCCGAAGGCGGCGCGCTGTATGTGACCTTCCTGCTGGCCATACTGATCATCTTTTTGGTACTGGCCAGTCAGTTCGAAAGTATCCGCGATCCACTGGTAATACTGATGACAGTCCCCCTAGCTATCAGTGGTGCCTTGGTTGCCCTGGCTTGGGGGGCGGCAACCATGAATATCTACACGCAGGTCGGCCTGATAACGCTGGTGGGTTTAATTACTAAACACGGTATTTTGATTGCCGAAGTCGCCAAAGAGGAACAGCTGCATCATGGCCTGAATCGTATTGATGCCGTTAAAAAGGCCGCTACGGTGCGTTTACGCCCGATATTGATGACCACCGCTGCTATGGTTGCCGGTCTTCTGCCGCTACTCTTTGCCACCGGAGCAGGCGCTGTAAGCCGTTTTGGGATAGGCATAGTGATTGTCGCCGGTTTATCAATAGGGACGCTCTTTACGCTACTTATTCTGCCTGTTATCTACTCCTTTATTGCCAGCTCACATAAAGCAACAAAAGAGTTTGATGAAAGCATTGAACATAAGGTGCGTGAAAAGGTGGAAACGCAGCATTAATCTTCGCGACTGAAGCTCTCTTTCCACCCTATGATAAAAGCCACTCAATAGTGGCTTTTATCATAGGGTGGAAAGACTCTTTTTAATATGCATTCGGATTAGTAAAACCTTTAAAGATAGTTAACAATATTATTTTGATATCCAGCCACAGCGACCAGTCGCGAATATACTGCAGATCAAATTTCACCCGGTTTTCCATTTTATCCAGGGTATCTGTTTCCCCCCGCCAGCCATTGACTTGTGCCCAGCCTGTCACACCGGGCTTGACTTTATGGCGCAGCATATAATAACGCACTTTACCGCGATACTCTTCATTGTGCGCAACCGCATGCGGCCGGGGACCGACAATCGACATGGTGCCTGTCAATACATTAAAAAACTGCGGCAGTTCATCGAGTGAGGTGCGCCGTAAAAAATGGCCCAATTGGGTCACCCGAGGATCGCCTTTAGTCGCCTGAACCACAGTATCGCTATTTTCCATCACACTCATGGTTCGGAACTTCCAGACTATGATCTCTTCACCGCGCAGCCCGTAACGACGCTGCTTAAACAATACCGGTCCGGGTGATGTTAACTTAACGGCAACAGCAATGATTAATAACGGCACCGAGATCAAACATAATATAAGCGTACTGATTAGGATATCCTCACTACGTTTAATCCACTCTTTAGCGCCAAGATAAGGCGATTCAAAAACACTGAGCACATCAACATCACCGACATTACCAAAGCGGGAGCGCAGCAGAGATGATATTAAAAAGTCGGGAATATAATGCACATCAACGGTTGTATCACCTAAACGCAGCAGAATATCGGCAATACGTTTTTCTGCTTTTAACGGCAATGCGAGAAATAAGGTATCAACTTGACTGTTACGTGCCAGGGCAACGACTTCTTCTATTTTACCTGTAACATCTGCATGTAAATCGCCAAAAACACGATTGGGATGGCGATCATCATAAACACCGATAACCTCGTAACCTAATTCCTCATTTTTCCCTATCTCAGTCAGCAGACTTTCAGCTGAGCTTGTCGCGCCAATAATAGCGACCCGCTTGATATCATATCCAGCTTTATGCCTGGCTTTGATATATTGCCACTTTAGAAATCGCCATAGGAAACTAAACAGAACACTCAATAAAAACCACAGAACAACGGTAACCCTGGAAAAATATTCCGATTGCTTTAACAAAAAGGCCAGCATCACGGCGAAGAAAAAAAGCGATACTGATACAGACAAAAAACACTCAAGATCATCTCTGAAAAATGCCCGACTCGCCATGAACGGTATAAGCCGAAGGATTCAGAGATATATAAAAAGGCAACCGAAACGACCAGCGGCGCTGTCATATACTCCTGCTCCATAGGGATTCCATACAGCCAGGCGGCCAGAGGGAAGCAGGCAAACAGGACGCATAGATCAAGGAAACGGTAGATAAATGAATAAGTATTTGAATTAAAGGTAAAAACTTTGCTTGCTGCCATAATAAACCTCCTTCACCAACAACACCAAGTCATCCTTTACCTTTGTTATAGGTCGTCCTTTTATGATGCAGTTAACAAGCAGCAACGTTACGCAGCCAAAGAATGTTTTTAGCCTATTTTGGCTGTTGAGATCGGTGCACATTACTTGTTACTACTAATAACAATAGCTAATAGCTGCGCAAATACAACTCAATCCGCACGCAATCATGCATATAATTTCGGCCTAATGGCGAAACAGGTTAATGAAAGGAGCTTGCGACGACATGGCGCTGAAGAATTAATTATGCGTCAGGGAAAGTGAGCTGTTTTGCTGCAAACCATGCTTATAATTAGATGGGTTTGCAGTAAATTTGATACTTTAGTGCTCTGCACTCAGCGCCTTATATCCTCTACCTAAAAGGAAGAGGTTTTACGGTGTTTTTTGATAAAAAACCACTAGATAGTAATTCGGGGAAGCAGATGTTTCCCTATCGATAAGCCCGTGAACAAGCAAAAAAATACCCTATTTCATTAAGAAAAAAGGGCATTTTGAAGCAACTGCAGAATCGTTCAACCGATCATTTTTGGCTTAACTGATCTGTGTTAACTCAAGAGTTGGCTTTTGAAAAAGTGAAAGCGTTGCGCTTAAATACCGTATTGGTCGCGATATGCCTGTACGGACTTCAAGTGCTCATGCATTTCCGGTTGGCCCTGCAGATAAGTGATCAGATCGCTGAGCTGGACAATAGAGATGACTTTGGCGCCATAATCACGCTCGACTTCCTGAATAGCGGAAAGTTCAGCTTTACCTTTCTCCTGACGATCCAGCGCAATCAATACCCCCGCTAACTGCGCATTATGAGCCTGGATAATATCCATAGACTCGCGTATCGCCGTACCGGCAGTGATCACATCATCGACCAGCATGACTTTACCCTGCAGCTCAGCGCCGACCAGAGAGCCGCCTTCACCGTGTGTTTTGGCTTCCTTACGGTTAAAACAATAAGGCAGGTCTAAATCATAACCGTCAGCTAAAGCCACAGCTGTCGTGGTTGCAATAGGAATACCTTTATAAGCCGGACCAAATAGCAGATCGTAGTCGATACCTGAATCCATTAATGCAGCCGCGTAAAAACGGCCTAAACGCGCTAAATCACGACCGCTGTTAAAAAGCCCGGCATTGAAAAAATACGGGCTAATACGGCCTGATTTTAAAGTGAACTGACCAAACTTTAAGACCTCTTTTTCAAGGGCAAATTCAATAAACTCTTTCTGGTAATCTTTCATGCTAACACTCCATGTTTAACGCTTTTTTCTGGGCTGCAATAAGCTGGTTAATCCCGCCTTCAGCCAAACCTAACATAGCTAGTAATTCCTGGTGGCTAAATGCGCCCTCTTCTGCGGTGCCTTGAACTTCAATTATGCCGCCCGTTTCCGTCATAACCACATTCATATCGGTTTCTGCATTGGAATCTTCGTCATAATCTAAATCGCATACCGGCGTCCCTTTATAAACGCCGACAGAAACGGCAGCAATCATCTGCTTCAACGGACTTGATGCTAGCTTGCCCTCTTTGACCATCCAGTTAAGCGCATCCACTAAAGCCACACAGGCGCCGGTGATCGATGCGGTGCGCGTGCCACCATCGGCCTGGATCACATCACAGTCAACCGTGATCATATTTTCACCCAGCGCGTCTAAATCAACGGCAGCGCGCAATGAACGGGCAATAAGACGTTGTATCTCTAATGTCCGCCCGCCCTGTTTGCCTTTTGCCGCTTCACGCTGATTACGTGTATGTGTCGCACGAGGCAGCATAGCGTATTCGGCCGTTACCCAGCCCTTGCCCTTACCTTTTAAAAAGCGCGGCACAGAGTCACAAACAGAGGCGTTACAAAGCACCTTGGTATTACCCACTTCAATCAATACAGAGCCTTCCGCATAATCAGTGTAATAACGGGTAATTTTGATAGCGCGGTTTTGTTCGGGAGTTCGCTTACTAGGACGCATAAAAAGCCTTCTAAAAAATGAAGCCGTATTATACCCATTCTGCCTTAATATACTAGGTTGGTTAATGGGTGATGGGTGATTGAGTAATGGGTGATGGGTGATGGGTAATTGAGTGATGAGTGATGAGTGATGAGTGATGAGTGATGAGTGACTACCCTTTACTATTCACTATTCACTATTCACTATTCACCCATCACCGTTTCCGCTATTTATGCAAAAGCTCCACATCGCTGACGAGTACTTCATCTTTGATGGTTAACCGCGCTGAATTTCTAAACTTCTCACCTTGTACCTGGACCAGAATCTGCTGCCTGTTTTGCGCCTGCAAAAAGACCTTGTGATAAAACTGCCGTACATCTGCTAAGGTCACTTCCTGCATAGCTTGAATATAAGCCTGCTTATGATTTATCTCTTTTTTAATATTTAGCCATTCATTTTTCAGATACGAAAACTCAGTGTCCAGTGACGTCGGCTTTGCTGAATAATTAGCAATATGCGCCGCTTTAACAGCTGCAAATTTATCCTTCGGCAGTGCATCTAAAGTCTTACTGAATTGCTGCAGAAAACTGCTAAACGGCTATATAACTGTGCATTACTGGCAACCGGGCTTTGCGTAAATAAACCGAATGCTACGCGATCATTGACCGGAAAGCTGGCACTGAAGGGCGAATAGGTTAACTGCTCCTGAGTGCGGATCTGATCATAAAAGCCGGGCGTAAAAACTTATTTAAACAGCTCAGCCGTGGCAATCGCTTTATCACCTTGCAAATCGGTCAGATAGATGCCGCCAGCGCATCATCCTGCATCTGTGAAGCAAGAGGGTAATTTAACGCTCCCTGATTAAGGTCGGCAGATAAGCGCGAAATGTTATAAAACGGCCGGCGCTGAACTGCTACTATTTTTTCCACTGAACGACTCACGGCCAATACTTGCTCACGGCTTAAGTTACCCAGGGCTAATAAACGCAAAGCGGATTTTTCAAAGAGTTGTTTAACAAACTTTTCGATATCTTCTCGAGCAATACCCTCTATTTCAGCAAGCAGTGCCGCATCTGACCAGGCGGGCTGACACACTATCTGGCGAAAACCGTCCAGCGCCAGATCCATGGCCTTAATTTTTGATTTATTATGCAGACGCCTTTGCAGCTCCTGCTTGGCTAATGCAAGTGACTGCTCAGTAAAGTGCATATTTTTAATATCGCTTAATATTCTTAACAGCAGCCTGTCCTGCTTATCGCTGTAACCGGCGATATTAATCAGTAAGCCATTAGCGTTGCTCAATGAGAAGTTTAACCCCGCTTCCTGAGTCACAAAGTTGAGCTCGGCAAACTGCTTATTAAGCATATTTAACAGCAGGCTCATCGTTACCCGCGCTTTGGCGCTTTGATCGGCAAGATCACTGTTGAGCTGCAGTTTCAGGTTAGCTTTAGGTTCATTTAAATACTTGCTTTGCTGGAACCACACACTATGGCCGGGCTTATTAACTAGCTGCACGGCCTTTTCAGTGTCTGTTTTTTCCACTAAGGCCTGGTTTTCAGGCTGCCACTCATTACTGCTCGGTAAGCGCAACTCAATCTGTGCCGCTTGTTCTAACCAGCCTTGTTGTGTTGCTTTGGAGATAGGGCTGCGCGCATACTCTCCCCGATAATAAGGGATCGGCATGCTTCCTTGAGCATTGGCGTTAATGCAAAAATTCTGATATTCTGCGGCGTCAGGTAAGTGAGCAGTTGAGCAATAAATTTTTCATTAAAAGCATCCAGACGGTAGGGAAAAAAAGAGCAGATCTTGAGTCGGATAAAGCTGCATATTGGCCGCCAGCGTCATCACGTAATCAAAACCGGCATGCTTTGTTAAAAATTGAAACGCATGTCTAAACTTTTTTCAGCTCCTGATACTGTAACGGGTTAATGCCCTGTTTTTTAATCAAATCGATAAAGGCAAACAGGCTGGCGATAATAGTATCCTGCGCTTGTAAGCCGGCATTAGTCAGCTTAAACTGTATACTGAACTGCGAATACTGATCTGTATACGAGCTATGAAAACCAGCCAGCACCGATTCCACTAAGCCCGCTTTGTGCAGATAGTCTGACAGCCCACCATTATGATCTGAGCCCAACAAACGGCTGATATACCCCCCCGGCTGATACATATATTCATCTTTAACGCTGGGCAGCAAAAAATTGACCTGCAGTAGCTTAATATCGGCTGTCGGTTTCATCTCAACTTTTAAAGCTAATTCATTATCCGTTAGCATCTTCGCCGGAATAAGCGGCGGCTGTGCTTCTCTATTAGGTATCTGACTGAGATATAATGCGGCTATTCGCTGCAGCTCTGCGATGGAACGCGGGCTGGTTAAAGCGACCTTCATCAAATTGGCTGAATAATGACGCTCAAAAAAACGCTGCAGTTCATTCTGCAGTTTACTGCCCGCTTATCCACTAAGGTGGTTAAATCTCCAGTACTAAAACGCGACATCGGATGTTGCGGGTTTAAGGTGTAACGCTGCAGGGCATATAACTTCTGCGCATATCGTTATCAAAATAGGTTTTATGCTCAGCATTAACCGTATGCCGCTCTTTTTCAGCATAATTGGGATCAAGTAAAGGCGCCCGCATCACATCGCCTAAACGATCCAATGCTTCACCTAAAAAAGCATCATTGACTTCAAAGCCGTAAACGGTGCGATCCTGGGCGGTATAAGCATTGGTATAACCGCCATGCTGACTCATAAATTTGCTGTACTCATTGATCGTCGGATAACGCTCCGAGCCTAAAAAGAGCATATGCTCGAGATAATGCGCCAGACCTAACTGCTGCTCGGGATTATGCTGACTGCCAACAGGCACAGATAATGCAGCGGCGCTATTTTCTAAATTCGGATCGGATATTAATAACACCTGCAGATCATGTACCTAACTGAAATCACCTGATAAAGACGCGCATCATTAGGGCTTTGTGTAATGGAGCTATTAATAATTTTAAAGGGTTTCATATCAGGCTCAGGTTGACTATTAGCAGATAAAAAAGTGGAGAAGATCAAACAGAAGCAGTTAAGTAACAGATAAACAGGCTTAATAGGTAACATGCGACTCGCTCTTTCAATAACCGGTGAATAACTCAGACCACCCACTATGCTACAAGTTCAATGAAAATAAAAGCGATGCATTTAAACCTGCAGCCAAAAAGTAACCGGACCATCATTGCTTGAGCTGACCTGCATATCAGCGGCAAAGATGCCTGTTTCCACGGCAATACCTGTTCCTCGGCAATAATCATTAAACAACTGGTAAAGGCGTTTGGCTTCACCAGGCTCAGCGCCGTTGGAAAACCCGGGGCGGTTACCTTTTTTCGTTTCCGCAGCCAGGGTAAATTGCGAGACGACTAATAAGCTGCCGCCAGCCTGCTGCACATTCAGGTTCATTTTATCCTCACTGTCAGCAAAAATACGGTAGGCTAACACTCGCTGTGCAAGGCGCTGGCATTTTTTTTCATCGTCGCCTTTTTCTACCCCTAGCAAAAACCAGCAAGCCACCCTTCTATTTGCCCGACTGTTTTTCCTGCTACATCAACCTTGGCATGAGTCACACGCTGAATGAGTGCAATCATATTTATTCTCCTGTTCGGCTATTAGTGTCTTTTTCCCCATAAACTCTTCGAGTGTGGCAGTCACTTCGGCACCAATTAAAACAATCAGCCAGCTGAAATAGATCCACAGAAAAAGAATAGGGATCACCGCCAGCGCCCCGTAAATAATCTGCTGGGAAGGAAAATTAGTAATATATAAACGAAACAGATCGGTCGCCAAAGAAAACAGCAAGGCGGCCACCAAGCCGCCCAGCAGGGCATAACGGAAGCTGACCCGCTGATGAGGCACACAGAGTATAAACACCGGCAAATGCCAACCAGGTAAAAATAAAGGGCATCAGGCTCAATAAGCGCAGCCCCTAATGAAAGAAAGCCGACCTCTTGAAAGCTGGCAAAAAGATAAGAGCTCAGCGCGATGCTGGCGGCGATAATAATCGGTCCAGACTTAAAATGGTCCAGTAGATAGTAAACGCCTGTACCATGGAACGTTTATGGGTGCAGCGCCAGATACGGTTGATCGTCTGATCAATAGTGGAGATCAGAAGCAAGGCAATCACAATCAGCGAGGCAATCCCCATCATGCTCATTTTCGCGTATTTTCAATAAAGCCGCTGATATGCACTTTAATGGCATCGCCGGATGTCGGGACAAAGTTGTTATAGATAAGATCTTCAATAATCTCATTGAGTTCCGAAAACATCGGAAAAGCGATAACATATAAAAGATCACCGCTAAAAAAGGCACCAGTGACAATAAGGTCACGTAGGCTAAGTGCCCTGCCGGAACCTGGATATTATCCTG
Organism: uncultured Psychromonas sp.; assembly: GCA_963674525.2. Lineage (GTDB taxonomy): Bacteria > Pseudomonadota > Gammaproteobacteria > Enterobacterales > Psychromonadaceae > Psychromonas. The sequence goes on along the minus strand of CAXXRV010000029.1, from coordinate 2,288 downwards.
TCGGCAACGGGACCATAAAAAAGCCAAATAAGCATAGCCTGCTTACTGTGAGTGATAAACACCTGCTTATTAAATGGCACAATGATCTTCCTATGATTTAATTGCTATCGACTTAACTATAACCTTAAATTGCCGCAAAAAAAAAGGCCTTACCTAAGTAAGACCTTCTTATTAATCGACTATTTCTGAATAATTAAGCTTTCGCCGGACGTGCCGCACGTTTACGCTCGTTTTCAGTAAGCAGCTTCTTACGAATACGAATGCTTTCCGGTGTCACTTCCACCAACTCATCCACATCGATAAACTCAAGCGCCTGCTCAAGTGTCAGAATAATGGCCGGAGAAAGAGTCTGGGCATCATCTGTACCGGATGCACGGACATTGGTTAATTGCTTACCGCGTAAACAGTTAACTGTTAAATCATTAGCACGGTTATGAATACCGATGATCATACCTTCATACACATCAGCGCCATGGCCAATAAATAGACGGCCGCGATCCTGCAGTGTAAATAAAGAGTAAGTTACCGCTTTACCTGTCCCATTAGAGATCAGTACACCATTTTGACGCTGACCGATGGTGCCGCCTTTATGCGGACCGTAGTGATCAAATGTATGGTATAACAGACCGGAGCCGGAGGTTAATGTCATAAACTCAGTCTGGAAACCAATCAGACCACGACTTGGAATAATAAAATCTAAACGTACACGACCTTTACCATCCGGTGTCATATTGGTTAATTCAGCTTTACGCAGACCAAGCTGTTCCATTACGCTGCCCTGATGCTCCTCTTCCACATCAACGGTTAGTGTTTCCATCGGCTCTTGTAATTGCCCGTCAACCACTCGTTCAATAACTTCAGGACGGGATACTGCCAGCTCGTAACCTTCACGACGCATATTCTCGATTAAAATGCCTAAGTGCAGTTCACCGCGGCCGGATACCTTAAATTTATCCGGATCGTCAGTCTCTTCAACTTTTAAGGCAACGTTATGTACCAGCTCTTTCTGTAAACGCTCAAGGATATTACGTGAAGTAACAAATTTACCCTCTTTACCACAGAATGGCGAAGTGTTCACCTGAAAGGTCATGGTTACCGTGGGTTCATCAACAGTTAATGGCGGCAGTGCTTCAACATTATTCTGCGCACAGATAGTATCCGAGATTTTCAGTTCCCCTAAGCCGCTGATCGCAATAATGTCACCTGCTTCTGCCAGCTCAACATCATGACGTTCAAGACCTAAGTAACCTAATACCTGACCGACTTTACCGTTGCGGGTTTTACCGTCCGCTCCAATCACCGTTACCTGCTGGTTAACTTTGACTCTCACCACGTGTCACACGACCGACACCGATAACACCCACATAAGAGTTATAATCAAGTTGCGAGATCTGCATCTGCAGATCACCATCACGATCGGCATCCGGTGCAGAAACATTATCAACGATCGCCTGGAACAAAGGTTCCATATTTTCAGTCGGCTCTTCTGATTCAGTACTTGCCCAACCGTTTAATGCCGATGCATAAACCACCTGGAAGTCTAACTGCTCATCGGTTGCACCAAGGTTATCAAAGAGGTCAAATATTTGGTCCATTACCCATTCCGGACGGGCACCGGGTTTATCAATTTTATGATAACCACAATCGGCTTCAGACCGTGGGCAAAGGCTTTTTGCGTCACAAAGCGAGTTGCGGCATCGGGCCGTCAACTGCATCAACAATCAGACACACACTGTCGACCATAGACATAATACGCTCTACTTCACCACCGAAGTCAGCGTGTCCAGGGGTGTCCACAATATTGATATGGTAGTCATTCCATTCAATGGCCGTATTTTTAGCAAGGATAGTAATACCGCGCTCTTTCTCTAAATCGTTAGAGTCCATAACACGCTCTTCTGTGCCACCGCGAGAGTTTAATGTTCCTGACTGCTCTAACAGTTTATCAACCAGTGTAGTTTTGCCGTGGTCTACGTGAGCAATAATGGCAATATTTCTTAATTTTTCTAACGACATGATGCGCCTCAAAAGTTTCAATTGATGTAAAAATACCAATTAGATGAATTTAGTGATGCGGATATTCCTCATACTGAACTCAGCTAATTGGTATAACGGGCACATTGTAACCATTATTAGAAAAATAGGAAGTTTTAACTCGGTCACATTTAAGATAACAATAACTTTTAATAAAAACGTTAACCTGCTGCTGTTGTTCGCACCATCACCACCGCACCACTTCGGTGCAACGGCGCACCAAAACAGAGCAATAAAGGTAATTTAAAGAAATG
>CAXXRV010000028.1:0-47811 GCA_963674525.2 uncultured Psychromonas sp. | reverse complement strand
CCAAAGTTAATAATAAAATTTTTATCTCCTTATTATTAAAAGAAAAAACAATCTAATCAACCACTAAATAAAAGGTTATAGCTCTGGTTACATCATTTACGTAGCCAACAGCATTGTAAATCTCCTGTCGCTTGTTCATTTTTTCATGATTACTGTAGATTAAACTCGGCAATATCCTTATATTATAAAAAGTTAATGAGTTAGAAAGTTTAATATATTCATTATCCACCACAAACTTCAGAGAGGGGAATTATGCCTAAAAGTATTAAAGGTACACAAACCGAAAAAAACCTGCTTATTGCATTTGCAGGTGAGTCCCGGGCAAGAAACGAATATACCTATTTTGCCGGTGCAGCCAAAAAAGAGGGCTTAGTTCAGATAGCGAGTATATTTGAAGAAACGGCCAATCAGGAAAAAGAGCATGCAAAACGATTCTTCAAGTTTTTAGCAGGTAGTGAACGAGAAATAACAGAAACCATCTCTGTCGGCCCGATCGGCAGCACACTGGAGAATTTAAAAACAGCCGCAGCAGGTGAAAATTATGAATGGGAAGAGATGTACCCAGCCTTTGCAAAAATAGCCAAAGAGGAAGGATTTGCGGAAATTGCAGCGGCATTTACCGCCATTTCTGTTGCTGAAAGGCAGCATAATAAACGCTTCAAAGAGCTTGCTGAAAATCTGGAAGCCGGAAAAGTATTCAAAAGAGACGGCAAGGTCACCTGGCGCTGCCGCAACTGCGGTTATCTTCATGAAGCACAAGAAGCACCTAAACTATGTCCGGCCTGTATTCACCCGCAAGCTCATTTTGAATTGCTAGGTGAAAACTGGTAATCACTCACTGCTGAATCTTCAGACAGCTGATAAGCGCTTTTAGGGCTGCAGACTTCAGCCGCCTTGTTTTTAAGCTATGGGTCGATGGTGATGGATAAATAGTGAATAGTGATGAGTAAATGGTAACTCATTACTAATCACTCATCACCCATTACTAATCACTCATCACTCATTACTCATTACTCATCACCCATTACTAATCACCCATTACTAAACACTCATTACTCATCACCCATTACTAATCACTCATTACTAATCAGGGCTTCAGCCGCGCTGTTATTTGCTCGAACATATATCGCTCGGCTAAAGCCGTGGCTCCTACAAACTACTTATCCTGCAGGGCGGCATGTGCCGCAGCCAATCGGGCAATGGGCACGCGATAAGGTGAGCAGGATACATAATCAAGGCCAATCTGATGACAAAAAGCAATACTTGTCGGCTCCCCTCCATGCTCTCCGCAGATGCCAAGCTGCAGGCTAGGCCGTGTCTGACGTCCCCGCTTAGTGGCGATTTTCAGTAGTTGACCGACGCCATCACGATCCAGTTTGACAAAGGGATCACAGGGAAATACCCCGCTGGCGATATAATTTGGCAGAAATTTTCCGGCATCATCGCGTGATAAGCCATAGGTGGTCTGAGTCAAATCATTAGTCCCGAAGGAGAAAAAGTCAGCCTGCTGAGCAATCTGATCCGCCATTAATGCAGCGCGCGGCAATTCGATCATAGTGCCAATCTGATAATCGATATCCAGCGCATAAGCCGCCAATACCTCTCCTGCAACGCGCAGTACATTTTTCCGTAACATTTTTAACTCTTTGACGTCGGCCACCAGCGGGATCATGATCTCAGGCGTTATTTCATAACCTTCATTTTTAACCAGTTCACAAGCTGCTTCCATAATCGCCCGGACCTGCATATCATAAACTTCAGGATAACTGATACCGAGCCGACAACCACGATGACCGAGCATAGGATTAAACTCATGCAGTGCTTCAACCTGTGCTTTCACATCAGAAACATGCACGCCGCTGGCCTGTGCAAGCTCCGCGATATCATGATCCGTTTGCGGTAAAAACTCATGTAACGGCGGATCCAGCAGGCGAATCGTTACCACTAAGCCCTTCATCTCACGAAACAGAGCGATAAAATCCTGTTTCTGCATGGGCATTATCTTATGCAATGCCCTTTTCCGGCCCTCAACATCAGGCGACAGGATCATTTCCCGCACCGCCTGAATCCGCGCCTTTTCAAAAAACATATGCTCAGTCCGGCACAAACCAATGCCCTGTGCACCAAATTTTCTCGCCATAGCGGCATCGTGCGGCGTATCGGCATTACAGCGCACCTCAAGATGACGAAATTTATCCGCCCACTTCATCAGCGTGGCAAAATCGCCGCTGACCGCTGCCGCTACTTTCGCCACCTCGCCAAGCATCACTTCACCGCTGCTGCCGTCAAGGGTAATAATGTCGCCCTGCTTAATAAGATGGCCTGATTTAGTCTGCAGTTGCTGCTTTTCATAATCAATCTGCAGATCCGCGCAACCGGCAACACAGCATTTTCCCATGCCCCTTGCAACCACAGCAGCATGAGACGTCATACCGCCTCGGGCGGTCAAAATCCCCTGCGCAGCATCCATGCCATTAATATCTTCCGGACTTGTTTCTATCCGCACCAAGATCACCTTTTCTTTACGCTGGTTTTGCTGCTCTGCCTGATCGGCATTAAACACCACCTTACCACTCGCTGCACCGGGTGAAGCCGGCAGTCCTTTAGCAATAACATTTTTTTCCGCGGCGGGATCAAGCGAAGGGTGCAGTAACTGCTCGAGCTGCTCAGGGGCAACTCGTAATACTGCTTCCTTTTCACTGAGCATGCCGGCGCGCACCATTTCCACGGCAATGCGAATCGCAGCATGGGCAGTCCGCTTGCCGGTGCGGGTCTGCAGCATATACAGCTTGCCCGATTCGATAGTGAACTCAATATCCTGCATATCACGATAATGTTGCTCTAATTTGTTACGGATGCGTAGCAGCTCTTTATAACAACCGGGCAGCACATCTTCCATTGCCGGCAGATCGCCCTGCTTATACTTGACCTTATTAAGCGGCTGCGGAGTACGGATTCCGGCTACCACATCCTCACCCTGGGCATTGACCAGATACTCCCCATAAAAATAATTTTCTCCAGTGGCAGGATCGCGTGTAAAAGCGACACCAGTCGCACAATCATTGCCCAGATTACCAAAGACCATCGCCTGCACATTGACCGCCGTTCCCCAGTGTGAGGGAATATTATTTAATTTCCGATAGGTGATGGCGCGCTGATTCATCCACGAGCCGAAGACGGCAGCAATCGCCTGCCAAAGCTGCTGCTGCGGTTCCTCAGGAAATTCGCTACCTACCTCCTGGCGGTAACAAGCTTTAAACTCACCCACCAACTCGCGCATATCCTCAGCGCTTAATTCATTATCCAGCTTGACCCCCTTACTGCGCTTTTTCTCTTCCAGCAGTTTTTCAAGAATACTGCCGTCCATCCCCATCACGACATCAGCATACATCTGGATGAAACGGCGGTAGGAATCGTAAGCAAAACGGGGATCATCACTCTGCTCCATCAACCCTTTCACCGTTTGCTCATTCAGGCCGAGATTAAGCACAGTATCCATCATTCCCGGCATGGATTTTCGCGCACCGGAGCGAATGGAAAGCAACAGGGGGTTGTGGCGATCGCCAAAGCGTTTGCCGAGCTGCTTTTCCAGCGTTTTCAACGCGCGATTGACCTGGGTGTAGACCTCTTCCGGGTAACGGCCATTGCGCTCATTAAATATTCGGCAGACTTCTGTTGTCAGGGTAAAGCCGGGCGGAACCGGCAGGCCGATAGCACTCATTTCCGCCAGATTGGAGCCCTTTCCGCCCAATAAAGCCGCGAGCGACCGGTCTCCGTCTGCCTGTCCCTGTGCAAATGAATAAACATATTTAACCATGACTATGACTCCCAATACTCCGCCTGCTAAAAAGAGCAGTAAAAATAAAATGAAATAATAATTTGAGTATGTACGCTATTGACAAAAACGCCAAAGCCGGTTTTTGCCTAGAGCCTTAATAATTGACTAATGAGTAAACAGTGAATAGTGATGAGTAAATGGTGAATGGCAACTCATTACTCATCACCCATTACTAATCAGGGCTTCAGGTAGGTGTCAGCCTTTAGAAGAGTTATCTATAATTGACAGCTTGGGATGATAATAACGAGCGCTAAAATGCCTGATAACTTTTCACTGAGTACTTAGCAACCAGCATCAAAAACACCTTCACTTTCATTTTATGTACGACGGTATTTGTGCAATAAATCTAATGGGATATGACAATAATCATCGGGGTGTAGGGTCAAACGATCCTGGTGTTCATCAGCACTTTTTACATAGTTGGACAATGCTTTTATTTCAACGGCAATCTTAGCGGCATCGGGGCGAGCAGCGATATAATGCTTAACCTCCTCAAGATGCTTAAGATCCCGGCTGTATACGCCAGTGCGGTATTTTTCTCCGACATCATCGCCTTGGCGATTAATGCTGTAAGGATCGATAATTTCAAAAAAGTAATCCAATAGTTGCGTGATGGAAACGCGCTGCGGGTCAAATTGCGTTCGTACACATTCGGCATAGCCGTCATATGGGCCTTGTGTCGAAGAAGAGGAGCCGTTAGCCCTGCCCGCTTCGGTGTTAATTACGCCGGGCAAATGACGCATAAATTCCTGAACACCCCATAAACAGCCACCGGCAAAAAACAGCTCTTCCATTATATTTACCTACCTACAAGCATTGCTAAAGCAGAAACTCTAACAAAATTAGCGCTCAAGAGAAACACGCTCACTAACAAGAGAAGTCTGGTTAACAGGATAAATATAGCTACCATTATCAGCCAGACCACGGGTTAAATGAATACTGCCATTTTTAGAAATAACGACAGCTTCAATATTGTCCTGTTTATTTAAGTAGCCAATACTGTCAGTGACCGTGGATAAAAATCCTGCTGTACTCCATATTTCACCATCAACAGAGTGTTGCGAAACAATGCTAATGCTGGCTATATCCGTTGCAATCGGCATGCCTGTACCGGAGTCAAGAAGATGATGATATAACTGCCCATTGGCATGAAAAAAACGTTCATTGATTCCGGAAGTGACGATGGAAGCACCTTTGAGCGAAATAGCCCGTATGATAGTACCGCGATTCGCTAAGGGATGCTGAATGCCTACCGTCCATGCCTGGTGGGGGGTATCGGGTGGGTGACCGATAGTCAACACATTGCCGCCTAAATTGATAAAACCACTTTCAACCCCATAGTTAATCAGCCTTTTTTTGATTTCATCGGCAAAGTAACCTTTAGCAATCGCCCCTAAATCAATTTCCATTCCCGACTGATTCAGGTAAACCGACAGGGCTTGCTCGTCTAAAATGATATTTTCAGGAGCAACCAGGGATAACTTTGCCGCTATCTCTTCCTGAGTGGGGACTCTTGCATCTTTAAAGCCGATGCGCCAGGTTTTCACCAAGGGTCCAATAGCAATATTAAACGGGTTGATACGCTCCTCGCTAATTACTTTGGCGGTTTTTATTAGTTGAAAAATATCTCGTTTAACTGGCACAGGAGCAATGCCGGAGTTTTTGTTGATCGCCATCAGCTCAGACTCGGACTGATTGACAGTGAAGCGTTCGGAAAAATTATTAAGCAGATGATAGATCTCCTTAATTAATCTTTCTCCGTCATAATGATAAATCACTAAATCAATAAATGTGCCCATCATCTGAAATCTTGACTGATACTTAACCATCTTCCTCACACTTTATTAGAGGTTATAAATACTAAAGAGGGAGGCAGAATGTATCTCTGCTTCCCTCATAGTTTTGCTGATATTAAATCAACTCGGCAGCACTCTCTCCGGCAATTCGCCCATAAGTGAAGATATCAATCAGGGCATTACCACCTAAGCGGTTCCCGGCATGTATCCCACCGGCAACTTCCCCTGCGGCATATAAGCCGGGAATAATGTCACCTTGTTTATCAATAACACGAGCGTTAGTATCGATCTTTAATCCTCCCATCGTATGATGGACTGATGGTTTGCGGGGCGTTGCATAAAAAGGCCCCTGCTCGACTTTCAAACCGAAAGCACTTTTATGGAATTGCGGATCGCTACCCTGATCGACATACTCATTGTATTTTTTAATGGTTTTCTGTAATTCATCTGCCGGGACAGCAATTTTCTCAGCCAGCGCCTCAAGTGTATCAGCCTGATAAATAATACCTTCTTCAATTTCTCTTGCGATGGTTTCAGCAGAGGTATTCGCCGCTGTCTGGCGAATTTTCTCATCGGCAATCATATAGATTAAACCGCCGTTATCGAGAAAAGCCTTGGACAGGACATCACGACTCTCGCATTCGTCAATAAAACGTTTACCCTGTTTATTAACAAAGACGAAGTTTTCAGGCGGTACGATCAACCCGGTCAGTAAGGCGCCAGATTTTGGATCACCAACAGGCATTAATTGAGTGAATCCCATATCCACCAGCTCTGCGCCAACCTTTTCACCAATCTCAATACCCTCACCCATTAACGCAGGTGAGTTAGTTGTTTTAATATCATCGGCAATATCTTTCCAGTAGCTATTGTACTTTTTAATCATTTTGGTATTGGCACCGAAACCGCCTGAAGCAAGTACCACACCATGATTAACATTAAGAATGAACTTTTTGCCGTCACTCTGTACAGCTTCAATACCGACAACTTTATTATTCTCAACTATCAGCTCGGTCGCCCGCGTATCAACCATAATACGTCCGGATTTATCTACCACCCTTTTCTGCAGTTTATCAATAAATTCAACGCCTTTCGGGCGCTTAGGTTTATGAGCTCGGCGCCATAATGCACCCACCGGAATTTCGACTTCAGTGCGGTCAAAATCAATACCCGCGTTACTCAGCCAGTCGATTGATTCCATTGAACGATCGGTTAGTGTCTTAACCAGATCATATTGCCCATAGACGGTCTGACCGTTAAGATCCGTTCTTTTACCGCCGAGATAAGTCTGGATGCGGTGCAACTCAACAGAATCAAAAAGGTAGTGATTGCCATTCTCTGCGGCATGGACATAATCAGCAATCTGCTCTTTCAGTATCTTAAAGTCCGCAAGATAGTCGGCCGTGAATTCTGATTCCGGCGTTTTGGCAAGCGCAATCAGGTTTTCTTTTTCACCCGGCAATGGTGCGAAACCATTCTGCCATTCAGGCTCTGCAGCATTCACCCATCCACCGGTACGGACGGTATTACCGCCAATCATAGGGAATTTTTCCAGCAAAATAACTGATTTACCTTTATCAAGCGCAGACAGTGCAGCACTCAAACCGGCACCGCCACCACCGACAACGACAATATCAACGCTCTCTACAACTACTTCAGAAGACCATTCAACCGCTGCTTGTGCTTTGTAGCGCAGCGCTTCAGAATTCCCACCCGCCAGATCAACCGCATTGGCGACACCATCGAGTACGGCCTGACTACTTACCGTTGCGCCGGAAATAACATCAAGATTCAATGTTTGTCCATTAATAATCTGCTCCGGAATACGCTCAAATGCAGGATTCGCGATGCCATCGGATTCTTTAGAGGAGTCAACAAAGATATCCAGGATCTGCTCTTCTGAAAACGAAACGGTGATCGGTAAATCGCCGTTATGCCCGCGACCAAACGCAGTATATTCACCAGGGGTAAAGCTGATTTTGACGTTTTGCAGTTCTTTGATGCGTTGATGTTTTAGCGCTTCAGCCTGACTATCGACAATCATATAATCCATTATTTGCCATAACGGGGTCGGGATTTTAAGCTCTTCCTGCTGCGCAATATCGGCAAATTCCGGACACTGCTCTGAATTGAGCGCCTTGGTTGCCCATTGTGGTTCAACCAGATAACCTTTACCAATGCTGACCATATCGTACCCCTGTGCGAGTGCTTTTTCAGCATCCTCGCGCTGAGCGATGCCACCAACGCCAACCACCGGCACTTTCGCGACATTTTCTGACTGCAGTTGACGGTATTTACTGATTAACGACTCTTTGTCGTCGGGATTAACAATGGAGTTTCTTGCCCAGTTCCCCATAGAAAAATGGAAATAATCCAGGCCATGTCCGGCTAGTTTATCCAGAAGATACATCGTATCGGAAAAACGAATACCGGGCTCTTCTATTTCTTCTGGTGAGAAACGATAGCCGATAATGAAGCCCTCTTTCTCATGCGATTTAACGACCTGCTTGGTCTTTTCCAAAATCGCGACAGGAAACGCGGTTCTTTTTTCAATATTTCCCCCCCACATATCGTTTCTTCTGTTTGAGTGGGGAGAGAAAAACTGCTGAATGAGGTAGGTATTTGCACCATGGATTTCCACACCATCAAAACCGGCTAAAATGGCTCTGTTCACGGCATGACCAAAGTGCTCAATCATTGCCTCAACCTGATCTTGGGTCATCTCCAGCGGTGTTTCCGCATTATCCCGAAGCGCAGCAACAGGGCTGGCAGAAATAGGATGATGCCCCCCGTTATATTCCGGGTTAGCCATACGCCCTGCGTGGTAGATCTGCAGAATGGCTTTAGAGCCTTTCGCCTTGATCGCTCTAGCTAGTTTTTTTAAGCCCGGTATTTTGTCATCGCTATCAATACCTAAAGCGCCAGGGAAAGCTCTACCGTAATTTTCAACAAATGCGCTTTCTACAATAATTGCGCCGGCGTCACCAGCGCGCAATGCATAATACTCGATCATTTCCTGAGTAACATTGCCATCAAAAAAAGCCGACTGAATCGTCATTGGCGCCATAACGATACGATTCTTTAATTTTCCTCGAGACTGAAATAACATCTCATCGATTAGCTGGTCCATTAATTAGTTCCTCTCCTACAGATTGATTTTGATATAAAGTTTTTTGTTATAAGGGACAATAAACCTTAAAGGCATATCTCAAGTTGACTCCATTACAAAGTCTCGCCTTCCTCATATGGGGTGTCGTTTTTGAGATAAAGTTGCGTGCATTAACAAGATTCGGTTTGTCCCAAATAAAAGCCAATCCAGGCACTTAGGATATCAATCGTTGGGATAGTAATGAGTAAATCCCTAATTTATTGATAAATGGGTGGAGGCGAATCGACGAGTGAACGCAACTATCTTTAACCACACAAATACTATAGGTTTACAACTATGAGTAAAATGAATGTTTTACATACACTTAATGATTTTTTAGCATTTATTGCTTTTATGTTTTAAGAGTAAAAGTCAGTACATACCGATCCTCTTCATCTAAAACGGAAAATCCTAATACGACTCTGTTAGAGGCTGCTCGTTTTACAGAAGAAAGCGTTTAATAGTTTGAAGAACTAAGCAAATCAATTCACGATCGCCATTTATTTGCTACTGGTGAACATGAATTGAATCTGCTTACAAAAATACAAATAAGGATACAAATAACAATACAAAAATTCACAATATAGATCTAGATCACAGTACTTATATAGTAAATAAGTATTATCCTCCTGTTAATTACGGCTTGTTGCTCCTTCATCGCCCAACCTTAATTAAACTCGTAGAGGGAATAGGAAAATATTTATGAATATAACAACACTTACCAACAGCTCTCTGATCAATTTGCAAACTACCTATGCAGATAGAGATACAGCCATTAAAGCGCTTGCCGAGCAGCTTGATCAGCAGGGTAAGCTGCATAATAAAGAACAATACCTGAAAGCCGTATTTGCACGTGAAGCACATGGCGCAACGGCGTTAGGCGAGGGCCTTGCAGTCCCCCATGGTAAGTCGGATGCAGTAAAAGAAGCAGGCTTTGCAGTGGCAACTCTGAAAGAGACGGTGAAGTGGCAGGGTATAGATGAGGATGAAATGGAAGATGTTAATTTAATCTTCTTATTGGCAATCCCTAATGCAGAAGCGGGTTCAACGCATATGCAGATCCTTACAGACTTAACCTCTGCACTGGTTGATGATGATGTTCGTGAAGCCGCGCTAAAAGCGACAACGGCTGAAGAGCTGATTGCTCTGCTTAACGGTGAAGAGACAAAAGAAAAAGAACCACCTAAAAAACTAGCCCTTGAATCGAATCAACTATCTTTTAAAACAGAGCTTAAACGTGCATTGTTAACCGGTATCTCATTTGCGGTTCCACTTATTGTCGCCGGTGGTACTGTACTTGCCGTTGCAGTACTGATTGCTCAAATTTTTGGTCTGCAGGAATTGTATGGAACAGAAGATTCCTGGTTGTGGATGTTCCGTCAATTGGGTGGCGGTCTACTGGGTACATTAATGGTACCTGTACTTGCTGCCTACACGGCATACGCAATTGAAGATAAACCGGCATTAGGTCCGGGTTTTGCTGCCGGTCTTGCTGCAAATATGATTGGCTCCGGTTTTATTGGTGCTGCTGTCGGCGGGATTGTTGCCGGTTACGTCATGCGCTGGGTGAGAAATAATATCCGTTTACAACCTGCATTTAACGGTTTTGCTAATTTTTACCTATACCCTGTGATCGGTACCCTGGTGGTTGGTATTTTAATGATGTTTGTTATCGGTAAACCGGTTGCTGCATTAAACCATTGCTTAACTGACTGGTTAAATACCTTGTCCGGCGGTAACAGCCTGTTGTTAGGTGCGATTCTTGGCTGTTTTGTATCATTTGACCTTGGTGGGCCGGTAAATAAAGCCGCTTATACATTCTGTCTTGGGGCAATGGCGAACGGTATATACGGCCCATACGCAATCTTCACGTCAGTAAAAATGGTATCTGCCTTTACGGTCACCTTCTCGACTATAATTGCTCCGCGCCTGTTCCATGAATTTGAAATTGAACTTGGTAAATCTACCTGGTTACTTGGCCTTGCAGGTATTACTGAAGGGGCAATTCCAATGGCTATCGAAGATCCAATTCGTGTTATCGGTTCATTCTTAGTGGGCTCAATCGCTACCGGTGCAATCGTTGGAGCAGCAGGTATCGGTCTGTCAACACCGGGAGCGGCTATCGTTTCTATCTTCCTGCTGGATAATGCCGGTTTAGGTGCCTTTGCGGCTGGCGGTATCTGGTTTGGTGCTGCAATCATAGGGACGATCATCTCTACATTAACGCTAATCATCTGGAGAGGGCATCACAAAAGAAAAGAAAGACTACAAAAAGCTGTTCCTGCTCAGGCTATTTAATACAATCATTGCCGGACATAGCAGTTGCACCTGCTATGTTCCTTACTGCACTGCTATTTTAAGCAAAATAGCAGTGCAGTAAGGTTATAAAACCTCAATCTATCTGATTGCGCCAAGTGCTCCATCTGAATCTAACGAGCTTTAGCGAACTAATTTAGTGGGAGTTGTTCATTCTATATTTTTAACCAGCCGCTAGGTTGGTCTATCTTAGTTGGATACACTATCATTTTCATCTGTATTTACATCCAGATAAATCAGGTCTACTATGATCATTATGAAAAGCAAAGTATACACAAAAACGCTAAAAATAAGAATCCGTGACAAACATGTAAGCACCCTAAACAAATGGGCTTACGGTGTGAATCAGGTATGGAATTTTTGCAATGAAACCTCAATGAAGGCACTGAGCAATGTGTGAATTTGGCCCGGTAAAACCCGCTTTCCTGTCAGGCTACAGCAGTCAAAAACTGGTCAAGACTAAAATGGCTAAGTCCGTTTTAGATGCTGGCTGGTCTACATTAAAAACACTATTGGAATACAAAAGCGCTCACGCTGGTATTGTTTTTGAAGAAATCAATGAATCGTACACCACCCAAACTTGCTCGTGTTGTGGCTCTCGCCAAAACAGTCCGAAAGGTAGAGCGGGACTTGGAATAAGAGAATGGACCTATGAGTGTGGTGTCACTCACGACCGCGATGTGAACGCGGCCAAAAACATTCTTGCGCTCGGGCATGAGCGTCTGGCAGTAGGAATCCCCCACTAAAATCTTTGATTTAGTGGAGGGAGGATGTCAACGCCCTTCTTTACCAATATCTCCGCGTTTCTGAGCTGCCCCATACCGTATGCAGGTGTTCATTGAACACGGTGATACCTTTTTGAAAAAGAAGGTGATACATAAGATCCGGGTGTCCATTTTTTGTTTATTAGCTATTGCATAGTCGTTATTCTTCTTTTATTACAAGTAGTTATACATTGTTACAAATTAAAACAAAAAACCAACAGATTTAATCAACCGAGTGGGATAATATTGCTCTTAAAATATACCAACTCTTAATTACTATTTACTTTACTCATTATTAAGTTATGTGTAGTTATTTATTAACTCAACAATTCAACTGCTAAAAAAGGTATTTAGCATGCAAACTATTAAAATTAAAGTTTTTTCTACCTACGATACGTTTCATCAAACCTGGAACATTATGGATATGGATAACCAGTGCCTCTTTTATGGAACAATTGACGGATTGGAAGAATGGTTAGATTCCAACAAAAATCACTATCAAGAAGAACTCAATTAGGATTCCAAGTCTTTTATCTACAGCGATAGCTATGACTTTGCGGGCCTTAGACCGAAGCTATATTTCCTCCTCTTTTTACAAAGAAATACAGGAAGAGTTTAACGTTATCGGTGCCAAACAATTATCTGCCAGTCATCTAAATCACACCACTGACGGCATCACGAGCTCAAGGACGGCTTGCTGATTGAACCTTGAATCTTGCAGCAATAAAGAGTTATCCCCTCCTCCCTATGAGCATTCTCCTTTCGGCAAGCATCGAATAGATTAAGGCTTGGCCATCGCTCTCTCGTACACACTGAATAATGCAACAAGGCTGATGCTTAAGGCATACTTACTTGGCAACAAATCAGTATCACTAAACGAGCCTGCATGTTTTAACGAACCTTGCGGAATTCTTCACCCATAACTTGTTTGGTGGAGATGGATAGCAAACCAGCCGTCAGGTTGTCTATCTTAGTTGGATACACTATCATTTTTGCCTGTATTTACATCCAGATAAATCAGGTCTACTATGATCATTATGAAAAGCAAAGTACACACAAAAACGCTAAAAATAAGAATCCGTGACAAACATGTAAGCACCCTAAACAAATGGGCTTACGGTGTGAATCAGGTATGGAATTTTTGCAATGAAACCTCAATGAAGGCACTGAGCAATGTCAGTGAATTTGGCCCGGTAAAACCCGCTTTCCTGTCAGGCTACGATCTTCAAAAGTACAGCAAAGGCATGAATAAAACGCTTGGCCTGAATTCTGCGACCGTACAGATGGTTGGACATGAATATGCCACCCGCCGCAAACAATTCAAGAAATACAGATTGAATTGGCGTAAGTCAGGGGGTGTTAGACGTTCACAGGGTTGGCTCCCGGTTCGTAAAGACTGCATTGGCTTCAAAAATGGTCAGGTTTATCATAACCGCCACTATTTTAGCGTTTGGGATAGTTACGGATTATCTCAATACACGTTCAAATCAGGCTCATTCAATGAGGATTCAAGAGGCCGGTGGTACTTCAACGTTGTGGTTGAGGTGGAAGCAGAGCAGGGTACAGGCAAAACCAGTGTGGGTATTGATTTGGGTTGTAAAGAAACAGCCAGCGACAGTAACGGCTACAAACTAAAAGGCCGTGAATACCGCGAGCTAGAGGAAGATTTAGGTATTGCGCAGCGTGCAAAGAACAAAAAGCGCGCAAAAGCGATACATGCAAAGATAAAAAACCGCAGAGTAGATGCTTTGCATAAATACAGCCGCAAACTTGTTAATGAAAATGCGGCGATATTCATTGGCAACATAAGTAGTCAAAAACTGGTCAAGACTAAAATGACCAAGTCTGTTTTAGATGCTGGCTGGTCTACATTAAAAACATTATTGGAATACAAAAGCGCTCACGCTGGTATTGTTTTTGAAGAAATCAATGAATCGTACACCACCCAAACTTGCTCGTGTTGCGGCTCTCGCCAAAACAGTTCGAAAGGTAGAGCAGGACTTGGAATAAGAGAATGGACCTGTGAGTGTGGTGTCACTCACGACCGCGATGTGAACGCGGCCAAAAACATTCTTGCGCTCGGGCATGAGCGTCTGGCAGTAGGAATCCCCCACTAAAATCTTTGATTTAGTGGAGGGAGGATGTCAATATTATTGCTTCCACCTCTAGTCTAGGGGGGCGATTACAACAACTCATCACTACTCTCCTGTTAATGCAATCTACCTTTTGCCTTAGCTTACTCCTTACCTTAAGGGGAAGGTCAATTATTTTAACCATCAAAACCGAGAATTTGCTCTTAAATATCCTTTAAGGCAATATTGGCTGGGGAACTTTCAACTGCTGCCTTAAATTTATCAAAAGTTGCTTTGAGTTTATTGAGTTCCTCGGAATTTATAATCGGCACAGCATCAACCCCCTGTTGGTCTAAGGTATCGAGAACATAAAAAATCGTCAGTTGTTCCGGATCCCGTGCCGGCTGGTAAAATAGGTTATTGCTATCATTCACTTTAACCTCAACCAACAGCCCTGCTTCCGTTAATTCAAAGAGTAGCTGGCGTACCAGGCGAATGGGTAATTCCAGAAAATGTGATATCTGCTCGGCCTGCCAGGGGCTGTCTCCTTTACAAAAATTTTTCACGGTTAATTGAACAATGTATAAGGAAATTAATCGTTTAAAGGAATGGCTGGCGTTAAGGCAATCCGCTTCAAACTCATAGGTTTCGACATTTTGTTTAGCAAAGGAAACTTCAGCGCCAAGAAGAACAATCAGCCAGCTTATCTGCAGCCACACTAAAAACAGCGGTAAAGCCGCAAAGCTGCCATAAATAGCGCCATACTTTGCAACGCCGACCTGAAAGGTGATGTACGCCCATTGCACAATCTGATAGCTGCTTCCTGCAATAATCCCTCCTAAAAGGCCTGCCTGAAAGTTTATTTTGCCATTGGGAATAAAAATATAAATAAAAGTAAATACCGTCCAGGTTACGGCATAAGGTAGAATTTTAAGGCTGGTAATAACAAGCGGAACAATTGGCCCCAGAAAAGATAACTTATCCATCAGAAGGGTGATCTGGCTACTAATAATAACAGTGACACTGCTGGACATAATCAATAAGACAGGGCAAATCAACATGATCGAGGTATAATCAGTAAACTTTCTTGCAAAGCTTCGGCTTTTCTTGATCCCCCATATTTCATTAAAGGACGCTTCAATTTGCCCTAATACTTTAATGACCGCCCAAAATAATACGACAACCCCCACCCCGGCAATAATGCCGCCTTGGGTGTTTTCCAGCATCGCCTGAGCAAAGCCGATAATTTTCTCAACCACCTCCTCCTGCCCCTGCAGGTTCTCAAGCAGTAATCTTTCAAGTCTCTGCTCAAAGCCAAAGCCTTTGGCAATGCCAAAAGCCATCGCGGCAACAGGAACAATAGAGAGTAGAGAGAAAAAAGTTAATGCAGAGGCATGCAGCATACATTTATCTTCGGCAAAACCACGCACAGCCAAAAGCACAATACGCAGTTGGCAAAGCGCAAAGTACTTCACGCCTGAGAGCTGGCTGGCCCGAATCCGCCAGATATCCTTTTCAATAAAATTAATGAACTTGGTTATAAATGATTGCATTGGCAATTCCTGAGCATAAAAGTTGAGAAAACGCGAAGCGTTAAGCCTTTGCTGAGTATAGGTTGAATAAATGGCTTTTTGATTTAAGTGAGCAGTACACTGTATCACTACAAGAAAGCATGCATCCAGAATAAATGCAAAACAACGGCGACCTGGCCCTATCGTTTCCTGTTTGTTTTGAAGCAGGATATAAATATGTTCCTTCATGATAAATAATTGAAAACAACTTGTTCAAATTAACATTCGTATTGTCAGCTGAAAACGACAGTCATTTCTATACTCATTATGGGTGAATGTATTTTCTCTTATGGAGGTGAAAGGCCGTGGGTATATTTTCACAAACTAGAATCGTAAGCTGTAAAGATTTATACGCGAAAGATTTAATTATCGACATTAAAGAAGCTGCTACATGCGAAGTGAGAACAGTTTGCCGCTTAGCATGCCATCACTGCCCTTATGTACTTGAAAATATTGATGCTAATCAGATCAATATCAAAGGCTTGCATGCATATACTATCAAGTTAGAAAAAGCAGAAAATGGACAGTTATTACTTTCAATAACTGCACCAGACATTGAGAATTGGTTAAGAGAAAACGACTTACCTTATACCCTGCCAAAAGCGCATAATAAGGCCGGAATAATCACCCAAACCAGCCACATGCTTATAAGTTACTTTAAAAAACTAATCCACAAGAATTCTTAATGTAATGTTATTTTATACAATCTATCCCCACCTGCAAACAAAGAGCGAGGGCCTGGTCTTTCATTTTGCACACAATGAAAAATCTACCCCTAGAGTTTACGTGAAGCGTAAAAGCTCCCGCTATGGGACTAAACGCGAAAACCAAGCATCGTTGGACTGTGTAAATTGAAGCAGAAACCTAAAGACTCGCGAGAGTTCTTTACCGATTATTACTAATCGGAATCCTCTTCCTTTAGGGAGAAAAGGATGTCAATCATTTAACTCTATGCCTGTGGCCGAAATTATTTGGTCGCTACACATCACTAGAATCGATTAACTCTCACAACACAAGTATGATAGAGATACTTTAACTTAAACTAAGGATTTCAATCCTATGCCTTTCTTTATTAATGCGGAAGATGTTAAGAATAATTTATCCTGGTCACAACTTTGTCATGCTTTACATGAAGGCCACAAAGCGCCGCAAGCAGATATCGACGATATTTTATTTAAGCACGGAGATAATGCTTTATTAAACCGAGCGGCATGGATCAAAGGCAAGGGAATCGGTGTAAAAACCGCAACAATTTTTCCAAATAATGCCAACCTCACTCCAGCCCTAGCAAATGTGCAATCGGTTTTCACTCTGTTCGATGACGAAACAGGAAAGCCACTGGCGTTTATTGACGGCAATTTAGTCACAAAATGGAAAACGGCGGGAGACTCAGTATTTGCCGCTAAGTTACTGGCAAGACCGGATAGCAGGGTATTAACCATTGTAGGTGCAGGTGCTGTCGCGTCATCGATGATTGATGCTTATAAAGCTTTATTCCCTAGACTGGAAAAGGTTCAAATATGGAATCGCACCTTCGCAAAAGCACAAAAATTAGCAAAGGAAAAAGACGCAATCGCCATTCAATATCTGCCTGAAGCATTAAGCAATGCCGATATTGTCTCTTCTTCCACCATGTCAACATCGCCTTTTATTAAAGGAGAATGGATCAAAGAGGGAACCCATGTAGATTTAATTGGTGCCTATCGCCCTGATATGCGCGAAGCCGATGACTCACTATTGGTCAAATCGCATATATTTGTTGATTCACGAGAAACCGCAATTCATGATATTGGCGAACTTGCTACGCCGATAAAGAATGGGATCATTAAAGAAAATGACGTTATCGCAGACTTTTATCAACTTTGTAATGACCGGCAAGGACGCCAAAGCGAAGCGGAAATCACGCTTTTCAAAAATGGTGGAGGCGCTCATCTGGATTTAATGACTGCGCTATATATTATGAAAATGACAGGAAAATAATTGGCTCAAACGCCCAGCACCACGACGCCAAGTGCGACGGCATAAACGCCTAGGATCAAAGCGCCTTCGAATCCGATTCGGCCTATAGGATTAAGTCGTGGTTCGCGTTGCTCACACGATCTATCCTTATTAGTTATGTTGCTGATTCAGAAACCTGAGTTTGGCTGTTTAAGAAATTCTATTTCGTCTTCTGTCGATTGACGCTCTAGAATTTGGTTACGATGCGGATAACGACCAAACCTATCAATAATGGCTTTATGCTTATACTCAAAGTCCAGGTTGCTTTGAATACCCGCTGACTTAAATAGCTTGACTGCTTCAATATGGATTAGCTGTGACTCACTGTGCATAAAAGGCATATAAAGGAAAACACGCTGAACTTCAGACAACTCTTTATCCAAACCTTTTGAAATGGCAAATTGAGCTAGAGCTAAAGCCATAGAATCACAAGCAAATGACTCTGGCTTTTCACGGTAAATATTTCGTGAGAATTGGTCAAGAATGATAACCTCAGCAAGACTACCTAAAGCTGTCTCACGCCAGTGGAATAGCTCTCCAGCTTTAGCTTGATTGTGGAGCTCGGCAAAGCGAGTTTGAATCATTAAATCGAGCTCTTCGTCTTTTTGCCACCATTGTTTTGGCTCAAGCTCTGTAAACCAAAAGTCTATGATTTCTTGATACATCCGAGTGCTCCTTGTTTGCCCCAAACTGTAGTGCAACATAACGGCAGAGCTCACTGGTTTTTTACGAAGCGCAGCGGAGTAAAAATCCAGGGCGGCGATTTGTTATGCAAGCTGTTCTCCAATCACCGTTGTCACAGTAAGATTGCCTTGAAATACAGCAGAACACCGTTTTCAGCGGGGATTTTTTCAAATCGAAAACCTATATCTTGGCATATCTTCTCTAATTCATCCTCTGTATACAGAGTACCCCTTATTGTACTTTTAAGCCTGTTTCGCTCTGGTATAGGAACACTGCAGATGAAAATGGCATCTTTACCTGCAACACGCAGAATTTCTTTAAAAACCTTTTTTATATCATCGAAAAAATTCAGTGAGAGAATACAAAGGATGACGTCAAAAAGGTTATCATCGAAAGGAAGTTCATCTGCGCTTGTCACATAAAAGTTTGAATTCTTGAAACCGGCATTGTTAAAAACCTTAACGGCTTTTCTCAGGAGACCCGGGCTGATATCAGTACCAGTATATTGGTTATCATTTGGCAAAAAATTAACTGCACTGCCGCTGCCTGTAGCCAATTCAAGGACACGTTTTTCATGAACGCCATTCAGCTCGCTGGTTAGAATTTCATAATGCCGGTTTATATCTCCGCCAAATTTCTTGGGGAAAATAGAGCTTTTCATTATGAAATCATATAGAAACGAAAAGGCGTCACCAAGCCAAGGTTTGAACTTCAGCAGTTTGCCTCCGTCGAGGGCAATATAGTACACCCCTTTCCTTTTGATAGCTTTTATTCCATTTTTGAGCATTTCAAACTCCTGCATAACGCCCGCATTTGCGGCTGGTTTTGGAGCACAGCGAAAAACTAGTCCGGCAACATGCGCTTGATAATCATTGAGCCTCCTCCCTGGCATGCCGCATTAACAGTATGCTTAAGGTGACCAAACCAACAGAAGAAGACTCAATGAGATCTTATAATAAAATTCATCCTTATTACTGTGGCATCGATCTACATGCACGAAGCTTATATCTCTGTATTATCAATGATAAAGGTGAAAAAGTACTGCATAAAGAGATAAAACAATTACTTGAAATATTAGTACCGTATATAGGTAAGATTGTTGTCGGCGTAGAGTGTATGCATTGCTGGTATTGGGTAGCGGACTGCTGTCGTGATAACCATATCGGTTTTATTCCAGGCCATGCCCTGTACATGAAAGCGATTCATGGCTGCAAAGCAAAAAATGATAAAATTGATTCCTACAAAATTGCGGCATTAATGCGTGGCGGCACCTTTCCCCTTGCCAATATTTAACCAGAAGGTGGATCGGTTTTATTGGCCGCAGGTGGGTCAGTTTAGATGGCCATTAACGTTGTATCTATTACATGTTAAAAAAGAAAAGTTTATTCGATGAAACACGATTATTAGGTTAGTCAGTCACGCAACTCAGTGAGCTCAAAACCTAACTGGAGCCGAAAGCCAGGTACATTTAAAACAATCAAACCCACTACGCAATAAGCTAACAGGAATTGTTTTTGTACCACCGCCAGGCAACCAGACGCCTTGATTAGTGCCGGATAAAGATTAACCGATGAATGTCTAGTGCCCCTGATGCAATATGCAGACAGGCAGTGGTGATACCACAATAAGAAAGCCTCTATATGTGTTATATGTTTTTATTACTTTTTAATTCTATGGAGTGAAGTGCTTTTTTCAACAGCATATTAAATTCTTCGGGCTCCTCCAGCATCGGAAAGTGACCAGTTTCCTCAATATACAAAAGTTGGTAGTTATTTATGTGCTTTCTGTTTTCTTCAGGTGCTGTCGGCCATAATCTGGCGTTTATTGAGACCACAGGAACAGTGATGTCTTTAAATACAATGGCAGCTTCTCCGCTTACGTACTGACCCAGATAGTTGCGAAAGGCACTTAGAGCAATTTCCTTTGGAGCAGAAGACATATCTTCTTTTACCCAATTCATCAATTGTTGATCAGTGTCTTTCGGGAACATTGATGAAACAAAATTCTGTGCGGCACTTTTAAAATCAGTTTCAAAGGGCTTTACCATTTCGTCAATTACACTTTGAGGGGTGCGTTCCGCAACATTTTGCAAGGTATCAATTCCTACAATCCCAACTACTTTTTTGGGCATTAATCTGGCTGCTTCAGCAATTACACCGCCTCCCATTGAGTGCCCGATCAAAATAGCTTTATCAATGTTTTCTTTATCAATAATTGCTTTCACATCGTTAGCGAAGGACAACATTGAAAATACGGATCTACTTAATGAAGAATGTCCATGACCAGCCAAATCAACTGTAATCACCTGATAATCTTTTGCGAATACAGGAACTTGATTCTGCCAGTAACGTCCGTCACAACTCCACCCGTGAATAAAAATCAGCGCAGTTTTTCCTTTTCCGACAACATCATAAGCGATACGTTCCGAATCAAAAGATAATGCGACATCATGTCTAAGAGAAAGCTCGTTGCTCGCACATCCTGATAATAGAAGGAAAGGTATTAATAAAAATAATATCTGCTTTTTCATGGTTGCTCCTTTTTTCATATAATGCCTCGTTAACCAGCGCGTAGGTTGGCGTTGTTTTTGCTGCTTTTTCTTTTAGCAAAAACGATGACAGCCGTTATGCGTCCAGTTGAGCAACTTGATACTCATTGAGCCTCCTCCCTGGCATGCCGTATTAGCAGTATGCTTAAGGTGACCAAACCAACAGGGGTGTAGGGGGTGTAGGGTCAGGTCTTTAATTTTGATATTATTTGGCTTATTCGAGAATAATGTAATCCAAAATATTCCCCAATTTGCTTTTGAGTATAATGACCTGATTTATAAGCGCTATATATAGCCTGATGCTGGTCAGGGTATTTCGATTGATACTCGTCTAAAGTTAAAATTTTCATAGCTCGTTGTTGTAGAGGAATTTCGGATAGATCCCCCTCTAATAACTCGGCGTTTAATTGATGCTTTTCTACAAAATCATCATCTCCTAAAAATATTTGATGTTGCAGTTCATCCCAAATCCTCTTATTTATTCCATCACCAACAAAATCAATATAAGCGCTAATAGCTTTAGCACGATTTTGAGAAAAGTAACTTAATAATGTATCTGTCGTTAACCAGTTCGGGGATGGCTTTATTCCAACCATATTATGCCAGCTAGACCACAACCATTCATCAGGGGAATCAACTATCTTTGCTCGAACCGGGTTTAAAACAATATAACGAGACAACTCAAGCAGATAAGCATCTTTATCAACCAAAATTGCTTTATATCGACCTTGAAATAAGTGGCCTACATGGTGATGTTTACGGTTCATAGACTGAGTAAATACGCCATTCAACTGGCGCATTATTTTACTCAAATTAGCATCAGGTGTTTCAAGTAAAAGATGATAGTGGTTATTCATCAAACAATACGAATGCACTAAGCAACGGTAAGAATCACATACGCCATTTAGTATTTCGAGAAATAATTCAAAATCACTATCTTCAAAATAGATGTTTTTACGCCCATTACCACGGGAAGTGATATGATAAAGCGCACCGGAAAACTCTAATCGTAAAGGACGGCTCATAATATCCCCAATCAATTTTTAAACAGTCATTAAAAATGTAGCTCAAATTAATTGAGAATCAAGATTAAAGACCTGACCCCGGTCCCTTTACAATTTGAAAGCCCCTATCAGGCAAACAACCATAATTTGGTAAATCCCATAATTCTTTAGGTCTATTTTCAATATCACTAGCAATATTAGCCATAATTATCTCTATAGGTATAGACGCCTTAATAACTGGCGTGTAGGTTGGTGTTATTTTGCGCTTTTTTCTTTTGCAAAAATGATGACAACCGTAATACGTCCAGTTGATTAGCTGTTGTTAGGCGATTTCCGGAAGCGCCAAAGTCACTTCTATATTTTCTAGTGCTGATTTCATTTTTTGTCTTTGCATGTCAAGCATATCAATGTCTTGTATTGATTGAAGCGCTTGCTGTTTAACCCACTCAGGCATTGCAATAGACTTCTCTATTGATTGCTTCGACTCAGCCAGCGCCTCATCGTTGCCAAGGAAAATGTCGTTCCAACCATTGCCTTTTATATGGCTAACTATCAAAGGAGGAATAATGGCTTCCAAATGTGCAATTATTGAAAGAAAATACTTTTCTGGTGCTTCATGAACTTGGTTACCACTTCTATTAGTTATGGGAGTTGGGGCTAATATCAATGGGAAGTCATTTTCAATATGAGAACTGGCGGTCAAGTTCATCCCTCGATGAACTACACTGTTTCTTAACTCACGTAGATAGTCGTAATACTTGGTGCCATCGAAGTGTTCCCCCCCCCAACACTGAATATAGTTTTTGTTTGAATTCATCACACAAAGGACTCGCCTTATCACATAGCAACTCTGTAATAGATAGAACTGATGACAGATACTGAGAATAGTATTGTCTATGCTCTTCTTGACTGCTTACATCCATAGGGAAACGAATGGCAAGAGCATTTTTCAATGCTAAATTTTTTGATTTAACATACCACTCAATCGAAAATATTATTTCTGATGTTTCCATAATTCACCTATCGCCTAACAGCTTTATATACATCACAGTGACGCAATTGCCCCGTTGTATATCTTAATTATTTAAAACATCACAATAAATAAAAAATCAAATACATTCAATAAATTATAAAACTTGTCAACAAAACTGTGAATCGGCAAATGCGTCACCATGAACATATAGACATTTTAAAACAGGTCTAACCCTTTCTTTCATAAAGGTAAATCAGAAACTTTCCGGATAACCTTCACAGTGACGCTTTTATCAGGCTCTCAGCAAACAGACATAAACAAAGCCGATTATCAGCTCTTTCTTTTTGCTTTTTTATTCAAAATTAAAGACAAAGCTGCGCTGAGTGAATTGTTCTTCACCTTCCCTATTGATGGATATAAAAAAACCAACAGCCTTTTCAGAGTGTTGGTTTAGATAAAAGAGCAGCAAGCGCTAATCTAAGTAAATCAGGCAACCGCCTTTACGCTTGGTGCCGGTGTGCGAATCAGGTAGTCAAACGCACCCAGGCTAGCTTTTGATCCTTCACCCATAGCAATGATGATCTGCTTATAAGGTACGGTAGTGACGTCACCCGCTGCAAATACGCCCGCCAGTGAGGTTTCTCCTTTAGCATTGACTTCAATCTCACCACGAGGTGACAGGTCAACACCGCTTCCTTTTAGAAAATCGCTGTTTGGCACCAGACCGATTTGCACAAAGATCCCGGCAAGCTGCAGCTGTTTCTGTTCGCCTGTTGCGCGCTCAGTATAGTTAAGGGCAGTGACTCGCGTGCCATCACCAATAACCTCTGTAGTTTGTGCTTCTTTAATAATGTCGATATTGGCCATGCTATTGGCTTTGTCAATCAGCACCTGGTCTGCACGTAAGGTGTCAGCGAACTCTAAGACCGTGACATGCTCAACAATACCCGCTAAATCGATGGCTGCTTCGATACCTGAATTGCCGCCTCCGATTACCGCTACTTTTTTACCTTTAAATAAAGGGCCATCACAGTGCGGGCAGTAGGCAACGCCTTTATTACGGTATTCCTGCTCGCCCGGTACATTCATCTCTCTCCAGCGTGCGCCGGTAGATAAAATAACACTGCGACTTTTCAGGGTGGCACCACTTTCCAATTGAACATGAATATAGCCGTCTTGCGTTTTTTCAGCAGCAAGCAGCACATCGGCTTTTTGTTCACTGATGATATCGACATCATATTCTTTAACGTGCTCTTCAAGCGCCGCAGCCAGCTTGGGCCCCTGCGTCTCTTTGACGGAAATAAAGTTTTCAATCGCCATGGTGTCCATCACCTGACCGCCAAAACGCTCAGCCACGACGCCGGTACGAATTCCTTTACGTGCCGAATATATGGCAGCCGATGCCCCCGCCGGGCCGCCACCCACTATTAAAACTTCATAGGGTTCTTTTTCACTTAAAGTTTGCGCTTGTTTTTGCGCAGCGCCCGTGTCAACTTTCTGTAAAATCTCATTCAGGGAGATACGCCCCTGAGCAAATACTTCACCATTGAGATAAACGCTTGGCACCGCCATAATATTGCGTTCAGCCACTTCATCTCTAAACACGGCACCGTCAATCATGGTCGTTTTAATCTTTGGATTAATGGCCGCCATCATATTCAATGCCTGCACAACATCCGGGCAGTTTTGACAGCTTAGCGAAATGAACACTTCAAAATTCATCTCCCCTTCCAGGGCAGTAATCTGCTCAATGACCTCAGGCTCAAGCTTCATGGGATGACCGCCACTATGCAAGAGTGCCAGCACCAACGAAGTAAATTCATGCCCCATTGGCAGGCCGGCAAAACCAAGCGCCGTTTGTGTGGTTGGATTAACAACCTGCATGATCGGTTTGCGACTACTTGCGCTTTTATCTTCAATCACTTTTATTTTGTTATTTAAGGAGGCGATATCATTGGCTAAATCTTTTAATTTTTGCGCGGTATCACTGTCATCAAGGCTAAGGATCAGCTGCACATCGCTTTTTAAATTCTGTAAATATGTTTTTAACTGGGCTTTCATATTCTGCTCTAACATAATGATACCTTCTAATTGCTGCTTGTGACGATACAGTGCACGCTTACTGAGAAGCGTCATTTAGTCCTTTTATTCATTTAAAAATCTATTCTCAATAATAAAAAAAGATTTTTAAAGTGCCTCAGTGATCCGTGCGGATAACTGAGGCGGTCAATTTAGATCTTGCCAACTAGATCTAAAGATGGAGCCAGTGTTTCTTCACCTTCTTGCCATTTAGCCGGGCATACTTCACCCGGATGAGCAGCAACATATTGCGCCGCTTTCACTTTACGAAGAAGATCTTCTGCATCACGGCCAATGCCTTCAGCAGTAATTTCCATTGCCTGGATAACACCCTGTGGATCAATCAGGAAAGTTGCACGGTCAGCAAGCCCCTGACCTTCACGCATAACACCGAAGTTATTGGTGATCTTGCCGGTTTGGTCGCCAACCATGTAGTAGTTGATTTTTCTGATTGAGTCGGAGCTGTCGTGCCATGCTTTATGAGTAAAGTGAGTATCTGTTGATACCGAGAAGACTTCTACACCACGTTGTTGCAGCTCTTCATAATGATCGGCCAAATCGCCTAATTCAGTTGGACAAACAAAGGTAAAATCAGCCGGGTAGAAGAAAAATACAGCCCATTTACCTAGCACATCTTGCTCAGAGATCTCTACAAATTTACCTTCTTTAAAAGCGGTTGCGGTGAATGGTTTGATTTCAGTATTGATCATAATGTTATCCTCTTCAATTAAGATTTAATTACTCACTTGAGTAATCATTGCGTTTCCATGCGATGAATTATGGGATAAAGATCGGAATAGGTAAAATTGTTTGTAATTATAAATTTGATAGGTAAAAACTATTGGTTTTATAATTAAGATAGAGGCCGACTTGATTTTGTGAGTGTATCTGTCAACCTGAATAGTCGTTTCTACTGTTAATAAAGCGGTAAAATCAAAAAACAGAGTAAGGATAAACATTTGACATCCTCCTCCCCTAAAGGAAGAGGTTTTACGGCGCTTACTGATAATCCAAATAATCGCCATGCAGCAACGAAATTGTGCTATACCGTAAAACAGGGGCATCAGCACACACCGGCTATATCACTAAAAGGGAACATTATGATTTTACCACAGATTGTTGATTTTTTTGACCAAGAGACCAACACCTACACTTACATTGTCGTTGACCCTGCGAGTAAACACTGTGCAGTAATCGACTCCGTACTCAATTACGACGCGGCATCGGGCCGGACTTCTTATACAGCAGCCGACCAAATCATCAAGCATGTAAACCATAATCAATTAAAAGTTGAATGGCTGCTTGAAACCCACGTTCATGCAGATCATTTAAGCGCGGCCCCTTACCTGAAGGAGCAAATTGGCGGCAAACTCGCTATTGGCAGAAATATTACTATCGTTCAAGAAACATTTGCAGCATTGTTCAATGCCGGCCCGGACTTTTCGCGAGACGGCAGTCAGTTCGATCAACTTTTTGAGGATAACGACGAATTTACTATCGGCAACCTCAGGGCAAAAGCGCTCCATACTCCGGGTCATACTCCGGCTTGTATGAGTTATCAGATCAGCAACTGCGTTTTTGTAGGGGACACGCTCTTTATGCCGGATTACGGCACTGCACGTTGTGATTTTCCCGGGGGCGATGCACTGCAGCTATACCAATCAGTTCAGAAGCTTTACGCTTTACCGGAGGAAACACGTGTATTTATGTGTCACGACTATAAAGCGCCTGGCCGTGAGCATTTCATGTTCGAAACAACAATTGGCGAAGAGCGCGCTTGTAACGTCCACTTAAACGAAAACGTCAGTGAGTCAGAATTTGTCAGCCTGCGCCAAGAAAGAGATGCAACGCTGTCGCTGCCAAAGCTTATTTTACCTTCTGTACAGGTTAATATGCGTGCAGGATACCTCCCTGAGCCGGAAGAAAATGGCACACAATACCTAAAAATCCCATTGAATAAGATATAAGGAGCTGGCCATGCTGCAAATTAAACCACTCACAAGCAGCTTTTCCGTATCTCCGCAAATTTCCTTGGACGACTTATCAGTTATCGCGGAGCTTGGCTATAAAAGCGTGATCAATAACCGTCCAGACGGCGAAATTAACGGCCAGATCGGCAATGAAATAATCCGGGAAAAATGCATTGAACTTGGTCTTGAATATCAATATCTGCCCGTTATTTCCGGGAAAATTAGCACGCGAGACTGTCAAAATTTAAGCCACCACTTAAGCAGAATGCCCAAGCCAATCTTGGCATTTTGCCGCACCGGGACTCGCTCCTGTTTACTTTGGCTTGGCTGCGCTGAAGATAATAAAACACTTGAAGACAGGGTTAAGCAGGCAAACAGTCAAGGTTATCAGTTTGATATTAACCTGCTTCTTTCTCTCATCAACGGATAACAGAGCTATGTATAAAGCATTGTCCTGCTTGCCTATTACCCAATGGATGCCTGGCTACCGGAAAACCGATGCTATACAAGATAGCCTCGCTGCGCTGATAGTGACGCTAATGTTAATCCCGCAAAGTTTAGCTTATGCAATGGTCGCCGGATTACCTCCTGTATATGGTTTGTACGCCAGCATCTTACCGCTATTTGCATACACGCTATTAGGCTCAAGCAAAACGCTCGCCGTCGGACCTGTTGCTGTGATTGCATTGATGACAGCTGAAACGCTAACTGGATTGTATCCATCAGGATCAATGGATTATATAAACGGTGCGAGTATGTTAGCGGCATTGTCAGGTGCGGTATTACTTATCATGGCTATCTTTAGACTCGGCTTTTTAACCCATTTTATCAGCCACCCGGTATTGTCAGGATTTATGACTG
Organism: uncultured Psychromonas sp.; assembly: GCA_963674525.2. Taxonomy (GTDB): domain Bacteria; phylum Pseudomonadota; class Gammaproteobacteria; order Enterobacterales; family Psychromonadaceae; genus Psychromonas. The sequence continues at coordinate 20,189 of CAXXRV010000028.1, read as the reverse complement.
CATCGGGACTACTGATCATCGTTAGTCAAACAAAACACCTGCTCGGTGTGACGTCTCAAGGTGATAATGCAGTTGAGTTGCTTGCCAGCTTATTTGAGCAAATCACTGCAACCAACCTTTACACGGCGATGATTGGTCTCGGCAGCCTAACCGCCCTACTGGGTAGCCGACGTTATCTGCCCGTTTGCCTTATTAAAATTGGTATGCCAAACCGCTGGACGACGCTGATAGTCAGACTCGCTCCGGTTATCGTTATGCTGCTGTGCATCGCCATCGTTGGCCTATTTCAGTTAGATGATCACGGAGTCCGAGTGGTAGGAATAATTCCCGGTGGTTTGCCTGCACTGTCATTACCGTCTATCAACTGGCATGATGTTTACAGATTGTTTCCTGCCGCTATCCTTATCAGCCTGGTTGGATTTGTTGAATCTGCTTCGGTAGGTCAAACATTGGCCGCTAAGAGGAAACAAAAAATTTCGCCCAATCAAGAATTAATCGCGCTCAGCGGTGCAAATATTGTATCGGCATTGAGTTCCGGTTTTCCGGTTACAGGCGGCTTATCAAGATCTGTAGTCAATTTTGATGCGGGCGCTTCTACGCCACTAGCCGGCACATTTACCGCTGTCGGTATCAGCGTTACCGCTTTATATTTTACGCCGCTTTTTGAAAGTCTGCCGCAATCGGTATTAGCAGCCATTATCATTGTCGCGGTCTCTTCTTTAATTGATTTCAAAACCATTATCAAGGTCTGGAAAGAATCAAAATCCGATGGTTTGAGTATGAGCCTGACTGTATTGGGAGTGCTGCTGGTCAACGTTGAAGCCGCGCATTATAGCGGGCGTGATTGCCTCCATTCTTTTACATATAATAGGTACAAGTCGCCCGCATATCGCAGTTGTCGGGTTACTGCCTGATAGCCAGCATTTTCGAAATATAGAGCGCTACAAGGTTGAGACATGTTCCTCTATCGTTACGATCCGTATAGATGAGAGCCTATATTTTGTCAATGCACAGTATCTTGAAGACAAAATTCCACAATATATCGCCGACTATCCGGATGCAAAACACCTTATATTAATGTGCTCAGGTGTTAACACCGTTGATCTAAGTGCTTTAGAAAGCCTAAAGAAAGTTATATCCGATTTAAAAGAGCGTGGTATAACGGTTCACCTTTCGGAAGTAAAAGGCCCGGTCATGGACATATTGCAACATAGCCATTTTAATGAACACCTAAGTGGTAATATTTACATAGACCAGTTTACTGCTTATCACTCGGTAAAAGCTGGCAATGGACAAAAATACTAAAAAAATATAATGTTACAATATAGCATTTAATGTATTTGAAACTTAACATCCTCCCTCAGCTAAAGTAGGGGGTAATTACTTATCCAGCTTCTAGAATTACCCCAACATCAGGCAAAAAAAAACCACCTGAGCATCAGGTGGTTTTTACTGTTTTTACGAGTTAATTATCAATTAACCAGTAACCAATTTATGCAGTTCCTGCACTGAACTCACGGTTGCCTGCTCAGCTGTCGGGTCCGCAAGGTGTGCCTGACAGGTGGCAAAAGCACCGTTTAACGTTGTAGTGTAGTCCACTTTATAACGCAGTGCTGCGCGGCGCAGTTGGCGGGAGTCCTCAATAGCAACACGGCCTTCTGTGGTATTCACTATATAGTCATACTCGTCATTCTTAATGCGATCAAGAATATGCGGACGACCTTCATGTACTTTGTTTACCAGGCGGGCAGTAATACCTGCTTCCTGCAGTACCACCATAGTGCCGTGTGTGGCATCAATTTCAAAGCCCAGATCCAGCAGGTTCTGCGCCAGTTGTGCTACACGTTTTTTATCGCTGTTACGTACCGAGATCAGTGCCCGGCCAACGCTTGGCACTTCCTTGGTTGAACCCAGCTCCGCTTTCGCATAAGCTTCTGCAAAGGTGGCTCCGGCCCCCATTACTTCACCTGTACTGCGCATTTCCGGACCTAAGATAGGATCTGAACCCGGGAACTTGTTAAAGGGTAAGACCACCTCTTTAACCGAGTAATACGGCGGAATGATCTCTTCTGTTACACCTAGCTCTTTAAGCGTTTTTCCGGCCATCACGCTGGCACCGATTTTTGCGATCGGCACACCTGTGGCTTTAGAAACAAATGGCACAGTACGTGCAGCACGCGGATTAACCTCAATCATATAGATTTGGTTATTTTTCACTGCCAGCTGCGTATTCATTAGGCCGACCACGCCAAGCTCTAATGCTAATGAGCGAATATAACCGCGCATCTCATCTTGGATTTCTTTACTTAATGTGTAAGGAGGTAGAGAACATGCTGAGTCACCCGAGTGAACACCCGCTTGCTCGATATGCTCCATAATACCGCCGATAACCACGTCAGTGCCGTCACTGATGGCATCGATATCCACTTCTACCGCATCGTCCAGGAAGCAGTCAAGAAGAACCGGAGATTCATTAGACACGCTGACCGCTTCTTTAAAGTAACGGCGCAGATCCGTTTCATCATAGACGATTTCCATGGCACGGCCGCCAAGTACGTAAGATGGCGTACCACTAACGGGTAACCGATGCGCGTTGCCGAAGTAACCGCCTGCTCAAGGGTTGTTACTGTATCATTTTCCGGCTGTTTCAGACCTAAACGCTCAACGACCTGCTGGAAGCGTTCACGATCTTCTGCGCGGTCAATGGCTTCCGGAGAAGTACCGATAATCGGCACACCGGCAGCTTCAAGGGCACGAGCCAGTTTAAGCGGTGTTTGACCACCGTACTGCACGATCACGCCTTTAGGCTGTTCAACATTAACAATCTCTAATACGTCTTCTAAGGTGATTGGCTCGAAGTATAAACGATCTGATGTGTCGTAATCGGTAGAAACGGTTTCCGGGTTACAGTTAACCATAATGGTTTCATAACCATCATCACGCATTGCCATTGCAGCATGTACACAACAGTAATCAAATTCGATACCCTGACCGATACGGTTAGGACCACCACCGATGATCATGATCTTCTCTTTATCAGACGGATTGGCTTCACACTCTTCATCATAAGAGGAGTACATGTAAGCGGTATCCGATGAGAATTCAGCGGCACAGGTATCAACACGCTTGTAAACTGGATGCAGATTGAATTTTTCACGCAGTTTGCGGATTTCAGACTCAACCACACCGACCACAGCTGCAATACGGCTATCGGCAAAACCTTTACGCTTAAGGCGTTTCAGTGTTGCCTCATCAAGGAAGCGTAAACCACCTTCTGCTAATGCTTTTTCTTCTAGAATGAGGTCTTCAATCTGTACCAGGAACCAGTGGTCAATCTTAGTGATAGCATAAAGCTCATCAACACTCATCCCTAAACGGAAGGCATCACCGATATACCAGATACGCTCAGCACCCGCTTCACGCAGTTCCTGTAATACTTTCTCTTTAGCGCCTTCATCATTCAGGTCAACCATAGGACTGAAACCGTCTGCGCCGACTTCTAAACCGCGCAGTGCTTTTTGCAGAGATTCCTGCTGATTACGACCAATCGCCATCACTTCCCCCACAGATTTCATCTGTGTGGTCAGACGATCATTGGAGTTGGCAAATTTTTCAAAGTTAAAACGCGGGATTTTAGTTACGACATAATCGATAGTCGGCTCAAAGGATGCCGGTGTTTTGCCGCCGGTAATATCATTCTGCAGCTCATCCAGGGTATAACCGACTGCCAGTTTCGCTGCGATTTTAGCAATCGGGAAACCTGTTGCTTTAGAAGCCAATGCAGATGAACGCGATACACGCGGGTTCATCTCAATCAGAACCATACGGCCATCTTTTGGATTGATACCAAACTGTACGTTTGAACCACCGGTTTCAACACCAATTTCACGCAGTACAGCTAAAGAGGCATTACGCATTAACTGGTATTCTTTATCCGTTAATGTCTGCGCCGGTGCCACTGTGATTGAGTCACCGGTATGGATCCCCATAGGATCGAAGTTTTCAATCGAACAAACAATGATACAGTTATCATTTTTGTCGCGCACCACTTCCATCTCGTACTCTTTCCAACCGATTAACGATTCATCAATTAACAGCTCGTTGGTTGGCGAAAGATCCAGACCGTTGGAACAGATATCTTCAAACTCTTCTTTGTTATAAGCGATACCGCCGCCTGTTCCACCCATAGTGAAAGAAGGACGAATAATACAAGGGAAACCGACCATGTCTAAAACACCGTAAGCTTCTTCCATGGAGTGGGCAATACCGGCACGCGGACATTCCAGGCCGATATTTTTCATCGCTTTATCGAAACGGTTACGATCTTCTGCTTTATCAATAGCATCAGCAGTTGCACCGATCATTTCCACATTGTATTTTGCTAATACGCCTTTTTCTTCAAGCTCCAGTGCACAGTTGAGTGCAGTCTGTCCGCCCATGGTCGGTAATACCGCATCCGGACGCTCTTTAGCGATAATTTTTTCAACAACTTTCCAGTGAATGGGCTCAATATAGGTGGCATCGGCCATTTCCGGATCGGTCATAATGGTTGCCGGGTTAGAGTTAACCAGGACAACACGGTAACCTTCTTCTTTTAATGCTTTACAAGCTTGTGCGCCTGAGTAGTCAAACTCACAGGCCTGGCCGATAACAATCGGGCCGGCACCAAGAATTAGGATGGTTTTTAAGTCATTACGTTTTGGCATCTGAAATTTACCTTTTTATTCTGATCGTTAACTAGGCGTTTTTGTACTGTTCAATCAATTCAATAAAGTGATCAAATAACGGCGCGGCATCATGTGGCCCCGGACTTGCTTCCGGATGACCTTGGAAACTGAATGCAGCTTTATCAGTACGGTGGATACCTTGTAGTGAACCATCAAACAGTGAAACATGGGTTGCACGCAGGTTTTCAGGTAAGCTTTTTTCATCGGCAGCAAAACCATGGTTTTGACTGGTGATCATAACGACGCCACGGTCTAAATCTTTAACCGGGTGGTTAGCACCGTGATGACCAAATTTCATTTTTTCTGTTTTCGCGCCACTTGCCAGCGCAAGTAACTGATGCCCCAAACAGATACCAAATACCGGAATATCGGTTTTTAGAATCTCTTGAATCGCTTCAATCGCATAGGTACAAGGCTCAGGATCACCAGGACCATTTGACAGGAAGATACCATCAGGATTCATTGCTAATACTTCAGCAGCAGGCGTTTGTGCCGGTACTACCGTTAAATGGCAATCACGATCAACAAGCATACGCAGGATATTACGTTTAGCTCCGTAGTCGTAGGCCACAACATGATATTTAGCGTCTGTTTTTTCAGCCGGCAGACCGCCTGTTAATGTCCAGCTTCCCTGTGTCCATTTAAATGTTTCAGTGGTGGTCACTTCTTTTGCTAAATCCATGCCTTTAAGGCCCGGAAATGCTTTAGCCTGTTTTAAAGCTTCTGCAGAATCAAGATTTTCACCGGCAATAATGCAGCCTGCTTGCGCGCCCTTTTCACGCAAAATACGCGTCAGTTTACGTGTATCTATATCGGCAATACCAACAACATTGCGTTCTTTTAGATAATCACTTAAAGAGGCTTGATTACGGAAGTTGCTGGCAAGTAGTGGAAGGTCCTCTAATAACCAGGCCACAAGCATGAATTGCTGAAGATTCTTCATCTTCGTCATTGGTACCTGTATTACCAATGTGGGGGTAAGTGAGTGTAACGATTTGGCGAGCATAAGATGGATCGGTCAGAATTTCCTGGTAACCCGTCATTGACGTGTTAAAAACAACCTCACCAACAGAATGTCCATCAGCGCCGATTGAAATACCCTCAAACACTGTTCCATCTTCCAATACCAGTATGGCGGAATGACTCAAGATAACCTCCGTGAAATCAATAAAAATAAAGATTATGATCGTGATGGAAAATCATCTTTTTTCCACCAGAAATCATAAATTTTGGTAAATTCGCGGTAGTTTATAGATCTTCCTCGCATTTCACCAATCAATTTTTTGTTTTTTGGAAAAATACTTCGGGCAATCGCGTACAGGAAATAACAAAGCAGGATAAAAAATGTTAATAGCACTATTTTGCCGATAAAACTCGAAGAAACAGTGTACATAACAGTCACTAGGCTAAAAGATAAATTGAATCTGCGCTTTCATCTTTTATTCTGAATATGTAAAATAATTATAAAATAACAACTATTACTGGTGGTTATAAATTAACTTGCACATCCTTTTTATTTATCACTAGCCAAGCGTATCCATTGTTCTCACTCAAAAGGTCTAGCTATGCAGCAATTACAGACAACTGAAGCAGCTTCTCTCTGGTCGTATTTTCTTAAAATCTGTACCATCCCCCACCCCTCTAAGCATGAGCAGCAATTAGCAAATTGGATTATAAATTGGGCTGAAGAAAATCATATTGCCTGCATTCAGGACAAAGCCGGCAATCTTATCCTGCGCAAACCCGCCAGCAGCGGCTATGAGGAGAAAACCCCGGTTATTCTCCAGGCTCATCTGGATATGGTGCCGCAAAAAAACAGCGATACTGAACATGACTTTTTAACAGATGCCATTACCCCCATTATCAGCGGTGAATGGCTGCATGCCGATAACACTACACTTGGCGCTGACAATGGTATCGGCCTGGCTTCCTGCTTAGCTGTTTTAGCCGACAAGAGTATCGCGCATGGCCCGCTGGAAGTGTTACTGACCACTGATGAAGAAACCGGCATGAGCGGCGCATTTGCTCTGCAGGAAGACGCATTAGACGGCAAAATCCTGATCAACACCGACTCGGAACAAGAGGGAGAGCTTTATGTCGGTTGTGCCGGCGGCATTAATGTCAATATTAACTTTCCCTATGAGAGAATGGAAACTGCGCCCAGCGACAAAGCCTATGAAATAGCGCTGAGCGGCTTAAAAGGTGGACATTCCGGCTGCGATATCAATTTAAAACGCGGCAATGCAATAAAAGTGTTAGCCTCAGTGTTGCAGAACCTGGATGCGATTCCATTTCATCTTGCCGGTTTTACTGGCGGCAGTTTACGTAACGCCATTCCGCGCGAAGCAAGCGCAGTGATTATTTGTGATGAACGTTATCAAAACAGCTTAAATGTACTGATCAACAATTTACAATTAGCGCTAACGCAAAAATTCAAAAACGCTGAAGACGCTTTACAGCTCTGTGTGACATCATGTGCTTTACCTGAGGCGGTTTTAACCAGTCAATCGCAAAGTGACTTTTTAAGCTGCCTGCACGATTGTGCTAATGGTGTTTTTAGCATGGACAACCATTTCTCCGATGTTGTACAGACATCGAGCAACCTCGCTGTGATCACACAAAACACAGGTAAAGCAGCCAACTTTGCTATACAGGCCTTAGTTCGTTCACAAATCGAACATGAAAAGCAGCAACTTGCCGATAAGATTGGCGAACATTTTCAACACTATGGGGGGCAATATCGCAAAGCTGGCGACTATCCTGGATGGCAGCCGAATCCCAACTCTCCGATTCATAAAATAATGGCAGAGCAATACCTTAAACTGTTTAACAAACAGCCTGAAACCATGGTGATTCACGCCGGTTTAGAATGCGGCTTATTCAGCAATAAATACCCGCACTGGGATATGATCTCATTTGGGCCGACCATTAAATTTCCGCACAGCCCGGATGAAAAGGTACATATCGCCAGTGTCGACAGGTACTGGCAGCTATTAATTGCAACTTTAAAAGCAATTAATTGACATCCTCCCTCCACTAAATCAAAGATTTTAGTGGGGGATTCCTACTGCCAGACGCTCATGCCCGAGCGCAAGAATGTTTTTGGCCGCGTTCACATCGCGGTCGTGAGTGACACCACACTCACAGGTCCATTCTCTTATTCCAAGTCCTGCTCTACCTTTCGGACTGTTGCGGCGGGAGCCACAACACGAGCAAGTTTGGGTGGTGTACGATTCATTGATTTCTTCAAAAACAATACCAGCGTGAGCGCTTTTGTATTCCAATAGTGTTTTTAATGTAGACCAGCCAGCATCTAAAACGGACTTAGCCATTTTAGTCTTGACCAGTTTTTGACTACTTACGTTACCAATGAATATCGCCGCATTTTCATTGACAAGTTTGCGGCTGTATTTATGCAAAGCATCTACTCTGCGGTTTTTTATCTTTGCATGGATAGCCTTGACGCGCTTTTTGTTCTTTGCCCGCTGCGCAATACCTAAATCTTCCTCTAGCTCGCGGTATTCACGGCCTTTTAGTTTGTAGCCGTTACTGTCGCTGGCTGTTTCTTTACAACCGAGATCAATACCCACGCTGGCTTTGCCTGTACCCAGCTCTGCTTCCACCTCAACCACAACGTTGAAGTACCACCGGCCTCTTGAATCCTCATTGAATGAGCCTGATTTGAAGGTGTATTGAGATAATCCGTAACTATCCCAAACGCTAAAATAGTGGCGGTTATGATAAACCTGACCATTTTTGAAGCCAATGCAGTCTTTACGAACCGGGATCCAACCCAGTGAACGTCTAACACCCCCTGACTTACGCCAATTCAATCTGTATTTCTTGAATTGTTTGCGGCGGGTGGCATATTCATGCCCAACCATCTGCACGGTCGCAGAATTCAGGCCAAGCGTTTTATTCATGCCTTTGGTGTACTTTTGAAGATCGTAGCCTGACAGGAAAGCGGGTTTTACCGGGCCAAATTCACTGACATTGCTCAGTGCCTTCATTGCCGTTTCATTGCAAAAATTCCACACCTGATTCACACCGTAAGCCCATTTGTTTAGGGTGCTTACATGTTTGTCACGGATTCTTATTTTTAGCGTTTTTGTGTGTACTTTGCTTTTCATAATGATCATAGTAGACCTGATTTATCTGGATGTAAATACAGGCAAAAATGATAGTGTATCCAACTAAGATAGACCAACCTAGCGGCTGGTTTGCTATCCATCTCCACCCAAACAAGTTATGGGTGGAGAATTCCGCAAGGTTCGTTAAAAGCGCTTGATCGCTTGATTAAGTATTTATCGGCCTGCTTCCCTCTCTAAAGAAAGAAAATTGCTGCAGCCTGTTCTGCGTGATGAGTAGTTAAAATAGAGCAATTAGCAAGTTTTAAAGTTGACAATAAATTCGACTGTGCAGAAAAAAAGGTTATTAATTAGTCACAAAAAAAGCAATTGTTAGACACAGATCTCGCTACTCAAGGTGTTGGGTTAAATATACAGCTTCCATATTGCATTATTAAAATGTAGATTAATTAAAAACAATAACCGTTGTTTACGGCGCTAAATCAACTTGCTCACCCTTTCTCTCTTTTGCAAGGGAAATCTGTTTAAAAAGGTCTATTTATGCAAGAATTACAAAAAACTAAGGCAGCTTCATTATGGTCGTATTTTCTTAAAATATGTAGCATTCCTCATCCCTCTAAACATGAACAGCAATTAGTAAATTGGATCATGAACTGGGCTGAAAAAGAAAATATTTCCTGTACTCAGGATGAAGCCGGCAATCTTCTGCTCCGCAAACCGGCCAGCGCAGGCTATGAGAATAAAACCCCCACTATCCTGCAGGCACACCTGGATATGGTGCCGCAAAAAAACAGCGGCACTGAGCATGATTTTTTAAGCGATGCCATCACCCCGATTATCAGCGGAGAGTGGCTACAGGCTGATAATACCACGCTGGGTGCAGACAATGGTATCGGTATGGCTTCCTGCTTAGCAGTATTAGCTGACAAAACAATGGCACATCCGCCGCTGGAAGTACTGCTAACCATTGATGAAGAAACATCGATGACCGGGGCGTTTGGCTTACCGGCAAAAACATTGCAGGGCAAAATATTAATTAACACGGATTCGGAAAAAGAAGGCACTCTATATGTCGGCTGCTCCGGTAGCATTGATCTCGATATCAACTTTCCCTACCAGAAAATGGAAACCACACCCACTGACAGCGCCTATGAAATCACGCTGAGCGGCTTGCAAGGCGGCCATTCCGGTCGAGATATCCACTTACAACGCGGCAATGCACTAAAAATATTAACCGACGTACTGCATAACTTAGATGCGATCCCTTTCCACCTTGCCGTTTTTGAAGGCGGTAATTTACGTAACAGCATTCCACGCGAAGCACGCGCGGTGATCGTTTGTGATAAACAGCAGCAAAACAGTTTAGAGACGCTGATCAGCAACTTACACTTAGCTCTGCAACAAAAGTTCAAGAATAGTGAAGATACTTTACAACTTGCTGTTAAACCATGTGCTTTACCGCAAGCTATTTTGACCCCGCAGTGCCAGAGTGATTTACTATATTGCCTGCAGGAATGTGATAATGGTGTACTGGCGATGGATAACAGCTTTCCTGATGTTGTACAAACATCAAGTAATCTGGGCACCGTCAGTCAGGACAGGGGCGAAAAAAACAGCTTTGCCATGAAGCTTTTAGTACGCTCACAGATTGAGCATGAAAAAGTGATTCAAGTAGAAAAAATGGCCCAGCTCTTTAAGGATTGCGGGGCCAGCTGCTTTATAAATGGCAACTACCCGAGCTGGAAACCCAATCCCGACTCTTTCATCTGCAAAGTAGTAACAGAGCAATATGACAAACTGTTTAATAAAAAACCGGAAACCTTGATCATACATACGGGTTTAGAGTGTGGCTTATTTAATAATAAGTATCCGGATTTAGATATTATTTCATTTGGCCCCACCATTAAATTCCCGCACAGCCCGAATGAAAAAGTGCATATTGCCAGCGTCGATAAATACTGGGATTTATTAACCGCAACCTTAAAAGCCATTGCTTGATATTTGAAGGAAAAAAAGGCGGCATGTTTAATGCCGCCTGTGATTAAATCGCACGTACCGCTATAACATGCTGAATTTTGCTAATCGCCTCAATCAGCGCCTTTGAAGGCGAACTTTCCAGGTCAATGATATTATAAGCAATATCATTGCGGCTCTTGTTCATCATATCAGTGACATTGACGTTTTTATCCGCCAGCACAGAAAGCACATCTCCCAATACCCCGGCAACATTTTCATTAACAAAAGTAATTCGGTAAGGCGTACTGCGCTCAAGGGTGATGCTTGGAAAATTAACAGAGTTTTTAATATTGCCATTCTCTAGAAACTCTATTAACTGCTTACAAGCCATTATCGCGCAATTATCTTCCGCTTCTTCGGTGCTCGCGCCAAGATGCGGCATAGGCAGCACATCATTGCGCAACACCATCGCCGGCGTCGGAAAGTCAGTTGCGTAATGAAGTAATTTTCCGCTCTCCAGTGCCGCAATGACAGCTTTAGAATCAACTATTTCGCCGCGGGCAAAGTTAAGCAGGCTGGCCCCTGCTTTGATATGTGCCAATGCATCGCTATTGATCATGTTTTTGGTCGTTGCTATTGCCGGAACGTGCAGAGTCACATAATCACAACACGCCATTAAAGACTGCAGGTTGTCCTTCTTCTCTACTTTACTGGATAACCGCCAGGCGGCTTCGATGGAGATAGCAGGGTCAAAACCGACTACATTCATGCCTAAATTAATGGCCATATTGGCAACATTGGCCCCAATCGCCCCCAGTCCAATCACCCCCAGGGTTTTTCCTGCAATTTCATGACCTTTAAACTGCTTTTTAGCCTGCTCAAGCGCCGGCCCCATTTTGTCAGCAGAAAGTGCAGTTAATCCGCGGCAATGATTGATCCCTTCAATAGTACCGCGGGAACAAAGCAGCATAGCGGACAGTACCAATTCTTTAACGGCATTGGCGTTGGCACCAGGCGTATTAAAAACGACAATACCCTTTGCCGAGCATTGTTCAACGGGGATATTATTAACTCCGGCACCGGCGCGCGCAATCGCCTTTACCGATCCAGCTAAAGGCTCATCATGCAGCTTAAAGCTACGCAGAATAATGGCATCGGGCTCACTCAGTCCGCTTGCTACTTCATAGTTATCATGCTTAAAGTGATCTAAGCCAACACTGGCTATTTTGTCATAAGTTCGAATTTGAAACATCACCACCCCGGCTTTTAAATTGATAATAAACTTAAGAACTTATTGTATAGTAATGAATAATATAAAGATGTGATCTTGTTTTGAGCCGGGAGAATTAATTAACACAAAAAGGTTGTCTGCTTATTAATTGCCAGCAGAAGATTGTATGTGCATGCTGCTGTTTAGCGTTCATTTCAGCCAGCAAGTTTGAGCAATTTCACATATTGAAGAGGTTAAGCTAGGCTGCTATTTATTGTCAGTTTGTAGTCCTAACCAGGGCCTCGGGGAAAATAGCCTTTAGTTTGGGTCGATGTCTGAAAGCTAAACAGACTAACACTGCGTTGAGGTTATTCTCAGTGCACCTATTTTCCGGCAAAGCTAAGCAACTGCTCACAGAATGCTTCATTTTCTGTCATAAAGGGGGCATGCGCTGAGCGAGTGAAAACATATTGCTCACTATGAGGTAATAACTTATCAAGCTCTTTGCCGACTTTAAGGGGGACCAGACCATCTAAGCGACCATATAAGCGCAGCATAGGAGCTGAGATCTGCGCAAGTTGCGCGCGTAAATCGACACTCGCCAACATTTTCAGCCCGGCCAATAGGGAATCAGGATTTGGCAAAGGACGGGACCGTACCGCCTGTTTGAGCAGCTTGATATCCTGGCGTGCCGACGGGCTGCCCATCGCCTGCAGCGCCATAAAACGCTCAATGGTGGTTTGAAAGTCTTCCAGCAGCTGCTCTGTAAAAGTGCTTAATACCTCAGGGGCAATACCACGCCAGATCGCAGGCGCTGGCGCTGCGCAAAACTTCGGTGAGCTGGCCACTGTCACCAGCTTAGCCACGTAGTCGCTATGATGCAGCGCCATATGCGTGGCCACTAATCCGCCCAATGACCAACCTACCCAGATTGCATTTTTCGGGGCATCGACCATTAACTGCTCGGCAATCTCGGCAAGGTTTTGCGCATGACAGTGCGCACTGTGGCCATAACCGGGTAAATCCACGACATGCACGCGAAAATGTGCCGCAAGGACATTGACGGTTTGCTGCCAAACCGCACCGTTCATTCCCCAGCCATGGATTAATACCAGGTCATCGCCCTGTCCTGACACCTGCCAATATAATGCGTTGCTCATGCTCTTTATTTTCCTTATATAACCGGCAAGTATCATACTGCTTCTCAAAATGTATTTAAATATATTTAAGAATTAATTCGCACTCTGTTAATGCCTCGTTTCGAGTATGTAACTAGAGCCTGGGTTGGTCAGTTCCAACCGGTAGCGATCAGTCCGTTCCTGCAAGATGGATTTTACTTTTTTAAAGTTCATCCAACGACCAATCTCTTGATCGCTAAGTCTTGCCAGTACGTTTCTCGCAGCATTATAATCAGCTTGCACAACCTCCCCGTTTTCACGGTAAAATTTATCTCCCCTTCGAGTGCCAGTTAAAAGCCCTCGATTGAAAGAGTCCATTTGCGAAGTGTATGCCGCATTAACTAAATGCAAAGACGAACATCGTCTCTTAGATACTGTCTCTAACGCTTCTGCCAGTATACCTTTTGTCCACTGGTTTAATCGTCTATTGGTGTTCTTGCCGTAATTAGTTTTACTTGCGATAGGGCTGGCTAAGTCCTCTGTCGCAACCATCCCTGCTTTATCAATTAAGCGATGGGTTGCAGTAAAAATAAGTGTTCGCAACTTGGTAATCTGCGTATCTTGCCGCTTACCAAGCTTTTTACGGCCTAAATTATTCTCCTCTATCGCTGCTCGCTTATGCGGTTTCTTTCTGGCAATAGTGCGTAACTTATTGCGATTGCGATATTTTTTATTTAGGTGATCCGACTCTTTGGAAATCAGATCACCTAGTCCCTCACCACACCTAGCGTTGTCTGAATCGACAAACGCTTCGCTGTAGCCTTTATCAATGGCAACCATTTGCTCGCCACAGCTCTGCACCACATCAACTTCTTGCTGATAATGCACCTCAACCTTTCCTTGACGGATAATCAGTCTCAGCGTGCCTGTTGGCGCGTAGTCGATAGTTGTTTTCAGTGGAATACTGATAACTTGTCTTGGGATGAGCCCGGGCACTTTCAACCAGCATTGTCCATTTAGTGTAAAGGTTTTGCACATGTCAGCCCGGACAATAATCTGATTGCTTGTGTGATTAACACCATGCTTGAAGTGCTTACGCATTTGCCTGCGCAAGAACGGATCACTCTGCCAATCATCACACTTCAATAGCGTATAAAGCCGCTTGAGCTCTTTCTTGTCACTGGTGCGAGCACGAATAGCCTGTTTTACTTTATCCTTCGCAGCTTCGCGGTACGCTTTAATGTCAGCCACGGCATCACGCAAGGTTTCTTTCCAGGCATTAGCACTTACAGCAAAGTTACGCTTTTCTTTCATCCACTGATCGCGGATAGTGCGATCCCGCAACTTAATGCCGGAGATAGAGCCAAACCGTTGCCATACTTCACTGCGCACAAGGCCAAGCAAGCGTGCTTGCTCTTGCAACTGATCAAGCTTCCCTTGATTTAGTTTATAACTGTAAAGTATGCGAGTGACTTTCACTTTTAATTCCCATTTATAACTATGTGTGCATTATAGGTCAGTATGCCTATAAGTGACTATTTTTTCGCCATCTAATAATGACTCTATTTAGAAAAAAATATTAAACCGAAAAAACTGAGCTGCGCCTAATAGTCTCCGCAGCCCAACTCCAATAAAGCCGCATTACCACCAATGGCCGTAACGTTAATGGTACGTGTCCTTTCGGTAATAAAACGCAGGATAAAATAACTGTCAGTAATAGTGCTTAAGGAAGTGAACTCTGTTTCTGCAATAAGCTGTGCCAGTAAGCCTTCCCGAGCAGCCAACTGCCTGTTTATTTTTAACGATTCGGCGCTACTGCCAACATAAGCGACTCCGGCCGTAGAGGGCTCCTTACTGAGCTCCTCGCCAGCACTTACTTCTGCCACTTGCACCACGGCTTGAGCAATGCCTGCAGAGAGCAGAGTTGACTGTAATTTGTGTGCATTTTGCTGCTGCTCTTGGGCCAGCGATAATATAATGCAGTTTCCCGCCAGCAAAGAGGCTGCAACCATACCCACTAACGCAGTGATAGGTGCATCAGCACTGCAGCGGATAATAAAAATACCACGGCCTGCAGTATATAACTCATTACTTTCGCCCGTCGGACCGGGCATTAATTGTGTTTCAGCAATTAAAGCACTGCCCTGTTTCACCTGATATTCGACCATTTTCGCAGAGATTAAGCCGAAGGTACCCTGTTGGGCAATTTCAGCAGCCCAGCGCAGCAGCAGATTCGCACGGGCAGCACAGCCTAAACCATTCCACGCTTCCCATTCGCTATCAGCCTGTTTAACAATATTAGTCACTTTGCTATTCATCAGTTGCCCCCTTAAAGTGAAGATGGATTAACGTTAACCTGCTTGCTAAAGCGCAGTAGATAATGCGGACCACCGGCCTTTGGCCCGGTACCGGATAAGCCTTGTCCGCCAAATGGCTGAACACCGACAACCGCGCCAACCTGATCACGATTGATGTAACAGTTACCGACCCGGCTGCGTTTTTCAATATAGCGATAATGGCTTTCATTACGGCTATGGATGCCCATGGTTAAACCAAAGCCGCTGTTATTAATCTGCGCTATGACATCATTTAACTGTTTCGCCTGATAGCGGATAATATGCAGAATAGGCCCGAACTGCTCACGCTTTAACTCTGTTAAGCTGCTGATTTCAATGGCGGTCGGAGCGACAAAAGAGCCCTTCTCACAAGACTTATCGAGCACTGCCTGGCTGACCAGTTTATTGTTTTGCAGCATATTATCGATATGAGCAAGCAGCTTTTGCTGTGATTTTTTATCGATAATCGGCCCGACATCCGTTTTATGCAGGTAAGGAAGACCAACGCTTAGCTCCTGCATCGCGCCATCAATCAGCTCTATCATTCGCTCTGCGACATCTTCCTGTATAAACAGCACCCGTAATGCCGAACAACGCTGGCCCGCTGAAGCAAATGCGGAGCGCAGCACATCACGGACAACCTGCTCTGGAAGAGCCGTGCTGTCGACAATCATCGCATTTTGCCCGCCAGTTTCCGCAATCAAAGTGGCTGCTTGGCACTCTCTTTTGGCCAATGAGCGGTTAATGCCTTGTGCCGTTTCTGTTGAGCCTGTAAATACAACACCGGCAATACGCGGATCAGCCGTCAACAGCGCACCGATATCAGCCCCCCTTCCCGGTAAAAGCTGAATAGCCTTACTCGGAATACCTGCTGCAAGCATCAGTTCAACGGCACGAGTAGCAATTAAAGAGGTATGCTCGGCAGGTTTTATCAGCACAGTATTGCCGCTCACCAAGGCAGCCGAGATCTGCCCTAAGAAAATAGCAAGCGGGAAGTTCCACGGACTGATACAGACAAACACCCCTTTGCCCTGCCGCTTAACTCGACGGGTCACTTCATCAAAACCTGTTATGCTGGTCGGTGCAGAAAAAATATCTCTTGCCTGTTGTGCGTAATAACGACAAAAATCGACGCCTTCGCGTACTTCGTCAATGCAGTCATGAATGGTTTTACCCGCTTCTTTATGGCATAACGCAACCAGCTCCGGCAGGTTTTCTTCCAGCAGATCCGCTAAGCAATCCAAATATTGTGCCCGCTCGCTCACAGCGGTTTCGCTCCACTGTGGAAAGAACTCAGCAGCAGATGCAATGCCCTGCTCAACTTGCTCCTGCGTCGCAAACAACACTGAACCAACGGCAATATTATGATCATAAGGCGCGCTCACGCTGCGTGAGTTCGCTGCGCCGGGTTTCGGATAATATTTAACAGCATCGATAATTACGCCGCCAAGCCAAGTTTTTTCCATCTCCTTAGCAACAGCAGCAGCAAAGGGTTTAGCTTCACTTTCAATATCAATATTAATGCTGTAAGAATTTTTTCGATCCGCAAAGAGCTGAGGCGGTAAAGGAATTAAACCATTGTGCAATGTCGGACGACTCAATAGGGTATCAACCGGGTGAGCCGTGAGCGTCTGTACCGGGCAGTTGGCATCAACAATACGGTGGACAAAAGAGCTGTTGGCCCCATTTTCAAGGAGCCTGCGCACTAAATAGGGTAGTAAGTCTTTATAATTACCCACCGGCGCATAGATACGCACATTACAGGCAAAGATATCTATTGCATGTCGATACAATGCGTCAGCCATACCATGCAGTCGTTGAAACTCATAATTTTGATGACTCGCCATAGCAGCCACCGCTGCCACTGAATGAGCATTATGGCTGGCAAACTGCGGGTAAATCAGACCGTTAATATGCTCGGATAATAAAAATCGTGCACAAGCCAAATAAGCAACATCTGTCGCTTCTTTGCGTGTATAAACCGCATAAGCCGCGTAACCGTTTTGTTGTGCCAGTTTTATTTCAGCATCCCAATAGGCGCCTTTGACCAGACGTAAAGGGATACAGTCCCCCTGATCTTTTGCTAATGCGGCTACCCAAACTAACACAGGTAAAGCGGCTTTCTGGTAAGCCTGTACAACCAGACCTAATTTCCCCCAGCCACGACTTAGTGGATGGCGGTAAAGTTTTTCAAATAAGGCTAATGAAAGCTCTAAGCGATCCGCTTCTTCGGCATCAATGGTTAAACTGACGTCCAGCTCTCTTGCACGTTTCAGCAGAATAAGAAATGACTCATACATTTCCGATAAAACGCGATCCTGGTTAGCAACTTCATAGCGCGGATGCAAAGCTGATAACTTAATTGACACATTAGCGACAATTTTGTTTCTGCTGGCGGGGTGCTTGGCTGCGCCGGCAGCTTCAATCGCAGTCAGATAATGCTGCAGATATTTGTCAGCATCGGCAGCGGTCAACGCCGACTCACCAAGCATATCAAAGGAATAGGTATATCCCTGGTTTAAAAAGGGCTTAGCATTTTTTTGTGCCTCACTCATGCTCCGGCCCAGAACAAACTGATAGCCCATAATCTTCATCGCCTGATTGATCGCCTGACGAATCACCGGTTCAGTGAATTTAGTGACTAAGGAATTAATAACATGAGCAGATTGCGTGTCTTTTTTTATATCCAGACGAACAATCTTACCGGTTAACAATAACCCCCAGGTTGAAGCATTAACAAAAACTGAATCTGAATGTTTTAAATGTGATTTCCAGTCAGCGACACTCAATTTATCGCGAATCAATGCATCAGCTGTTTCCTTATCAGGAATACGCATCAATGCTTCAGCCAAGCACATCAACAGAATCCCTTCTTGTGTATCTAAGCTATATTCCAGCAATAAAGCATCAATCATCTGAATCGCTTTTTTATCCGCACGCACTCTGTTGATCAGCTCTGTTGAGCGCTCCGTCATGATGCTTTTTTCCTGGCTGGAGGGTGTCGCCATAGGGATCAGCTGCTTAAGCCAATGATCTTCATCAACCATATGCAATGCCGAAATAAGCGGCCAGAGCTCATCAAGAGGCCGGTTAATAAATGATTTTTGTAATGTATCCTGAGCGACAAATTCAATCATAATTCCCCCTAGCTATAAAAGTGTGCAAATATTTACAAGTGCACGCCACCGGAATAGCTACATCCATGCTGATAATATATTGATTGTAGATAATACTTTTTTAAAGCAACAAGAAGTTGTCAAAAGCTTCTCAGTCTGAAAGTATGTAAGCTAATGATAATAAAGACTAAAGTAATATTCCGTCTGCAACTGGAGAAACAAGAAAAATTATCCTACATATCAAAAACTTGGCGTAATTATTGCTGCCATGTTAATAGCTTTAGTAAAAATAATTAGATCCCGCCAACAAATGGAGTCTATTAATTGAAAGATATATCAGCAGATTTTATCAAACCAACTGAAATTATAGGTCTTTCCCATGAAGTTAACAGCCATCAACATAATTACAACCAGCTTGTCATTGGTTTAAAAGGACGCGCAGAGTTTAATATTGCAGGAGCTGGTGATTTAATTTTACCTGGTCAAGGGTGCGCAATAACAGCAAGCTTAGATCATGCATTTATACCAGTCGGATTAATTAACTGATCTGTTTTTATCTTGGAAGTGCGGTTTCAACCGCGCCTTGTACCGAACTGCGCGGCTGAAGCCGCACTTCCGAAAATAGATCACAAACTTAATCAAATTGGTATTAGTGATATGGGGGCTTCACAACTTTTGATACTCAATGTGCCCTGTGAAACGAATATGGACATTGATGATAGGCAAAGAATGAATCTATTATTTTCTAATAATGCTTATTTTCAGCTTGATAATAAAATTCAACCCTTGATTCAGCTTCTTGCACTTGAGGTTCAGGAAACCCCTGAAGATTTACTGCTAAATCGTGCTTGTAACAATACTTTAATCGCCTTACTGCAACGGCATCTATACACAAACAGGTTTCGTCGGCAAAGGCTTAATATGGATCGCCTTGATGCTTATATCATGGAGAATATCAGAGTTAAAATAAGTATTGCCCAGCTGGCAGGTTGTATGTTTCTCTGCGAAAGTCAATTTTACTCTCTTTTTAAAAAACAGACAGGAATGACACCTCACCAGTATGTATTACAGAAACGTTTCACTTTAGCTAAAGATCTACTCGAAAACAGCACGCTATCATTAGGACAAATTTCCGATGCTGTCGGTTTTTGCAATCAAAGCCGCTTCACGCATTTTTTCATTAATATGCAGGGGATTTCGCCTTCTAAATACTGGAGATAACAGGGTATAGAGTTATACCAATATTATTAAGTTTGTGATCTACTTTTGGAAGTGCGACTTCAGTCGCGCAGCTTGGTATAAGGCGCGGTTGAAACCGCACTTCCAATATAAAAACAGATCAGTTAATTAATCTGATTGGTATTAGGCATAAGGAAGCTTACCGTAATAGTGGAAACTTTGTTTGACGTTGATGGGACCACAAAAGCAAAAAGGCCTTAGTGTTTCCACTAAGGCCTTTTTAAATAGGTGTCTAGCAATGACCTACTCTCACATGGGGAAGCCCCACACTACCATCGGCGCAGTATCGTTTCACTTCTGAGTTCGGCATGGGTTCAGGTGGGACCAATACGCTATATTTACTAGACGAAAAATTAATTAGAAAAGCTAATCTGTTCTGTAATCTGCAATTTGTAAAAT
>CAXXRV010000027.1:0-14190 GCA_963674525.2 uncultured Psychromonas sp. | reverse complement strand
TTACCTTGCTACTTTGTACCTGCTTGAATCCGGCCACACTAGAATAGCTTGTATCACCGGACAACTTAGCAAATTGACAGCCGGGATCGCCTGCAGGGATATCGTAATGCACTTGCCGAGTATGGCCTGCCCTACGATATCAACTTGATTGAAGAGGGACGTTTTGATCACAGTGGCAATCATGAAAAGGTCAGGCGCTTACTGGATCGGGATAATAATATTACCGCTATTTTTTGCCAAAATGACAATATCGCCTTAGCGGCCTACGACGTATGTGCAGAAAGAGGGCTCACTATTGGTGAAGATATCTCTATTGTCGGTTTCGATAATGATACCTATAGCCAACATATCAGGCCGGGGCTGACGACCGTTAACTTTCCGGTTAAAGAGATGGGTATTGAAGCGGCCAACGCTCTCTTAGCTTTAATCAATAACGAGCCATATCAACTGAAAAACAAATTATCCCCCACTTTAGTGATCAGGCATTCAGTCAAAAAATTAAATTAACGGCTGCCCTTTTTAATTCAATGCTCTAAAAATTCAAAAAGGCAGATTAACTGCCTTTTTCTTACACTCTTTCAAAAACGCTTATGACCACTTCTGTACTGTTATTGTCTGCAGTTTTTGACGAACCCTATCATCAATCATTATCTTCGGTGAGTTACTGTCATCAGTATCACGATTTTCGACAATCAACACCTTGGCATCTTCACTCAGCGTATGGGTATGATATACGCCACGCTTAATATTGTAGGTTTTGTTAATTTCCATATCCCAGCTGGTAATATCCGTGATATTGTTTTGCTCATCAACTTCGGCACAAAACAGAATGCATTTTCCTGATAACAAAACAAAGACCTCATCCGTTTCACTATGGCACTGAAAGTTATCGATTTGATCTGGCTCCAGTTCATCAATGTAATTGAGCATTGCAACTCGCCATGTCTGAAAATCAACGACGGGCGCATAGCCCGCCGCATCATAAGCAGACACCTTCAACAGGTGGCTATTCATCATAACTCCTAACATGTTTTCAATAACATGGTTGCCGGGATAGAAACGCTAACCAGCTTAATTGCGCCACTTCGCGCAAATATTTGACGGCTAAGCTGTGTGTTCAGCGCTAATGTATTTAACTGCAGCTGTTCATCCTGTTTATTTGTCACGACCACTCCGGCTTCCCCTTCTTTAACGATCTCATATACAAAAGGGATTTGACAGTAAGTAAATGCCAGGGTGTTGGCTGCTAATGAAATTGTTTCATATTCACTATTAAGGTTGATAAACTCAAACTCATCACCCGCAGTCAAAAACTCAGTTTCTTTAAGCAGAGACGGTCGGAAGTGGATTTGTCCCTCTTCAACAATCAGACCTAATTCGCCAAATCGTGTTAAGATCTCCTCTTTTACCTGGCCGGTCATACCCGGTTGCTGCGCTCCCGCCTGCTTAGGCGTATGAGAATACGGGTCAGTCGGGAACGCACCATAAACATCAGGTGTTTTATTAAAGCCAATTCCCGCACGCACTTTATAGTAGTGATCAGCAAGTTTCAGTGTTTCCTGAGACGCTGGATCTTGTTGCCATGCAGCAAAATAATTCTCCTGAACTGCCAGTAACAGTTTAGATACCATATGCCAGTAAATCGATCCCAGACCTTCATAACCAAACATAGTACCAGAGCGACCAGTAAATGCCTGGTGATTAAATACTTCTTCATAAATTGCCAGTACATCGGCTAGCGTTGCACTGTTCATATTTTGGTAGTCAGACTCTACCTCCTTAAGTGCTGCAGCTAATACCCCCGCATTTTCAAAATTGGCATTGAAATGGCAAGTCCCTTCAGCATCCATCTCGATAATGCGACGATCACCTGTTGCAAGCATCTCTTTGAGCAGAGCATTGCTGTTTACACGCTCAGCTCTGATACAGTTTTTATTTACAAAATGTGTTAAATCACGATCCGGGTAAAGCATAAAGGTCAGCTGATCTTCACGGAACATTTCGCTGGCATAGAGGTTATCCAGTAAAGCAACCGCCTGCTTAGGTGATAATACGCCTGCAGATAATACCGCTACCTGGCCTTCAAGCATCGGGTAAAGCAGATCCACATTTACACTATCAGCGGTGTAATTGATGATGTTATAAGCATTGTACAGGCCATCTTTACGCAGGTTAGTCGCAATGCTTTCATCGATAACTTTCAGGCTGACTTCAAGCATCTCTTTGATGGCGCTATAGTCAATATTAGTTTTACCTGAGAAACCCTTTTTGTAAACGCTAGCACGATAGTCTGCCGCCACCGTTGCCAGTTTACGCAATACCTTACTGCGTGCTTCACTGCTGATAACGCCCTGGCTAAGCATGGCATTAGCTTCCTGTAAAATTTGCGTAGTCGCAGCAACCCACTCGGCTAATTCAGCTGAAAGCTGTACATTACCCGGATTACCTTTTAGTAAATCTTGTAGGAAAGCAACATAACGGCGCATGTAGTACAGAGTAACCATAGAAAGGCCGGTACCAACGATTGCATTGTTCGCATCATTCCATTCCG
Organism: uncultured Psychromonas sp.; assembly: GCA_963674525.2. Taxonomy (GTDB): domain Bacteria; phylum Pseudomonadota; class Gammaproteobacteria; order Enterobacterales; family Psychromonadaceae; genus Psychromonas. The sequence goes on along the minus strand of CAXXRV010000027.1, from coordinate 11,639 downwards.
GACGTTGCGTATTTAACCAGATACCACCATCAAGCACTAAGTTGCCTAGTTTAGCCAGTAGCGGCACCAGTAGTTTTTCAGTCAAATTGACCATATAAACACTGTTATCAGCAGCTAGTAGTAAACGCCCGTCGCTACCTAATTCACTAACACGATTTTCGATAATGGCTTGTTTATCATCATTGAAGATAACGGTGTTTTTAGGATCGGCAAATAATTTCTCAACGCCTTCAATCTCATAAGGAACATTGGCATAGCTGAAAACCTCAGCATTCAATAGTTCTTTAAGCTCTGCCGGCTGGTATTTCTTAGATAGCTCCAGAAACTTCTGCAGGTAAATGATCTGATGATCACCCCAGTAACCGATATTGCTCCAGGCATCATCTTCCTCTAACATTTCCCAATCAATGCCCGCTTTGGTAATACGGTATGGGTTATAGCCATCAGCGGTCGATGCATTCACAAATTTGGAGATAAAGGATTTAATGAAGTCCGGGTAACTCAGACTCAGTGCTTCCCAATTCTGGAAGATATCACGCCAATTACCCTGGTAAGATAACAGTCTGTCGCCATTCTCATCTTTTAATTTGATCTCAAAATGGTTCCAAGGACGACTTGGATCACCATGACGACGGCCAAAGGTTAGCGGCAGGTACTCATGACACAGACGCACAAGCTGAGGATCATTTTCTTTTGATGCTAAAGCAATCAGCTCCTGGTAGTCGATACGCTCAGGCAGTGCCGCAATAAACGCACTGTTTTTTTCTGCGACCACTTTATTGGCATGGGTCAGGGTTTTAATAAAATCCTGCTTTTCAACCCAGTACTGATCGACAACCACACCACCACGCATATTGTTAAACAGCACGTTAGCATAATGATGAACAGTGGTCGCCTCTTCCGCTGTTTTTTGATAAGCGTCGCTGCCGGCCATCAGCATTAACAGATCCTGATGGTTCGCTGCGATCGATTGCTTAATCTTATTGTTAATGGCTTCTTTAGCCGCTAAATGGTGCTGCAGAGCAACAATATCGCTATGGGTTTTATCGATATCGGCAACAATCTGCCAGCTTTCTTCCTGATCAGCCTCCAGCTGACAATTTTTATGAATGAAATATGCGCCTCTTACACCACGGCGTAACTCTTCATTATAAATTTGCTCACCACGACGGAAAGCCCCCAGTTGCTCGCTGGACAATAAGATAGACTGACAATCCTCCACGACACTAAACACCGTTGTCGCCAGTAGTGACTCAGCAGGTTCAGCGCGATCACTTAATTTTGCGTATAAACTATAAGTTGCCAGTGATGATTCGGGAATTAACTCATTCCATTTGTAAGCATCAAGTAGCGCACTGCTGGTTTGCATAAGTGCAAGCGGTGCATTGGGCGGCAGAATATTTTGAATACCGTCGACAATTTCAAATTCAATGCTTTGCTGAGTATTGTTTATTACTGTAGATGTTCTCACAAAACCAAATTGTTCACTGGTCGCCCATTGATATTTAAAGGTCAGCCCTAGGTCCAGATTAATTTCTTCAAAAATAATCTTATCACCGGCGACATTCTTATACAGATTACGCTGCACCTGATACAGACTATTATGCTGAAGGTTAAAGGGTTCCCATTGCTTGCAGCCATTTTCCGTCTGCACTTTAACAATGGTTTTACTACCGGTGTTTTCTGCACTTTCATGTATATAATCGACAGATTTATAGGGAAACAATGCATTTTCCGGGCGTATTCTACCGGCCGATAAGCTGCCGGTAGATGAGATAAATAACCAGTGATCACTGGCTGAAACAACACTGATAAAAAATGCTTTCATCTGATCAGCGTTGGCAATTTGATAGTACTTATCGCCTTCTATGGCAACAAATTTTCCTGATACATCAGTCGATAAATTGTTAATATTTTCGTTTGTCATGATAACCCCAAATATAAAGTAAGCGCTTTCTTTTGTGCGCAAAATAAAATTGCTCTTGGTAATTAAATATTGTGGCAACGGATAAAATGATCATCTGCGAGTTGCGTTACAGCGGGAAAACTTGCACTACATTTATCCAAGGCACGCGGACAGCGCGCGGCAAACGGGCAGCCTTCACTACTAGGCTTCCAAAGAGGTATCTCCCCTTTTTTAGCACCGAGCTCACGGCGACCACTTTTACCTGCTTCAGGTACTGCGGATAATAATAGTTGCGTATAGGGATGTTGCGGTGTTTGTGTGACTTTATCACTGTTGCCCCACTCCACCATATGACCGACATACATTACCGCGGTTTTTTCTGCAAAATATCTCGCAGTCGCAATATCATGGGTAATATACATAAATGATATGCCATGTTTATCTTTAAGATCCGCCATTAAGTTTAAAATCCCCAGACGCACTGATACATCGAGCATAGATATCGGTTCATCGGCTAGAATAACCTCCGGATCCACGGCTAATGCACGGGCAATGGCAACACGCTGCCTTTGTCCACCACTTAACTCGTGCGGGTATTTCTCTGCCGTTTCAACTGCTGGAAACAGCCCCACCAGCTCCAGAAGCTCATATACCAACTTCTCGATAACTTTTTTATCACCGCGCTTATGAATAAGCAGAGGCCGTGCAATATGATGAAAAATAGAGTGCACCGGGTTGAGTGAGCCAAAGGGGTCTTGAAAGATCATCTGTACCTGACGTGCATATTCCAGGCTGCCGTTATCATCAATAAATTCCTGCAAAGGTTGGCCTTTAAAGATGATTTCACCATCTGTCTTATCATAAATACGTGTTAAAACGCGCGCCCCGGTACTTTTACCTGAACCGGATTCGCCCACGATAGCTAACGCTTCTCCTTTACACAGATCGAATGACACATCGTTTACCGCGCGCATAAAGCTTTTTTTACTACTAGATTGACCGATAGGAAAATCTTTTATCAAATTTTTAACTGAAAGCAATACTTCAGGATTATTTGTCGTATCCATCATTAATTCCTTATAATTTGTGACATGCGGCTTGGTAATCAGTTTTCACATCAACCAATACAGGTTCATCTTTCTTACAGATTTCCATACACTCGCTGCAGCGATCCTGGAAATTACAACCTGTCGGTAAACGCAGCAGATTAACCGGATCCCCAGGAATGCCATAGAGGCGCTCTTTAGGGCCGTGAATTGTCGGGAACGAAGCAATCAGCCCTTTTGTATAAGGGTGAGAGGGTTGACTGAATACCGTTTTTGCATCACCAATCTCAATCAAATTACCGGCATACATCACACCGATGCGATCCGCTATTTCCCCCATTAAACTTAAATCATGGCTGATAAACAAAATGGAGAATCCGAATTTTTCTTTTAAATCATATAGTTCATTTAAAATTTCACGTTCGACTACCACGTCTAATGCCGTGGTAGGTTCATCCATAATGATAAGCTTTGGCTCAAGCGCCAAGGCAACGGCGATAACAACACGCTGTCTCATGCCACCACTGAGCTGGTGCGGGAAACTCTTCATGCGATCCGCATGGATACCTACAATAGCCAGTAACTCTGCCGCTTTCGCGCAGGCTTCTTTATAGCTTATTTGTCTATGTGCGAGAATGACATCAGTGAGCTGCTCGCCAATGGTAATAACCGGGTTTAATGAGTTCATTGCACTCTGAAAGACAACGGAAGTCTCATTCCAACGAAAGTCACGCAGTTCTTTATCGGACATTTTCAATATGTCACGTCCATGATAAAGAATTTCACCTTCGGAGATCAAAGCAGGCGACTTATGCAGGCGGGAAATAGCAAATGCCATAGTGCTTTTTCCACAACCCGATTCCCCTGCTATTCCCAGGGTTTCACCCGGCTTAATGGTTAGGCTGACATTATTAACCGCTCTTGCGATACCATTTGGGGAGACATAATCAACACAAAGATTATTTATTTCTAACAGTGCTTCACTCATACTAGACCTCTACGCATATCTGCTTCTTTTTTTAATTTTTTCCACACCTTAATATGCGGACCGGTTTTAAGTTTCGGGTTACTGACCTGATCAATAGACATATTGAGTAAGGCTAATGCGCCACCCGTTGCCGCCAGCGCCACTGCCGGAACGATCATCTCCCACCATGCGCCTGTATATAAAGATGAAGAAGTTTGTGCCCAGTAGAGCATTGATCCCCAGCTTACTTCTGTCGCATCCCCTAAACCGAGAATACCCAGTCCCGCTTCAGCACCCATTGCATAGATCACCGTGCCAAGAAAGCCACCGAATACAATCGAGATTAAGTTAGGCAGAATTTCCACAAGAATAATGCGCATTTTTGATTCCCCCATCACTTCCGCAGAGATAATAAATTCTTTGCTGCGAATGGCCATGGTTTGCGAGCGGATTACCCTTGCCCCCCATGGCCAGGATGTTATCCCGAGCAGCAAGGCAATCAATGTCGATCCCACCTGTCCCAAAAATGCGGCGAGTACAATCAGCAGGGGCAGCTGTGGGAAAACCAGGAACACATTAGTGATAAAGTTCATCCACTCATCAATTTTACCGCCAAAATAACCAGAGGTAACCCCGACGGAGACCGCAATCACTGTGGCAATAATACCGGCAAAAAGCGCAACGCTTAGCGTTTTTCTTGCTCCGTAAAGTACCTGACTATAAACATCTCGACCGCTTCGCGTTGTTCCCAGCACATGTTCAGCATTGGGTGCCACATGCGGTCTGGCAACACGCTTATCTGGATTATGAGTCGTCAATACCGGTGCAAATAAAGCCCCAAGCAGAATAATTGTGATTAAAAAACCACCGATAATACCCGGCGGATTGCCATGAAAAAATGCTTTGGTTTTCATCCATGCAGCGCGACACTTCTGTCTAAACTCACTTTCATGATGTGGAATGGATGGCTTAGCATCTGATGTAATTGAATTGTTCATATCTATACCTTATTTAGAAATACGAGGGTCAAGCCATACGTAAAGCAGATCGGCTATAAAATTAGCGGTCAGCACAGCTGTTACAAGGATAAGTAGAATTGCCTGGATAAGCGGGTAATCTCGGGCAATGATACCTTTAAGGAGTATGTTTCCCAGACCTTGGTAATTAAATACGATCTCCGTCATGATTGAGCCGGCAAACGAGAAACCTATTGCCATCGCAATGGCAGTTGCAACCGGTAATATTGCATTTCGGCCGGCATAGCGGTACATCACACGATAAGCGCTTAAGCCCTTGGCTTGTGCCATGGTCACGTAATCTTCACCCAGTACATTGATCATGGCGTTACGCATATTGAATACCCATGTTGCGATACCCACTAAAATCATTGATCCCATAGGTAAAATAGCATGCTTTAGTACACTGCCGATAAACTCCAGAGTAAATCCAGGTTCAATATCCGGGTTGTAAGTATAAGCAAGGGGCAAAAGTTCAAGCTTTAAACCAAAGAAGTAAAACAGCAACAGTGCGGTTACAACATAGGGGAAATTACTAATAAAGGCTAACACAGGCGGTACAATTTGCCCGAACAGACCTTCACGATGATATGAAGCGTAGGTGCCGATACTTACCCCGATAATTAAAGCAACAATAAGCGAACCCAATGCCAGAAACATTGTCCAAGGCAATGCCATGGCCAGCACATCAGTCACCTGCACGGGAAACATTAATACTGACGGACCGAGATCCAGTGTGAACACACTTTGCATATAGGCAATATACTGCTCAAATACCGAGCCATCGACAAAGCCATACATTTCCCTGACCGCATCCATCTGAGCGGGATCCATACGCCCTTGTGCAGCGGCGAATAAAGCATCTATCGGATCGCCGGGCATCAAACGCGGCAGTAAAAAGTTAAATGAGATGGCAAGTAAAAAAGCAGTAAAATAAAAACTAAGTCGGCGTAATAAAAAACTCATAATTTTTTCCAATAATTAGAGAGCCACAAAGTGGCTCTTGTGATATATCTAAGTTACTTAAGGTGAAGATTATTAAGAATCACATTACGCTTGCCGCCGTCATACCAAACGGGTTGAATATACGGGTTCTCTTCACTCGGCCAGCCGACGATTTTTGAAGTGTTGTACTGGAACCAGGTTGGGTTTGAGAACAATGGAATAAACGGCAAGTTAGCAGCAGTAAATTCCTGCAACTCATCAATTATCGCTTGTTGTTTCTTAGCATCATTAGTCAGACCAAAACTCTTGATTAACTCATCAACTTTAGCGGAATGTACACCATGACCCGCATGCCAGGTTTTACCAATACGTGATGTTAAGAAATATTCCTGATAAGCCAGAATAGGGTTATTCGCAACCATAGACCAGTTAATTGACATTTTATATTTGCTGTCTTTCAGGTTTTTATCGTAAACAGCCCAGTCGACGGTTTTCACATTGGCTTTAATGCCGATCTCTTCATAGTATTCAGTCACCATCTGCACTACTTGAATCCAGTCTGTCCAGCCATTGACTACTTCAATATCGAATTCAATGTTTTCACCATTAGGCATATTTCTGAAGCCATCACCATCAAGATCTTTATAACCGGCCTGATCAAGCAACTGCTTCGATTTTTTCGGATTATATTGAGTAATGTCTTTATATTTAGCATTCACAGCTTTACTGATAAAGGGTTTATAAAGCTCGCCAATTCCCCCGGCATTAAAGTTAGCAGTCGGATAACCAAAAGCTGCAATATCAACGATAGAGTCACGATCCAATGCCATAGATAAAGCTTTACGCACATTCACATCATTAAAGGGTTTCTCTTTGGTATTGACATACAGGTGGATGGCATCATTGGCAGGGTACCAGAAGTGATTGTTTTTAGGATCTGCCGCTACATAAGTATTTTCAATATCGGCAATAAAGTTAGAGCCCCAATCAATCTCACCTTTCATTAACGCCGGTTGAATTTGCGAGTTATCGTTATATGAACGGTAGGTAATACAATCAAGGTAGGGACGATTCGGCAGGTAGTAGTTATCATTACGGCAAAGCTGCATCTGTTGTGATTTAACATATTTAACCGTTGTCATTGGCCCGCTGCCGACTGGATTCAGATTCATAAAGGTGGTCAGATCTTTCTGCTTGCTCCAAACATGCTCGGGTACGATATGGTATGCCGCCAGATCCCATAGCAGTGTAGAATCGGCATGATCTAATTCAAAGATAACAGTGGTCGCATCGGGTGTTGTGATACTTGTCACATTACCAGCCGACCAAATACCTTTGAGATCAAATGCGGGGGCCTCTTTACTCAACTCATAACTGTATGCGACATCCTTTGAGGTCAAGGGCTTACCATCAGACCATTGCAAACCATCTCGCAACTTGACAATGATTTTTTTCAAATCATCTGAATATTCTGCTGATTTTGCTAAGCGGTACTCGGTTTTTCCGGTCATCTGATTAAAAACCATTAAAGGTTCAAATAACACACCATGAAACAAATCACCTGATGTATACGGGTTAAAATTCTCCACAAAACCTGTATTAATAATAGGTACTGTTAATGTACCGCCCTGCTTAATATCTTCAGCCATAACACCATTTGCTGATACCGCTAAACCACAGATGATCGAGGCTAATATTTTTTTACTATGCATAACTAATCCTTTTGAGTTTTAGATAACCGAAAAAGCACTGACTAACACGACATAAACGACTGTGGCCTGTCTGAGAAATTCAAAGACAACGCAAAGAAAGCGCTTTCTTTGGGTGATACTATGGCAGCAATAACGGGGGTTCAACATGATTGATTAGAAAGCTATACTTCGATCACACTTGAGCAAATACTGACTATTGTCAATGTGACCTAGCTCGATTATTAGAACTTATATCATTAAAAAATCACTCTTTGATAAAATTAAATACTAAGAAAGATTAACCGGCTAACACCAAAGAAAGCGCTTACTTGATAGGTTGGTCACAACTATTATCAATCAGATCCTTATACTGTAGGTAATGATTAAACAATCTCTGCAAGTTAGTATAGATACTTGCAAATATTGTTTTTCATTCTTCCTTTTTCACGTATTTTCGTGGTGCGGCTCTTCTGCAGCCGCATTTTTTTATTGCACCGTCAGCAGATGCCAGTAGGGAATACCATTGACAGAAAAAATAGCGGGTAAGTTATATTGTTTATCCGTTGCCCATGTTTTATTTTGCTGTAGCAGCGGAATAATTTGATGGCTTTGCTGCATCTGCTCAAAAAAGGCGGCCTGCTCAGCCAGCGCTTTGGCATTCTTGAATTTATCGCTAAGATAGGCAGATAGAACACAGTCCGTAAAAAGATCATGATAAATATTATCACTGTTCAACAAAGATGAATGCCAGGCAGATAAAGAGAAGTCATAATCATGTAAATTTTTATTCCACTCCTCCTTAGATGTCACCTGAGTAATGGCGAGTTTAATGCCCACTCTTCTAAGCATATTCATCAGTGCATTGGCAACTTCGACTGTATTGCCCTTTTCATCGTTCAAAATCAGAAGACTAAACTTCGCCGGCAACTTTACCTTGCTGAGTATCGTTTTTGCTTTTGCCACATCGTATACAGGTGATTCCTCTTCTGCTTGACCTATAGGAGTATATAGCGTGACGACACGCCCCATGCCGTTAATAATATGCTTAAGCATTCCCTCTTTATTAATCGCTAAGTTAATCGCATCCCTGACTCTTTTCTGTTTTAAAATAGCCGCTCCTGCCTCATTGACGGTCAAAAAATATACATTCGGGGAGTGCACTTCAACTAACGCTTTGGAACTGAGTAGCTTGACTGTCGCAAGCATATGATTGGCAACGGCTTCACTGATAGCAACATCATCAGCTAATAGCGCAAAGGTGCGCGAATCAGGCGAACTGATTTTAATAAAGTTAAGCTCCTTTAACGCCGCTTCGCCCTGCCAATAATCTTTATTACTGATAACATTAAGAGACAATGCTGCATTATATGCTTTGATTTTGTACGGGCCGCTGCCGGAAATAAAAAGCTGTTTATCCTGAGGACTAATAATAGCTTGCGCTTGATTTAAATCTATTTGCCGGCCTTGATAAAACTTTGCATCTAAAACAAAAAAGTGCGTTAAATAATCTAAAAGTTGCGCCTCTGATAAAGTGCTGTGAATATCAAAACTGTACTGATCAACCGGCTTTACCACTTTGATCCCGGCAAAAAAGCGCCTTGCCTGCGGGCTCTTTAGAATCTGTGCAAATGTCCAGCTGACATCAGCACTGCTTAATTGATTGCCGGAATGAAAGTAAATATTTTTCTTTAAATAAAAACGTATCAGCCCCGGTTGCAGTGTTTGCCATTTTTCCAGCAGGCGTTTCTCTAACTGCTGCTCTTTGCCCCAGCGCACTAAGGGATCAAAAAAAAGGTGCGCATAATGTAAATCCAGCGCCTGATCTGCATAGGGTGAAAAGGACAGCGGCAGATCAGCAACGCCTACCTGAACTGTACTTGTTGCCAGATTGTATTCATCATCAGCGGCAAAGGATGGCGGCAATAAAAACAGCAGCGCGACGCTTAAGAAACAGGTCGCTAAGCGCAACCTTTCACTAAGCATAAAAATAGATTAACAGCTGCAAGCTAATAGCGGCAAAGATGCCGGCAACGATATCATCAATCATAATTCCGAATCCGCCACTCACTTTTTTATCTAACCAGCTGATTGGAAAAGGTTTTAAAATATCAAAGAGACGAAACAGCAGAAAACCGACTATCGCCCAGGGGACACTGAAGGGGACAGTAACCATAGTGATCCAGTAACCGACAAACTCATCCCAGACGATCGCTTTATGATCATGGACGCCCATATCCCGGCTGGTAATATGGCAGAGCCAAAAACCCCAGCAGGCTGCTGATAAGCAGCACACTAATATAAACTTCAGTCGATAAAAGTGATAATAAATAGTAGATAGGCACCGCAGCGAGCGTACCAAAGGTTCCGGGCGCTTTACTTGCCAGGCCGCTGCCAAAACCAACCGCCGCCAAATGAATCGGGTTACTTAATTTTAAACCTTGTAAATCATCTCGTTTCATAATATTAGTTGTTACCTTGTTGGAAATGATCCCATCCCTGCAGTGAAAAAGAGACGGGTTGCTTATCTGCAAAGAGTTGAATCGATGGCTGCTGCTGCTGACAAACAGCGCCGATTACCGTGATACCCGTTTGCCCGCTACTGTCCTGCGCGAGTAAGTTTTCTAACCGGCAAAGGTTATCTGCACTGATGGTAAACAGCAGTTCATAATCATCTCCACCTGTTAGTGCATATTGCAGTGCCTGCTTGCGACTCATTGCCGCATTTTCCACCTCCTCCTGTAAAACGGGAGAAAGCGGCAACTTATCGATATCAAGCGCTGCGCTACAGGCAGATGCTTTTAAAATATGCTGCAGATCTTGTGTTAAGCCATCGGAGATATCGATACAGCTTGAAGCCAGAGTCCGTAATAACAGTCCTAATTCAACACGCGGCTCAGTCAATTCCAGGGCGTCGATAAAATATTGTTGCTTTGCAACCTGAATTTCCTGTAGCTTGCAGGCCAGCCCTACTCCGCCATCGCCTAGCGCGCCGCTAACACAAATAAGCTCCCCGACCTTGGCCTGACCGCGCTGCAATGCTAAGCCGCGCGGAATAATACCTTTTACGGAAACCGTGATCGATAACGGGCCTTTAGTTGTATCGCCGCCGACCAGGCTTACCTTAAATTTATCAGCCAGCTCAAAAAATCCCCGTGAAAATTCTGCCAACCACACCTCATCCATATTAGGCAGGGTGATAGCAAGCGAAACCCACTTAGGTGTTGCGCCCATTGCCGCAAGATCGCTAAGATTAACCGCAAGCGCTTTATAGCCTAAACGATAGGGATCAACGTCGGCAAAAAAATGCACATCACAAACCAGGCTATCAGTACTGACCGCCAACTGGTGACCATCAGGGACATTCAAAATGGCACAGTCATCACCGATGCCCAGCGCAACACCGTTGTTTTCTGCTGCCCTGTGATGCTGAAAGTAGCGCTTTATCAGATCAAATTCGCCTAAACTCATCTGCGTTTTAACTTCAGTGTCGGCTTGCCGGACGAGGTTTTGCTTGCGCTATTTTTACTGCTTTTATTGACAAATATTTTTTTAGGCGTGGCTTTGGCCGGCGTTTTTCTTGCTGATGACTTGGCTTTTGGCAGCGCGGTGTCAACGGCCGTTTTTGAAGAGGAGGCAACCGCGCGGTTAATTTCGGCCATCTCCTGCTCAGTCAGGTTGCGCCATTGTCCCGGTTTTAAATTACCCAGCGTCACATTCATAATACGCGTGCGTTTTAACTTGGTGACTTGATAGCCGAGGTATTCACACATACGGCGAATCTGGCGGTTTAAGCCCTGGGTTAAAATAATAGAGAAAACAAAACGGCTTTCTACCTTGACGGTACAAGGTTTGGTAATGGTATCAAGATGGGCACACCGCGCTGCATGCGCTCAACAAAGCGTTCACTCAAAGGCTTATCCACCGTCACCAGATATTCTTTATCGTGAGCATTTTCCGCGCGCAGAATTTTATTGACGATATCCCCGTCACTGGTTAAAAAGATCAGCCCTTCTGAAGGTTTATCCAGGCGGCCAATCGGGAAAATACGCTTTTTATGTTTAATGGCAT
>CAXXRV010000026.1:0-459567 GCA_963674525.2 uncultured Psychromonas sp. | reverse complement strand
CTTAAATAAAGGTGGCTTTTCACTTGATTCGCTAAAGGAAGCAAAGGCTTTATTGGCTTTACTTTGATAGGTGCGGTGCAGATCCGTTAAAAAGGTGGCAATAGACGGCGAGATAGGCAGCTCGCCCTCGCGCATTTTACACTGCAACACCCCTTCGGAGTTGTAGTCTAAGGAGTGTAAAATAATATTATTGGCGGAAATATTCATAACAGTTGCACCATATTGTAAAAGAGAGAGTTAAAAGCAAGCTTGCAATTATACAGAGGAGAGTATCTAAAAACACAGCTTTTACTGATAAAATAAAAACTGAACCACCTTTATGGGTAGGGGCTGTTTATCTTTGAACTTTGCCCCTGTTGAGCCTGAAAGTTTCTCAATCAAGGCGCGAAGAATGAGGTTTAGTTATTCTAAATGAGTGATGAGCAACGCAGAGTGAGAGATTTTCAGCCTCAACCCGAAGGGCTGGGGCTATTTTTACACTCAACTGCGTTGTCAGCCATTAATGTAGGTGACTACACTGCATGACTTCCGCCTTGCTGAGCATAAAAATAGCCTCCAGCAGGAACAAATAGCAAAGATAAACAGCCCCTAATATGTTATTATGCTATTCATTTTTTATTAGAGCCTGTTAAATTACTATGCCAATTATTTCAAAATACTCAAGCCAACAAATTGAAACTATACTTAACGACGTTATGGACGTACTGCATAAAAACGACGTATCTGTCGATTTAAGTTTAATGATCCTCGGTAACAGCATCACCCATATTATCAACAGCCAGGTACCGGTAAATAAACGGGCTGAGATTAGTGAAAAATTCACCAAAGCACTTTCTGCATCGATTAAAACAGAAGAAAAATAATTACCATGGTTGAAACTGGACATAAATTTCACGATAACGTCTCCCGCTTAATCAGTTGGGGACACTGGTTTACTTTTTTTAACCTGATCATGGTTTCCTTAATCAGCCTTCGTTATGTGAAATATGCCGGTTTGTCCGATTCAGGACTGGGGATTGCCTATCAATTTACCAGTTTAATCGGACACTTCAGTTTTTTAAGTGCAGTGTTTTTTGCGGTGGTTTTATTCCCTCTGGCGTTTGTCATTCCTTCACAACGTGTATACCGGCTGCTTGCCTGCAGCCTCAGTGCCGTTGCCATTGCCTTTTTAATCCTTGATACACAGATATTCAAACTTTATAACTTTCATATTAATCCGTTAATTTGGCAGTTTTTACAACATCCCGAGCAAGTCGAGCAGATCTACTCAATCAATTTACACTATATTTCCATTCCCATTCTTTTTGTGATTGAGCTCTTTATCTCCTCTTGGGTCTGGAAAAAATATCGTTTTTTACAGGCGAAAAGAATCGGCAAGCCGATCGCCGTTTTCTTATTTACAGCCTTTATTCTCACTCATTTGACCTTTATCTGGGCAGATGCAACAGAATACCGCCCCATTACCCAGGAAAAATCCATCTACCCGCTCTCCTATCCAATGACAGCGCGTACTTTCTTAACAAAGCAGGGCTGGTTAGATGAGCATAAACTGCTAAAACAGATCAATAAGCAGGATACCAACAAGGTAAAAGAGCTACGTTACCCGATAACACCTTTAACCTATCAGCAAAGCGAACAGGGAGCTGCGCCAAGAAATGTCTTACTGATCACTGTTGCCGGGCTGCGCGCAGATATGCTTAATGAGCAAAATATGCCCTATGTTTATCAGCTCAGCCAGCAGGGGCTGAGCTATAAAAATCATTTCAGCGGTGCAAGCAACCGTCCGCAGGGATTATTCAGCCTCTTTTATGCACTGCCAAACCGTTACTGGTTTGAAATCACCCTTAACTACATTCCGCCTGTACTGATAAGCCGTTTAGCAGAGGAAAACTACCAGTTCGGCCTGTTTTCCAGCATAGGATTTCTGCATCCGGAGTTTTTGCAAAGTAGTTTTAGCCAAATAAAGACGCCCGAGTTACAACGTTACTCAGCACTGAATAATAATTCGACCACGACACAAAAATGGCAAAAATGGATCGCTGAGCAAGATCAGAGCCACAAGTGGTTCAGCTTTCTGCATTATGAACAGACAGATAAATCCGCCTCTGAAAGCAACAGCGCATTTAGCCTGGCAGCGCGAAGCGCAACACTTTCCCGCTACCAGGAGCAGGTTTTAAGCACCGACAAGCAGATTCAAGCCGTCATTACCACATTGCGCAATCAACAGCAGTTAGACAATACCATTGTTCTCATTACCGGCACGCACGGCCGCTCATTTGAGAAAAAAGCAAGTATCGAAGCGGCAATCAGTAATGCCCATGTACCGCTGGTTATTTTATGGCCGGGTGAGGATGCTCAGACAATAACGCGGATGACCAGCCATGTTGATATTGTACCGACGCTGATGGAAAAATTACTCGGCACCCAGAGTCGTGCTGATCAGTACAGCAGCGGGCAGAGTTTGTTTGCTGACCGGCAGCGTCGCTATTTACTGTCCGGCGATCTCAACAAATATGTTATTTATCAAAATGATAAAATCACCCGGTTTTCAAACGACGGAAAGATTAATAGTATCAACTGGCAGGGAGAGGCATTAGATGATGAAAATGTTGATATTACCCTGCTGATTGATGTGTTATCAAAACTACGGCGTTTTAATTCTTATTAGCTTTCTGTGTGCAAAACACCGCATAAATGATGTTGTTTTCGTTTTTGGGGCGATGAACTATATTTATCTAACAGTCAATGTTTAAGAGGGTCTATTTAGCAGGTCGTTTTCATGATTATCAGAACGAGGCTCTGTCTGAATATGCTAAAGACATGCATTTTCTTATATTAGTTTATCGCAGAACCCCCATTGGAAACGATAAAAATGTGTCTCAACAGAGGCTTAACTGCAAACTATACTTTTCTTAGAAAGACCTCCTTTCGGGAATGCAGGTAATGCCTATGGAACACGCCTCATCGACCAGCACCCTCATCGCCGCCTTAGTGGGGCTTATGTTGCTGGCAACGGCTTTGTTGCTGATAGCTAACCGAATCAAGTGGCCCTTTACTGTCTTGCTGGTGATCGCCGGACTACTGCTGCATGCTGCGGGAGTGGACACTCTGACTGGATTGGACAGCTTTACCCGTCCAGAAGTGGCGACCGAAATCATTCTGGTGATCCTGCTTCCCACCCTGATCTTCGAGTCGGCTTTCAACCTGGATGCCAGTCGCCTCAGGTACAACTGGCGGGCTATTTTTACCCTTGCCGTGCCTGGAACCGTGTTTTCCACACTGCTGATCGGCGCTATTGTTGGCTTACTCACACCGTTACCCTGGGCCGGAGCTCTGTTGCTCGGGGCGCTGCTGAGTGCTACCGATCCGGTTTCGGTGATTGCCCTGTTTAAAAAACTTGGCGCCCCCAAAGATCTCTCTCTGATGGTCGAAGGAGAAAGCCTGTTCAACGATGCGGCCGCCATTATCCTCTGTAAATTACTTCTGGCAGCTTTACTAACAGGGATTGGAATGGCCGATGCCGTGCTGTCCGGCCTGCTTAGCTTTATCATTATCGTGGCAGGCGGCATAGCGCTCGGCGGTCTGTTGGGAGTTGCGTTTTCCTGGATCGCGGGGCAGGTCGATGATCAGCCCTTCGTAGAAATTACTCTGACACTCGTGCTCGCCTACGGCTCTTACCTATTCGCCGATCTTATCGGGCTAAGCGGTATTTTGGCCACGGTGACAGCTGGACTGGTATTGGGTGGCATCGGACGTCCGCAGCTCTCCACATCAGCCTGCCGTTATCTGGAAAATTACTGGGCATATTGTGCTTTTGCTGCCAATTCCTTGATCTTCCTGCTGGTCGGATTTCGAGCCGATCTGGGGATGATCCTGGACACCGGGCCCATGCTGTTGGCAGTACTCCTCGCTATGCTGCTATCCCGTGCAGCAATGATCTATGGCCTTGCCCCTTTGGCCGGACGGTTTTCCCGCCATCGCCATCCAATCAGCTATCCTTATCGCCATCTGCTTTTCTGGGGAGGCCTACGCGGAGCGATCACACTGGCACTGGCGTTAAGCCTGGAGCACACCATTGCTATCGGGGATACCGTCGTGGCTCTAGCCACTGGTGCAGTGCTGTTCACCATACTGGTTCAAGGGCTGACAATGGGCCGCCTCGTACAATACCTGAAACTCGATGAGCCGGAGCTCTCCCACCGGTTGATGCGACTGGAGGGCTGGATCAGCGCTTATCAGACCGCAAAAGCCGGGGTGGAAAACCTCAAAGCAACAGCTGAATTAAGCAGCGAGTCCATCGATGACATGCTGCGCGGACTGGATAATGCGATAATGCGGCTTGAAGGCGAATTGAAGACGCTGCGCACCGCTAAGATCGATATCGAGACTGAATGGCGCTTATTTTTGATCCGCTGCTTCACCATAGAGATCACCTACCTGCATCAACTATCGGAAGACGGTTATATTAGCAAAAGTGCATTTCTGCGACTTCGTACCTCCATTTTGCAGCAGTTGGATGCATTACGTCATGATTACCCTCGGCCAGATCATAGCCGCCTGATGAGCCGCTCCAAGCCTTCTATTCTGCTGATGCGTTTTTTCCTGGGAAAAGATGAATTCCGAAACTGGTATGGACAAGAGGAGTACCTTGAAGCGTGGGGGCGAGCTCAGAGTAGCGCCTACCTACTGACTATCTTGCAAGAGATGCAACGGGAGAACACAGCGCAGGACGCACAGCTCCTGAGGGCTAGGCAACTGTACCAAAGCTGGCAGCTCAATTCTGAGACCCGCCTTGAAGAGCTGCAGGCAAGCCACCCCGATTCAATCCGCTCGCTAGGATCACAACAGCTGAAATACCTTATCATTAACACCCAGCGTCAAGCGATCGAACGCCAGGTTCACGCCGGCACCTTAACAGAAGGGATTGCGGAGATCATGTTGCAGGAATTAACTGGTGAACTGATGCATGTCCGCAAAGGAAAGTTCTCCCTATTACCGAAGCGGATTGCTGAGTTGCTCAGCCGAACCCGCCCTCAGCGTCGCTCGTCGCGCGACTTCTAGGACATTATCTGGCGCTTCAGTCACAAGATATAACCTATGGGGATGCTTAAAACGCAAAAAGGCTTCTCAAATGAGAAGCCTTTTAAAGATGGCGGAGGAGGAGAGATTTGAACTCTCGGAGAGCTATTAACCCTCGCCGGTTTTCAAGACCGGTGCATTCAGCCACTCTGCCACCCCTCCGGAACGAAGCGCATATTAAACAGGTTTAAGACAAAAGCCAAGTACTTTTTAAATTTATTTTAAATTTAAGGCTTTTCGCTGCTTGCCTCTTTTATTAAACTGCAAAGCCCTTTATATTTACAGCCGAATTACTCACAGATGCTCGGATCAGCAGATAGCTTGGGTATATATCGTCTTGCCATACTTCAATTGTTTGCGCAGCGCATTTATTTTTAAAGGTTTTATTTTATGTTTCAAAACAATCCGTTGCTTAGCCAATTAAAAGAACAGATTCAAGAAAATATCCCTAAACGCCAGGGGATTGTAAAAGCAACAGAACGTGGATATGGTTTCTTAGAAACAGATAAAGGCAAACGCTTCTTTATTCCCCCGAATGAGATGAAAAAAGTATTGCATGGTGATCGTATCAACGCCTTTATTCGTGAAAATGGCGAAAAATCCACGGCCGAGCCAAACCAACTCAAAAAAACCGACACGGATGTTTTTATCGCGCGTTTATCGATGAAACAGCAGCGCACCACCATACAGCCTAATAACCCCCTTCTTAAAGGCTTCTTTAAAATTAAAGGCAGCCAAGGATTAGCTGCGCAGGGATACTGCGACGGTGACTGGGTGAAGGTCAAATTATTAACTCATGCGCTGGAAGGTAATGGCTTTTTAACTCAAGTGACTGAAAAAATTGCCGATGCTAATGATCCTTTTGCTTACCGCCTGGTCACTGTTGCCAGCCACAACCTTCCGGATAAAGCGCCGGAATTTGATCATCCTGAAGAAATAATTGATCCTGAGCTTGAGCGCCGTGATTTGACTCACCTGCCCTTCTTTACTATTGACGGGGTCAATACTCAGGATATGGATGATGCACTTTATATCGAAAAAAACAGCAACGGCTGGCAGCTGACCATTGCTATTTCCGACCCATCCGCTTATGTGGCAGAGAACAGCCCTATGGATAGGGAAGCAAAACAACGGGCCTTTACCCTTTATCTGCCTAACTTTAATGTGCCCATGCTGCCTCGTGCATTAAGCGACAGCCTATGCTCCTTAAAGGAAGGAGAAAAAAGAGCCACTTTGTGCTGTCGTATGCAGATTGACTGCAATGGTCAACTTCAAGGTGAAGCTGAGTTTTTCGGCGCATGGATCAAGTCTCATTATCGCCTTAACTACACAGATGTTTCTAATTACCTGGAAAATGAAGAAACAGCACATGAAGCATGGCAACCAGACGGGCAACTGGCTGAACAGCTGCACACTTTAAATGCTGCAACAGCAAAGCGTCTGCAGTGGCGCACTGCTAATAATGTCGTTTTTAAAAGCCAACCGGATTACACCTTGAAACTAAACAGTAAGGGTGAAATTTATGAAATATTATGTGAGCCGAGACGCACTGCCAACCGCCTGGTTGAAGAGTCGATGATCGCCGCTAATATTTGCGCCGGTGATTATCTGGCCAAACATAAACAGCAAGGCGTTTTTAATACCCATTCCGGTTTTGCTTCAGATCGCCTGCAAAAAGCGGTTGAGCTGCTCGCTGAATATGGTATTGCCAGCGATATTGAATCATTGGCCACGCTGGCCGGTTACACAAAAATGCGCCAGCAGACAAGTGCACTGCATAACAGTTATCTGGATCATCGCTTACGTAAACTACTTGCCTATGCCGATACTAAGAATACCCCGGAAGCACACTTTACCGTCGGTGTTGAGCATTACGCGACCTGGACTTCGCCAATACGTAAATATGGTGATCTGCTTAACCACCGCTTAATTAAATCGGTTTTATTAAATAAGACGAGTAATGATATTGACCACAATATCGGTGTTCTGCTTAATGAAGCACGCAAGTCACAGCGCCTTGCCGAAAGAGATGTTAATAACCTGCTTTACAGTCAGTACCTGAAAGGCCAGGAGCAATCGAACTGGCGCTATAAAGCGGAGATCTTTGATATTATCAAAGCGGGCATTCGCGTCAGAATACAGGAAAATGGCGCGACTTTCTTTATTCCAGCAAGCCTGCTTTGCAAAGATGCGAAGGATGCCAAACAGATCAATTGTGATCGTGAGCTGGGTAAAGTCTTTATTGGCGAACAAACCGAATTACAGCTCGGCGATATTGTTGAAGTGATGCTGAACAATGTCAAAGCAGACAGCCACCAGTTAATAGGTAAATTAGCCGAGCCTCTGGTAATACCAGAATAAACTGAAACGCTGAAGATAACCAAGGCCGCTTCATGCTGTATCTGCAGCGGCCTTCTGTAAACCCGCATAAAGTTCGCGGTTAAGAAAAAAATACAGCTGTGCTAGAATGGCCGTTCACCTTCCCATAGAAAGCAAGCTAGGCAATTATTATAATGAGCGTTGATTTATTACAGGCTGAAAGGCCCCTTTTCTCCTACCCGAAATTCCAGAACAGATCTGAAAAAGCAGCGCCGTTTTTGCCGATGTCACGCAAAGAGATGAAACAACTCGGCTGGGACAGCTGCGATATTATTCTGGTGGTCGGCGATGCCTATGTCGATCATCCCAGTTTCGGCATGGCGGTTATCGGCCGTACTTTAGAAGCCCAGGGCTATCGTGTCGGCATTATTGCGCAGCCCGACTGGCACAGCAAAGACGCCTTTATGAAACTCGGCAAACCCAACCTGTTCTTTGGTGTTTCCGCCGGTAATATGGACTCGATGATCAACCGTTATACGGCAGAGCGCCGGATCCGTCATGATGATGCCTATACGCCAAATAATGAGGGTGGAAAGCGTCCGGATCGGGCCGTTTTAGTCTATACACAACGTTGTAAAGAAGCTTATAAATCCGTACCTGTTGTGCTCGGTGGTATCGAAGCCAGTTTACGCCGTATTGCCCATTATGATTACTGGTCGGATAAAGTACGGCGCTCGGTTATTCTCGATGCTAAGGCCGATATTTTGTTGTACGGTAATGCAGAGCGGCCATTATTAGAGGTGGCACACAGATTATCACAGGGTGAAGAGATACAAGATCTTAGCGAGATCCGCGGTACAGCGATTTTATGCAAGCAGCCCCTGCCCGGCTGGAAAGGTCTCGATTCACGTAAGGTCGATCAACTTGGCAAAATAGATCCTATTATCAGCCCCTATGCAGATATGGATACAAATTGTGCCACGCAACAAGCAACAGAGCCGCAGGATAATGATACTCAGGTAATTACGATTCAGCCTGCACTGGCTAAAGCGGCAAAACCTAAGCCCTGGGAAAAGACCTATATTCAGATACCGAGCTTTGAGAAAGTCAGCACGGATAAAGTCCTTTATGCGCATGCTTCGCGAGTGATGCATCAGGAAACCAACCCCGGTTGTGCCCGTGCTTTAGCACAATATCATGGCCAGCGCCTGGTCTGGGTGAATCCTCCGGCTTACCCGTTAACCACAGAAGAGATAGATACTGTTTTTGCGCTGCCTTATCAGCGTATTCCGCATCCTGCATACGGTGATGCCAAGATACCGGCCTATGATATGATCCGTTTTTCGATCAATATTATGCGCGGTTGCTTTGGCGGCTGTACTTTCTGCTCCATTACCGAGCATGAGGGACGGGTTATTCAAAGCCGCTCTGAAGACTCTATTATCCAAGAGATTGAAACCATTCGTGATAAGGTGCCCGGTTTTACCGGTGTGATCTCCGACTTAGGCGGGCCCACTGCGAATATGTACCGTCTTAAATGTAAGAGCCCGAAAGCCGAGCAGACCTGCCGCCGTTTAAGCTGTGTCTTTCCGGATATCTGTCATCATATGAATACCGACCATGAGCATACTATTAACCTTTATCGTCGTGCGCGTAAGTTATCCGGTATTAAGAAAATACTGATCGCTTCCGGAGTGCGCTATGATATTGCGGTTGAAGATCCGCGCTATGTCAAAGAGCTGGTGGAACATCATGTTGGCGGTTATCTGAAAATCGCTCCTGAGCATACCGAAAAAAATGCCCTCGATATGATGATGAAACCGGGTATGGGTACTTATGATACCTTTAAGGCGATGTTTGAAAAATACTCAAAAGCCGCGGGCAAAAAACAGTATTTAATCCCCTACTTTATCTCTGCTCATCCGGGCACCACAGACAGGGATATGATCAATCTGGCCTTATGGTTAAAGAGCAATAATTTCAAGCTGGATCAGGTGCAGAATTTTTATCCGTCCCCCCTGGCCAATGCCACAACCATGTATCACTCAGAGAAAAATCCGCTGCATAAGGTCAGTAAAGACAGTGAAACAGTTTTCTCTGCCAAGGGCGGACGTCAGCGGCGCGCTCATAAAGCGATATTACGTTATCATGTTCCTGAAAACTGGCCCTTAATTCGCGAAACACTGAAAAAGTTAGGCCTTGCCCGCAAGCTGATTGGCAGAGGCGCGCACTGTCTGGTTCCACCGGAATCACGCAATGAAGCACAGAAAAACGCTCCGCGCGGAAAAGCTCAAGCGGCTAATAATGCACTGACCAAGCATACCGGCTTAGGGCAGTTTAAAAAGTCAGCAGCAAAAAATGGCGGCTTGAAGAAAGCAGGAACAAAGAAAAGCCGCCTTGCAAAAAGCGGCTCGGCGCGGAAGGTGCCTTTAGGCAAGCCTAAAAAGTGATCATCCTATCGGGCGTATTAATACGCCCTTAGACGCAAGAGAGGCGATACTCCTAAGCTGAACAAGCTATTTAGAACTCTGAACGCCCGGCAAAGGAGTGCGACAGGGTTGTGCTGTCAACAAACTCAAGCTCCCCGCCGACCGGCACACCATGGGCAATACGGCTGACTTTAATGGCATACTTTTTCGCCATCTCGGCGATATAGTAGGCCGTCGCCTCACCTTCAACGGTCGGGTTAGTTGCAAGAATAATTTCCGTTATTTTTCCCGATGCCAGCTGCTTTTCCAAGAGATCAAGACCCAGTTGTTCAGGGCCAATACCATCCAGCGGGGAAAGATGCCCCATCAGCACGAAATAGGTGCCGGAAAACAGCGCCGTTTGCTCAAAGGCGAGCACATCAACGGGCATCTCAACAACACAGATCATACCGCTGGCATTGCGCTTTTCGTTGCCGCAGATAGCACAAAGCTGAGCTTCAGTAAAGGTTCTGCATTGCTGGCAATGCCCTATTTCATTGACCGCCCGCTCAAGCAAGTTACTGAGTTTTAAAGCGCCGTGGCGGTTTTTATCGAGTAGGTGGTAAACCATCCGCTGTGCGGATTTAGGACCGACACTTGGCAGGCATTGCAGTGCCTGCATTAAGTCTTCAAGTAAAGAACTGGAGCTCATAGGTAACTTCTTCTTAATAATGATTTATCGAGCAAGCTACCTGAAGATCGACCAATCAGCAAGTGAAAAAATACTAACGAAGCAAAATCAAGCTGAAGTTAAGCTGTACTTTTAGGGAGCACGCCGGGTAAAGATACGTCCCGGCTTAGCGATTAAGGGTTTTAATAACTGAAATTCTACTGCAGTGAGTGATACCTCTGCACCGCAGTAACTGGCAAGCAGGCGTTGTTCATCGAGCACAAGCGAACTGTTAATCTGCTCTGCGCGTTGTGCTCTTCTTAGCACGGCTTTCACTCTGGCAACCACTTCTCTGGGACTAAAGGGTTTGCAGATTTGACATCCTCCTCTTCCTTTAGGGAGAGGATTCCGGTTAGTAAAAACCGGTGAAGAACTCTCACGAGTTTTCAGGTTTCTGCTTCAATGTACACTGCCCAGAGAGCGATGCTTGGTTTTCGCGTTTAGCCCCCATAGTGGGAGCTTTTACGCGCTTCACGCAACTCATGCTCCCCAGGTCTGACACGTACTCCACAGACTTAAAATCCCGCATGTCCTGCGGTATGTTTTAAGTTTAGAAGCAGAAACAATATTGTCAAACCATCAGCGCTTTGCTCTAATCGCCTTATATCCTCTACCTAAAAGGAAGAGGTTTTACGGCAAAACAGATAATGTCAATGGAGATGTTTATTGATGAATTCGCGAACTTATCCCATCATCCATTTGCTCGTAATTATAAATAAAGTAATGAGATGCCGTCTTTATTAAACAGGTGCGTTTTCTCAAGGTCAGCTTTGAGGTAGATCTCCTCCCCTTTCTGCTGATTGATAATGCCCGGCAGTTTGACCACCAGCGGCTCTTTTGACTCATTGCTGTCAAGATGTAATAGGGTCACTTCACCTAATGACTCGACAAAGATGATTTTGCCGGACAACATGCAGTTCGCTTTATCGGATAGAGAAAAATCTTCCGGACGTACGCCAACTGTTAGGATTTGATGTTCAATATTCATCGAACTGACAATAGGAATAACAAACTCATTTCCGTTTTTAGTTTTAATACGCGTATTTTGCCCCGCTCCTAGCAGCTCGGCATTGAAGATATTCATCGCCGGTGAGCCAATAAATTGGCCAACAAACAGATTGGCCGGTTTGCCATATAGCTCCAGCGGTGTTCCCACCTGCTCAATCTTCCCGGCCGATAATACAACAATGCGATCAGCAAGTGTCATTGCCTCAACCTGATCATGAGTCACATAGATCATGGTGGTATTTTTCATGGTCTCTTTTAAATTAGCAATTTCAATACGCATTTGTACCCGCAAAGAAGCATCAAGGTTTGATAACGGCTCATCAAATAAAAACACCTTAGGATCACGGACAATAGCCCTGCCAATAGCAACGCGTTGCCGCTGTCCACCAGAAAGTGCTTTCGGTAAACGCTGCAGATACTCGCTCAATTGCAGCATCTCTGCCGTCCGGGTAACACGCTCATCGATAGTCGCTTTATCTTCTTTGGCAATGCGCATAGCAAAAGCCATATTGTCATAAACCGTCATATGCGGGTAGAGCGCATAGGTCTGGAATACCATGGCAATGCCGCGCATTGCCGGGGGGATCTCATTGACATTGGCGCCTTCAATAAACAGATCGCCGCTAGTGATATCATCAAGACCGGCAATCATGCGCAATAGAGTTGATTTTCCACAGCCTGACGGGCCGACAAAAACAATAAATTCGCCCAGCTCAATTTCTAAATCGATGCCGTGCAAAACCTCAGTTTTACCATAGGATTTTTTAATGTTTTTTAATGTTAAACCTGTCAAAGGAGTCATAGCATATCCTTAAATTATTATTATTTAACTGAGCCGGAAAGCAATCCACGCACCAGATAGCGCTGCAGTGTAAAGAACACAGTTAACGGCACGGCAATAGAGACAAATGCCGATGCCGTTAAGATTTCCCAGTTGCCCCCTCTTGAGCCAAGCAGCTCCCTTAATCGCCCGGTTAATACCAGCTCATTCTCACCATTACCTAAAAAAACCGTTGCCACCAGCAGATCATTCCATACCCAAAGAAACTGGAAAATAGCAAAAGAAGCTAACGCCGGGAATGATAGCGGTAGAACGATTCTGACAAAAATATCAAAGTCAGTTGCCCCATCAACCCGCGCAGATTCAATGATCTCTTTAGGTAAACTGGAGATATAATTTCTTAATAGGTAAATAGCAAGCGGCAGACCGAATCCAGTATGGGCTAGCCAAATGCCAAGATAGGTCTTTGCACCGACTCCAAAAAAACCGCCTATGGTGTTATATAGCTGTAATAACGGAATTAAAGACATCTGCAAAGGTACCACCAGCAAACCCACGACGAGCGCAATTAATAGCGAACGGCCCGGTAACCTCATCCAGGAAAGCGCATAAGCAGCAAATGCGGCAATTAAAATAGGAATAATGGTAGCCGGTATAGTAACGGTCAGGGAGTTAAGAAATGAACGGCCAATGCCCTCCGAACGTAATACCTCATTATAATTTGCTAAGGAGAATTTAGGCGCAGCCAATGCCGTATAAAAAATGCGTTTTCCGCGGCTGCCGGTAAAAGGAGTGGCTGAGGTCATAGTGTATTGACCATCACTTTCAACCTTTAGCGTGCCGCCATTTTTCATTTCAGCAACCGTACCCACCTGATAAGCCTCTGGCTCTCTGGATTTCCAGCCGAATCTTAAAATCGAATCCTGCTCATTAAACCCAGCTATTTTTCCACTCAAAACATACTTGCCGTCAGTCAGTGTTTGCTGATCCAGCGCAGCAGTTCTGCCAATTATATTCTGCTCAGATGCGGAGAGCGCCGTCCACCAGCCACTGACGGCAAGTTGATCTTTATCGCGAAATGAGGAGATCAGCAAACCGGCGGTGGGAATGGTCCATAACAGAACTAAAAGCAAAACAGTCAGATGTACCAGTAACATCAGCGGGGAACGCCTTAGCTGATGAAGACTTAACAGCAATCGATTGGATTGTATTTTTTCAGTGCTTTTACTTGCCGCCATGATTAACGCCCCTCCATTTGCGCATTGGCTTGTTTGACATTCCAAACCATTACCGGGATAACCGCCACCATAATAATAACGGCAATAGCAGCCCCGCGGCCAAAATCGCCGCCTCCTCTGAACATCCAATCAAACATCATATTCGCCAGCACCTGTGTGCTCCATTGACCATTGGTCATCGCCAGCACAATATCAAAGACCTTAAGTACCAAAATAGTGATAGTGGTCCAAACCACGGCAATCGATCCCCAAATTTGCGGGATAAGAATTTTAAAGAAGATTTGCACGCCATTGGCACCGTCTAATATCGCTGCTTCTACGGTTTCTTCAGGAATACCGCGTAATGCCGCCGATAAAATCACCATTGCAAAACCGGTCTGAATCCAAATCAGAATCACCATTAAAAAAATATTATTCCAAAATGGAATGGTGATCCAAGCCTGCGGCGTTCCGCCAAAGTATTCAACCACAGCATTAAGCAGACCAATTTGATCGCTACCTTCAGCACGGTAGTCATAGATAAATTTCCAGATAATAGAAGCACCAATAAAAGAGATAGCCATGGGCATAAAAATAAGTGATTTGGCTATATTTCCCCAAGCAATGCGATCCGTTAAAGCGGCAATACACAAGCCAAAGAAAGTCGATAAAGCCGGCACAATGAGTAGCCATAACAGGTTATTGGTTAAAGACTCACGAAATTCATTATCTGCAAATAGCCACTGGTAATTGGCCAGTCCCACAAAACTGTCGCCATTGCGATCATGTAATGACAAAAAAATAGAATCAAAAACCGGATAAACAAGATACAAGCCTAAAAAAAACAGCGCGGGACCTAAAAATAGCCACGGGCGAACAGCTGTTGCACGGCGGATATTTTGTGCCATTTTATCCTTGGAAACCTTCCGGATTGGGAACACCATAAGCAGCAGCCAGTTGCTGCCGACAAAATAAAAAACGCAACCTAATACCCCCGCGAGCATAACAATTAAGGAGTAATATAATTGTTCCATTGCCTGACCCTCACAAACATCAAGACAAAAATAAGCCGGTAAAGATACCGGCTTATTCAGGAGAGTTATTTCAACGCATCCCAAGTCGCTTGAATGTAATCTCCCACCTCTTTAGCTGATTTGCCGCCGGTATAATCAACCATGCCCGTCCAGAATGCACCGGCACCTATTTTACCCGGCATCAGATCAGAGCCATCAAAGCGGAAAGTGGTTGCCTCAAGTAAGATTTTCCCCTGTTTTTTCAGGGTATCATTACCATAAGCATCGATATTTACGCCTTTATAAGGGGTTAAGAAGCCAGACTGCGCCATCCAAATCTCATGGGCAATTGGCGTTTTCAGAAAGGCCATAAAGGCTTGCGCAGCTTCTGAATCCTTAGTGATACCCCACAATGTGCCCGCACCTAGTACAGGTTTCCCCAGATCTTTAGACGCGTAAGCCGGGAAATAGAAGAAGTCAGCATCAACACCCAATTTTGTACCTTCAGGGAAGAAGCTTGGGATAAATGAAGCTTGTCTGTGCATATAACATTTTGCCGGTGAGCTAAACAGGCCGCGCGGGCTGTCGCGGAAGTCTGTAGTGGCAACAGCACGGGCACCGCCATCAACAAATTTATCATTACGGGCAAACCAGCCAAACTCATCAATGGCCTGCAGCACTTTTGGATCATTAAATTTAAGCTCATTGCTGACCCAGCGATCATAATCTGCCGGCGATTGCGTTCTTAGCATCAAATCTTCAACCCAGTCGGTCGCCGGCCAACCGGTTGCCGCACCACTACCCAGTCCAATACACCAGGGGGTAGCGCCGTCTGCTGCAATTTGCTCCGTTAATGCTTTTAACTCTTCCATACTATTAGGGACTTCATAATCAGAGTCTTCAAAGTTTTCCGGGACGTACCAGACAAGGGATTTCAAATCAACTTTATAGAAAAAACCAAATAATTGCTCTTGCCCTTTTTGATCTGCAAAAGTCCCCAAATCAACCCATGATTCACCTGCAGAATAGTTTTCTTTTATCCACTTTTCTGTATCTGCACTGAGTGGCGATAAAAAGCCTTTTGAAGCAAGATCGGCCGCTAAACCGGGTTGCGGAAAAACTGCAATATGGGGTGCACTACCCGCCTGTACATCGATAACTATCTGCTGTTCAAAAGAATCTGAGCCTGCATATTGCACTTTGGCACCTGTCGCCGCTTCAAAATAAGCAATCACACTCTCAATAAGATCTTTATCAGCTCCCAACCATGGCCCATTAATAGTCAGTACCTGGCCTTTAAGGTTAACTTCTTGTTTAAACTTATCATAACTGCTCCAGTTAAAGGTGCTGTCTTTACCTGGTTGATATTTCAAATCCGCAGAAAAAGCGGATGATGAGGCGAGAATTGCAATAGCAATGGTGCTCTTGAGTATAGTATTTTTCATCTTTATTTAACTCCATGGTTAACAAAAAATAATTTTTTACTAAGTCACTTAAGATAAAAGGTAGATGATAACCACTAAAAATGTTAACAAAATTAGATGATTATATAATAAATATTCTCTTCTTTATTTCTTCCATAAACTACACTGCAGGGTAATGATAATCACCACTTAATTTATAAGTTTACCAATAGAGCGAATAAACCAGCAGATAAACTGATTTAGACTCAATGTGCAGCACAGGACTCCTTGGCAATAACAGCGATACAAAGCCATAGTCATTTTTTAATTAGGTGCTGCATTATTGGCGCACGAATTTTTATCACTATAAGGAACACTTGTATGACGGGCAGATTAGAAAAAAAATGGTGGCATAACTGCGTGGTCTATCAAATTTATCCTCGCAGCTTTAAAGACAGCACAGGTGACGGCGTAGGTGACATTCAAGGCATTATTGCTAAACTCGATCATATTCAAGCGTTAGGTGCCAATATTATCTGGTTGAGCCCGGTTAATAAGTCCCCTATGGATGATAACGGTTATGATATTTCCGATTATTATCAAATAGCCCCTGAATACGGCACCATGGCAGATATGGAATTATTAATTGCAGAAGCAAAAAAACGCGATATTAAGATTTTAATGGATCTGGTCGTCAATCACACCTCCGATGAACACCCCTGGTTTATTGAATCAAAAAGCAGCCTGGATAACCCTAAACGTGACTGGTATATCTGGAAAGATCCCAAAGCCGACGGCAGCGAGCCTAACAATTGGCAGTCCTTTTTTACGCCAAAAGCCTGGGAGCTGGATAAAGCGAGCAATCAATATTATCTGCACCTGTTTAGTAAAAAACAGCCTGATTTAAACTGGGCCAATCCCGAAGTGCGTGCTGCAATCCATAAAGTTTTACACTTCTGGCTGAAAAAAGGGATCGCTGGTTTCCGCATGGATGTGATTAATATGATTGGCAAACCCGCTGATTTCCCCGATGCCACTATCTTTGATGAAGGCGTTGCAGGCTGGGAACATTGGGCAAATAATACACTCTGTCATCAATATCTTCGTGAAATTAATGAAAAAGTGCTGTCCCACTATGATGTCATGACGGTCGGTGAAACCCCTTTTACCACTACTTTAGATGGCCGCTTCTATTCGCATCCGGATCGCCATGAAGTAAGTATGATTTTCCATTTCGAGCATATGAGTATTGATAGAGAAGAGCATAATGCGCTTAAAAAACCTTTTAACCTTGTTGAGTTTAAGGAGATCATGACACGCTGGCAAAACGATCTCTACCAAAAAGGCTGGAACAGTTTATATTGGAGCAACCACGATCAACCGCGCACGGTTTCCCGCTATGGCTGTGACAGTAAAGAATATCGCAGCATCAGCGCGAAAATGCTTGCTACAGTCACTCATATGATGAGCGGGACGCCCTATATCTATCAGGGTGAAGAGATTGGTATGACCAATAAAACCTTCACCGATATCAGTCAGTTTGATGATCTGATGGCCAAGTTTCA
Organism: uncultured Psychromonas sp.; assembly: GCA_963674525.2. GTDB lineage: Bacteria > Pseudomonadota > Gammaproteobacteria > Enterobacterales > Psychromonadaceae > Psychromonas. The sequence continues at coordinate 442,044 of CAXXRV010000026.1, read as the reverse complement.
TTACCAGAAAATTTTGGAAAGTGGTCGCAGCAAGCAGCAAGCCATTGATTTTCTTAATTACTTTTCTCGTGATCATGCCCGCCTGCCGATGCAGTGGGATAACAGTGTTAATGCCGGCTTTAGCACTGGCAGACCTTGGCTGGCGCTTAATGATAATCAGGAGGAGGTGAATGCCCAGGCTGAAAGAGAGAATGAGGATTCAATCTTCCATTATTACCGGCGGCTTATTGCACTTAGAAAATCAGGCGAATATGGTGAAGTGATCACCTATGGAAAATATCAACTGCTTGATCAAAATGATCCTGAGGTTTACGCCTATCAACGCAGTTATCATGGCAAAACCCTGTTGATCATAGCAAACTTTAGCAAGCAAGCCTTAACACGCAATTATGACGGGCAGATTAAACAGCTTCTATTAAACAATTATCAGGATGCTCCACAATCACTTAAGCCACTAAAGCTTGCCCCATATCAGGTATTGCTGCTGGATATTTCCAATAAACAATCCATTTTACTTAATAAATAATGGATACAGCACAATAATGACTCAAGCATCATTGGTGCAGTATATCATTTTATCTCTATGGCCAAACAGTGCAGAACAATGATCGATGAGTGTCATAGCCACATCAAATTTTTACCTGAGCATTTTTCGTTTCTGCTGACTTAACTCTCTTTTCAAATTCTTACCTAACCGCCAATTATTTCCGGTTATTCCATTGCCTCTATAGCTCATGTGTAGAGGGTTTTTATACTACAATTTAGGTCATATATTCAGTCCCAATCAAACCACACAGCTCTGAATTGATAGTTGTGGCAGATGTACTGACCACAGCAGGTATAAAATACGATTTATATTTTGACTTTTTAATACAGGCTTTAAGTACCCTGGTATCGTCGGCAAGCCTGTCTATTGATGACAGATCAAATGTAGCAATATAAGGATAAGTAAAATGAAGATTCATATAATGATATTTATCTTTGTAACTGCATTAATCATCCTAAGCGGAATCGCAGTGAATAAAACTAACCATAACAATAATCGCATTCAAGCATTGGAAGATGATGTAGAGGCTATGCAGACAGAGATAGGCATCCATCTAACGGAAATAGGCGCCCTGCAGACAGAGATAGGTGGCCTGCAGACAGAGATAAGTGACCTGCAGACAGAAACAGGTGGCCTGCAGACAGAAGTCGCTAATATCGAGCAGCCCTATACAACGCAACTATGCGCAGTGTATCGAGGGATGATCGAAAGTGGCAGGTCTGCCTACACTGAGATGCCTGACTTCTGTGCGGCCCTTCCGGAAAAATTTGTTTTTATTACAAGTGGAGTATATGCAGGTGATTTAGGCGGCATAGCTGGTGCAGATAGTAAATGTCAGGAGTTGGCAGAGTCCGAGGACGCAGGCCTTCCGGGTCGATATAAAGCATGGTTAGCCTCTTCTTCAGCGGATTCTCCCGTCACTAGGTTTACCCACTCACTCAGTCCATACGTTCTGGTAAACGGTACGATTGTAGCAGAGAATTGGCATGATTTAACGGATAGCAGCCTGCATCACCCCATTGATCTTGACGAGACGGGCGCATATGTCGGTGGGTCTGCATGGACTAACGTGCTTTCCTTCGGGGAAGTGGCCTATCATTCATCATTTGCTGGTATTGGTCAGCCCCCAGCTAGTGACACTCGAACATGCGGAATGTGGACCAGCGAATCGCCCGACTGGTCAGGCTCCTATGGTTCATCCTACTCCCAGAATTCGCAATGGACCTATAGCGATATTTCCGATTGTTCATCCCAAAACCATCTATATTGTATTCAGCAATAACGATGCTACGCCATTATCCATTCACGTTAATTTCAAAAGTAAATTCAGGAAACTCTCTGCAAACAACAACAGATCTGGGCGGGTAGAGCAGCATCTGCTATAATCCGGCCTCTATATCACAGCTGTTATTGCCTGCGTTAAAAGCAAAAACGGCCCAATATCTCTAATGCAGCGCATCAGATTTAAAAAGAGAGCATAAATGACCTACCTATATTTACTCATCGCTATCATTGCCGAGGTGACGGCAACCAGTGCATTAAAAGCATCTGCTGAATTTACTAAACCGCTCCCGAGCCTCATAGTGGTGCTGGGATTTTTGACTGCGCTTTACTTTATGAGCCTGGTGTTAAGGACGATTCCGGTGGGCGTTACTTATGCGATTTGGTCAGGATTAGGGATAGTGCTGATAGGATTGGTTAGTTTTTTCTTATATAAAGAGATTCCGGATACGCCGGCAATACTAGGTATGGCACTGATCGTTTGCGGCGTGGTGGTTATCAATGTTTTTTCAAAAACCGTCAGCCATTAATAGCACTAAAAAAGCGCTGAAGCCTAAGCTCCAGCGCCAACAAGGCAAAAGCTCACAGCCTAAAATGGCATTTTAAAGCCCGGCGGCAGATCCATTCCGCTTGTCAAACCGCCCATTTTACTTTTATTGAGCTCTTCAACACGGCGAACGGCATCGTTCATTGCCGCGGCGATAAGATCTTCAAGCATCTCTTTATCATCTTCCATCAGGCTATCATCAATCTCAACTTTGCGGACGTTGTGATTACCTAATAGCGTAATTTTAACCAGACCGGCACCGGATTCACCCACCACTTCGGTATTGGCAATCTCAGCCTGCATTTTCTGCATATTTTCCTGCATCTCTTGGGCTTTTTTCATTAAATCGCCCATTCCAGCTTTATTAAACATATTCACTCTCTGTGTTGCTTTAAAAATTAATCCGATTATAACGGGATAATGCTATTTTCATAGATTTTTGCGCCATAATCTTCTACCCAGGTTTTAATATTTTCATCTTCTCTGATGATCTTTTTGGCATGGTCTAGATACTGCTGATAAAGATGCTGTTCAGATTCAACCGGCGTTAACTGTCCTTGCACCTCGCCCACCTCAATATACATACTGATCTGCTCACCATAATGCGCTTTCAATTTATCCTGTAACTGCTCGCAGATTTTACTGTTATTAAGCAGATGCTGCTGCTCAGCTTTCAGGGTTAATATAATCTGCTCATCCACCTTTTTCATCACGCAGTTTTTAGCCAATAACTTAACTAAGCCCACTAGCTGCAATTGCTGAATAAGCAGAGACCAGGGATCGCTTAACTTATCGGCAACATATTCGGCAATATCCACGGCAGGCATATCCAGTTGTTCATGACTGAAGAAGCTCTGCTCATTGAGCTCAGACTCGACATCGAGATTAACTGGAGCCGCATCCGCAAGTGTTTGCGTGCTTTGCGTACATGTCTGCGAGTTGAACTGTTTTTCCGGCAAGTCATCACCGGTAAATGTCTCTGACTCGCTAAAATAATCCTGTGCGTAACTCTCAACAGGCGGCAACGGCTCGGCAGGCGGCATCTGCTCGACGGATGGCATCACAGCCGGGGGTACAGAAGAGACAACTTCAGCTTTAATCTCAGGCTGACTGGAAGTTACCTTAACCTCTACTGGTTTTTCTGCGACAACTGGCTCAGCAGTTGCTTTATTGACTGTTGTCGCCTGTAACTTTTTTGCCTGTTCACGCTTTAAACGGTGACTGCGCAGCATATTGCGCGAATGGGTGAGCGGTGCGATGGACTGTGCAGGCTGTTGCGCGCTGATATTTTCTGCTGCAGGCTGCGCAGGCGTCTCTTTTACATCTACCGGCGTACTCTCTGTCTGCGCTTGAGGATTGTCGCGCACAGTTTCAACAACCGCTCTGCGTGGCTCAGTGGCAACGGGCAGAGGTTGAGAAGCGGCGCTTTCTGCACGGACTATCTGCGCAGCAACGTCAGGCGCGTGGGTGACCGCGTTTTCGTGACCTTGGTTTTCGCTTGCAGGCGCTGCCGAAGTATTCTCGGTGGCAGACGTCGTCGCTAATAAGCTTTCATCTAAGGCGATATAATTTGCCGGCTTAAAGGCCAGCAGACGCATCACCGTCATCTCTAAAGCAACTTTACCATTGGGTGCAAAGGCATAGTCCTTATACCCTTCGACAGCAATTTGATAATAAAGCTGAACCTCTTCAGGGGTTAAACGTTCAGCGAGCAGTTGCAGCGCGTTTTTTTCACCAGCATTGGCTTTATTGTGCATCTGCAGCAAGGCGATCTGGTGACATAAACTTGCCAGATCCTGATGAAGCTTAGCAAAATCAGCGCCGAGATGAACAAACTCTTCTATTTTCTGAAAAACCTTGGCGACATTACCCGAAGCAATAAAGTGCAGCAGATAATAGAGATGGCTGCTATCTATCGTGCCGAGCATTTTTAAAACGGCCTGGTATTCAATATTGCCGGCGCCAAACGCCAAAGCCTGATCGGTCAGACTTAATGCATCACGCATACTGCCGTTAGCGGCTTTGGCAATCACAGTCAATGCGGAATGTTCAAAACTGGCCTGCTCATGCTGCAGAATAAATGCCAGTTGTTTTTCAATTTCTTCGGGTAAAATGGCTTTTAAATGAAATTGCAGACAACGCGATAACACGGTAATAGGTAGTTTTTGCGGATCTGTGGTTGCCAGTAGAAACTTAACGTATTCCGGCGGCTCCTCCAGGGTTTTTAACAGTGCATTAAAACTATGCTTAGAGAGCATATGCACTTCATCGATCAGATAAACCTTATAACGCCCCTGCGCCGGTTTGTATTGAACATTGTCCAGCAGTTCCCGCGTATCATCAACCTTGGTACGGGAAGCCGCATCAATTTCCAAAAGGTCGACAAAACGCCCCTGATCAATGGCCTGGCAATGTACGCATTTACCGCAAGGCGTCGCCGTGACCCCCTGCTCACAGTTCAAGCTTTTTGCCAGAATACGGGCAATCGTCGTTTTCCCCACACCGCGCGTACCGCTAAACAGATAGGCATGATGCACCCGGTTTTGTGCCAGACCATTGGATAAAGCAGTTAAGACATGCTGCTGGCCGACAACTTCCTGAAAATTACGCGGCCGCCATTTTCTTGCTAAAACTTGATAACTCACTAAAATTACTCGCCTGCAAATTCAACTAGGGAAAAATGAGGGACATTCAAAGCTGCTAACTTTTGCGCGCCTTGTAATGTCGGTAATTCAATCACAAAAGCGGACTCGATAACGATTCCACCAGAGCGTTGAATTAACTTCACCGAGGCTTCCGCCGTACCGCCGGTCGCGAGCAGATCATCAACCAACAGCACGGTTTCGCCTTTCTTAATCGCATCATGATGAATCTGTAATGTGTCTGTCCCATATTCAAGAGAATAATCCTCCTGAATTGTCGTGCGCGGCAGTTTTCCCGGTTTACGCACGGGAACAAAGCCGGCGCCTATGGCTGCGGCTAATGGTGCGCCGAAAATAAAACCGCGCGCTTCCGTACCGACCACCTTATCAATTTTCTTATCTTTATAACGTGCTACAAAGAGTTCGATGGTAGCCGCAAATGCGGCGCCATTTTCAATCAGACTGGTGACATCGCGAAAGATAATGCCTGGAAGTGGATAATCGGGAATGCTTTTTATGCTGTTTTTGATAAGTTGCAGTGTACTCGCTGTCATTGGTTTTACTCTTAGTAAATATTTAAGCGCTTAGATTAATTAGTTGTCTCTCTATGTGCAAGCAGTACGCTCGAATATTCTAACTTGAAAGCCGAAAAGTGCTGAAAAATGAATCAAGCAATGCAGTGAGAGTAAAGAGAATACCGACCACCTTGGCAGCTGCAGCTGATAAATACATTTTCTCTGTTAGCAGGTATAATAGCCTTTTTTAAAATAAGAAGTAGAGCAGATGAAAATAACGCTTGCGCCTATGGAAGGAGTAATGGATCACCATATGCGCCAATTATTAACCGCAGCCGGTGGTATCGATCTCTGTGTGACTGAATTTGTCAGGGTTGTTGATCTGCGCCTGCCGGCAAAAGTCTACCGTCGCCTTAGCCCGGAATTAACTAGTGGCAGCAAAACCCCTTCCGGTACTCCGGTGCGGGTACAGTTGCTGGGGCAAAACCCGCACTGTTTGGCATTAAATGCGGATAAAGCCCTGCATATCGGCTCCGACGGTATTGATCTCAATTTTGGCTGTCCGGCAAAAGCGGTCAACAAAAGTAAAGGCGGCGCCATCTTATTGAAATCACCGGAAAAGCTCTATGAAATAGTCAAAGAAGTGCGCCGCGTGGTACCACAGTTTCAAACGCTCAGCGCTAAAATCCGCTTAGGTTATGAGGATAAAAGCTTAGCCATTGAAAATGCTCAGGCAATAAGTGAAGCCGGCGCCGATGAGCTGGCCGTGCATGCGCGTACCAAAGAGGAAGGCTATAAACCGCCCGCCCACTGGCATTGGATAGCTAAAATTAAAGATGCGATAACTATTCCGGTCATTGCCAATGGCGATATCTTCACTCTTGAAGATGCACAGCGCTGCAGAGAAATATCCGGCTGTGAGCGTCTGATGCTTGGCCGCGGCGCACTTGCCACGCCGAACCTGGCACAGGTCATTAAAGGCAACGAAGCGCCCTACAGTTGGCCGCAAATATTGGATTTAATGACTGAATATATGCACATTCAAACCTTTGGTGATAAAGAAAAATACTTACCCAACCGCATTAAACAATGGCTAATGTTTCTGCGTCTGCAACAGCCGCAGGCCAACAGCTTTCTTCAGCAGGTGCGTAAAATTAAAAGTACTCAGGAGATGTTTTCGGCCATTAACAGTGCCCGGCAAAGCTGTTAGTAATTTAGTGATTTATAGCAATCGGATTAATTAACTGTTCTGTTTTTATCTTGGAAGTGCGGTTTCAACCGCGCCTTATACCAAACTGCGCGGCTGAAGCCGCACTTCCGAAAATAGATCACAAACTTAATAAAATTGGTATTAGTGATTATCAGGCATAAAAAAACAGCGCTCATGCGCTGTTTTTTTAGTTAAAAATTAGGTTTTTGTTTACTTTAAACCTAATTTCTTCAGCTCTGTTTCAACAACTTTTGCTGGCAGTGGAATGTAACCATCTTTCTTAACAATCCCTTGTCCTTGTTGCGACAGGACCATTTTTAGGAATTCAGCTTGCAGCGGAGATAACGGTTTGTTCGGGTGCTTGTTCACGTAAACGTATAAGAAACGTGAAAGCGGGTATTTACCGGAAATCGCATTATCCATTGACGCTTCAACAAACTGACCTTCTTTCTTCGCTAAAGGAACAGCTTTTACACCCGCGACTTTATAACCGATACCAGAGTAACCGATAGAGTTTAGCGATGATGCTACTGACTGCACGACAGAAGCAGATCCAGGCTGTTCATTCACTGAGTTTTTGTAATCGCCTTTACACAGTGCTTTTGACTTGAAGTAACCGTATGTGCCCGATACTGAGTTACGACCAAATAGCTGAATATCTTTATCAGCCCAACCGCCTGTCAGACCCACATCAGACCAACGCGTGGCATTTTTACCTGCGCCACATTTTTGCGTTGCCGAGAAGATTGAGTCAACCTGTTTGATGGTTAAGCCTTCAATCGGATTATCTTTGTTGACAAAGACAGCCAGTGCATCAATGGCAACACGGACAGGTGTTGGTTTGTAACCATAATGTTTTTCAAAGGCTTCAATTTCTTTTGCCTTCATTGCACGGCTCATCGGGCCGAACTGCGAAGTCCCTTCTGTTAAAGCCGGTGGCGCAGTAGAAGAGCCCGCCGCTTGAATTTGAATATTGATATTAGGGTATTGACCTTTAAACTCTTCAGCCCAAAATGTCATCATATTCGCCAAGGTATCAGAACCGACAGAAGAAAGATTGCCTGAAATGCCGCTTACTTTTTCATAAACAGGTAATGCCGAATCTGCGGCAGAAGCTGCAACAGAAAATACCGAAGCTGCGCTTAATGTAACTGCTGTTGCTAACGTTTTAAGTTTCATTTAAAACTCCATCATTCATTATCGTGGTTAATTAATTTTCTATTATTTATTTAAATAATAATTACGCCTCCTTGGCGACGGAAGCTAATATGCGCCATTAGTATGACACTTTAATGACAGCAATTATTAATTCTGCCATGTTCAGTAATAATTATATAAGCCGAGCACGCAAAAAACACATCAAAACAGGCGCACAAAACTCCTGTAAGTTATTGTTAAGTAAAAACAAATTAGGAATAGCAAAGCTAATTACAAAAGAGGGAAGAATAGCAGATAAAAACTGATAAAAGCTATGGAGTTTATTAAAAAGGCCTGTTAAGAAAATTCCTAACAAGCCTTAACATAACGATAGTAACGCATTATTTAGTCAAACGACGCATTAATAATAAAGGTAAGGCGAGAATCCATAACCACAAACTTGCCGCTCCGGAGCGCTCATAGGACTCATCTTCGGTATCGAGTAAATCAGACTGCCAACAGTTCGGGCTGTCATCTGGTGTAGCCGCATTGCTATCTGCATTGTGCGTCAACTTCAACATCACCTCAGTGGCATTGACTTCATCCTGATAATCAGAATCAGTGTCATATTTCCAGCCTTCCGCTAAAACATAATAAATGCCGTTTTCATTAACATCACTAATCGCTCTGGCACTGCGGATTTTATAGCGCGGCGAAGTCACCATACCATCATCATCTTCGCTGCAGATCAGATCATTAATAAACCAGCTTTCATCGCTATTATTGTTGTATAAAAATGCCGACTGCGTACGAGGCTTGCCGCCAATGACGGCATGGGTTTGATCATAATCATCGGCTTTCCCGACGATAAAGCCCGATTTATTAATAGCATAGGCTTGACTGTTAGCACCGGTTTTCGCGCTGCTTTCACCATTGTTTTGCTGCTCTGTCGTCAGTACTTTAATATCTTTTAATGGAAAAAGAATGCTGTCATTGTCGATATCATAAACAAAAAACTCAGTCGGCTTATTAATCGCTTTAGATGCGCTATACTCGCGGTTACCGATCACTATATTAGTGTCAGTGATCCCGACAGCCCAGGTATTGTAGAGCGTATCCCCTTCATCATCTTCAACATCTTCGACGGCTGCAGTTAATTCTGTCGGCGCGCCATAATTTCCCTCGCTATCCGGCGTCATAATAATCGCGCGCTGGCGACCACCTGTGGCCGAATCTGAATATGCAAAGGTGGAGACACCCACGGCAATACCGGACGCATTGATATCTAAGGCACTGGCGCTGTAGGTAATATTGGAACTGTCGTTATCTTCATTATCATCCAGCCACTCACTTGCCAGTGCAAAGCCGCTGATCCCCTCACCACTTGCTGTAGCAGTCAGGTAGTCCGTCACATCCCAGGCCCAGGCCTGAGTATCAAAGCCGGGACAGTAGACTAACTCATTAAGGGTGCTTTCTTCATCCGTCTCATCGCTGAAATAACAGTTATTAAAGTAATCCTGGACATCATCGGCATCGTCATCTTCAGGCAGCGAGATACTCCCTGCGCCGACCACTAATATTTTTTCGCCAACCTGCTTGATCTTATAAGCACTGCTGAACCCGCCATTCGCATCCTCAGCATCATCATTACCGGTTGCTTCATAAAACTCGGGTAATAAGGAGTTCATCACCCCCTTAGTTTGATTATAGATAAAGGCACGACGCACAAAATCGCGTTCACTACCACTGTCATAGGCATCTGAAGAATAACCGATAACAATTTTATCTCCGGCAGCGCTGACAAAGACATCGGTTACCTTGACGTCAGTATCATAACTTCCTTCATCAAAGGGCAGGATCGCGGTATCAGTAGCGGTATCCGTAGAAAAAGCACTGCCCATCATATAGCTGACATACAAACCATACTGCGCATCAGATTGGGCATTGCGCCATGCCTGATAGGCATTGTCATAGCTTAAATCAGTCGATGACTGCGAGCCGTAAAACTCCAGTTCGCAAATCTCGTCATCATACTGACAGCCACGATTAAAGGTAAAGGGCAGACCGATATCAATATCTTGCGCCAGTGCTGCTTTCATCGAATAGCTGCCGATAAAACTGCCATCCTCGGAGATAGCACTAGGATAAGGGCCATAGTTGGCGCCTTGCGCATCAACATTAATCTCTTCAACGTCATAATAAGCCGCTTGCTCAGCGTAAAGAGTGCTGCTTACAAGTAACAGGGTGGCACTGGATAAGGCCGCTTTAAATTTCATTTAACTGTTCTCTCCACTTTTTAATTCTTCCAGCTCTTCCCAACGCATAAATGCTTCTTCTAGTTGTTGCTCTGTATCGGCAAGCTCAGCTAAAAATTTATCCGCTTCACTTTTATCCTTTGTGAAAAACTCCGGCGTATTAATGGTTTCCTGAAGAGTTTCAACTTTGCTTTCCAGCTCTTCTAAGAGACGCGGTAAAGCATCCAGCTCAAGCTGCAGTTTATAAGATAATTTTTTCTTCTGCGTAACCTTGACGGCCGTCTTTTCTTTTTTTAGCGGAGCCTTAGTCTTATTAACAACCGGCTGACGCGACGCTTCGCTTTGTTGTTTATGGCGCACGGCATCGCTATAACCGCCGACAAACTGCGCAATATTACCGTTACCATCAAAAAACCAGGTATGTGACACGGTATTATCAACAAAGCTACGGTCATGGCTGACCAATAAAAGCGTGCCTTGATAGTTGGCCAGCAGCTCTTCTAGTAATTCCAAAGTTTCGACATCAAGATCATTGGTTGGTTCATCAAGGATCAGTAAGTTACTGGGTTTTAAGAAAATTTTCGCCAGTAACAGGCGGTTTTTTTCGCCCCCTGAGAGCGCTTTTACCGGCGTGCGTGCACGTTGCGGATGGAATAAAAAGTCCTGCAGGTAACCCAGCACATGGCGCTTATGCCCGCCTATTTCCACTTCCTGCTTGCCTTCAGCGAGGTTATCCATCACCGATTTTTCAGGATCGAGCGTATCCCGGTACTGGTCAAAATAGGCAACTTCCAATTTTGTGCCGCACTTGATAGTCCCGGCATCGGGCTGTAATTTGCCCAGTAGCAGCTTCAACAGGGTACTCTTGCCGCAACCGTTTCTGCCGACCAGCGCGATTTTATCGCCACGCATAATAGTAGTGGAAAAGTTGCGCACAATATTCAGATCATCATAACTGTAAGCCACATCCTGTGCTTCAAAGATAATCTTGCCCGAGCGCACCGCCTCATCGATATTAATTTTTGCTTTACCCTGCACATTTTGCCGATCCGCGCGTTCATTACGCAGTGCTTTTAAGGCCCGCACCCGTCCTTCATTACGTGTACGCCGTGCTTTAATGCCCTGACGGATCCATTTCTCTTCAATCGCCAACTTGCGATCAAACTCGGCATTCTGCTCCTCTTCAACGCGCAGCGCTTCCTCTTTAGCGACAAGATAGTCATCATAACCACCCGGCCAGGAGCTTAGCTGGCCGCGATCGATATCGATAATACGGGTTGCCAGGCGGCGGATAAATTCACGGTCATGGCTGATAAAGACAATCGAGCCTTGAAAGCTCATTAAGAACTGCTCCAGCCACTCAATGGTGCCGACATCAAGATGGTTGGTCGGCTCATCAAGCAGCAGCAGATCCGGGTCGTTAACTAAGGCTTTCGCCAGTGCCACTTTGCGTAACCAGCCGCCCGATAACTGATCCAGCATAACATTCGGTTCAATCCCTAAACGGTCAAGTATCTGGTTGATTTTACTGTCTAACTGCCAGGCATCTAACTGATCGACCTGCTCCTGCAGCTTTTGTAGTTTATCGAGCGCTTTTTCACTGCAGTCTTCGGCAACCAGGTTTAACTGCTCATGATACTGAGATAGAACGTCACCGGCCTTTTCCATGCCGGAAGCGACAAAATCATAGGCATTCATTAAACTGGCAGCCGGCGGATCCTGCTCCAGGCGGGCTACCTTAACGTCGTTATTAATCAGTAAACTGCCGTCATCGAGTTGAATACGTCCGTCTAATACTTTGAGCAGCGTTGATTTACCCGCACCATTTCGCCCCACCAGACAAACCCGTTCATTGGCTTCAATCACCAGGTCAGATTTATCTAATAAAGCGCTATCACCAAAAGCCAGCTCTGCGTTATGTAAAGTTAATAATGCCACATCAATACTCTTTTTTGTTGCATCTAATCATGAATAAAATCAATGTTAGAATAAGGAAAATTGCCAATCAGCCGGCAGCAGCCAGCTCAATTATTACTTATTATGCTTAGTTAAAATCCAGCACTGGTGAATTTTACTGTTGCGTTTAAAATCTTCCGGAATAGATGCCTGGCTAATATCTTTCACATAAAAACCCAGTGCTTTAACAGCATCGATATCCAGTTTAAAGCCGCGTTTATTATTGGAGAAGATGATCTCACCATTATCATTGAGCCGCTTGCTGGCTGAGGTCAGTAACTCAACATGATCATCCTGAACATCAAAGATATCTTTCATCCGTTTGGAGTTGGAGAATGTCGGCGGATCGATAAAGATAAGATCAAACATCTCATGGGCATGTTGCAGCCATTTAATGCAGTCCTGCTGAATAAACTCATGCTTGCCTTTAATGCCGTTCAGCGCAAAATTCTCTTCAGCCCAGGCTAAATAGGTTTTCGACATATCAACACTGGTGGTCGACTTGGCGCCGCCCAGTGCCGCATGCACGGAGGCCGTTGCGGTATAACAGAACAGATTCAAGAAATCTTTGCCCTTCGCCATCTTAGCGATGCGCAGACGTGTCGGACGGTGATCGAGAAACAGGCCGGTATCTAAATAATCCTGCAGATTGACCTGCAGTTTTGCCTGCCCCTCATGCACCACTAAGGACTGTTTTTTAGAATCCAGTTTTTCATACTGCTGACGGCCTTTCTGACGCTCACGCACTTTGATGACCAGTTTATCATCACTCAGATCGAGCATATAACGCACCGTTGAGACGATATCTAAGAAGCGGCGGCGCACTTTTTGCGCGTCAATTTCCTTCGGCGCGCGATACTCCTGAATAATCAGATAGTCAGCGTAACGGTCGATGGCGACATTATATTCCGGCAGATCCGCATCATAGAGACGGTAACATTCCACGTTTTCACGTTTTGCCCATTTCTCTAACCTTTTCAGGTTCTTGCTTAAGCGGTTAGCAAAGGCTTCCGCATAGATAGCAGGTTTAATCTGCTTCGCCTCTTTAAAGACCAGCTCCGATTCGCTCTCCTGGCCCATTGCAAATTTGTCTTCGCCACGGCCGATAGTCCATGGGTTGACAGGCTCATTACTGTTTTGCTGTGTTTCTGGCGCAGGCGTTTTATTAGCAGGACGTTTTGCCGAGATACGGTAATTTTTAAGCACGCACTCAATCGGTCCGTTAAAAAACTTAAAGCTTTTCGCCGCACGCATACCCAAACAGCTCAGCAGCTCGGTATCCATAGCAAACATCGCCAGATTCCAACCGGCAAAGGCCGCTTTAAAATGATGCCCCAGTTCGGTATACAAAGTAACAGTATCGCTAAAGCCCCCTAAACGTTCACCGTATGGCGGGTTACTGATAATCATGCCGGTTTCCAGCTCTTCTGGCGGTAGCACTTTTCTGGCATCGGCAACGGAAAATTCAATTAACTCAGCCACGCCGGCACGTTGGGCATTTTTTTGAGCAATGGCAATCATATCTTTGCTGAGGTCAGAGGCATAAAAACGGCTTTCACACTTATTAACGGCGCGTTTAGCATAAACCTGTGCCGATGTTTTTAAGGTTTTCCAGCATTCTTCATCGTGTTGCTTCCAGTTTTCAAAGCCAAAGCTCTGACGCAGTGAGCCCGGAGCAATATTCAGCGCCATCATCGCCGCTTCAATAATCAAGGTACCTGAGCCGCACATAGGATCGAGCAAGGCTTCGCCCTTCCAGCCACTGCGTTTGACAATGCCTGCTGCTAATGTTTCACGCAGCGGCGCTTCACCGGCAATAGTGCGGTAACCACGCAGATGCAGCGGCGAGCCGGACAGATCCAAATAGATAGTGGCTTTACCCTTCCATAAACGACCGTTAAAGCGGATATCCGCATCGCGTTTTTCCACACTTGGACGCTGATCGAACTTTTTACGAAAACGGTCAACAATCGCATCTTTGATTTTTAATGCACCAAACTGCGTGTTACGGATCTCATCATTACTGCCGGAGAAATCGATAGAGAAGGTTTTATCGACATCAAAATGCTCCTCCCAGGGAATGGTGCTGCAGCCCATATAAAGATCCAGAGAATCGTTGACCTTGAACTCATTGAGTTTTAATAATACGCGGGAAGCAAAACGCGACCATAGGCAGACCTTGTAACCCTGCTCTAAGGTGCCATCAAAAGTCACACCCCCGTTCATCTGTCTGGTATTTTCAATACCCATCTCTTTCAGCTCAACTTCAAGCAGTGGGGCTAAACCTTTGGCGGTCGGGATAAAGTAACTTAACATAATGACTCTCAGCAATATAATAGGGGGGAATAAAACAGCGGTATTATACCCAAACCGCTTGGAAATGCGAGCTTAGCAGCAAGTCAGCAGAAATCTACGGCCAGAGGCGATAAGCGCGCTGCAGACAACGCCAGTAGCTCTCTTTTTTAGATATAGGCAAAGCGTTTTTTGAACGCTGAACTCGAATCATCGGAGGAAATAGTGAAGGTTTTATCGGCAATAATCTGCCTGTTTAATTCAATCGTCATGCGCCAGGGGCCGCATTTATCAGCAATGGGTGCCCAGATAGTATCGCCGAGATAAAAATCCCAGTCGTTATTGCTGATATGCACTTCTCCGCTAAAAGGGGCACGTATATTACCGGTATCATCACAAATACCAGGATGGTCAATGCAGTAATAAATTTTTGCTCCGCGGGCATTTTTTATATTAACGGTCAGCCCAAATTCAATATCTATTTGCGCGGGGATATCCGTGGTAAATTCTTTGATTTGCGGCAACGCCTTGGACTTGGATTGCCACTTTGAGTAAATACCATAAGCCTGGAGTTTAACAACGGGTTTCTTTTTAGCCATCTTACAATCTGCTCTATCATCAATCGGCGCCACATTATAGCAGAGAATATTTGTAAAGCAGAAAACGCGAAGATCTATAGGCTCATAGAGCTCCTCTCTTTTATCATTTACTGATGGTTTTCACCGCTTTTAATAACGTCTCAGGTTTATAAATGGAATCATAAACAGGTAGCACCTCTTTTTCTGTTGCAAAGAGGCCATAAACAGCGGTTTGCGCGCAGCGCACTGAATATTCAACGGTAAACACGCAGTCTTTGGGCACTTCAGCAAACTGGCCAAGAAAGGCAAAATTGACAGCCCCTTCCGGTAAGACATCAGGACGATCCCCCTGCGCATAAGGCATAAACAGGCTGTCAATAAAGGGCATGGCCACAGGTATACAATTGACTTTTCCGGCAGCAACTATCGGTTGCATCAAGCTTTGTATTTGCAGATGATAGCACAACTCCTCGAGTATCTCTTTACCACTACAGTCGGACATTTTTTTCTTAATATAATTGCCTTCATTATCAGGGAACAAAGCATAGCCCCAAAACACCTTGACATCTTTCGGCTGTTCAGGGAAATGCGGTTGCCGGGCAATAACGATCGATATCAGCCAGTTGGAATCTTTGATCGTCACCAACCCCCCGGTACCATCGACATTACCGGAAAAGTTTTCCATATAATTATGGAAGCTGCTGTCTTGCAGCGTTACGGTAAAGGAATACCATTTCTGCAGATCGATATGGTCACTGAACACACCGGGGTTACCGAACGCTTTATCTTTTTTGGCTATTTTCTCCCACAATTGCCATGAACCGGAAGTCGATTTATCTTTTAAGAGCGGCGCTTCTGTCCAGGAGCCATTAGCTGTGCTTTCGGTAATAGAGCCGTTGGTAATAAACACATAATCACGCTCGCCAAGATTGATCTGCTGTTGTTCATTGTGTTTCAGGGTATGTAATGCCGTCGCCGTTTTTTTATCGAGGAAAAAACTAAAGTCAATATCGGTAACCTGAGTATTAAAATGAAAATGCACACCTTTTCCGCGCAGGTACCTTTTAAGCGGCATCACTACGGAGTGATACTGATTATATTTGGTACGCATCACTCCGCCAAGTGTCGGTAACCCCTCAATCAGGTGAATAAAACGTTTCATATAACGGCGCATTACTGCCACGCTACTCCATTTTTGAAAGGCAAACATGGTTGCCCACAAATACCAGTAATTACTGTCGAAAAACGCTTTTTGAAACCAGTCTTCAATGCGCAGGTTATCCAGTGATTTTTCAGAGGCAAAGGTCAATTTCAGCAGATCCGCCTGATCTTTTAAGGTCAACCCTAAAGAGCTGAGATCAACTCTTTTGCCATCTTCAAGTAAACGGGCCTGGGCATGGGAAATAAAACGGGAATTAAATTCAAAGGTTTCTTCTGTCACGGAGATACTGTGATCGCCATAGGAAGGAATAGTGGATAAAAGATCCCAGTAACAGACAAAATGCGCTTCATGCATTCTTCCGCCACGTACCACAAAGCCATGCACAGCATCCCCCGCACCGTCAAGTGCTCCACCGGCCATACTGCTCTGTTCTAATATATGAATATTTTTACCGGGCACGCCGGCATCGCGAATAAGATAGACGGCACTTGCCAGCGAAGCGATACCTGAGCCGACCAGGTAGATCTTGGAATCCTTCGGGTTACTGTTTTTCTCTCTGTGCATCACACTTCCTCCAGTGAAGATTATTTGTTGCTATTAAGCAATAATAGCCCATTGTCAAAATTTCATTGCGGCAACAGAAATCCCTGTGACAGAGAAGCACTTTTAAGCTTGATAGGCGTGCGCTGAATAACAGCCAGGCAAAAACCAATCGCTGACAGAAACACGACATTCAAACGACAAAATGTAACATCAGGCGCAGCTACGCCTGGCGAGAATAAATACAACACCCTTAATTATCAAAAACTTACAAAGCACAAACCTTTCTTATAAGGCTTGGTATGGTTAATGCTAATGCTATAGCATAGCTAAGCTAAAGCTAAAAGAGATATGCAAAGAACAATTAGTCGATTTCATCAAAATTCTAAACAGGGGGACACCTTATGCCCACCCCGATCCATGCCGATCTTAAAATTGCAGAAATTATTTCCGCCTATCCGGAAACCAGCCGTGTTTTTATCAGCCATGGCCTTGCAGCTCTGGTCAGCGAGGATGGCCTGCGTGTACTAGGCCCCCTTTCTCACCCTAGCCACCGCCCTGCGTAGCCGCTCGCTGGATGTCGCCAATTTTGTGCGTCTGCTGCAGGAAGCCGCAGATACAGCTAAGCCTCTGGAAGCGCCGGGGCTTTCCAGTATTGATCAACAAGCTGGATTAAGCCTGCTTGCGCTTATGCCCTGCGGCTTAAAGGTCCCCTTCAGCCGTGATCTAGCCATGTTTATGGACACTCTGCAGAGCAGTCAGGATATAAATATCAACTATGCAGTGGAAGGCAACCTGAATCAGGAACTCTCCTACTACTCCTATGTGCCCAAGGTGCAAAGCGCTGACGAGCTACCGGATATTATATTTTCATCGGATTTCAATACCTTTTACAGTCACAGCTTCCAGAGGCGTTTTGTCGACAACGGGCTGTTCACCGGCTATGGACAGATTCACCTCAGCGCCAGCTACCGTCAGGCCGGCATCCCCGACCCCAAGGGCCAGTACACGGTATTGGCCGTCAATCCGCTGGTCATCGTCGTCAATAAGGAGCAGCTTGGTGACCGGCCCATGCCGAGCTGTTGGCAAGACCTGCTCCATCCGCGCTGGAAAGGCAGCATCACCCTACGCGGCAGCAGCGAATTCTTCTGTCATGCCGTCCTTTTGCCTACCTACCTGAAGCACGGTGCCGAAGGACTGCGTCGTCTGGCGGATAATGTGCTGCAGGGGACAGCATCCCGCACAGATGGTCAAACAGATCGACAGGAATGCGCCCGGTGCCATCTATGTCATGCCCGAATTCTTTGCCCATCGCGTCAAAAATAAGCAACGGCTGCACATCGTCTGGCCCGAAGATGGCGCGCTGGCAAGCCCGGTTACCCTGCAGGTCAAGGCATCACGTATTGAGGCGTTGCAGCCACTGCTCGACTACCTGACCGGAGAAGAGCTGGCTAAAAACCATGGCCGGCGCCCGTTTTCCCTGTCCCTCATGCCCAAGTCAGCAGCGAAGTACAGGATAAGCCGCTTATGTGGCTGGGCTGGGATTTTCTGCGTGATCAGGATCTGCTTAAGGTCAATGCGGATATTGATGCTATCTTTCTGCAACGCGCACTGGATGCCATAGATGAGGCGCAGTGCCAATGAAGTTAGTAACCTTTGCAGGCCCCCCCTCCTCCGGTAAGACCTCAGTCATACTGCGTAGCATTGAACCCCTGGTGGCGCAGGGAATGAAAATCGGCGTGGTTAAATTTGATTGTCTAAGCAGCGATGATCATCTGCGTTACAGTCAGGCCGGTATTCTAGTCAAAACAGGTTTGGCCGGCGGCCTGTGCCCCGACCATTTTTTCATCGCCAATATCGAGGGGGCCGTGCAGTGGGGGCGCAACCAGGGCCTGGATCTGCTGGTCAGCGAAAGTGCCGGGCTGTGCAACCGTTGCTCGCCTCATATCAAGGAGGTACTGGCTGTGTGTGTTATGGATCATCTCAGTGGCGTGCATACTCCCCGCAAGATCGGTCCGATGCTTAAACATGCGGATCTGGCCGTGCTCACCAAAGGCGATATCGTCTCTCAAGCTGAGCGCGAGGTGTTTGCTTTCCGCGTGCGCCAGGTCAATCCGCGCGCAGCCGTACTGCCGGTTAACGGCCTGACCGGTCAGGGTAACTTACTGTTGCAGCGCCATTTGCTCGCATCGCGGGAGGTCAGTACGTTAAACGATTTGCGTCTGCGCTTCGTGATGCCTGCGGCGCTGTGCTCCTACTGCCTGGGCGAGACACGCATCGGACCCGACTGCCAGATTGGTAATATTAAGACAATGGATTTTTCATGAACAGTAACGAATTATTGCAGCGGCCGCTGCCGCAACTACTGCACGAACATCCTTATCTGCGGGACTTTTTTAGCGCCCTGTCTCTGGACATCGCCACCCGTCAGGAGACGCTTGCTGAGCTGCTGGCTCTGCTGCCTGATGAACATTTGAGCCAATTTTCCCTGACCTCCGAGACCCTGCTCAGCCAGTGCAGAGAATTTATCGAACAGATGCAAATTTTTCAGGAGCAGCAGCAAACACGCATTCAGTGCGTGACGGTGAAAGCCGGATTCGACAAGAGCGGGCAACCCGAAGCGCAAGACTTACAGCTCAGAGCCGGCGAGGTGATCTGCGTGGTCGGACCGACAGGATCAGGAAAAAGTCAACTGCTCGCCGACATCGAAAGCCTGGCGCAACGGGATACACCGTCACGCCGCCAGATCCTCCTCGATGGGCAGGTTCCGGATGAAGAAAAGCGCATGTCCGGTGATCAGCAACTCGTCGCCCAGCTCTCTCAGAATATGAATTTCGTGATGGATCTGAGCGTCAGTGAATTCATCTCGATGCATGCCGAGAGCCGTCTGGTCACTGATCTGGCAGCGAGTGTCGAGCAGGTTTTCACGCTGGCGGTGGAGCTGGCTGGAGAGCCGTTCACCCTGGAGACGCCGGTCACCGCTTTGTCCGGCGGGCAGTCCCGGGCGTTGATGATCGCCGATGTGGCATGTCTTAGCGTATCGCCGATAGTCCTTATTGATGAGATCGAAAATGCCGGGGTAGATCGCTTGCGGGCACTGCAACTGCTGGTCAAAAAGGAAAAAAATGGTGCTGATGGCCACCCACGATCCACTGCTGGCCCTGTCAGGGGATCGTCGTCTGGTCATTCGTAACGGCGGCATCGCATCTGTGATTGAAACCAGTGCAGAAGAACGCGCCGGCCTTAAGCAACTGTCGGCACTGGATGCTAAGCTGGGTCGTCTGCGCAATCAGGTTCGCCGCGGCGAGCGAATCGTGTTTGATTTGCAGCAGTTCGTCAACTGAGCATAGGCCCTAACACTTTTTATTAAGGAGATAAGATGTTCAGAATAACAACGGATTGTGATGCCTGCGGCCAATGTATGGAGTGTTGTCCGGTCGAGGGGGCTATCGTAGCCGGCAAGCCCTATAAAATAGCCCCGGATCTCTGCGCCGAGTGCGGAGCCTGTGTCTGCGACTGCCCTAAACAGGCGATAATTGAGGAATAACTGCAAGCGCTAGCAACTAAGCAGCACGACTGGCATGCATTTTTCTTCTTGAATAGCGGTACTTTTTCCGCACATCCCAAAAGTTATTTATTGTAATGCTAGCGAAGCTATCTCTTGCACGCAAAGGAGCTCGGCTCTCTTTTGGTAAGTCGTTGCCAAAACGTTATTCCGACACTCTCCCTGCTACCGACAAACACTTTAAAGCTTGCCAAGCGTGTGGCTGAAGAGTAGCAATGCCTTTAATTACCTGCAATTTGAAAAATGTCATAAATTCGTCATACCCGCAGATTAGTATCCCCGCGTAAACAACATCCATTAACAACAAACCAACATCTGCTTAACAGATATTTAGGACACTTATGAAAAAGACTAAACCATTAAAGAAAACCCTGATTGCGCTATCCTTAGGTTTGGCGAGCAGCCTGAGCTTTGCCCAATCTCCGGTGAAAAATATCATATTAATGATCGGTGACGGCATGGGGCCCGGGCAAATGGGGCTGTTGGAAGAGTATGCACGCAAAGCACCACACTCTATCTATCAGGGAAGAGATACTGCGCTTAAAACACTGGTTGATAACGGTGTACTCGGTATGTCATTACATAGCCCGGCCGATGCCTTGGTGGTTGACTCAGCTTGCTCCGCATCACACCTTGCATCTGGCCTCGATGCGCCTTCTGAAGCTATCGGCCTGGATAGCAACGGAGATCCGGTTGAAACTGTGCTGGAAATAGCGCAAAGACAAGGTAAAGCAACAGGTCTGGTTTCAGATACGCGCCTTACCCATGCAACACCTGCCGCTTTTGCTGCACACCAGCCACACCGTTCATTAGAAAGTAAAATCGCAGAAGATATGCTCGCCAATCGCGTTGATGTGATGTTATCCGGCGGGCTGCGTTACTGGATTCCGGAGTCGGTCAATAACCAGGGTGAATTGTATCAACAACTCGTGCAGCAAACAGGCGGCAATATTAAAATCAAGTCCAAACGTAACGATCAAAAAAACCTGCTCACAGAAGCGCAAAATGCAGGCTATTCCGTTGTCCATACCCGTAAAACACTGAGTGAGAGCAAAGGTGATAAAGTGCTCGGTTTATTTGCCTACTCAGGCATGCAGGACGGCATCACTTATAGCCAGACTAAAGATTCCGCCGAGCGCACTATGCCGAGCTTAAAAGAAATGACGATTAAAGCGCTTGATGTACTTGCCCAAGATCCGCAAGGCTTCTTTTTAATGGTTGAAGGTGGACAAATTGATTGGGCCGGACATAATAACGATGCTGCCACCATGCTCCATGAAATGCTTAAGTTTGATGAAACGGTTGGCTATGTTTATGACTGGGTAAAGGAGCATAACGATACTTTACTAGTTGTCACCGCCGATCATGAAACAGGCGGATTTGGTTTCAGCTATTCTCGTGCAAATACACCAAAGGCGCAAAAACTAAGCGGCAGTGCAATTTCAAGGCATTGATTATAAACCAAACTTCAACTTTGGCTCACTCTCCATTCTGGACAACTTATATGCGCAGAAAAAAAGTTTCGCCAATATGACAGCTGAATTTGATAACACAGATAAATCACCAGAGTCATTGCTGAAAATTGTTAATGCCAATAGTGAATTTAAAATCACCTTAGCACAGGCAAAAGAAATTTTAGAGACTGAAGAAAATCACTACCACGACCCTGACCATAAATATTTAAAGTATAAAACTTTTCCTAAAGTAAATGATTTCGAAGCCTTTTATGTTTACGGTCAAGAAATCCGCAATGACTTGATTGGCCGCGCAATGAGCGAACAGCAAAACATTGTCTGGGGAACAGGTACCCACACAGACACACCTGTAGCCGTCCATTGCTTATGGACCTAAAGAGGTCAGTGAAGCGTTTCTCAAGACTGACCCATCATACGGATATCGGTAAATTACTGATTCAAGCGGTAACTGATAAATAGTAGTAACGCTCCCACTACTTTGCTGTGGGAGCATCTTTCCTGCTGCTAGCTGTAAACTCTCCTTGACTGGATCACAAACAGACCTGCAGTTAAATTAAACTATCGTTTAAAGTTCACAAACCCTCACTTAACCGCAACATTTTACTTTTGACTATCGGCAGCTGATTCACTACGCCATAAAACCACTTTGCACTGCGTGCAGGCATGGTAGTGTTTACTGTTATTGGGGTTTTCTTTGGGCGACTTTAATAAACGCTGAACAAATTCAGTCGAGCCGCAATAACGGCAGCATAACTCTCCTTGTTCATTTTTAGTCTTGTCTAGTTTCTGATATTCAGGCAATGAAGGTAATTTTTCCCAGTCCGTCTTAGGGGCGGGTTTATTGCGGATCAGCACAAAATACAAAATGGCGATAATGGCAAAAAGAATCAGATAGGTAGACATAAATTTCCTCTGTGGACTGTTTTAAAGTGCTAGCTTAAGCGATTTTCTGTTAGCAAGTTCTGATCTTATTCATGATTTTCAGGTAAAAAAAAAGCCTCACAAAATGTGAAGCTCTCTCTTGAAATTGGTGCCCGGGGACGGACTTGAACCGTCACGCTCAGAAAGCGAGGGATTTTAAATCCCTTGTGTCTACCAATTCCACCACCCGGGCGACTATCTGCATAGTTGCAGATAAGTGACGCGAATTATATAGCACTTTTCTTCAAGCACAAGCAGTTAAAGTCAAATAATCTGATAAAAACAGATAACTGAACGAAAATAAAACAAATCAGATAGTTAAGTCGCTACACTTGGTTCCGGCTCGTTTATGACAGTAAATTTATGGCAAAAAAAAAAGCTTCACAAAATGTGAAGCTCTTTCCTTGAATTGGTGCCCGGAGACGGACTTGAACCGTCACGCTCAGAAAGCGAGGGATTTTAAATCCCTTGTGTCTACCAATTCCACCACCCGGGCGGTTATCTTTGCAGATAAGTGCGGCGAATTATATAGAAGTTTTCTTCAAGCACAAGGATTTAAAATCAAATACTTGCCAGAATGTGTTTAACGAACCTTGCGGAATTCTCCACCCATAACTTGTTTGGGTGGAGATGGATAGCAAACCAGCCGCTAGGTTGGTCTATCTTAGTTGGATACACTATTATTTGTTACTGTGTTTACACCCAGGTAGATCAGGTCTACTATGATCATTATGAAAAGCAAAGTACACACAAAAACGCTAAAAATAAGAATCCGTGACAAACATGTAAGCACCCTAAACAAATGGGCTTACGGTGTGAATCAGGTGTGGAACTTCTGCAATGAAACGGCAATGAAGGCACTGAGCAATGTCAGTGAATTTGGCCCGGTAAAACCCGCTTTCCTGTCTGGTTATGATCTCCAAAAACACACTAAAGGCATGAATAAAACGCTTGGCCTGAATTCTGCGACCGTGCAGATGGTTGGGCATGAATACGCCACCCGTCGCAAACAATTCAAGAAATACAGATTGAATTGGCGTAAGTCAGGGGGTGTTAGACGCTCACTGGGTTGGATCCCGGTTCGTAAAGACTGCATTGGCTTCAAAAATGGTCAGGTTTATCATAACCGCCACTATTTTGGCGTTTGGGATAGTTACGGATTATCTCAATACACGTTCAAATCAGGCTCATTCAATGAGGATTCAAGAGGCCGGTGGTACTTCAACGTTGTGGTTGAGGTGGAAGCAGAGCTGGGTACAGGCAAAGCCAGTGTGGGTATTGATTTGGGTTGTAAAGAAACAGCCACCGACAGTAACGGCTACAAACTAAAAGGCCGTGAATACCGCGAGCTAGAGGAAGATTTAGGTATTGCGCAGCGTGCAAAGAACAAAAAGCGCGCAAAAGCGATCCATGCAAAGATAAAAAACCGCAGAGTAGATGCTTTGCATAAATACAGCCGCAAACTTGTCAATGAAAATGCGGCGATATTCGTTGGTAACGTCAGTAGTCAAAAACTGGTCAAGACTAAAATGGCTAAGTCCGTTTTAGATGCGGGCTGGTCTACATTAAAAACACTATTGGAATACAAAAGCGCTCACGCTGGTATTGTTTTTGAAGAAATCAATGAATCGTACACCACCCAAACTTGCTCGTGTTGTGGCTCTCGCCAAAACAGTCCGAAAGGTAGAGCAGGACTTGGAATAAGAGAATGGACCTGTGAGTGTGGTGTCACTCACGACCGCGATGTGAACGCGGCCAAAAACATTCTTGCGCTCGGGCATGAGCGTCTAGCAGTAGGAATCCCCCACTAAAATCTTTGATTTAGTGGAGGGAGGATGTCAATAAGCAGACAGAAGAAAATGAATAGTAGCCAAGTGATGTTCAAAAAGCAGAAGTTAAATTAAAAATGCAGCAACTGCGATTATTTTTAAGCCCGTCACAGACTGACAAATATTCGAGTATTAGTATTCATGGACATCAATCTGTCATTTTATTGATGTTTAATACCGGCAGTTTTGCAATTGTTGTATGGAGTATAGAAAATGAGAAATGCTAACAAACATAGTCACGAAGAGAATGGCAAATTTAATCATTCATTTAAATGGCAGAAAAATAATGACTGGCATGATCCGGAAGATATCATTCATGCTAAGAAAAAGCATCAGAACCACCGCGGCCGTAGTAAAGGCCAGGCACGCCATAATGGTAAAGAGGCAGAAGCTTTATATGCGCTGCCCGATGAAGATTTTGCTGAATTCGAGCAGTTTTAAAAAAGCGAATGAGGAGCGCTTAGCCCCTCATATTTACGCAGTTTTAATCTTCAAAAAGTGGCATCTTCTTGATGTACTGTGTCAACAGGACGATACGCACGCCGTTGACACGCCCTTCGATATGCTCAGGGTTATCCGTTAAGGAGATATTACGTACCGGGGTGCCACGTTTTGCAGTAAAACCAGCCCCTTTAACATCGAGATCCTTAATCAAGGTGACATTATCACCGGCAACTAAAATTGTGCCGTTTGAATCACGGGTCGGCGCAACCTCTTCAACCTCATCAGCCGCAACACCATAATCAGCCCAGGCTCTGGTCTCATCTTCCATATACATCATATCCAGCAGATCCTGCGCCCAACCTTCTGTCTTAGCCAGGCGAGTCAACATACGAAATGCCGTTACCTGTACCGCAGGGACTTGACTCCACATGCTGTCGTTTAAACAACGCCAGTGATTGTTATCCATCTCGGTGTTTTTTTCTATCTGTGACAGACAAGTTTCGCATACTAGTACTGATTTATCTGAATTCGGCTCTTTGACAGGCGGTACTTCAAAAACAGAAAGATTATCAGTTGCACCACAAAGTTCGCATGTTGAGTTACTACGCTCTAATAGAGCAGTTTTAATTGCCATAAATTAAACCTTAAAAAATTGTGAGAATAAAAACGGCGCTATTATGCGCCTCTTTTATGACAAAAAAAAGCGTCATCGCTATTCATTATGCACTTGTGCAGCAATCTATAGCTACTGACAGATGCTGTCATTGCCCTCTACCTCGTCATTAACAGCATTAAGCAACGAGTAATCAGCGTCCTCATTATAATCCTGAGCAAGTGACATCAGTATCACTCCGCCCGCATAAGTTTGCGCATAGGCGGTTTTTTCAACAACAGTAGGAATAGCGTTAAAGTAGTAATAGTCGCCATCAATCGATACCCGGTCATCACTGTCGCAGGCATAAGTTGATTTATCACTTTTCTGATCAACGATATCCGCATAACTGTAACTGGTCGCATTATCCCCTGTGGCATAAACAGGAATACCCACAACGAGCTTATTCCGAATAAGGCAGCGATCTGTCCAATAACTAATCACATCGAGCAGAGCATCCGTTGTTAAATAAAGATCATCATAATCCTCTGTCTCAAAAGCTCGAACATTAACAAAGTCGACATAATCAAAAACATCGCTGGAAATCACATCAGCCACCTCTTCATTGCTCTCCAGCCCGGAAACGACCTCAATGCTGAAAAGTATGCCTGCCTCTTGCAACCCAGATGACAGTGCTTTAACCAGATCTTCAAACAGCTCGCCTTGATCATCGCTATCAGGAAACTGCCAGCTTAAATCAATACCGTCCAAACCATATTCAGCAACAAGATCCAGTACATTATCAACAAAGTCATCGCTAAGATCGTCATCAGCAGCAATGCTTGCCAGATTAGCGGCATTCCCCTCTCCGCCAATAGCGAACGCGACTTTTACCCCATAACTTTGAATATTGCTAATAATATTCTGCAAGTCATTATTATCATCAATAGCCGTCAGCGTGCCATTGCTATTAACATCAAAACTGCCGTCAGCATTCACTGCGACATAGCCAAAAATAAGATGGGTCAGCTGAGTGTAGTCAATAGTATTATCGACATCGGCAATATCCTCAAAATCGTTGCTATCCTCTTCGAGCCAGTAGGCAACCTGTTTAAAATCAACAGCAGTTGTGTCCTCTGCACAGACGTCGGAGTCGGAGCTCCAACTCCAATTTTCATCAGAAAAGATGCCATTACAGGCGCTGAGGCTGAAAATCACCAGCAGACTGAGCCATATTTTGCTTTTGTTGAAAAAGAGTGTGTATATAGTAGGCAAAGTGACTCTCCATAAATCTATCTGTTTGTTAAAGGATAATACTACTTACCTAAAGTGTCTAAGCAAGTTAGAATGCGCTGTTATAACGTAATCACCCATTAGGCAAAATTCTATGAATGAAATACTCAATATTGCAGAGCAAACACTAATACTGCATCGTCATCCGCGCAATAAAAAAGAGACGCTGCAGGCATGGGATTCTGCGGATGAATACCTGATCAACTACTTTAAGGATAACCAGCTTGAAACACTGCTTGCTGAAGGTCAGCAAATACTGCTGATCAACGATGGTTTCGGCGCATTAAGCTGTTATTTTCAAAATTTTCAACGGACTGTTATTTCCGACTCTTACCTGTCTCTTAATTCGATTAAACTCAATATGCAGCGCAACCACTGCCCTGAAGACAATATTTTACTGCAGGACAGCCTGCAGAGTTTTCCGAATAACGCCAAAATTGTTTTAATTAAAATACCGAAAACACTTGCTTACCTTGAGTATCTGTTACAACAGCTGCGCGCTGTGATAAACGAGGAAACTATTATCGTTGCCGCCGGCAAAGTGAATATGATCCACACATCAACCCTGCAACTGTTTGAAAAATATATCGGTAGCACAAAAACATCTTTGGCGAAAAAGAAATCGCGTTTGATCTTCAGCTCATTTGAGCCGCAGGAAGTGCCTGAAAAAGAGATCGCGCTGACCTGGGAAATTGAAAAACAGGGCTGGAAAATCCACAACCATGCCAATGTCTTCTCGCGCAACCACCTGGATATCGGCGGACGCTTTTTAATGGATAATCTGCCTGAAGGTGATTTCTGCAAAGTAGTCGACTTAGGCTGCGGCAACGGTATTGTCGGTATGGCGGCTGCCCAAACTTACCCTAATGCACAGATCACCTTTATTGATGAGTCCTATATGGCCATTGATTCCGCGCGTATTAATATGCTGAAAAATTTACCGGAAGAGCTGACAGAAAACGCCCGCTTTGTGGTCAATAATGGTCTGGTTGGCTTTAAACCAAGAAGCTATGATCTTATCTTATGCAATCCCCCCTTTCACCAGCAGCAGGCCATTACCGATCATATTGCCTGGAGTATGTTTAATGATGCCCGTTATTGTTTAGCGAAAGGCGGAGAACTGGTGATTGTCGGTAATCGCCATCTTGATTATAAAGACAAATTAGAGCGGATTTTCGGTAACTGTGAATTAGTCACTCAAAATAAAAAGTTTGTCATTTTACGTGCCGTAAAATTAGATTAATGACTTTGCAGAAATGAAAAAGGCAGCTGATAAGCTGCCTTTTTTGTATCCGCAAGAAAATACCAGATTTGGTATTAAATATTATTAACAATATTTTTAACCAGCTTCGGACCATGATAGATAAAACCGGAATAGATTTGTACCAGGCTTGCACCCGCTTCTATCTTTTCTTTGGCAGCAGTGACACCATCAATACCGCCCACGCCAATAATAGGCACCTGCCCTTGTAAATGCGCGGCAAATTTTGCAATCACTTTAGTACTTTTACTCTGCAGAGGACGACCACTTAAGCCACCCGCTTCGCCGGCGTGGCCCATGCCTTTAATCATCTCCCGATCCAGGGTGGTATTAGTCGCAATTAAACCATCGATTTTATATTTAAGCAGCGAGCTGGAAATGGCTGCAATTTCCTCATCACTTAAATCAGGTGCGACTTTTAATGCCAGCGGCACATATTTATTGTGTTTTTCCTGCAGTTCACTTTGCCGTGTTTTTAACGCTTGCAATAGTTCATCAAGCGCCTCGCCATACTGTAGTGTGCGTAACCCCGGCGTGTTCGGTGAGGAGATATTGACCGCAATATAACCGGCATACGGATAGACCTTATCCATACAAAGCAGATAATCATTTTTCCCTTCTTCAACGGGGGTTGAGAAGTTTTTACCTATATTGATGCCGATAACACCTTTAAAGTGACTCGCTTTTACATTGGCAATCAGTTCATCCACGCCATGATTATTAAAGCCCATACGGTTAATAATACCTTCCGACTCCAGAACTCGGAATAATCGCGGCTGCTCATTACCGGGTTGAGCAACAGGGGTAACCGTGCCTATCTCAATATGGCCAAAGCCCATTGCCCCGAAACCATCAATACATTCCCCATTTTTATCCAGACCGGCTGCTAACCCCAATGAGTTAGGAAAGGTTAATCCCATTAATTCAACTGGACGCTGTTGTACTTTTTGGCGGTAAAAAATATCCAAAATCGTGCCACTGGTTAATTTAAGCAGTTTTATTGTTAAATCATGTGCTTTTTCCGGATTTAACTGAAATAAAAAGCTACGCATTATTTGGTAAAACATAACAAAGTCCCTGTAAAGTGAAGTGATGAAAAAATTCGCTGTATTGTACCGCTTATCTGCTAAACATGAACCACAAAAAACAAATAATAACGAAGGCTTATTTAGAGGCTAATATTCTGATAGGCATGGACACGCACTCGCCAGCCTTTTAACCAGCGCGATTCATCCCTTGGTGCATTTTTTACTCTTCGGGTTAAAACTTCATCGGCAGCAAAGCCGAAGGCACGCAACGGATCATAGTATTGTTCAGGCATAGTTAATAAAACTTGCTTCAGTCCCCATCCTTGTCCCTGATAACGCTCTTTTTCAGAGAGTCCCTCCCCCTTAAAATTAATATAATCAAGCAAAGCAAAGAGGCCTTGCGTTGTCGCTGTCATAGACTTTAAATGCTTTTTCAGGGTGCTTTTCTGCTCCTGATCACTGGCAGCCAGGAGCAAAGGAATGGCTTTTTCAAGGCGCGCGATAATGAACCTGACCTGCAGATCCAGATGTTCACTTAAAAAGGTCCGTAAGCCACTGAGTTTTTCATCATCAAACTCTTTATAAAACTGCGCGCGAGATTGCCAAGGCGCGCGCTTAGTTTCATTAAGCCAAGCCGGTAACTGCACGCCATGTGCGCGAAAATAGTCTAGCAGTTGCGGAAACTGCTCTTTAAAGACGCCCTGCTTTTTATCCGGATACCAGATAAAATGGCCCAGGCCCAGTGACGGAAAGTCCTCGTTCTTATTCCAAGTCGTCAGATGCTGCAGTTTCTGCTGACCTTCATTTTGCCAAATCAGCAGCCCCAGTGCCTCTGCCTGTTGATTGCTTAAATCAATAGGGTAAGTTTGGCTATTAGCCGAGAAGCTGATAAAGAAGCAAATAAAAACAATAAAACGACGCATAGATCCACCTGTCATGAAGAAAACGAATGACCAAATAAAGGAGCAGCGGATTTGACTTTTTCAAGTATTCTGCTGTGCATCTATTCAATCATTAATTTTGACTACTCTCTGCCCGGTAACTTTTTCCAGGTTACTTTGTCACGCAGATAAACGGGCATTGCCGCTTCGGGGGCCACCGTTAAATCCTGCTCGACACAGTTTAGCACCTGATCCAGCATATATCTCGCGCTTGGAAATTCAATTGCAAGCTTGGCTGCATCTTTAAAATAGTCAGCTAATTGCGGATAAGCCGCCCAGCCGGTCCCCACTAAGGCACTGTTTTCTTTAACCTGCAAGCCAAGCGCCAATAAGTCAGCCGGCTTAATGACCATCTCTTCAGCCACTAACACCATCAGCTCCTTGTCCAACTGGTAATGGGCAAAGTACACTTCCCCCATACGTGCATCGATAGCCGCATAAACATTCGTTACCTGCTCAGTTTTATAGGCTTGCTGCGCCATTGCCTGTAATGTGGAAACGCCCACCATCGGCTTATCGATACCAAAAGCCAGCCCCTGCGCAATACTAATACCGATGCGTACACCGGTAAAACTTCCCGGCCCGCGGCCATAGGCAAGCACATCGATATCAGAAAGCGTCAAAGCTGAGTCCTGCAGGACTTTTTCTACTGTCGGTAGAATTTTTTGAGTATGCTCGCGAGGAGCCAGCATAAACGAGTCATTGACAAGCGGCTCTGTACCCGTCGCACAAAGTACGGCAACAGAGCACGCTTCAGTTGAAGTATCTACACATAAAACATTTAACGCTTGGGACATATTTGACCTATTTGTTTGTATTTTCATTATTTAAAGAATTTTAACGTATTTTTCGCTTAGCAACTATCGATTGACAGCTTCTGCTATTCTATTGCCTTTAAAAACTCAATCGCATTATCTAAGTTACGAGTAATTGGCATTTCCAGCATAGCCATGCAAGGTAAACTATTCTATTGCCTTTAAAAACTCAATCGCATTATCTAAGTTACGAGTAATTGGCATTTCCAGCATAGCCATGCAAGGTAAACTATTCTATTGCCTTTAAAAACTCAATCGCATTATCTAAGTTACGAGTACGCGGCATGCAAGGTAAACTATTGAGAAAAAGATTGCCATACTTACGAGTCACCAAACGGTTGTCACAAACAATTAACACCCCTTTATCCTGCTCGGCACGGATTAAACGCCCTACTCCCTGTTTAAAAGTGATCACCGCCTGCGGCAGCTGCACCTGGGAAAAAGGGTCTTTGCCTTTGAGCTGCGCGTCCTCGATACGCGCTTTGAGTAACGGCTCATCCGGTGCGGTAAAAGGAATTTTATCAATAATCACGCAGGATAAAGCTTGTCCGCGCACATCCACCCCTTCCCAGAAACTACCCGTTGCCACCAGCAAGGCATTGCCATGGCTGACAAATTCATCGAGTAAGGCCTGCTTACTTTTTTCGCCCTGCATTAATACCGGCAGGGTTAAGGTTTGCCTGAAACCAGCCGCCAACTGGTTCATCATCGCATGACTGGTACATAAAAAGAAACAGCGCCCTTTACTGGCCTGAATAACAGGAGCCAGTGTGCTTACCAGCTTATCAGCCAAACCCGGTGCTCCCGGCTCGGGCAACAGCCGCGGCACGACAAACAGTGTTTGCCGGGCATAATCAAAGGGGCTGTTTAACTGCAGGCAGTGACTACCCTGTAGCCCCAGTAACTCGGTAAAATGCTCAAACTGCCCTTTTACCGATAAGGTTGCCGAGGTAAAGATCCACGCGGCCTGTTTTTTCTGACATTCTGCCTGAAAGCGCTCGGCAACAGTTAACGGTGTAATATTTAATGAAAAATGCTGTTTACTGCAGTCAAACCAGTAGCTATACCCGGCTTCATTAACATTATTAAGCTTTTTAAAGAGTAAACTAAACTCTGTTAAGCGCTCGAAACAGTGGTCTAATACTTCACTTTTGCCCAATAGATCGCGAAGCACATCATGTAAAAAACTGATCACCTCTGACAAACGCCGTACATGCAGCTGCATAATGCGCTCGCGTAATTTGTCCCGCCAACTTCCTGTGCCTTTATCGATGGCAAAGGCCATACGAAAATCCAAGACACTCATACGCAACTGCTCTGCCGCCTTGGCCATCTGTTTTGCTTCGCGCATCTGCGTGCGATAGACAAAATCAATCTCTTTGGCCAACTCGATAAACTGCCGGCTGGAAAGCGATTCACCAAAATACAGGCTGGCAATATCCGGCAGTTGATGGGCCTCATCAAAGATATACACGCCGGCTTCCGGCACCAGCTCGCCAAAGCCTGTTTCTTTAACGGCTAAATCGGCAAAAAACAGATGATGATTGATCACCAGCAGATCCGCCTGCATCGCCTTTTTCCTGGCTTTAACAATAAAACAATCATCAAAGCTGGGACACTCCTGCCCTAAACAGTTGTCGTTATTACTGGTAATAGCAGGAATAATAGCGGCATCTTCGGCTAAGTTGTCTATCTCGGCAATATCCCCGGTTTTTGTCGCGATTGACCAGTTTTTTATTTTCACCAACTCAACCTGCAGAGCTTTTTCTTTATGGCGACTCTCCAGCATAAAGCGGTTTAAACGCTCATTGCATAGGTAGTTACTGCGTCCTTTTAATAAACTCACCGTCCCCGTAAAGCCGGTGCTTTCAACAAGCAGCGGTAAATCTTTGACAAAGAGCTGCTCCTGCAGCGCTTTACTGCCCGTTGAGATAATAATTTTGGAAGCATTTTGTTTATCAAAAGAAAGCAGTGCCGGTGCTAAATAAGCAAAGGTTTTGCCGGTGCCGGTTTCCGCTTCAACCACTAGACGTTGTTTGCTGTTGATGGCCTCGGCAACCGCCTCCGCCATTTCCACCTGAGCATCACGTGTTATAAAATGAGGCAGCCTTTGGCTTAATGCACCGGAGGGAGAAAAAAAAGATGAAATCAAAACGCAATACTCTTTATGCTAATATGCTCAGTATTCTACGCGAATTAAAAATATTTAATAAGAGTTAAAACAGTCATGTCTGAGTTACATTTTTTACCCGGTCGATTAGGCAGCGAATATAAAACGATTAGCGCCATGGTTCATATATACTGCCGCGCTCACCATAAAACAGAGCGGGCCGTTCCCTGTGCGCAATGCCTTGCATTGCTCGCCTATGCCAATGAAAAACTGGATCGCTGCCCTTACGGAGAGAGCAAACCCACCTGCAACAGATGTCCTATTCATTGTTATAAACAGCAACAGCGCCAGCAGGCCAAAGAGATCATGCGCTATGCCGGCCCGCGCATGCTTATCTACCATCCGATTTTAGCCATCAGGCATCTGCTTGCAGAAAAGCGCCCGGTGCCGCTAAGTATCCCCAGCAAAGCTTCCAATCGCCATCACCGTAAAGCAGGCAGTTGTTAAAAACGACTTAAATGCGCCTTATTCATTAACACTTTCTGATGTTTCTAAACTTTTATTGATATGGGGCAGGTTTTTCCGCCAACTCCTTCCTTCATCAACTAAAATTATAACTAGATGCACTTGTCGAGTGAGGCTTATGAATAACAGAATCAGCAGGTGGCGATGGCCCAACAGCAATAGCATAGTAAAGATGGCGATTGCTGTTTTCTGTGCCCTTATCCTCTACTTTTTTGCACATCTATGGCTGGTGACTGAGCAGGCGATAGCACTGAGCCTGATCGCTATGCTGGTTATTTTATGGAGTAACAGTGCCCTGCCGCTCGGAGTGGTCTCTCTGCTGCCGATTTTACTCTTTCCCATGTTTGATTTAATGGCGACCGATGAAGTGGCGAGTAATTACAGTAAATCCATTATTTTTCTATTTATTGGTGGTTTTCTGTTGGCCATTGGCGTTGAAAAAACCGACCTGCACCGCGTTATTGCCAACAAAATTTTACAAATATTCCCGCATACTGTGCGCGGCATGATTTACGCGCTGGCCCTCACGGCGGGCAGCCTGAGTGCTTTTTTATCCAATACCACCAGTTGTCTGTTACTGATGCCGCTGGTACTGTTTTTAAGTGAGGATAATGCGCTAAAAAAACGCTTTGCCTTGGCACTCTGTTATGGCGCCAGTATCGGCGGCATCATTACTCCGATCGGTACTCCTCCCAACCTGATCCTTTACGGTATTTTTGATGAATTACAACTACCAGCCATTCCTTTTGCACAGTGGATCATGCTGGTTTTACCTTTAGCCTTAATAATGTTTCTGTTGCTCGGCTGGATCCTTTCCTGGGGAACTAAAGACAAGCAGTTAGATAAACAGCAAAAAAGAGCAACTAAAAAGCTCAGCACAGAGCAAAAAAAAGTCGCCGTCGTATTGATCGGCTTAATCGTTTTACTCTTTGCCAACTCGCCAATACAACCCTATTATGGCGGTTTAGGATTAAATGAAAAAGGCCTATTACTCTGTGCCGGTCTGCTGTTATTTCTACCGCCGTTCAGCATTCTCAACTGGTCGGACAGTAAAAAAATTCCCTTTGAAATTATCTTTCTCTTTGGCGCCGGGTTTTCTATTGCCGCCCTGTTCACCAGCTCCGGACTGGCCAGTCAACTGGCGCTGTTTTTACAGGCATTCTCTGAACTGCCGACGCCTCTGCTGATTATTTTAATCGCCTGTTTAGTGACCTTTTCAACCGAGGTCACCAGTAACACCGCACTTATCTCTATGATGTTGCCGGTTATTTATGCGCTCTGTGAGCACAATGGCTTGGATACTCGATTACTGATGATGGTGGCTACTATTTGTGCCAGCTATGCCTTTATGCTGCCTATTGCCACCCCGCCAAATGCCATTGCCATGAGCAGTGGTGCGCTAACGGTCAACACTATGATGAAATATGGCCTGCTATTAAACCTACTGGGTATTCTTCTGGTTTCAATATTTGCCTGTGGCTATTGGCGCTTTTTTATCAGCTAATCAGGACAATTATCACACACATGCACCTTACGCATAGAGTTAATGCGTAAGTTTCACTTTTTTCATGCTACATTCAGATCTACACTGCAAAAACTCAAAATTTCTAACTATTACTTCGGAGTTACTTTATGTTTAAAGCACTTATCCTTGAGCAGCAAGAAAAACAGACTCTTGCCGAAATCCGCCAGATTGACGAATCCATGCTTCCGGAAGGAGAAGTTTTAATTGACGTTGATTATTCATCTTTAAACTATAAAGACGGTTTGGCGATTACCGGTAAAGGCCGCATTGTCCGTCAGTTTCCTATGGTGCCCGGTATTGACTTAGCAGGCCGTGTTATTGAGTCTAAGGATGCCCGTTATAAAACAGGTGACAGTGTTGTCCTGACCGGCTGGGGTGTCGGTGAAGGACACTGGGGCGGCATGGCTGAAAAAGCCAGCCTCAAAGCAGACTGGTTAGTACCGCAACCGCAAGGTTTAAGCAGTAAACAAGCGATGATGATTGGTACTGCAGGTTTAACCGCTATGCTCTGCGTACAGGCATTAGTCGATGCCGGCGTTAAGCCTGAAAGCGGTGAAGTACTAGTAACCGGTGCCAGCGGCGGTGTCGGTTCAGTTGCAGTCACTTTATTAGCACAGCTGGGTTATCAGGTTACCGCGGTAACCGGCCGTATTGAAGAAAATGGTCCGCTGTTAAAAAACTTAGGTGCTGCTCGTATTATCGAGCGCAGCGAATTTGAAGCGCCGGCTCGCCCTCTGGAAAAACAGCTCTGGGCGGGTGCGGTGGATACCGTCGGCAGTAAAGTACTGGCTAAAGTGTTAGCACAGATGGATTATGATGGCGCAGTGGCCGCTTGTGGTCTGGCCGGTGGTTTTGACCTGCCGACAACTGTAATGCCGTTTATTTTACGTGGCGTTAAATTATTAGGCGTTGATTCAGTATCCTGCCCTTACCAAAAACGTACTCAAGCATGGCAGCGTTTAGTAGAGTTATTGCCAGAAAGTTTTTACCAACAGGCCTGTCGGGAAATAACATTAGAGCAAGCCGCAGAGAGCGCAGAAGCCATTACCAACGGTCAAATTACCGGTCGTGTTGTGATTAAATTATAGCCATCTTTCAGTAAGGTCTGCTTTGCAGACCTTACTCAATTAAAGCAAGCCTAAATCATCGACCCGTTTTTTCCATTAACCGGCCGCACTGCTCTTTTAACAGGTTACGCAAGCCAAATCTGCGCTGCCGAATGTTCACAGCGAGGGTGCCAAATCAGTGAATATTCAAAGGGTTTTAAACTCAAAGGGTAAGGGTTTGACAATCAGGTTATGCTGCTCTGCCACTAAATAAGCTAAATCAGCAGGCACAGTGATAATCAGCGGCATTTTATCAACAATCGCTAAAGCAGCCTGTAAATGATAGGCCCGTAATACTGTTTTTGGTTGCGGGTAGCCGCAAAGTGCATCATCGAGCAGCGCTTTCACACCATCACTAATCGCAATCAGGGCATGCGGATAGGGCAAGATAATCGCCTTAGTGATATCTCCTTATCAGCCAGCGGATGAGATTTCGATAAACATACAGAAGACACTGACTAAACCTAATTTTTCCTGTAGCAGAGGAGCTATTTGCCCCGTGGGACGGCAAATAGCCATATCACAACCTTCGCGGCTTAACTGTTTAAGCATCTGTCCATGGCGCAGTGGCGGAAACTCCAGTGATATATCAGGCGCTTCCTCATAAACACGCGGCAATGCATAAGGTAAAATGGTCTGCATCGCATAATCTGTAGTGGCAATAACAAAGTGCTCTTTACAAAGTTTTGCCTCAAAATCAGTTGGCGAAAGTAAACTGCGCAGTGACTCCAGGGGATCATTAAGTGCCAGACTTATTTCAATCGCGCGTTGTGTCGGTTGCAGGTGTTGCCCCTGCCGAATAAAAAGCGGATCATCAAGTAGCTCTCTTAACCTGCCCAATATCCGGCTCATCGCCGACTGGCTTAAATTAAGCCTGAGTGCACTGCGACTGACACTGCCTTCTTCTATCAGTACTTTTAACGCAACGAATAGATTTAAGTCACGACGATAAACTTCTTCCAGCTCCATATTTACATCCGTATTATATTGATAAGCGCTACATATTAATTTAAACAGCCGTTATTCTGCCGATGCCATTGTCCATACTCAGCTGCCGGTAATGGTCGGGCGACCAGATAACCTTGCGCCATATCGCAGCCGATACTTTTCAGAAAGTCATAGGTTGCCTGGTCTTCTATGCCTTCTGCTATGGTGCGAATGTTCATTTTATGGGCCATACCCACCGCCATTTCGACAATAGAAATGGCCGCTTTATCCCCGGGCAATCTGCGCACAAAGGATTGATCAATCTTCAGAAACGAAACAGGCAACTGATGCAGATATTGCAGTGAAGAATAGCCGGTGCCGAAATCATCGATGGAAAGTTTGATCTTGGCCTGCGCCAGTTTATTAAGCTCAACAAGAGCACGCGGCGCATCGCCCATCAGCACCCCTTCGGTGATCTCCAGCTCTAACTGCTCGCCGCTCAATCCGTGACGCTCGAGCAGTAGCGAGACGACGCTGCAAAAATCGCTCTGCAGCAGATTACGCGCTGAAATATTGACCGCCACCGGCATAGTAATGCCGGATTTCTGCCACAAAACCATTTGTGCCATTGCCTGATTCAGAGCAAAATAGGTGATCTGGTTAATCAATGTGCTGTTCTCAGCACGGGGAATAAAAATACCCGGCGGTATATTTCCTTTTTGCGGATGGTTCCAGCGCATCAGGGCCTCGACGCCATGCACCTTACCGCTTGCCATATCCACCTTAGGTTGATAATGCAGCGCAAGTTGCTTTTGCGCAAGCGCATTTTTCAACTCTCCCAACATCAGCAGGTTTTCTTTGCTGGCGGTAGAGATCGCAGGATTAAAGCTTACATGGTCACAGGCCTGATTACAGGCTTCTGCCAAGGCACTCTCAGCCTGCTGCAGGTACGCTTCAGGTGGTGTCTGAACGTCAGTGAGCGCGACCGAGCCCATTCGAACATCGAGATGAATAGAAATTTCTTGAAAGCGAATCGGCTCACGAAAGCGCGTCGAAAGCTGCACAAAAAAACGCTCTCCTTCCAGGCTGTGGGCACAGCTGATTAACATACACAGTTGCATTGTATTGATACGAAATATCGATAATATCTGCGCTTCTTTTTGTTGCAGACGCGTCACCAATTGCGTGATGGCGCTATCAAGGACACTCACGCCGAATGTGGATAACAGCTCTTTTTCATTTTCAATCGAGATAATTGCCAGCACATAAGCGTCTGATTGCTTATCCTGCGCAGCAAATATTTTTGTTAACTGTTCACACAATGCGCTGCGATTAGGCAAACCGGAAGAAAGATCATGATGGGACAGCCATTTAATATGGCGAAGATAAGATCTGACGCTGTCACTGGCCACACCGCAGAGAAAGCCGATCAGGATAAAAAAACCGCTGCGGTACAGCCAGCTAAAAAGCTTTTGCGGCTCACCGGTACTGACCTCAAGCGGCATTATTGGTCCTAATACCAATCCGGCCAGCAGGCCGATCACGACACCGCCGCGCATACCAAAGACAATTCCGGACAATAAAATCGGAATATACATCGCGTGCAGGTAAACATATTTCACACCGCCGCTCATATAGACCAGCGCATAAACGCCCGCCATAAGCAGCACCAATATAGGGACCATAGCCAACTGAATGTGCTTTTTATGTTTTTCTATCCAGGCATAAAGTTGTTTGCTATCCATAACAAGTTTTCCCATGAAGGCCGAGCAGCGCCATGACTGTAAAAGCTATCAGTTTAACGAAACAGACGGCGTAATGCATTTTTTTATGGTCATTTGCGACTGGGTTTTGACCATTTAATAATGGCTCTTAGATTCATGGCGATAAAAAGCATATTGGCAATAACCAGCCCGGCACTGCCTGTTAAATAGCCCACTAAGACCCAGCAGGCATTGCCGGAGATCATAGTGATAAAGCCAATTTTCTTTTTGTCTCCGATTTGCCAGATAGCCCAGAAAGTGAGCAGCATAGCAAGCCAGTCAATGCCATAATATTGCAGAAAATTCATTTCTCCTCCTGACAATTTTTTCCCACAAAAAACAGAAAATTAATACAAGAGTTAGCCCAATGCCACATCGAGAATCATCATGACGGTGAAACCTAGCATAGTCGTCATTGTGACTAAGTCGATATTTTCATATTTACGCTGTGATTCCGGGATCAACTCTTCCACCACCACAAAAATCATAGCCCCGGCAGCAAAACAAAGGGCGTATGGTAAAATATTTTGCATTTTCAGGACGAAGAGTGCCCCCATAACGCCGGCGATCGGCTCCACTATGCCTGATGCTTGTCCGAGCAGAAAACTTTTCCTTTGGCTTATTCCTTCCCTTCGCAACGGCATCGATACAGCAGCCCCTTCAGGAAAGTTTTGAATGCCAATGCCGATTGCTAAGGCAATTGCCCCTCCAAGCGTCGCTGATGGAAGATCAGCTGCGACTGCACCAAAAGCAACGCCAACAGCAAGGCCTTCCGGAATATTATGCAGGGTTATCGCCAACACCAAAAGCGTACTTCGTTGCCATGACGTTTTTATCCCTTCACGCTTGTCCATACTTAAACCAGGATGCAGGTGCGGCAGAAATTTATCTATTACCCTCATCACAATCCCCCCGCTCATAAAACCAACTGCAGCGGTCAACCAGGGAATTTGCTGTAACTGCTCAGCTATCTCAATGCCGGGGGCAAGCAGAGACCAAAAGCTTGCAGCAATCATGACACCTGCAGCAAAACCGAGCATAGAATCCATCAGCTTGGGATTCACCTCCTTGGTAAAAAAGACAAGTGCCGCACCCGCGGCTGTTAACCCCCAGGTAAAAAGTGTCGCTAGTAATGCCTGCAGCACAGGATGGAGTTGTAGAAAAAAATCGATCATTATTGCCCCTTTCAGGTATCTAATTAAAATAACAGCGCCTGCAGATACCTTATCAGCGTTTTTCTATTGCCAGATGATTTAGCGCGAATCAGTTTTATCCCTGCCCGTAAAGCAGACAGCTCTAAATTATGCAGGGCCAGTTTACTAGCAAACTCAAGGATTTAATTTACATTCATTTTTTATTGTAGTTCCATTTGTCTTGAAAATGCTCAAGCGAAAGAGCAATTAACTCCTTTTTGCTTTGCTCTATCCTGCCGGCTATAACGCGCTTGGCTTGCTGTTGTTTTGGCGCGACATTTATTCCGCCGGGTTTTGCTGCATTCTGCTTGATTTTTTAAGCGGATTAAAAGCGATGCCCCTGGTGTTTAGTTTTGAGCAGCACTGAGCTTTGACAACATGCTCGCTTAACTCTTTTTGCTATCATTAGCGCTTATTGTGAACCACACAAAAATTTCCTCGCCGCGTTCTGCATTTTGAACACTTTTCGCATATTCCCGGGCGTCTGTCTCCCGCTTTCCAGCGCTTGATTAAATGCGGCTCGCTGAGCAGAGGTCTGGCAATAGCAAAGTATTGGATATTGGTTTGCCGGGCAATTTCTTCTATGGTCTCAATATCCGCAAGGCCACCAACCGTAATGACCGGCACATCAATTTCAGCACTGATAACTTTTCCGTATTCAAGAAAATAACCTTGTTTATGAATTTGATAGCCATCAAAGCGCTGCCCAACCAGTGATTCTGCTTTACCGTGGATATTGCCGGAAATCTCTATCGCATCGACACCAACAGCCTGTAATTTTTTACAAATAGCTCGTGTTTCAGCAAAGCTTAATCCGCCGTCAAAAAATTCACAGGCCGTTAACTTGACTAAAATAGGGTAATCATCGCCCACCACTTGGCGCATTTTTGCATAAATATCCAGTAAAAAGCGCATTCTGTTTTCCAGGCTGCCGCCATATTCATCTTCACGCCGGTTATAATAAGGGCTTGACATCCTCCCTCCACTAAATCAAAGATTTTAGTGGGGGATTCCTACTGCCAGACGCTCATGCCCGAGCGCAAGAATGTTTTTGGCCGCGTTCACATCGCGGTCGTGAGTGACACCACACTCACAGGTCCATTCTCTTATTCCAAGTCCTGCTCTACCTTTCGGACTGTTTTGGCGAGAGCCACAACACGAGCAAGTTTGGGTGGTGTACGATTCATTGATTTCTTCAAAAACAATACCAGCGTGAGCGCTTTTGTATTCCAATAGTGTTTTTAATGTAGACCAGCCAGCATCTAAAACGGACTTAGCCATTTTAGTCTTGACCAGTTTTTGACTACTTACGTTACCAATGAATATCGCCGCATTTTCATTGACAAGTTTGCGGCTGTATTTATGCAAAGCATCTACTCTGCGGTTTTTTATCTTTGCATGGATAGCCTTGACGCGCTTTTTGTTCTTTGCACGCTGCGCAATACCTAAATCTTCCTCTAGCTCGCGGTATTCACGGCCTTTTAGTTTGCAGCCGTTACTGTCGGTGGCTGTTTCTTTACAGCCCAAATCAATACCCACACTGGCTTTGCCTGTACCCTGCTCTGCTTCCACCTCAACCACAACGTTGAAGTACCACCGGCCTCTTGAATCCTCATTGAATGAGCCAGATTTGAAGGTGTATTGAGATAATCCGTAACTATCCCAAACGCTAAAATAGTGGCGGTTATGATAAACCTGACCATTTTTGAAGCTAATACAGTCTTTACGAACCGGGATCCAACCCAGCGAACGTCTAACGCCACCAGATTTACGCCAATTCAACCTGTGTTTCTTGAATTGTTTGCGGCGGGTGGCGTATTCATGGCCAACCATCTGCACGGTCGCAGAGTTCAGGCCAAGCGCTTTATTCATGCCTTTGGTGTACTTTTGAAGATCGTATCCTGACAGGAAAGCGGGTTTTACTGGACCAAATTCACTGACATTGCTCAATGCC
This sequence comes from uncultured Psychromonas sp., assembly GCA_963674525.2. Classification (GTDB taxonomy): domain Bacteria; phylum Pseudomonadota; class Gammaproteobacteria; order Enterobacterales; family Psychromonadaceae; genus Psychromonas. Next base: position 400,115 of record CAXXRV010000026.1, on the reverse strand, counting down.
TTCATCGCCGTTTCATTGCAAAAATTCCACACCTGATTCACACCGTAAGCCCATTTGTTTAGGGTGCTTACATGTTTGTCACGGATTCTTATTTTTAGCGTTTTTGTGTGTACTTTGCTTTTCATAATGATCATAGTAGACCTGATTTACTTGGATGTAAATACAGGTAAAAATGATAGTGTATCCAACTAAGATAGACCAACCTAACGGCTGGTTTGCTATCCATCTCCACCCAAACAAGTTATGGGTGGAGAATTCCGCAAGGTTCGTTAAATAACTATGTGCGCCATGGATCTCCACGCCATCAAACCCGGCCCGTTTGGCCCTTAGCGCAGCTTGGGCAAAACCATTAATGATATAGTCTATTTCATCAATGGTCATCGCCTTGCCCAGCGTTTGTGTGCCTATTTCAGGCACTTCACTGGGGGCATAAATAACCCTTTGCCCGACATTGTGGGTGGTTTTTGTACCGCCGTAGGCCAGCTGCATCACTATTTTTGCATCATAATCATGCACGAGAGCGGTTAATTTTTTGTACTCATCGATAAATGAATCATTATAGATGCCCATCATGCCCGGATTAGGCTGCTCTTCGGCAACGATATTGGCATACCCCGTTATAATTAAGCCGACTTCTCCTTTGGCCAGGTTCTCATAAACAGCGTAGAGCTTTTCGGTCATATGGCCCTCTTCCGTGGTCATATTTTCCCAGGTGGCGCTGCGAATAAAACGATTCTTTAAACGCATATTGCCAATACGGTTTGCTTCAAATAAAGGTTGCAAATTTTACCTCTTTAATTATTTTTCAAGTCACTACTTTATCTTATCGACATAGCCTTTCGGGGGTGGCGTCCATTCCCTTTCTGAAAGAGAATGAACTCCGCGCTTATCTTTACCCATAGCATCAGCGAGATGCTCTTCCATCTGCAGAAACAGTTTGATGTAGTTATTATCAAAGCGCTCACCATCCGAATCATCGATCCAGGCCTGATAAAGAAGATCAGACTGCTGCTCTTCGACATTTTTATAAGCCGCTTTCTGCTGCTCAACAAAAAAGGGATGATGGCCTAATGCCTTCATGGCATGCACGCCCAGTTCAAGTGCGGAATGATAGGTTTCAGGTTCGATAGCGTCGGCTCCCGCCTGGCGAAGCAGGTAGCCATGGCCGCGGTCAAAGGCACGGGCAATAATCTTGATATCGGGATAGCAGTGATGCACATATTTAACCAGTTCGACACTGCATTCACGACTGTCAATAGCCACGACAAAAGCCGCCGCGTGTTCGATACCCGCAGTGTGCAGTAGCTCCGGTCGCCTCGCATCACCAAAATAGGCTTTTGTACCTATTTTGCGCATGGCATCGACCTGATTGGTCTGATAATCGAGAACCACGGTTTTCACCCCGTTAGCCATCAGGGTACGATTAATAATCTGTCCGACACGTCCGATGCCGGCAATAATCACCGTACCGGTTTCATCGACAGTATCCTGCTCCCTATCATTGGCCTGCTTAGCAAAACGCGGCTGTATCACCTTGTCAAAGAGAATAAACAGTCCCGGCGTTAAAAACATCGACAGCGCCACGACTAACAGCAGCTTTTGCGCCATCTCTGCGGGAAGTACATGACTTTGCAGGGAAAAGCCGAGCAGCACAAAACCAAACTCCCCAGCCTGAGCAAGGCTCAATGTCAGTAACCAGCGAGCACTGCCTTTGACTCGAAAAATCAGCGCAAGCAGATAAAGCACAGCCGCTTTTACGGCAATCACGGCAAGGGTTAACGCGCTGATTAACAGGAACTCATCAAAGAGAATGGCGAAGTTGATCCCCGCGCCAACGGTAATAAAAAACAATCCGAGCAGCAGCCCTTTAAAGGGATCGATATTGGATTCCAGCTCATGGCGAAACTCACTGTTTGCCAATACCACACCGGCAAGGAAGGTCCCCAATGCCGGTGATAAACCGACCAGACTCATCAATGCAGCGATACCAATCACCAGCATTAAGGCTGTCGCAGTAAATATCTCCCGATGGCCGGAATTAGCCACAAAACGGAACAGAGGTCGACTTAAGAAATGCCCGCCGACTGCAACCGCTGCAATCGACAGAGTAATAACCAGCCCATATGCCCACCCCGGCAGCCCTGCGACCAGGCTTAACTGCTCATGATGGTCAGCCGCTGCCGCCAGTGTGCTTGCTTGTGCCTGCAACTCAGGCAGTGCCAGCAAGGGAATAAATGCCAGCATGGGAATAACGGCAATGTCCTGAAAGAGCAGCACTGAAAAGGCATTTTGCGCACCTTCCGTCTTGCCCAGGCCTTTTTCATTAAAGGTCTGCAAAACGATCGCCGTTGATGCGAGGGAAAAGATCAAGCCGATCGTCAAGGCGATCGTCCATGGCTGTTCGAAGAGCATAGCGAGTGCCATCACCACCGCAGTGGTCACACCGACCTGCAACCCGCCAAGGCCAAGCAGGCGGTTGCGCATTGCCCAAAGCTTATTAGGATCCAGCTCAAGTCCCACCAGAAAGAGCATCATAACGACACCAAACTCAGCAAAATGCTGAATGGCGGTCGTTTCTTCACCCACCAGACCTATCACAGGACCAATGATCACCCCTGCAAATAGATAGCCCAAGACCGAGCCGAGCCCCAGTTTAGTCGCAATAGGAACGGCAATAACAGCCGCGGCTAAATAAATAAATGCCTGCAGAAAAATATCGGTCATAGATTTCCTCCCGGACTATCAAGGTAGTCATTAAGCTTATCAACCTGCTGTGCAGCAGGAATATCAATATTGCCCTGTACCAGCGCGTTCAGCAGCTGTTGCCATTGGCTAATATGCTTTTGTAAACGGTTCTCTTCAACGGCGGTTCTGGAGCCGAAAAGGACAAAAGGAGCAAGGCATTTCATTCCACTGGTTGCAGCCATCTGCTCAAGGGGGCGCAGCAGCTCTTTGATGGGAAAGTGCAGATAACCATTGCTCTGATAAGCTTCTTCCTTGCCACCCGCGGACAGTGCACATAAAAACACCTTATCTGTTAATGCGTCAGCACCCTCACCATAGGCAAAACCATACTCCAACACCAGATCCTGCCATTCCTTTAATATCGCCGGTGTCGAATACCAGAACAGCGGAAACAGAAAAATAATCACATTATGATCGAGTAGTTGCTGCTGCTCCTTAACAATATTGATATTGAAGGTCGGATATTTCCCGTAAAGATCCACGGCTGTCACGCCGTCAATTTGACACGCCGCCTGAAACAGCGGTTGATTGACCTCAGAGCGGTGCTGTGATGGATGCGCATAAAGCACCAGTACTTTGTTTTTTTGCATATCGATTCCAAAAAGTATTCGCTACTTATCTTATTCGTTTAAGTTGACAGTTAATGCGTTATGCGCAGGCTTTCTAAGCATCAGGTAGCGGTCTTCGTGACTGCGGTAATAACCCGCAACCAGCTCCTTAATCCGATAGCCCAGTTTTTTATAGAGGGCAAGCGCAACCTTATTGAGCGGATCCACGGTTAAAAATGAATCGACTTTTTTAGCGTCAAGATCATTAAAAAGCGCTTTAAAAAGTAACCCGGCAATACCTTTACCGCGATATTCCTGGCTAACCATCACCTTATGCAGGCAATAAACACCATTTTCACACTGAAATGCTAATATCGCCCCCACTATTTCTTCTTCACATCTTGCCGTGTACATAACGCTATGCTCACACCAGATTCGCCAGGCATGCTCGCCGTCAGGTATAAATTCGGCATGGTGATTGCTCTGCCAGGCCGCTCTATCGAGCGCGGCAATCTCTAAAAAATCACTACTGACAGTGACACTTACAGTTATATTACTCAAACTTAATCTCCAATCCGTTCAGAGTGCCGCTAATGGCCGCTATTATAACGTAAAAATCCCTTCCTCCCATTTAAATTAAGCCGGCTCAGACTGTATTTATCAGCCTATGTAGCGGTAACTCAAGCCTAACTGCAAGCTTAATCACAGTGCTTGTCGGCCTTACTTTCGCTTGCTTAAACTTGTGTTTATCAGGCAGTGTTTTACAATATCCGCGTTTTCAGCAATAGCAGTGTGCAAATACTTGAGCGTAACCCTAATCTAGGAAAAAACCATGAACAGAAAGAAGAAGATCAACAGCATTCTAAAAAAGCGCCTTAAGAAAATGAATGCCAAAGCAAACCCTGGCAATAAACCTAAATACATATCGAAAGCACAACGCGCTAAATTAGAAGCGTTAGAAAGTACAGAGAATGAACAATCAGCATAACTATTTTAGTTTTATGATTAATTACTCAAAAAACAGTTCACTTTTAATGCTCGGATTGATATTCTAAGCGCAATTAATTTAAAGAGATTTATGTAACCGTGAAAAAAATCATCCTGAAAGCACAGCACCATCACCATATCACCTAATCTTTCAGGATTTCATTCTTGGAAGAGTTTTTACGTGCTTCCAGTGGTTACCAAACAAATTAACCCTCGGAAGTCTAACCTTCGAGGGTTTTTTAGTTTTTAAGACAAGGAAAAAATAATGCCAGAGCAACGTTTAAGAATCGCAATACAAAAAAAGGGTCGTTTAAGCGACGATACCGTTAAATTACTTAAGGCATGTGGCATTAAGGTAAATTTAAACACCCAACGTTTAATTGCCCATAGTGAAAATATGCCCATCGATATTCTCCGTGTACGTGATGACGATATTCCGGGTCTGGTTATGGATGGTGTGGTTGATCTTGGTTTTATCGGCCAGAACGTCCTGGAAGAAGAAAGCATGATGCGTGCTGCCGCTAACGAAGCAACGGAGCACAAGGTAGTTAAAGAGCTCGCTTTCGGTGGTTGTCGTTTCTCACTTGCTGTTGACAATGACTTTGATTATCAAGGTGTGCAATCTCTGGCTAACCTGCGCATTGCAACCACTTATGTGCATATCCTGAAACGTTTTATGAAAGAAGCAAACGTACCTTACACATCTTGTATGTTAACCGGCTCAGTTGAAGTAGCACCGCGTGCCGGCCTTGCCGATGCTATCTGTGATCTTGTTTCAACAGGCGCCACACTCGAAGCAAACGGTCTTAAAGAAGTTGAAGTTATCTACCGCTCGACGGCGGTCTTAATGCAGCGCGCAGAAGAACTAAGCGCTGACAAACAACAACTGGTTGACCGCATTCTAACCCGTATTGACGGCGTACAGTCGGCTAAAGAGTGCAAATACATTATGCTCCATGCACCGAAAGAAAACTTGGAAACGATTAAAGATCTGCTTCCTGGTTCTGAACAACCAACGGTAATGGCACTCGCTGGTAGTGATGATCACGTTGCTCTGCATGTGGTCAGCAAAGAAAACTTATTCTGGGAAACAATGGAGCAGCTAAAAGCATTAGGCGCAAGCTCAATATTAGTACTACCAATTGAAAAAATGATGGAGTAGTTATGCAAACTGGAATACAGACGGTTAACTGGTCAGATTTATCGAGCGAAGCACAGCAGCAGCTGCTTTCCCGTCCGGCGATGGCAGATTCTTCAGCACTGTCTAATACGGTCTCTGAAATCATTGCCGCTATCCGCAGCAAGGGTGACAGTGCCCTGCTTGAGTACAGCAAACGTTTTGACAAGCTTGAAGGCGATAACTTCAGCAAAACAGCGGAAGATATTGAGCTGGCAACGGCACGTTTAGGCGATGATATCAAAGCGGCAATTAAAACCGCTTATGAGCAGGTTGTTAAGTTCCATCAGGCGCAAAAGCAGGATGTGATCCGCGTTGAAACTATGCCGGGTGTGGTATGTGAGATGCATACCCAGGCGATTGAATCTGTCGGTCTGTATATTCCAGGTGGCAGTGCGCCACTGCCGTCAACGGTTATTATGACAGGTGCGCCGGCACAGATTGCCGGTTGCTCGCGTCTGGTTCTGTGCTCACCGGCTCCCATTGCCGATGAGATCCTCTATGCGGCATCGCTTTGCGGCGTTGATGAAATCTACACTATCGGTGGCGCACAAGCTGTTGCCGCTCTTGCTTACGGAACCCAAAGCATCGCCGCCGTTGATAAAATATTCGGCCCGGGTAACTCCTATGTTACTGAAGCGAAACGCCAGGTCAGTAATGATTTTGCCGGTGCAGCCATTGATATGCCGGCCGGCCCTTCCGAGGTCTTAGTGATTGCCGATGCGGATGCCGATCCGGCCTTTATTGCTGCAGATCTGTTATCTCAGGCAGAGCACGGCCATGATTCACAGTCTATTTTAGTGACGCCTTGTGCACAAATAGCCGAGCAGACGGCTGTTGAAGTGGCTAAACAGGTGGCCCTTTTAGAGCGCCGCGAAATTGCCGAAAAAGCCTTGGCACACAGCGTCAGTATTATTTGTGAAGACCTTGACCAGGCCGCTGAAATCTCTAACCGCTATGCACCCGAGCATCTGATTGTGCAAACTCAGGATGCGCGTGCGCTGCAGCCGAAACTGAAAAATGCCGGTTCCATTTTTCTGGGTGCCTGGACACCGGAATCTGTGGGTGATTATGCCAGCGGCACCAACCATGTTTTACCGACCTATGGTTATACCCGCACCTATTCAAGCTTAGGGCTGGCTGACTTCGTGAAACGTTATACGGTACAGGAACTCAGCGCTGACGGTCTGCGCAATTTAGCACCGGCGGTTACCTGCCTGGCCGATGCGGAAGGCCTAACGGCACATAAACGCGCCGTGACCATCCGCATGGATAAACTAAATAGATAAAAACAGGGCGTACACACGCCCTGTGCTCAATAACAATTTTTTTTTATAGCAACCTAAAGAGGTAATATAGGTTGTTATTCGTTAGGGAAGATAAAAGAAGATGAGTGATATCCAACACCTCGCCCGTAAAACTGTGCAGGCATTAACCCCATACCTTTCTGCCCGCCGTATTGGCGGCACAGGTGAAGTCTGGTTAAATGCCAATGAATCACCAGATTGCAGTGAATATCAGTTAGATTCCAGCAAACTTAACCGTTATCCTGAGTTTCAACCGCCAGAATTAATCAACGCCTACGCCGATTACGCCAACCTTAAAAACACTCAAGTATTAAGCACCCGCGGTGCCGATGAAAGCATCGAAATACTGATCCGTACCTTTTGTGAACCTAACCAGGACAGCATTCTCATCTGCCCGCCAACCTACGGCATGTATGCTATCAGCGCGGAAACCTGCGGTGTGGCGATTAAAGAGGTCGCATTGGATGAGCACTTTGACGTTGATTATGACGCGGTTGCACAGGCTGTTAATGATCCGAACAGCTCAGTTAAAATCGTCTTTTTATGCGCCCCAAACAACCCGACCGGCAATATGCTCGACAGGGAAAAGCTGATTACCTTACTACAGGCAAGCAAAGGCAAAGCACTGATTGTTGCCGATGAAGCTTATATTGAATTTTGCCCGGAATTAAGTCAGGTGGATTTGATTGCCGAGCATGAAAACCTGGTTATCACCCGTACGCTATCCAAAGCCTTTGCACTGGCTGCTATCCGTTGCGGCTTTACCCTGGCGCAGGAATCGGTTATTGAAATGCTGGCAAAAGTGATAGCCCCCTATCCGGTACCGGCTCCGGTTGCGCAGATCGCCACCCAAGCACTATCGCCAAGCGGCTTAGCGGTTATGTTTGATCGCGTAAAAACACTGAATGATAACCGCCAGCAGTTACAAAACGCACTGCAGAAAATTGACTGCGTCCGTGAAATTTTTCCGGCAACCGGCAACTTTGTATTAGTACGCTTTAAAGACTCCGCAAAAGTCTTTAGCGCCTTTGCTGATGACGGCATTATTATGCGCGACTTTGCCGGCAAACCACGCCTGGAAAACTGTATCCGTATTACTATCGGCTCAAAAGCTGAAATGCAGGCGACATTAACCACCTTAAACTCGCTATAGGGAATAAATAATGAGTAAACAAAAATTCCTATTTATCGATCGTGACGGCACATTAATTGATGAGCCGATCAGCGATAAACAGGTTGATAGTTTAGAAAAATTGAAATTTGAAGCCGATGTTATTCCTTGTCTTTTAAAGTTGCAGGAAGCAGGCTTTATTCTGGTTATCGTCTCTAACCAGGATGGTTTGGGTACGGACAGCTACCCGCAGCAAGATTTCGATATTCCACAGAATAAGATGATGGAAATCTTTGCTTCGCAGGGCGTAAAATTTGAATCCACCCTGCTTTGCCCGCACTTTCCGGAAGACAACTGCAGCTGCCGTAAACCGCATCTCGGTATGGTCAAAGAATACCTGCAGTCAGGACGTATCGATTTTGCCAACTCTTATGTGATTGGCGATCGTATTACCGATGTGCAGCTTGCTGAAAATATGGGTATTACCGGTATTTTGTACAACAGAGAAACGCACAACTGGAAAACAATTGTTAAACAGCTGACCAGCCGCGGTCGCATCGCTTCGGTAACCCGTACCACTAAAGAAACTGATATTAATGTCCGCGTTGATTTAGATACAACGGGTGAAAACCATATCGATACCGGAATGGGCTTCTTTGATCATATGCTTGATCAAATTGCTACCCATGGCGGATTCCAGATGGATGTCAGCGTCAAAGGTGATCTGCATATCGATGATCATCACAGCGTTGAAGACACCGCGCTGGCACTCGGCGAAGCCTTAAATAAAGCCTTAGGTGATAAACGCGGTATCGGCCGTTTCGGCTTTGTCCTGCCGATGGATGAAACCAAGGCCAGCTGTACGCTGGATCTCTCCGGTCGTCCCTACCTGAAATTTAAAGCCAACTTTCCGCGGGAACTGGTCGGCACCATGTCCACAGAAATGGTTGAGCACTTCTTCTATTCACTTGCTCAGGCGATGGGTGCTACGCTGCACCTGGAAGTTGAAGACGGCAATGCGCACCATATGGTGGAAGGCTTATTTAAAACATTCGGCCGTACACTGCGTCAAAGCATTCAAATCGTCGGTACAGATCTGCCATCAAGCAAGGGTGTTTTATGAAAATAGTGATTATTGATACCGGCTGCGCTAACCTGTCATCGGTAAAATTTGCCATTGAACGTCTCGGTTATAACGTGACCGTCAGTAAAGAGCCGGAAATTCTGCAGCAGGCTGACAAGCTGTTTTTACCGGGTGTCGGCACCGCAAAAGAAGCGATGGCCAACCTGATTGAGCGTGATCTGGTCGAGCAGATTAAAAGCCTCAAGCAACCGGTATTAGGTATCTGCTTAGGTATGCAGATGCTCGCCGAGGCCTCTGAAGAGGGCTTTGGCGATCAGCCGATTATTGAAACGCTGGGCATTGTTAAAGGTCATATCGAAAAGATGGATGTCGCGCCGCTGCGCTCGCCGCATATGGGCTGGAATCAGGTCAATGCAAAGGCAGATAACCCGCTGTTTAAGAATATTCCGGCCAACAGCTATTTCTATTTTGTACACAGCTATGCGCTGCCGGTAACGGAAAATACCATTGCCAGCTGTGATTATGGCAAACCTTTTACTGCCGCTGTTAACAAAGACAATTTTTACGGAGTGCAGTTCCACCCTGAACGCTCTGGTAAAGCCGGCGCACAACTGATTAAAAACTTCCTGGAGCTTTAATATGATTATCCCAGCACTCGATCTTATCGACGGTAAAGTCGTTCGTCTTTACCAGGGCGATTATGCACAAAAAACGGTTTACAGTGATGATCCGCAAAGCCAGTTTACGATTTACAATCAGGATGGTGCCGACTGGTTACACCTGGTTGATTTAGATGGCGCCAAAGATGTTAGTAAACGCCAGCTGGATGTGATCGCCAGCCTGATAGCCAACACGCCGGCCAAAATTCAGATTGGCGGCGGCGTACGCACCGAGCAGGACGTTAAAGATCTCCTCGATAGCGGTGCCCAGCGTGTCGTTATCGGTTCAACAGCCGTTAAAGAGCCGCAGATGGTGGCCGGTTGGATGAAAAAATATGGTGCCGAGCATATCGTTCTGGCACTGGATATCAATATAGATGCGCAGGGTAATAAAGTTGTTGCCGTGTCCGGCTGGCAGGAAGATAGCGGTCAAACCATTGAATCGCTACTGGAAACCTATCTGGCCGTCGGCCTGAAACATGTACTTTGTACCGATATCTCTAAAGACGGCACACTGACAGGCTCTAATGTCGACCTTTACCAAGAGCTGTCCGCGGCCTACCCGCAGGTCGCATGGCAGGCATCCGGCGGTATCGGCTCCTTGGATGATATTGCAGCGGTTGCCCGCTCCGGGGCATCCGGTATGATTGTCGGCCGTGCCCTGCTGGAAGGTAAATTTACTGTTAAGGAGGCTATCGCATGCTGGCAAAACGCATAATACCTTGTCTAGACGTTAAGGACGGCCAGGTCGTTAAAGGCGTACAATTTCGTAACCATGAAATTATCGGAGATATTGTTCCGCTGGCAAAACGCTATGCCGAAGAAGGTGCCGATGAACTGGTTTTCTATGACATCACGGCCAGCTCCGATGCCCGTGTCGTGGATAAAAGCTGGGTAAGCCGCGTTGCCGAAGTGATTGATATTCCTTTCTGCGTTGCCGGCGGCATTAAAACTGAAGAGGACGCGCAGCGTATTCTAGAGTTTGGCGCGGATAAGGTTTCTATTAACAGCCCGGCCCTTAGCGATCCGAGTTTAATCAACCGCCTCAGCGAAAAGTTCGGTGTGCAGTGCATCGTTATCGGAATCGATTCCTACTTCGACAAAGAAACGGGTTTGTATCAGGTTAAACAGTTTACCGGCAGCGAACATGCGACACTGACCACCAAGTGGAACACCTTTGACTGGATCAAAGAGGTGCAGTCACGTGGTGCAGGAGAGATTGTCCTGAATGTGATGAACCAGGATGGCGTGCGCTGCGGCTATGATATCGACCAGCTCAGCCAGGCACGGGCAGTCTGCAATGTGCCGCTAATCGCCTCCGGCGGTGCCGGGGAGATGGTGCATTTTGCCGATGTCTTTAATAAAGCAGATGTTGACGGCGCACTTGCCGCCAGCGTCTTCCATAAACAGATAATTAATATTGGTGAGTTAAAAGCTTACCTTAAAACAGAGCAGGTAGAGATCAGATTATGAGCAATGTACTAATGAATGAAGCGCAGCTTAAGGCACTGGATTGGGCTAAAGTTGATAACCTGATGCCTGTGATCGTGCAGAACCGCACCTCCGGTAAAGTCCTGATGCTCGGCTATGTTAATCAGGAGTCCTTAGCTGCGACACTGGAAAGCGGCAAGATGACCTTCTTCAGCCGCACCAAACAGCGTTTATGGTGCAAAGGCGAGGAATCAGGAAACTTCCTGAATGTCATCGAAATCAGCACGGACTGCGACAATGATACTCTACTTGCTATTGTTGAGCCTGTCGGTCCGACCTGTCATCTGGGCACTGAAAGCTGCTTTAAAGGCGAAGTACAGCCAGCATTAACCTTTCTTGCCGATCTGGAAAAAGTGATCGCCGGTCGTAAAGGTGCGGATCCGCAAAGCAGCTATACGGCCAGCCTCTATGCACGCGGCACTAAACGTATCTCACAGAAAGTCGGTGAAGAAGGCGTGGAAGTGGCCTTAGCGGCAATGGCAAAAGATATGGATGAGCTGACCTGTGAAAGCGCCGACCTGCTATATCACCTGACAGTACTGCTGCAGAATGAAGGCTTAAACCTATCTGATATCGCCGCAAAACTACAGGAGCGCCACAGCAAATAAGCTAGCGTTCTGATTTCACAATAAGCAAGCAGGTGAATATTTACTTCACCTGCTTGCTTATATTTGCAGCCTCAGCAGCGCCTGTTCAAGGACACAAAACGGCAACAATGCCATTCTAATCTGTCCGCAATTCTTGCATCGCGCGCCAAATTGCCTGCGACTCTGTCGGCGTAAGCTCAGCGCCATATTCACGCGCCACGACCTTAACCAGCTCATCTTCTGTTTTCGGTTCGCTATTGACTCGTTTTAACAGCCCGGTAATATCTTCGACAACCGCCCAGGGAAAGGTCAGCCAACGCCATTCGTATAGCTTTTCGGCGTAAAAATCCGGTGCAAAAGAAGAAACCTGTTTATAAAACAGGCAGGCTGTTTTCACTTGCGCAGGCTTACCACGACAGCGGACATGCTGCACAGCCACCTCGAAGGTGTCACCGCTGTCGCAGAGATCATCGACAATTAAGACCCGCTTGCCATTGATATCAGCCGTCAGCGGGCAGCTAACCTGAGCTGCCTGATGGTGCTGCGTTTCCTGGTAATGCTCGATTTTAATCGAGGTTAAATTAAACTGGCCGAGCATATCTGACAAGACTCGCCCTGGCATCCATCCGCCCCGGCCAATGGCAATAATAAGATCCGGCTGATAAGAGGAGGCTGTGATCGTCCCGGCCAATTCATTACAGAGCTCATAAAACATACTCCAACTAACAAAATTACAGGCTATCTTGCTCATGGCAACCCCAAAGTATCATGTTTTTCGCTGCAACCTGCCCGCTTGCTGCAAGGCGTTATCATAGAAATGCTTTTAACGGTTTTAGCTGACATTGGCCGATAGGAAAGCAGTGCTGTTTTTTTCAACTACCCTATATATTATAGTCATCATCCTTCTTATAGCTGCGACTATTTAATTTACGCTTTAAAATTCATTGCTTAAGTTGCACAGCAATACACTGTTTTTATCCCCTTTAACAAGGATTCACGGCATGAAAAAGATCATTACGCTTACCCTAAACCCGGCATTGGATTGTGCATCGACCACACCTCGTATTATTGCCGATGGAAAACTGCGTTGCTCGACACCTGTTTTTGAACCCGGTGGCGGCGGCATCAATGTTTCCCGTGCCATCTATAAGCTCGGCGGAAACTCCCTTGCCATTTATCCGGCGGGAGGATCGTCAGGTGAGCAATTAACGCAACTGTTAACATTAGAGGGCATTTCAGTCGCGCCCCTGCCCTGTTCGCAATGGACAAGGCAGAATCTAAATGTCGTCACCACCCATGACAATGCGCAATATCGATTTATTATGCCCGGTCCAGTGCTTTCCAGTGAAGAGCAGACGGCATTACTGGAGTTGCTTGATCACCATCAAGATGCGCAATATTGCGTCATTAGCGGCAGTATCCCGGAAAAGATGCCGGGCGATATTGTTGGCGATGTGCTTAAGTTTTGTCAGCAATATGCCATCAAAGTTATCTATGATGGCTCAGGCGCCGCATTGGCACGCGCCGTTAACCATGGCGGTTTATATTTAATCAAGCCAAATGCCAATGAATTAGCTTTATTAACCAACTCTAAGCTTATTGAGCCGGCTGAGCTGGAGGATAAAGCCAAGCAGATTATTGACGCAGGCAAAGCGCAGATCGTGCTGGTATCACTCGGGCCGCAGGGTGCATTATTGGTCACGGCAGATATTTGCGAGCAGATTGTGCCTCCGCGCGTACAGAAAAACAGTACAGTGGGCGCCGGTGACAGTATGGTCGCTGCAACCGTCCTGGCATTAGCCAATGGCCACTCAATCAGGAAGGCGGCAAGACGGGGCGTTGCCGCAGGAACAGCGGCGACCATGAATTATGGCAGCGAATTATGCAAAGCCAAGGATGTTGAGCGCATTTACTCCTGGATATCTAAAAAGTATCCCATCATAGATTAATATGCCCATCTATAAAAAACCACCACCGAGGACGCAGAGTCAATAGAGAAAAACACAAAGCAAAGGAACCATTAAGCTGACAATCTCTGTGTGGCGCATAGCGCCTCTGTGGTAGTGCTTTTAGGTTTTAAATAGCTGTTAACGAAAACCGCTAGAGGCAATATCAGTTTAATGATAAATTGAAACTTGCTCAAATCACAACTTCTCAGCTACTGGAAAGACCATGAAATTACCCCCTGAAATATTACTCAGTGCCATTAATGAGTACTGCCATTTACCCAAAAACAACAAACAATTAACAGATGAACAAATTGAGTGGTTTGCGGATCCCGAAAATGTGTTTTTAATGATTTTTATCGCACTTACGGCACCCAAGGAACTTAGTTCACAAATAAATGAAAATATTCATCCCTGGATTGATACTGCAATATCAGAGCTTAAGCTGACCGTATCAAGTTTACCGGCGCAAGCTAAAGTAGAGATAGAAGAAGTTATTGAACAGATGTTAGCTCAGGCACAGCAACACGCTATGTTAAACCGACAATGGCTATTACTTGTGCTTGCGGCGCTTAAAAAGAACCAATTTAACATCAAAACAGATATTAGCAATTTAATGGCTGTTAACCCGGCAGAGCGCGTAACTGAACGTCCAGAGCTTAAGAGTATTATCGAGCAAACAGGCATTGATTCATCTATTGAGTTTATTGAATTATTTGAAGAAAACCTTACGCTAATTCCTGCTGAGGCTTTACCGCTATTGCTTAGCGAGCTAACCCCCTATTCCTGGGGAATAGATGCGCTGCTATTACTCACTCAATATCATGATCAAGCCGTTGCCCTTGTCAGCGCACAAGCACTTAATCAATACTCTGCGAAAGAGTGGTCGCAATTATCCAATCAACAACTATTAAATCTATGTGTTCGCTTTAACCGTCACCCTGCTCTTAAGCCGTATTTCAAGACCTGGCAAAAACACGCAATGCGCTACGGCAAAGCCAATGAAGCAGCACAAATTAATGAGTTATACCTTACCCATATTGACGGCAATGACTGTGCAAGCTTAATGCTCAGCATCACCAGCAACGGAAAAGAAAATCAATTCAGCATACTGCTTGATAGCAAATCAGGTATTCGCGAAACATTAGTCAATACCGAGCCACAAACCTCGCTGCAAAATACGATTAAGCAAATTCAAAGCAATGAGCAGGCGGAAATGATACCGGTAGAATTTATAGAAACCTCCGCAGACTGCCTGGCCGTCACCCTGCCCTGGATACTCGCGATTCAACAGGAAAAATTAACGCCTGTAGATCCTAATTCTTTGTATTGGCTGTCTCAGCTGCCTTTTGCCTGGACACAACCCGAGCCATTTAATTTAGATAACTGCAAACAAAAGCTCAATTATCAAGCTGATCCGCAACGCCTTAATAGCAGCAGACTCAGCCACACGGTTGGTAACCCGTTAATGATGACATGGCTGGCACCTTCCGAGTCTATATTAGCAGCCCAAAAACCTAAGGATTTACTGAAACTCTACTATTACCCGAATAAAGATACCTTTGCTCAACGCCTGGCCTATTCCGCAGCCATACAACGGCATAAAAAAACTGCACCACAAACCTATGAAGTCAGCAGTGATCAATATTTAGATCTGGCTACTGCCCTGTATGATGCCAATATCAATCGCAAAAAGTTTAAATTATTTGAGTCCTTAGCAGAGATCAGTTTTGAAGAGTTCGTTATCGCGCAACATGAATATGAAGAAGATATAAACAGCGAAGCACAGGGACTGGTCGTAAAGATCATGCTGCAAGGCGCACAACCTGCTGTTTGGCGTCGCGTTCATCTAAGCAATCAACTGACCTTAGAGGAAATGCATGCCCTTATGCAAACCGTGATGGGCTGGGAAGACTGCCACCTATTCCAGTTTTTCGCAAAAGAAAAGGCTATTCCCGAGGAGTATTACCCGCAGCTGAAAATAGCCAGTTTCTTAACCGAGCCGGGTAATGAAATTGAATACTGCTATGATTTTGGCGATAACTGGCAGCATATTATACGCCTGGAGAAGATACTTAAACGCGATATTCATCCGCCCAAAGTAACAGCAGGTAACGGCCGCTGCCCGGAAGAAGATTCAGGCGGCATCTGGAACTGGAACCATCTGCTGAAAATGCGCAAAAAGAAAAATCTCGATGAAGAAGAGTTAGAACAGTTAGAGTGGATGGGCTTACTGCCTGACGAACCGCTAGTACCTTTTAGTAAAGAGGAAACGAATAGGGAGTTACAAGCCTGGAGCATGGAATAGCACGCTGCTTTGGTTATTTTTAGGGGCGCGGAATTTATTCCGCCAGCTTTTTGGTGGACTGAAGTCCACGCCCCTTTAAGTGCTTTGCTTTACCCTTAAGCCATATGAAGCTTTATAAGAAAAGAAAAATAGTGCGATTAAGATGCCGATAACAAGACAATGATCTGCATCAAAAGCAGCAAATTATTGTTTAAAATACAAGCTTATCTATTACAGATAAGCAATTGCGTTTTTAAGCGCGTAATAACAGTTCTATTATTACGCAAAGTGGCAGGCTGCGGCATAAAAATACTTTATTTTACACAGCAGCAGAATTGAAAATGAGATAAGGGTTAAGCCATCAGCAGAGCACTGATTAAACCGATAACACCGCCGAAGACACCCCCCCAGACAACCAACCAGCCAAGATGTTTTTTAATCATTGCCTGAATAATCTGTTTAACTAAAAGAGGTGTTAATTCATTGAGACGCTGTTCAATAATCTGCTCTATTTTTGCCAGGATATCGTGCATCATATCCGGTTGTTCAACCTCTTCTTTTAAAAGCTCAATAAACTGCTCATCTTCTGTCAAATCAATAATTGAGCTTTTCATATGCTTGATAAACGGCTCTCGTAGCGGAGTCAGAGCTTCTTTACCGCCAAACATCCCTAACATGCCACCAAATGAAGATTCCATGATCACAGTAACTAAACCGTCATAAGTCGGGTTAAGATCAACTTTCTCAATAACCGGTGCAAGATCCATGTGTGCAGGTGAAAGCGAACCGCCACTTAAAAAGCGATCGACATTCTCAAGCGTGAAAAACTGCTCCATCATTAATGTGCGGATACCTTTTTTAAACTCTTCAAAATGTGCCGGGACAACACCGGAGCCATATAAAAAGGGGACTTTTTCAAATAACATAAATACCGCTAACCAGTTAGTTAGCGCACCTGAAAGTGCAAAGAGACCAACCATAGTTAAAATAGCGGCATATTCACTTTCAGCAGATAACAATCCGGCAGCTAAAATAATCGCCGCGACCAAATTAGTTATAAAACTTTTATTCATTACTTTCCTCTATACGCAAAAAATCCAGTAGCTAAAAATGCCTACTGGATTCTAATTTATTACTATCTACTGGAGCCGGGAGTTTTTACCTCAGGACTAAACAAGGATGAGCTCTGCGGATCCTGTTGTTAGTCGAACAGTTTTTTTAAAAAAATCAAAAACAACTGGACTGAAGTCCAGGCTCCTATAAACAGTGCATTGGCGTGCTAAAGCCGTGGCCCGAAATATTCCCGCCTGCAATTAACCGTTAGCGGCTTCTTCACGTAGCTTTAAACTGCGCAGTGCTTTATCTAACACACCATTTACAAATTTATAAGACTCGTCTGTTGCAAAATCTTTAGCCAGCTCAATCGCTTCGTTTAATACCACTTTATGCGGTACATCGCTGCGATAGGTTAATTCATACATGGCAAGACGTAACACCGCAAGATCAACCATATCCACATCAGTGATTTTACGGGAAAGATACGGAGATAACTTTTCATCTAAAGATTCAACACGATGTATAACACCGGTTAATAGCTCTTTAAAATAAGAAACATCTGTTTTTGACAAATCCTGATCCACAGTAAACTGATCAATAATCTGGCCGGCATTGGCTTGAGTAATCTGCCATTGGTAAACAGCCTGTACTGCAAACTGGCGAGCGCGACGACGCTCTGCAGGTTTCATTTTCATTATCCAAGTTCCGCCATAACATTAACCATCTCTAATGCGCTCAGAGCAGCTTCGCTACCTTTATTACCCATTTTGGTACCCGCACGTTCAATCGCCTGATCAATTGAATCCGTTGTTAATACACCAAAGGCAACAGGCACATCAAACTCAAGTGATACTTGCGCAAGACCTTTGTTACACTCATTAGCAACAAACTCAAAGTGCGGTGTACCGCCACGAATAACCGTACCCAGGGTAACAATAGCATCATATTTTTTAGAGGCAGCAACGCGTTTAGTCGCCAGAGGAAGCTCAACCGCACCCGGCACACGAACCACTGTAATATTATCGTCAGCAACTTGACCTGTACGCTTAAGGGTATCAACTGCCCCTGCCAATAACTGTTCATTGATAAAACTGTTAAAACGAGAGATTACGATTGCGATTTTCGCTTGTGGTGCCGCTAGGCCACCTTCGATTATTTTCATTTTTGACCCTTATTACATAATTTTGTGCATTCTAACACATTTATTTTCTTTGTTAAGATGATTACTCAGCGATGTAATCAACCACCTCGAGACCAAAACCCGATAGCGCATGATATCTTTTCTCAGAACTCAACAGCGCCATTTTATGCACGCCTAAATCACGCAGAATCTGCGAGCCGACACCAACACGGCGGCTGACACCCGGTGGCTTGCTGGCAATGCTTTCACCGGCATCCTGTTTGGCAATATGCTTAACCTGTTCAATCAGTGACTCAGCCGTCTCCTGATGGCCTAACATCACCAACACACCGCCATCTTCAGCAAGACGCTGCATGGCTTTATGAAGCGGCCAGGTACGTTCAGCGATACGATCCGAGAAGAAGTTATCACTAAAAGTATTTTGCAGATGGACGCGCACGTTAGTCACCGCCCCTGCTTTAATTTCCCCTTTCTGCAGCGCAAAATGAACCTGTTTATCAATAGTATCCTGATAAGCAATGAGATCAAACTCACCAAATTCTGTCGGTAACTTACAGCTGCTGACACGCTCAATGGTGGTTTCATTATTATTACGGTATTCAATTAAATCCGCTACAGTGCCTAATTTTAAACCGTGTTTTTCAGCAAACAGCTCAAGATCGGCCCGGCGCGCCATACTGCCGTCTTCATTAAGAATTTCCACAATCACGCCAGCCGGCTCGCGCCCCGCTAAACGCGCCAAATCACAGCCGGCTTCAGTATGCCCGGCACGTGTCAGTACTCCGCCAGCTTGTGCTTTCAGCGGAAAAATATGCCCCGGCATAACAATATCAGCAGGTTTGGCATCTTTAGCGATAGCCGCCTGCACGGTAGCCGCACGGTCGGCCGCAGAGATACCTGTGGTTACGCCTTGCGCCGCTTCAATGGAAACGGTAAAGTTTGTGGAAAAGGCGGCGGTATTATCATCCACCATTAATGGCAGTTTAAGCTGCTGACAACGTTCTTCAGTCAGCGTTAAACAGACTAAGCCGCGGCCATATTTAGCCATAAAATTAATCGCTTCCGGAGTCACCATATCAGCTGCCATGATCAGATCGCCTTCATTTTCACGGTCTTCATCATCCATTAAGATCACCATTTTCCCCAAACGGATATCTTCAATAATCTCAGCTGTTGTATTTAATCCCATTTTTATTCCTTAATCTTTTTTTAGCTGGCAATAGCAAGGTCAGCGTTTAAAATAACATGCTTATGCACTTTGTGCAGGTAAAAGAATTTAATTCGCTATATTACAGTTGTAGTCAGTATATATCATCGCGAAGCTGAAGCCCGTCTCCATTTAAGACGACCTGAATTCTCTGCATAAGCATGTAAAAGTTATTAACCTTTATTAACCTAAAAATCCGCTACGCGCGAGCAGATCCATGGTTGATTTTTTTTCCTGCTGCGCTTCAGCAGCCTTGTCACCCAATAGCAAACGCTCTAAATAACGCGCAATCACATCAACCTCTAAGTTAACCTGCGTGCCGACCACATAACCAGCCATGATAGTTTGCGCAATAGTATGCGGAATAATGGTTAATTTAAAAGACGCCCCATCAATTTCATTGGTCGTCAGACTGATACCGTCGACTGTGATCGAGCCTTTTTCGGCAATGTATTTGGCCAGTTCAGCGGGTGCTTTTACCCAATACTCAACGGCACTGCCCAGTTTAGTAATCGACGTGATTTCACCAACACCGTCAACGTGGCCGCTGACAATATGCCCGCCAAAACGGGAATTCATCTGCATCGCCTTTTCCAGATTGATCGCAAAGCCGGTTTTGATTTGTGAAAAAGCACTGCGCTTTAATGTTTCATGAGAGAGATCGACATCAAAGCCCTGCTCATTGAGTTTGGTGACCGTCAAACAGACACCATTATGAGAGATACTGTCTCCCAGTTTTACATCGCTTAAGTCAAGGTCACCACTATCCACACTGATAGTCACATCTTTTGCGTGCTGCTGAATGGCAGTAATGGTCCCGACAGCTTCTATAATACCTGTAAACATATTAATCCCGGTTACTTATAATACGAATATCATCACCAATTATCGTCACACTCTGTAACGTTAACTGCACGACATCGTCCATTTTTGAAAAGTTAGGTAAGTCTACTAAGTTTCGCGCCAGATCTCCCATTAATTTTGGTGCCTGATAAAGAATAAATTCATCGACCAGGTCATTTTTAAATAATTCACCGCTGAGTTTAGCGCCCGCTTCTACCCAAATATCATTAATTTCGTAGTCATTTAAACGACTCAGCAGATCTTGCAGGTCGATATGTCCCGCACCATTATCCTTAGCAATCAGCTGCTCAACATCGGCGGTAAAGACTTTATTCTGAAGATCCTTACGGGCAACAAGCGAAACCAGCAGCACTTTGCCGGGCAGCGTAAATAAGCGCTCATTTAGAGTTAATTTATTCGTTGAATCTAAAATAATGCGCAGCGGTTGGCGAAGCGAATCCTCGTCGACCTCACCAGAAAAACCATCCGCCAGGCGCAGCTCACCGTAGCGCACATTAAGACTTGGATTATCGGCAATAACAGTGCCGCTGCCGGTTAAAATCGCACTGTGCTGAGCGCGGTAATACTGCACATCGATACGCGCTTTAGTACCAGTGATCCACTGGCTTTGACCATTCTGCAGAGCGGTTTTGCCGTCTAAACTGGCGGCCAGTTTAACCGTCACGCGCGGCTGCCGGCTTTGCATGCGCTTGATAAAACCGCGGTTTAACTCGTGCGCCTGTGTTTCCAGCAAACCAGTCTCAACTTCAATACCGGCCTCTTTGAGTATAGCAATACCACGTCCGGCCACTTTAGGATTAGGGTCGACCATAGCAATTACCACACGCTTTACCCCTGCTTTCGTCAAGGCCAGCGCGCAGGGTGGCGTACGGCCATAATGTGAGCAGGGCTCGAGAGTCACATAACAGGTGGCATTGACTGCTTTATCTGCGGCCATTGCCAGGGCATTGACTTCTGCATGGCCTAAGCCTGCCTGCTTATGAAAGCCTTCACCCACGATGCGATTGTCTCTGACAATCACACAACCGACATTCGGGTTCGGCGAAGTAGTAAAGCGCCCTTTTTTGGCTAACTCAATAGCGCGCGACATATAGTGTTTATCGGAATCGGAAAAGTAAGCAGTATTCAAGTTATTGTCCATTCTTAGCAGCGCAGCGGCAGGGTTATTTTTCTAATTTCGCAATCTCTTCGCCAAATTCTTTAACATCTTCAAAGGAGCGGTACACGGAAGCAAAGCGAATATAAGCAATCTGATCTAAACTTTTCAGCAGCTCCATCACCAGCTCACCGACCATTTTTGAGGTCACCTCACGCTCGCCGGTCGCCCGCAAGGTCGATTTAAGTTTATTAACCGCGCCCTCTATCGCTTCAATACTGACCGGCCTTTTTTCAAGTGCCCGGTGAATGCCCACCAGCAGCTTTTCATCATCAAACGGCTCGCGACGGCCATCTGATTTAATTAAACGCGGCATCACCAGCTCGGCGACTTCAAAAGTCGTAAAACGTTCATTACATTCATTACAACAACGGCGGCGACGCACCTGACTGCCTTCAGCAACCAATCTGGAATCGATAACTTTTGTGTCTTGTGCTCCACAAAAAGGACAGTACATAGTTTTCACTCTTTTTGATAACCACTGCGAACAAAGCTCACAGCGGTTCAGGGTTTAGCAAAATTGAACAGAGGCAGCCCTCATATTCAAACAATAAGAGATATATAACCCAAACGATAACGAATTACCAGTGTTTGCCCGTTTTCACGCTGTGCAAGCTGCTGCTGAGGCGCAAAATTTATTCCGCCTTGTTTTGGTTTTATACCCATATTATTAAGTTTGTGATCTACTTTTGGAAGTGCGACTTCAGTCGCGCAGCTTGGTATAAGGCGCGGTTGAAACCGCACTTCCAATATAAAACAGATCAGTTAATTAATCTGATTGGTATTATTCTGTTTAGTTTATTGGTGGGTTAAAACTCACGCCCTTGGTTGATTGTTTTGAGCTTCGGCTCGGGGTGCGGAATTTATTCTGCCTTGTTTTGGTTTTATACCAATATGATTAAGCTTGTGATCTACTTTTGGAAGTGCGACTTCAGTCGCGCAGCTTGGTATAAGGCGCGGTTGAAACCGCACTTCCAATATAAAACAGATCAGTTAATTAATCTGATTGGTATTATTCTGTTTAGTTTATTAGTGGATTGAAATAGACGCCCCTTGATTCGCTGTTTTGAGCGCGGTTCGGGGCGCGGAATTTATTCTGCCTTGTTTTGGTTTTATACCCATATGATTAAGCTTGTGATCTACTTTTGGAAGTGCGACTTCAGTCGCGCAGCTTGGTATAAGGCGCGGTTGAAACCGCACTTCCAATATAAAACAGATCAGTTAATTAATCTGATTGGTATTATTCTGTTTAGTTTATTGGTGGGTTAAAACTCACGCCCTTGGTTGATTGTTTTGAGCTTCGGCTCGGGGTGCGGAATTTATTCTGCCTTGTTTTGGTTTTATACCAATATGATTAAGCTTGTGATCTACTTTTGGAAGTGCGACTTCAGTCGCGCAGCTTGGTATAAGGCGCGGTTGAAACCGCACTTCCAATATAAAACAGATCAGTTAATTAATCTGATTGGTATTATTCTGTTTAGTTTATTGGTGGGTTAAAACTCACGCCCTTGGTTGATTGTTTTGAGCTTCGGCTCGGGGTGCGGAATTTATTCCGCCTTGTTTTGGTTTTATACCCATATGATTAAGCTTGTGATCTACTTTTGGAAGTGCGACTTCAGTCGCGCAGCTTGGTATAAGGCGCGGTTGAAACCGCACTTCCAATATAAAACAGATCAGTTAATTAATCTGATTGGTATTATTCTGTTTAGTTTATTGGTGGGTTAAAACCCACGCCCCTTGATTCACTGTTTTGAGCGTGGCTCGGGGCGCGGAATTTATTCCGCCTTGTTTTGGTTTCTTGTTCGCCTGAAGGCGAGGCCTCTTTGTTGTTTTGTAAAGCGAGAGAAAGACCGCCGCTCCAACTTGAGCAGATATAAAAAAAGCCGCGAATGCGGCTTTTTATTTAACAAAAGACTAAAGCTTACCTTCAGTATCCGGCAAGTTTTCTTCCACCAGCTCTTTTAGTTTCTGTCCTGCTCTAAATGTAACCACACGACGGGCGGCGATAGGAATATCTTCGCCAGTCTTAGGGTTACGACCAGGGCGCTCACCTTTATCTTTTAGTTCAAAGCTGCCAAAGCCAGAGATTTTAACCGGCTCTCCGCTTTCCAATGTTGCTTTAATCTCTTCAAAAAATGTCTCAACAAACTCTTTTGCTTCACGTTTACTAAGTCCAATTTTTTCCGATAAATGATTTGCTATTTCAGCTTTAGTCAGTGCCATAAGTTAATCTCTCAAGGATGCATTAAACTCCACAGAGACCGCTTCAACAATCTTATTAACACTATCGGCGATCTCTTGTTCTTCTAAGGTACGAGTCGTATCTTGCAGAATCAAACCTATTGCTAAGCTTTTCTTACCTTCTTCTACGCCTTGCCCCTGGTATACATCAAACAAGTTTATGCCAACTAGCTCAGAACCGCCAATTTTTTCTATAAATTTTAAGACCTTACCTGCATTTAACTGGTCATCAACAACAAATGCCAAATCCCTGTGGTTAGCAGGGAATTTAGAAATATCACCGGCTTCAGGTAATTTACGGGTAATAATCTGCTCCAGTTCAATTTCAAAGACAATGGCATTGCCGTTTAGTGCAAAAGGTTTCGTTAAACTCGGATGCAGTGTACCGATATAACCGATATTTTTACCGTTACGGTAGATACCCGCAGATTGCCCCGGATGCAGCGCGCTATGCTGCTCGGCTTTAAACTCAAAGCTTTCCGGATCCACACAAAGGTCTAACACAGCTTCTAAATCCGCTTTCAGATCAAAGAAATCAACATTACGTGAAGCCATATCCCAATGCCCATCATTGAGGCTGCCGATAATCACGCCGGACAGCATCGTCTGCTGATTAATACCGTTTTCAGCGTTTTCATCTTTAATAAAACGCAGGCCCGTTTCAAACAGACGGACACGGCTCTGCTGACGCTTCTGGTTTTTCGAGACGCTTTCCAGCAGCCCCGACCATAAGCTGACGCGCATCGCCGACATCTCTTTAGAGATAGGGTGCGGTAAAATCAAGGCATCGGCTTCAGGATGCAGCTTAAGCTGTTTATCCGGATCCACAAAACTGTAGGTGATCGCTTCCTGGTATCCACGGTTCACCAACACATCGCGGATTTTAGATAACTTCAAGGTCGCTTCATTATGCGCTGGCATAGTCAGTGCTGCTTGCGGCGCAATATTAGGAATATTATTATAACCGTAGACACGCGCCACTTCTTCGATCAGATCTTCTTCAATCTCCATATCGAAACGGTAGGTTGGAGCAACAGCAGTCCAGCCTTCTTCCGTTGTCGTCACCGCACAACCGAGCTGGGTCAGAATGCTTTCCACACGCTCAGACTCGATAGAGATACCGATCAGACGATCCAGCTTGCTGCGGCGCAAGGTAATTTCAGCCTGTGCGGGAATATGATCGATACTGACCGCTTCCGTAACCGGACCTACACTACCGCCACAAATCTCAACCAGCAGCTGCGTGGCACGCTCCATCGCTTTTGCCTGCAGTACAGGATCGACACCACGCTCATAACGGTGTGATGCATCAGTATGCAGACCGTAGCTGCGTGCACGACCGGCAATCGCCAGCGGCGCAAAGAAAGCACTTTCCAGGAAGATATCCGTTGTACCTTCGGCCACGCCAGAATCCTGACCGCCAAAAATACCCGCCATCGCCAGCGCTTTTTGCTGGTCGGCAATCACTAGCGTATCGGCATTTAACTTAACTTCTTTACCGTCTAACAGCGTCAGCTTCTCATCCTGCTCGGCAAGACGCACTTCAATGCTGCCTTCTAATTTTGCCAAATCAAAAGCGTGCATCGGGTGACCCAACTCCAGCAGTACATATTGAGTAATATCAACCACGGCATCAACACTGCGCACACCACAGCGGCGCAGTTTTTCCACCATCCATAACGGCGTTGTTGCATTCGGGTTGATACCGCGAATCACACGGCCTAAATAACGCGGACATGCCGTTGGCGCCTGCAGGTTAATCGCCACCTGGTCATCAATAGTAACGGCCACGTTTTCCCAGCTCGGCTCAGTCACTGCGATATTGTTTAAGACACCCACTTCACGGGCAAGACCGGCAATACCCAGACAATCTGCACGGTTAGCTGTTAAGTCAACATCGATCATCACATCGTTCAATTCCAGGTATTGACGAATATCAGCACCGATTGGCGCGTCATTTGGCAGTTCAATAATACCTTCGGCGCTTTCCGCCATGCCCAGCTCAGATTCACTGCATAACATGCCAAAAGAAGGCTGGCCGCGCAGTTTTGCTTTTTTAATTTTGAAATCACCAGGCAGTACAGCACCGACAACGGCTACTGCAACCTTCAGACCTAAACGACAGTTTTTCGCACCACAAACAATATCGATTAATTCATCGGAGCCGATATTGATTTTAGTCACCTGCAGTTTATCGGCATCGGGATGCTGAGCGCACTCAACCACTTCACCGACAACTACTTTGGTAAATTCACCGGCAACGGCATCGACATCATCGACTTCCAGACCGGCCATAGTGATCTGATGTACTAATTCATCGCGTGAAATTTCAGGGTTAACCCATTCTCTCAGCCAAGCTTCACTAAATTTCATTATTTTTAACCCTTACTTAAATTGCTTGAGGAAACGAAGATCATTTTCAAAGAAAGAGCGTAAATCATTTACGCCATAACGCAGCATGGTTAAACGCTCAACACCCATACCGAAGGCAAAACCTGAATACTTATCAGGATCAACGCCCATGGCGCGTAACACCGTCGGATGCACCATGCCGCAGCCTAACACTTCCAGCCAACCGTTTTTACCTTTCACATCCACTTCCGCAGAAGGTTCAGTAAAGGGGAAATAAGACGGACGGAAACGTACTTCTAGATCTTCTTCAAAAAAGTTATGCAGGAAATCGTGAAGAATACCCTTAAGCTGAGTAAAGCTGACATTTTCAGCAATCATCAACCCTTCCACCTGGTGGAACATCGGCGTATGCGTCTGATCATAATCGTTACGGTAAACACGTCCCGGAGAGATAATACGTACCGGCGGCTTGCTGTGTTCCATGGTACGGATCTGCACACCGGAAGTCTGCGTACGCAGCACCAGCTCAGGATTAAAATAGAAGGTATCGTGATCGGCACGCGCCGGGTGATGCGGCGGAATATTCAAGGCATCAAAGTTATGGTAGCCATCTTCAACTTCAGGCCCATCTTTAAATTCAAAACCCAACTCAGCAAAAAATTCCAGAATACGGTCAACGGTACGGGTAACAGGATGCACACCGCCTAATGGCGCGCCACGGCCCGGCAGGGTTACGTCGATGGTTTCCTGCGCCAGCTTGGCATTTAACGCTTCCGCTTCCATTGCCTTTTTACGTGCCACTAAAACAGCCTGAATCGCCTGTTTAGCTTTGTTGATCATCTGACCTGCAGCGGGTTTTTCTGCCGGAGGAAGTTTGCCCAAGCCTTTCATCTGCTCGGTCATCAGACCTTTTTTGCCTAGGTACTGTAAACGAATCTGCTCTAATTCGTTGCCGTCGACGGCATTTTCTATCTGTTGTTGCGCATTAGCAACGATTTCATCAAGGTGCTGCATATTATCTCTACTTAAAACAAGTGATTAATAAAAATATGCGCAGGATTTTACGCAAATCAGAGAGATAAGGCTAGTGCTGAGCCCAAATGAGCAGGAAAACAGCAAGAATAGAAAAAATGCCGTGCCATTACGAAGTGTAAATATCACCACTCTCGAAGCGTAAATGCCACCACTCTCGAAGTGTAACCCCCGTCATTCTCGAAGTTTTTTATCGAGAATCCCAGGTTGCAAAGCACAATCTTTGCAGCTATCACAGATGCCTCAGCTTCAGCCGTCGAGCAAACAGCAAATAACAACGCGGCTGAAGCCGCGGTTCCAAGTTCAAATTCAACTAACGCACCAGCCACTGCTGCTCAAGCAATAACTCCTTGCCAGCAAAAATCCGCCCGATAAAGCAATCACCAGCTGCAACCTGCCCGACACCTTTCGGCGTGCCGGTCATCAAAATATCGCCGTCCTCAAAGCTCATAAAAGCAGCCACCTCATCGATAAGCTGCAGCGGCTTATGAATCATCAAATCCACCGTCGCCTGCTGCACTAACAGGCCGTTAATGGTTAACTGCAGCGACAGCGCCTCAAGATCACCGGAAAAAGGGACAAACTTGCTGAATACAGCAGAGTGATCAAAAGCTTTGGCGCGCTCCCAGGGCAGACCTTTGCTCTTCAGACGCGACTGCAGGCCACGCTTGGTCAGATCCAGGCCAAAACCCACCGCGGCGATTTTGTTGTTTTCAATAACAAAGGACAGCTCCCCCTCGTAATGGATGGCTTCCTCACTATTGCTGATAATCTCAGTAGCGATGGCCGAATTGGGTTTGACAAAAATAACCGCCTGCTCCGGCATCTCATTATTTAATTCCTGAATATGCGCGACATAGTTACGCCCGATACACACCACCTTGGAAGGTGCGACTAACTTGCCATTAACACTAATATGATTCAACTTAACTTACTCCTTTTACCGGTCAGTTTTTAGCTATAGCTTCAGCCGCGTTGTTATATGCTGTTAGTTTTCTGAATATATTCTGCTCGGCTAAAGCCGAGGCTCCAATGCAACCATAAATTGCTTTGTTTATTCTACTATGTCATATTGC
The DNA here is from genome assembly GCA_963674525.2 of uncultured Psychromonas sp. Classification (GTDB taxonomy): domain Bacteria; phylum Pseudomonadota; class Gammaproteobacteria; order Enterobacterales; family Psychromonadaceae; genus Psychromonas. Next base: position 372,061 of record CAXXRV010000026.1, on the reverse strand, counting down.
TAAAATCGTAAGAAAAATAACAAAGAGCAACCTAAGAAGCAGCAATATGCCGTTTTTATCCTCTCTTATTTTGTAACTATTGCCAGTGTGAGTGAATGTTTTTATTTTCCCGTAGCCTATTAATTTGTCATCTCGTGATTGTTACCCTGCTCACCTCAGTGTTCAGCATGGCCACAGCCAATGACTTTAGCCACGGCAAAAATAATAACGGCAGCAGACCCGCTGTGCTGGATTGCCAACACCTTAAAAATTCCGCCGCCAGAGAAAAGTGTCAGCAGGCATGGTATGACGTGATGAAAACAGCCGACAGTCACTCGCAGAGCCACCAACAGTGCCAGCGCATCATCAACCCGCTCACGCTGTTTCCGGCGACCGTCGCCATACAGCTTAATGCAATGCAAATATCTTATCTGGCTCCGTTCCGAAAAGAAAAACAGAATAAACCCCACTCCTTTACCGAGCTCATCTACCGCCCTCCCATCGTATAACCTCTTAAGCTCATGCGCGCGCAGCTCAGCATCACAGGCTGATTTTGTTCAGCGCCCTACAAAACAACCTGCTTATGCGTTTAATCTGAAGCTGCTGATTTAGCTTTAGCTAACGGAATCAATCGCATAGGCATAAAAAATATAACGACTATTAGAGAAAATACGATGAAAAAACTTTTTACACTGATTAGCGCTCTGCTGCTAAGCACTGCCGCGCACGCCGCACAATTTAGCGAAGGAAAACAATACCGAGTACTGAACACCCAGGCTTCTGCTCAGCCAGAGGTGACAGAATACTTTTCATTCTACTGCCCGCACTGTTACAGCTTTGAGTCCATCATCGCGCAGGTGAAAGAGAAGCTGCCTGAAAATGCTAAATTCCAGAAGATCCACCCTTCCTTTATGGGCGGCAGCATGGGCACCTCGATGGCCAAAGCCTACGCCACCATGGTCGTGCTGGAAGTCGAAGAAAAGATGGCACCTGTGCTGTTCAGACAAATTCACGAGGCGAAGCGCGCACCGAAAAATGACCGGGAATTACGCCAGCTCTTCACTGACCACGGTGTTGACGGCAAAGACTTTGATGCCGCCTTCAACAGCTTTGTCGTCGGCTCTATGCAGTCACGTTTTGACCAGGCGTTTAAAAAGGCCGGTTTAAGATCGGTGCCAAGCGTCGTGGTTAACAACAAGTACCTGATCACGCCCGATGAAAGCATTAACTCAGTCGATAAATATATTCAGCTGGTTAATTTTTTACTGAAACAATAAAAGCAAACTGATCAGAAAAAACGGGGCCGCGGCTTTAGCCGCGCTGTTACAGGCGGAATCAATTCCGCGCCCCAAACAACGAATCCCGTACACTTTTCCTCTGCACCATAGCGCGGCTGAAGCCGCGGCCCCAGAAAATGATCATACGCAACAATAAAGCAAATAAAGAACAGCTCACCCCGGGGCTCAGGTTCATGCGAGACATGCCGAGTATATTCTGGCATTATTAGAACTCAATTCATTCAACAGCAAGGGTATGACACTGGAATCCGCCATTTCGACACCGCCGGTCAGCCGCCCCTTAACGCGCAGAGCATTTTTATTATTCTTTTCTGCCGTATTTTTACCGATGTTTTTAGCCGCCGTCGACCAAACTATTCTCGCGACAGCCACACCGAGTATTGTCGGCGATCTCGGGCAACTGCACCTGTCATCCTGGATTGCCATCGGCTACCTGCTCGCCACCGCGGCGGCTGTCCCTGTCTATGGCTGGCTCGGCGATCGCTATGGCCGGCGCAATATTCTGATTTGGGCGCTGGCCATATTCTGCTTAGGCTCTGTTGTCGGCGCAATGGCGCAGAGCATGCCGCAGATGATTATCGGCCGTGTGATCCAGGGGCTTGGCGGTGGCGGTCTAATGAGCCTTTCACAGGCTTTAATTGGTGAGCTGATTCCGCCAAGACAGCGTGCTAAATATCAGGGCTATTTTGCGACCATGTTTGCCTGCGCCAGCATCGGCGGACCTGTTATAGGTGGTTTGGTCGTCACCCACTACTCATGGCACTGGTTATTCTGGGCGAATATTCCCCTGGCGATAGTGGCTGCCTGGCGACTGCTCAGTCTGGCACCTGAGCCTACACTGGAGCACCGGGATAAACCCATCGACTGGACCGGCTTACTGATCTTTCCAATGCTGTGCACCCTGTTTCTATATTGGGTATCTGTGGGTGGACAGAACTTTGCGTGGTTGTCGTTATCCAGTGCTTATTTTATCTTTATGATCCTGATCTTATCGCTCGTCTTTTATCGCAATCAACGCCGCCACCCGACACCGTTCCTGCCCAATGAACTACTCAAAAATAGAGCTATCTACATTCCGCTCACCACATCCATGTTATTTGCCGCCTGTATGTTTGCCCTGATTTTTTTCCTGCCTATCTACCTGCAGTTAGGATTAAAAACCAATGCCGCCACCTCCGGCTTGTTGCTACTGCCACTGACAGTGGGGCAAATCTCCGGCGCTCTATGCAGCGGTCGTATTATGGCGAAAACGGGCATTCCCAAATGGATACCCGTGGTCGGTATGTCTATCTCGATGTGCGGTTTTATCGCCCTGGGAAGTATTACGCCGGAGCCGAAACTGGTCGGCATATTAGGCATGGTCTGCGGCCTGGGGTTCGGCACCGTTATGCCGACAACACAGCTGGTGATTCAGACCGTCGGCGGCAAGGCCCACCTCGGCTCAGTGACGGCATTGGCCTCTTTATGCCGTAATTTAGGCGCGGCCGTCGGCACCGCTTTATTCGGTGTACTGATCTACACCCTGCTGCCCGGATTCGACCATAATACCAGTATCGAAGTACTGCGCAGCGGCCCGCAGGAGCCTGTGATTGCCGCTTTTCAAACCAGTTTTTATGTTGCCGCCGCCATTGCCGCGCTGGCGGCACTCAATGCGGCCCGCGCGCCGATTGTGATGCTCGGGCGTTGAGAAACAAAGTAATAAGCAAGACTCATCAGCCCGACAACAGGCGGAATCAATTCCGCGCCCCAAACAGCAACTCAGAAACCAGGGGCGTGGAGCGAATTAGGCGACAGCCTAGTGTCATGAGCGGAGGAGCTCTGCGACTCCTTGTTTTCAGTCCACCAACAAGCTCAGCAACATACTCTCAACCAGGCGGAATCAATCCTCCCAAAAAACCAACTTAGCTCACTATGATATTTCTGCCTTGAGATTTAGCTTGGTAAAGGCAAGTGTCCGCTCTATTCAGCAGAAGTGTTTCAGATTCGCCCCTATATTCAGCGACGCCACCACTCAGGGTAACAATAAGCTCCGGCTTATCCCAACTCAGTGCGGCAACGCTTTCACGCAACCTGTTGGCATAGGTTAACGCCTGCTCCAGCCGAGTATGAGGCAAGATGACTAAAAACTCCTCACCGCCATAACGGCACAGCAGATCACCCGTGCGCAGCATCTCTTTCATTACCTGACTGATCCGCTGCAGCACAAGATCACCATAGAGATGACCAAAGCTGTCATTGATCTGTTTAAAATGGTCGATATCGATAAGCGCCACGGACAGCGGGTAGCCATAACGCTTAGCCTGCAAAAGCTCTTCCGGTAAACGCTCGAAAATATAGTGACGATTATAGATAGCCGTTAATGAGTCCATAATGGCAATCTGCTGTAGATTAGAGTTCGCTCTCTCCAGCTCTTTTATCAACTTCTCCCGCTCCTGGTGAATTTGCCGCGACTCGGTAATATCCAACATAGCGCCGACAATACCGCTAACATTGCCCGATGCATCATTTAATGTGGCTTTATAAAACCTATAATACCGGGCCATATCATCGACGCATTTTACCTTGGCCTCATAAGACTGCGTGCCCGGATTTTCCATTAGACTGATATCATTACTATTATAGAGATCCGCCAGTTTTTCAGGAATCTGCTCGGGTAAGTCATAGAGCGTGCGGCCGGTAATCTGTTCCTTGCTGATCCCTAAAATGGTATTGGCAAAAGCATCGTTACAAAGCTGATAACTACAGGCCCTATCTTTGTAGAAAATCGGAAACGGCAGCGTATCGATCAGTTTATTTAATTTTTCAGCGTTATCATTAAGCTGCAACACCTTTTCACTGACCTGTTGCGCTAAACGCTCCTTTTGCTGAGCAATCAGGCGCTTACTTTTGCTCTGAATAAGCAATAACAGCAGCACAAAAACAAGAGAAAAAAGAGCCCACGCAGGCAATTTCTGAAAACGCTCAATCAACATGGCCGGTTTATTGATAAAATGGACATTCTTCGGCAATTGAGCTGCTTGAATACCCTTTTCCTGCATAACCGCAAAGTCAAAAACCGTCTGCTGGGAAGTATCCTTTTTAATCGCAATGCTATTTGCGGATTCACCCGACAAGACCCTTAATGCCAAAGCAGCCGCCTGGCTGCCCTGGCTAAATCCCGAGGTGATAACACCGCCAACAATGCCCTTGCCCATGTAATAATCCCATGAGCCGTATATGGGGACTCGCGCGGAACGATTGACAATATCCATCCCCTCGCGATAGGAGATAAAATGATTGTCCCGATCACGATTAAGAGTCAGCAGATAAACAAGATCCTTGTCGCCCAACGCAGCCATATCTGCCTGAATACCTTCCCAGGTGAAATCACTGTAATATTCTAACTTCACCCGTTCATTAAAAAGCGGCGCCACTTTTTCTTGCAGCGCTTTTTTTATGATCAATCCGGTATCGCTTTGATCAACCACTATCACTATTCTTTGTGCTTCAGGATGTACCTTGAGCATTAACTGCAATGTGCCTTGAATATCAGGCTCTTCTGTTATTCCCGTCACCTGATCAATATTATCAATCAGACTGTTATCAAAGTGGTTAATTCCGGCAAAAACAATAGGTATGTTAGGGTACAACTTCTGCCCATAGCGATTGATAAACTGCAGCGCATTGTTATCTATGGTAAGAATTAAATCAAAATCGATATTATGAGTTTTGCTGCGGAACAGCTCAATCAGGTTTTCGGCATGCTCTGCGCTCGGATTGCGCATACTATCAAGATACTCATAATACACCTCAATCTCATTAAATTTCGGCCCGAGAACGGACTGAATACCGGCACTGATACTATCTGTCCACTCCATGCCCTGATGGTAAGAGTGCAATACCAGCACTTTATGCGTGCTGGCCTGAGCAGTATTGCTGAGGCAAAGCAGCACTAATGAACAGATCAAAAAATGGAATTTATGTTTCAGCATTTGAGTCCGAATAATGACCATATAAAAAGTAAAAACATTATATACATAAAGCTCGGTAATAAGCAGGTACCAACAACATGAAAAATAAGCAAATTCCGCCATTAACTTGATCTTTCACTTACTTTTAATACGTCCGCTCTGCTCATACCACAAGGCTGCCAAGTAATTGCACAAGGCCCCTTTAGTAGCCAGTGGCGAGCAGTGAATAAAAATATGGACATAATTCAGGCTTTCTAAGCGGCCTGTACGTCAGTGAACGAGTGCTTTTTCACATAACCATTAACCGCTAAAGTATTAATTTTTAATATCAATTGACATAAAGCTCGAAAATGATAAAAGGAGTGTTTATATATTTTTAAAGCAGTGACTATTTAGCCTCCTGTGTTGAGGATTTTTTATTAACTTGAGGGCAATATAAGTAATGGCTTACAATGATCTCATTAACTGGTATCAAGATGTTCATACTAATTACCAAGGTGAAAACCACCCTCTCAATAAAGGCTCAGAACGCTTATTAACAGAGCTAAGTACGCAGATACTTAACCCCATTGAAAAGCACTTTGGTGAGTTACAAATTACCTACGGCTTCACCAGCCATAAACTACTCAATTACATCAAAAAGAACAGCCCGGGTGACATGTCACCGGACAGAGATCAACACGCAGCCTTGGAATTAAACAGCAGAGGTAACAAAATTTGTAACAAACGCGATGGTGCTGCATGCGATATTTATGTCACAGGTTACGAGAACCAGATGCATATCATTGCTGAATACGTGATCAATAAGTTACCGTTTGATAGACTTTATTTTTACGGCAGTGATCGCCCTATCCACATCTCCTTTGGTCCTGAGCATTCACGCTACCTACACGTAAAGCATCGCGACGAACAGGGTAAACGCAATGTCGGCAAAAATGCCACAGGTAATAAGAAGGCGCTAACCTTGCTGCAAAACTCAATTTAATTTAGGTAAGAAAATGGATGCACAGCTGTTTATAAAATTAGTCAAAGAAATAAAAATCGGTAAACAGCTGCCTGATGCTATCTATCTGCATAAAGATGCCTTTGCTGCTATTCCTAAAACACTGCAAGGCTTTATTCCCGCCGTCGCAAAAGCCCTTAATATCAATGATAGCGACTGGAACCTGGTAAAGCTTTTCAAAAAAGAATTCCGTCTTTCATTACTTAATTATCCAGATTTCTATAATGACTCCTATCCTGCTTTAGCAAAGAGTATTAATGTTGACTTAAATAAATTATCACACCGCATAACCGAATATGTGCAGTCAGAAAACCCGCCAATCCTGCATCGTAAAGAAACCATGGTGTTAAAAGACAGCCCCTACTATGAACACTTTGTGCAATTAACAGGCGAAGGTGAAAATGCAGGCTTATATGAAAATACCCGCCTTATCGGTTTTAAACAATCCTGGCTGAATTTAATACAGCGTCATGGCTATGAATTAGTCGATGGTCGCTTATTTAGAAGCTCAGCAGTTCCAGAATCCACCAGCGACAATAATATAGATCGCCATAAAACCGCGATTGTACGCCACGAGTTATCAGCCCCTATGAAGACATTGGCTAAAAGTGGCTTTCTGGAAGGAAACTACACCATCTTTGATTACGGCTGCGGACGCGGTGATGATTTACGAGAGCTTGAAGCACACGGCCTGGACGCCCTTGGCTGGGACCCCAACTTTCAACCCGATAACGACAAAGTGCAATCCGATATTGTCAATTTAGGCTTTGTACTCAATGTTATCGAAGATCAAGATGAAAGGTTAGAAGCATTGCTTAAAGCTTGGGAACTCGCCGGTAAGTTTTTAGTGGTATCGGTAATGCTTGCCAACGAAAGTTATATTAATCAATTTACGCCCTATAAAGATGGCGTGATAACTTCAAGAAACACCTTCCAAAAGTACTATGCGCAAAGTGAAATCAAAGCTTATATCGAACGCCATTTAGATGAAATAACAGTCACAGTTGCACCCGGTATTTTTTACATTTTTAAAGATAAACTAACCGAGCAAAGCTATTTACAAAATAAGTACAAACGCCATAACAGCTGGAAACAACTTACCTCCCCTGAACCCGTTGCCCAAAAAGATAAAGCTAAACTGCTTATTACCCAAAACCAATCCTTATATAACGCTTTTTGGCAATGCTGTTTAGAGCTAGGCAGGATTCCTGTAAATGAAGAGTTTACACAAGCTAATGAAATCAAGGCATTAACTGGCTCATTTAAAAAAACCTTCTCCCTCCTCGAAGAGCTTTACGATACCTCCGAGTTCGAGGAGGCCCAGCAAAAGCGTAAAGAGGATTTGTTACTTTATTTTGCAATGAGCCTATTTGGTAAACGCAAACCCTACACTCAACAACCGGAAAACTTAAAACGTGATATCAAAGCCCTGTTTGGTGAATACAAAACAGCATTAAACCTTGCACAAGAGTTACTCTTTGCCATCGCAAATACACAATTAATAGAGCAACAATGCATAAAAGCACACGAAGAGCTACCAGCAAGTGTGCTCAACCAAGGCCATTCTCTATTGCTACACAAAAAATTCTTAGATCAGCTTCCCTTACTACTACGTATCTATGTGGATGCCGCATTACAGATGTATGGTGAAATCGATGACGATATAGATTTAGTAAAAATCCATATCACATCCGGAAAAGTAACACTCACTGGTTATGATGATTTTGAAAACAAAGCTGTGCCATTTTTAGTTGAGCGTATAAAAATAAAAATGGCAGATCAAGATATCGATTTTTTTGATTATGTGAATGAAAACCGCAGACCACCGCTACTCAACAAAGGCGCTTTTATTGATGAGAGTTTTGATAATTATAAAAAACAGATTAGCTTTGATAGGCGCTTGAACAAACAATTAAAAATCAATAACTCTGAGGATATTATCCTTTCAAGAGGTGAATTTGAAGCTCAGCTACGTAACGCCAATAAAGCAATTCTTGCTTTTACTATTAAGTCAATATGACAAAATAAGTTAGTCTTAACTGGACGATATTTTGAGACTCATGAATTTTAAGAACAAGACTTAAAACCTATTTGTTTTACGGGCAGTTTAACAGTAGTTTTTTAGAGATAATATATTGTACAGAATTCATTATCTTCAACAGCATTGACCACCAGCCCTGTCTAAGGCAAACTCAAAACCAATCTTATCCAACAGGAATACATATATGAGCGGTACGAACAGATCTGATATCAAAAAAGGTATTGAAGTGTCGATCGTCTTAAAACAAGACCAGCGCACTGGCACACTAACCGATGGAATCGTCAAAGACATTCTAACCAAATCACCGAATCATCCGCACGGCATAAAAGTACGGTTAGAGAGTGGTGATATAGGACGAGTAAAAGTGATCAAATCTTAAGTATTCTTATTAAATATTACCGGATAACAAACACCATTAACTTTAAGAACCCACAGAAAACTAATAAGGCGATATCAATGTCTGAAAAGAAAGTGAAATTTGAGTTTGAAAAACAAAATAAAAATAGCATTCGATATAAAGAAGTACCAGAAGATGGCATGCCACCCGTTATAGGTACAATTTACATTCAAAAATGGTTTGCTGGGGATAGTAAAAATATTGAAGTCACAATCAATAAAAAAGATTAACTATTTGAATAGTTATAACTTCAATTGACTCTGTTGAGTTATCATTTTAACCAAGGGGAGCTTTTCTATCAGAAGCTCTCGCTGTGTCAGCCTAAAGGCCCTTGAATTTTACTCGCTGTGTCAGCCTAAAGGCCCTTGAATTTTAATGGAGATATTTTATCTTCTCGTGAAAATTTAAAAATCAATTAAATACAACAAATAAAACTATAAAAGACTTTACAATAAAGCAAGCAGCAACGACCCAACCTGTATAAACAACCACCACGTGAACACTTAACGTTCATATCGTAAAAATGTTAACGCATGATTGACATAAAAATATCAATTCACAACTAAAATGATGCATTATCGGCTATGTTTTTATAGAATAAGCACTTTTCCGTTATGCCAATAACGTCTAAATAAATATTAGTACGTTAAAATTAACATACTACACTTATGGTGACGTCAACTTTAACGTAGAGGCGCATTATGAATAACTCTCAAGATGGTTACTGTTTTTCTTTTCCTGCGGTTAGTGGTATGCAAGCAGGAAAACCTTTCTATTTAGCTACCTGCCCATTAAGCACTATCCCTAAAATATTCGTTTTTGATGAAGAAGAAGTTCCGCCAGAGTTAAGAGCTCAGCGCACGCTAAACAAATCACGTATTCCTGAGATGGCACGTTACCTTGCTGAAAACCCTGAAAATTATGTTTTTTCTGCTATCACCGCTTCAGTCGCTTCCTCGATCAAATTTACTGAAGTCGGTTTGTCAGGTTTAGGCACGTTAAGTATTCCAATGGATGCCCAGATACTAATCAATGATGGCCAGCATAGGCGTGCGGCAATTGAAGCTGCTTTGAAGGAAAATCCAGATTTAGGCCATGATAATATTGCTGTTGTATTTTTTGTAGACGAAGGGCTAGAACGAAGCCAGCAAATGTTTGCAGATTTAAACAAACATGCAGTTAAACCCAGCCCTTCTCTAGGCGCGCTGTATGATCACCGCGATGAAAGTTCTGAATTAGCTCGCTATCAAGCAACATATATCAAACCATTCGCAGGGTTTACTGAGATGGAAAAATCCAGTGTCAGCTCAAAAAGTAGTAAGTTGTTCACCTTAAGTAGTTTAAAACAAGCGAATCGCGCGCTACTTGGCAAAGGCATGAAAGATGGTTTTAGTGAAGAAGAGAAAGAACTGTCAAACAAATATTGGAAAGCCGTTTTCGACGCAACACCTGAGTGGCAAATGGTATTAAATAAAGAGCTATCTCCTTCTCAATTCCGCCAAGAATATGTGCATGCACACGGTGTAGGTTTACATGCCCTTGGTTCATTAGGTTGTGCGTTGCTAACCGCTAAGCCAAAAGATTGGCAAGAAAGCATCAAACAATTAAAGAATGTTGATTGGCGTAAGTCTAACCCACAATGGGCGCAACGCAGCATGTTACACGGCAGACTAAGCAAAGCATCGACCAATATAATGCTCACCACCAATGCATTAAAAATGGCATTAGGGCTTACTTTAACCCCCGATGAGCGCACCTTAGAAAACAAACACATTACAAAGACAGAGGCATAACATGGCTGATCTATTTAGAGCCGATGGCCTAGACGAAGAACAAGTTGATTACATAGAAAATGAGTTTTTTGCAGGTTTTAAACGCTATAACAACTATAAAACATTACCAGAGCAGCTAAATCAATATAATGCACTTGAAGATAGCTTAAAAAATGCAGTGAGTGCTAACCTTTGTCGTGATCTATTGCGTGAGGAGCAAAACCATGAAGGTTTTACCCTAAAACACTTTATCGATGATGTACAAAAAGTATATTGCGCAGACAACCGCCCTTGGGTAATCGGTTATAGTGGGGGTAAAGACTCATCAGCAGTCGTGACCTTAATCTATTTAGCATTGCTAGCACTTGATGAAGAAAAGCGTACTAAAAAGATTTATGTGGTTGCCTCTGACACTTTAGTTGAAACACCGCTGGTTATCGATCACGTAAACAAGTCTTTAGAAAGCATGGGTAATCAAGCTCGACGTGACAATTTGCCAATCACCACACATAAAGTATTACCAAAACCAGATAAAACTTTTTGGTCTTGTCTATTAGGTAAAGGCTACCCAGCTCCGACACAAAGTTTTCGTTGGTGTACTGAGCGTATGAAGATCGATCCGGTCAGTGATTTTATAAAAGACAAGGTTTCAAAATATGATGAAGTGATTGTCGTACTTGGCTCTCGTAGCCAAGAAAGTGCTTCACGTGCACAGGTTATTGCCAAACATAAAATTGAAAATACACGTCTTGCACGTCACACCACCTTAGCCAATGCGTTTATCTATACCCCCATTGATACATGGAGTATGGATGACGTATGGAAGATTCTACGAGCCTGTAGTTTAGAAGTAACTATCTCACCAATGGGCATTGGTAAAAAATGGTCTGATAAATACGATCTTGAATGGGAAAACCCTTGGGGTTCAAAAAACATGACCCTATGGAATTTATACAAAGATTCATCAGATCAAGGAGAATGCCCAATGGTAATTGATGATAGTACCCCTTCCTGTGGTAATTCCCGTTTTGGGTGTTGGACATGTACCGTCGTAAACAAAGACCGTGCAATGGAGAGTTTGATTAAAAATGGCGAAGAGTGGATGCGCCCATTGCTTGATTTTCGCGACATGCTGTCTCAAACCAGCATTCCTGAAAACAAGTCAACTTATAGAAACTTCAAAAGACGCACAGGTAAAGTAAGTTATCAGCGCGCTAAAAGCGACGAAGAGCTAACGATTGATCGCGCCCATATACCCGGCCCGTATATGATGAAATTCCGTAAACAATGGTTAGAGCATCTGTTAACGCAAGAAAAACAATTCAACGAAGATGGTTATAAAGTTACCTTAATCACCCAGCCTGAACTGCATGCAATTCGTCAAGAGTGGTTAAACGATCCTAATGAACCAGATTGGGCTGACTCACTACCTAAAATTTACCGTAAAGTTTACGCTAAAGACTTAGATTGGGTGATCAATGACAATAACAACTTTGGTGAAATTGAAGCACAAATTCTGCATGAGTTAGGTGAAGAGCACGATGTGTCGGCAGAGATGATTCAAAAGCTGCTTGATCTTGAGATCTCATTAGAGGGGTTAAGTCGCCGAACTGGCGTATTTGATAAAATTGGATCCCTACTCAAACAAGACTGGGGAAGTTTAGAGCAGATCAAAGAGAAACATAACAAGCTGCAAAGTAAATCTGCCTTTGATATTCATAAAGACCAAATAAACAAATATGAAGCAGAGCTTGCCAAGTTAGAGCAACAAAGTAAGGTGGAGATTTAAAATGATTATTAAAAGCCTTATCGTAAACAATTTCCGGGTATTTCGTGGCGTTCACGAAATAGACTTAGCACCTCGTACCCAAGAAAACTCAGATAAAACGGGTCCGATCATTTTGTTTGGTGGCTTAAATGGGGCTGGTAAAACCTCAATTTTAAGTGCTGTACGTGTTGCGCTATATGGACGTATCGCCTTTGGCCGTGGTTTATCAACACCTGAATACCAAAAAGAGTTAGATGCATTAGTCCATCGTGGTGTGGGCGTATCTGATAACAAATCATCGATTGAATTGGTGTTTAACCATAGCCATAACGGTATTGAGAGCGAATACAAAGTCACCAGAGCTTGGGAGCGCGGTAAAAGAGACAAGTTAACACTAGAACAAAATAATAACGAGTTAACGCAGCTTAGTTACGACCAATGCCAAAGCTTTTTAACTGAGCTTATTCCAACAGGCATTGCCGATCTGTTCTTCTTTGATGGCGAAAAAATTGCTGATTTAGCAGAAGATGAATCAGGCCAAGTATTACAAACTGCGGTAAGACGTTTATTAGGTATTGATGTCGTTGAGCGCCTACGTAATGACTTAGCCATTTACCTAAAACGCAATGACGCTGCAGCGATGCCAGCGAACATTCAAAGCCAAATTGAAAAGTTAGACAAGGCAAGAGAAGATGCTGAAAAGCAAGCTGTCGAACTCACTAATCAAGCTTCATTAAGCAGAGCAAAAATTGATTTAGTGGCAAAAGAGATTGATAACGCGGAAGCAGAGCTTTCATCGCGCGGTGGTGCTTGGGCAAGTAGCCGTGAACAAGAGAAAAGCAGACAGCTCACACTCGAGGCAGAACGCAAAGAGCTTGAGAAACAATTACGCAATGAAATAGAGGGTGATCTGCCCTTCTCCTTTGCACCTAAAACACTGCAAAAATTATTAACACAGTTAAACAAAGAGAAAGCAACGAAACAAGCGAATAGCTTTGATAAAGAGCTAAACACTGTGATGACTGAGTTAAGCTGGAAGCTAAGAGCTGAATTTGACAATGCAGACAGTGTAATTGAAACCATTGGTAAATGTTTGGGTGAGCGGGAATCGAATCAACAGAAAACCGAGATTAAACTGGATATATCTGATCGTGAATTAGGCATTCTTGAATCACAAATAAATGTGCAATCTCCCGCTTCATTTACTCGTTTTGATAAAGCACGCCAACGCTTAGCAGAAGTTGAAGAAAAAATAGCAGCCCTTTCTATCAACATTGCACGAGCACCAGAGCAAGAGCAGTTAGAAGAGCAACTTAGTAACCTTAAAACATTATCGACTAAACGCACTAAAGCGATTTTAGAACACAAAGAGAAAACTGAAGCAGCTAAACGCCAATATCGCGAAGCGATTGAGTTAGCCCGTAAAATTCAAAAACTACACGATAAACATAAAGTTGCCTTTAATGCAGAAAGCTCATTAAGCAATGCACAAAATGCCCATATCATGCTCGCTGATTTTAGTGAAAAACTAACACAAGTACGCGTTAAACAACTAGAAGCGGAGTTTATCAAAAGCTACCAGAAACTAGCACGTAAAGACGATTTAAAGCTCTCTGCACGTATCAATACCATAACCTTTGATGTAGAGCTGATTGATGACAAACAACACGCTGTTAGCCGTAAAGCGCTATCAGCTGGTGAAAAGCAGATCTATGCCATTGCTATTCTGGAGGCACTAGGTAAAACATCAGGCAAAAAACTGCCGATTATTATCGATACGCCATTAGGGCGTTTAGACTCAAAACACCGCGATAAACTGATTGAGCATTACTTACCAGAGGCAAGTCATCAGGTGATCATCCTTTCAACCGATACCGAGATTGATGAAAGCTACTTTAATAACACCCACTTTAAAGATGAAATTTCTCATGCCTTTGAAATTCAGTTTGATGGCTCAACCAAATCATCCAGTTTGAAAGAGGGATATTTCTGGCAACAAAAGTCAAAAGCAGCATTGGAGGTAAATTAAGATGTTACCCAATAGAATGAATTTAAACAAAACGACTGAAGAGCAGTTGAAGAAACTTAAACAGTTTACGGGTATCTCGCCAAATGTATCGTCACGTATCGCTTTTTACCGCTCTATCGAGTCTGACTTTAGATACTCACCTGAGTATGCTAAAAAGTTGGATGGTAGCTTGGTATTGGATAAAGTAACTTGGTTAGGTGAAACGCAGCTAGTGACTGAACTAACACTGAAGCTCACCTACCCAGATCTTGATGAAAAAGAAAAAATGGCCGCCTGGGCGGCACATGTTGAAGATGGGATTGCTTCATTGAGAAATCATAAAAATCTACTTAGTTTTTCATCATCCACCTAAACATTTTGGCTTTGTACTTTGCCTTAAATATATTTTAGGGCAAAGTACAAGCTATTTAAAAGCTAAAAACGGATATTGCAGCTTTTAACAATCCTTCTTCTCGTTCAAGAATACTCTCTGCATTCCAAATAGGGTATTCCTCGAACTCTTTATTTAATAGTATTTTACTTTGATTAATTAAGTAGTCGTGTTTCTTTTCATATTCAATATTGCCAAGCGATGAATTAAGGCTTGGATCAAGTAAGGTGATGTTACCTAACCTATTCAGATATTGCTCCAATTCAATTTCTTTCACTTTGGGTTTTTGTGGGTATACATGTTCCAAAGTTGATGAAGAGAATTCATATACAGCAGAATAGTCGATGTCTTTTTCTCGACCTGCAGCCCCTTCTTTCACCCCATTTTTATACCACCGCCAACTATCTTCAAGGCCAAGTAAAAGATACCTCATACCTCGATTGTCTCCCTTCTTAGGATCAGAATACTCTAATTCTTTTAGCCTAGTAATAAATTGTTCATCTGTAGCATCTTTAAGTATTAGTTCTCGTAACTCTTTTTTAAAATTCTGAATTGTAAACTCATTTTTACCAATGTTTCTACAAGCTTTTAAATACCGTGTAGTAGCCAAGTCTATTTTGTTTTTGCAAATGTGCTTATAACGGAAAAAGAAAATTTCCAGAGTTCTTACTAACTCATAAAATTGTTTTTCTACTAAATTTGTTGCAGCTAGAAGCAAAGGAATGGGGTGTGTATGCTTCAATTTAACGATAAGTATATTTAGCCTATTTCTTTGCCAAGAAGTTAAAGTGCTATCAGGATATGGCCACTGCCCGCTTGCGATCATTTTTGCCTTTTGTAACTCTGAAGTTACTAGGCTCATTTTTTCATAAATACCTTTAGAGCTTACATTATCTTCTCCAAAGATCTTTTCCATGCATTGATCATAGAAAGATGAGCTTTTAACCTTTTCCCCTGTTACACCAGAATAATAATACCCTAATAACTTTTCTAACGTAGAGCCATACTCTTTGTCTAAATCATCCCAAATTTGTTCAACTTTAAAAAATAAATGTTCATTATTTTTATCATCGGCTATTCCAAGTGTTTTAGCTCTCAATAGATCCGTATGATTTAAATTTTCACCTCGATCATTAATGACCTGGAATAATTTATACGCATCAGACACTTTGCTTGTAACCATATGAATTACATTACAATTTTCATTAATAACTTTTTCAAGTTCATCTAACTTATCCAACTGTTCATCAGTGTTTTTTTCCGCTGTTAAACTATCAATGAATTTTTTTAATTCTTTAGCGGCTAAAAGTATTCGGTCATGAGAATCTCTTTCTGCGTCAATAGGTTGATTATTTATAATGGAGTTAAAAAAAAGATCGTCTCTTCTAGAAAGTTCTAAACGTCTTACATATTCTGTTTTTTTGTTAACTGATTTCTTGTAATTTATATACCTTTCTCGAAGCTCTTTTATTTTTTCATTTATATATTCCGTATGCTCGTTTTCATTATGATTTAACTCTTCATACTTTATGATTAGCCTACTAGCCAAAATAACAAATGTAGTAAGGCGCTGTTGACCATCAACTAATTGGTTCTCTTTTTCATGTCCTCCAATTTCTTCAACCTGCGCACATACCAGGGAACCAAAAAAATGCTCAGAGCCATTATCACAAACCAATATTTGTTTTAAATCTTCAATAAAGTCATCTAACTGACTCTGCTTCCAAGCATACCCCCTTTGGTATTTGGGTACTCGGAAAACATTTGCATCTCTAAATAGTGCACCAATTGACTTATAATCAGGTTCAACTTTCATAAATACTTTATACCCTTTAGTAGTATTGCTTATTGTTATTTAAATACTTCTCTTGAATGCCAATTCAGATGCCTTATATTTGGCATCCAGTTATCTTTCTTTGGCAAACGTATTAATTTACATTCAAAATCAAAAAACAAACGTTGTGCTTGTTCGCCACCATTTAAACTATCTGACAGCTTCACTTTAAAGTCCTCAGTGATTGAAAACGCACCTTTATCAAAGGCTTTATGGTGAACAGCACATAAAGTTAATCCATTCGTTACATCACAAGGTCCATTAAACTGTTTCCACTTAATATGTGCCGCTTCTAAGCCCACTGAAACATCATCCATTCTTAAATCATAACCACAAACCGCGCATTGATAGTTATAAGCGCGCAATACCTCTTTCCTAAAGTTAGGATCTCGCTTTTGCAGGTTACGCACGGTTAATTCAACACCAAGCTGAGAGGCTATGTCTGGCACAATACTTTCAGGAAAGCTTTCACTTAAAATTAGTTCAATCAACTCAATAACTAATTGCTCGTTCTCTTTTAAAATGGCATAAGCTTCGTCATTAAACCCAGCGGTTACACCATGTTTATTAACTCGCCTTTCGATGTATCTATATTACTCTTACGAGACTTACACTCTTCATCATTATTAACCGTCCAGAAACCGTCATTTTTCAAACGCCAAAATGGATATTCAGGATGATAAATAGACCGGTGAGGACCAAAAAGTTTTAATAAATTTTGCACTTCTTTGTGCAAGCTCTCTTCATATAAAAAGAACTGCTCATGTCCTTGTAAATATTTAGCTAACACATAAACCATCATAATGGGTTTATTAGGCGCACGTTGATCACTACGCGACCAACGTTTAACAACTAAAACAGCTTCTTTAAGTTCACTGGGCGTCATAAACGCTCACCTAAACTTGTCACTTTGACCGTTTTTGCACCTTGCTCAACTTTACCAAATTCATTTATATGAAGCCCAACTGAGATACACTCCCCCTTTCTTAGATTTGCTAGTACATCACTCCATTTCTTCCTATTTGACCCAGGAACCGCCTGCTCAAGTAACTTGGCATAACTATCAGTTTCTGTTTCTGCTGGAGCAAAAAATAATTTATGCGCAGCTTGAAATAAACGATCTTGCTCATCTTTTTTTAGATTACTCAATGTTTGCGTTGCTAAAATCAACGATAAACCATATTTACGCCCTTCTGTTAGCATTTTAGCTAATGGGCTATCAAGGCGGTGATCTAAATTTTGAACTTCATCTAACACTACTGGTAGTGGTTTTTCTTTACTACCAAACAAACAAGCATAAGAATACAAATCCCATAATATGAACTCTGTAGCTGAGCGCCAGACATCACGCGCTAACGTTGCCATTTGTATCAAACGACAAACCGATTCTCGCTCAGTAAAAATACTTTCCCAACCATTACTATCTTCATTACAAGAGAATATATTTGCCTTAATTATTGGCGTCAATTTATTAGCAAGCTTTACTCCCGTCTGATCATGCTCTTCTAAATCATTTAACATTTTTTTGAAGGTATAATCTTTACCGTAAAGAGAAAGCCCTTCTTCTATCACTCTGATTAATGTGGGTAATTGTTGCTCTCCTATACTCGTAAAAACAGAATTAAAAACAGTAGCAATTCTTGTTGCAACATCATGAGACTTATCCGAAAGCTCAATTCCTGCAATGACTTTTTTTTGTTTTTTAAATGGGTTTAGGTCAAGTGGCTTATGAGCAATCAAATCCGTTTTAGGGGTAACTGCCTGAATAAATTCTGGATCTAAGTGTTCAGGTAAAAATCCATTTGTATAATCAACGACAAGTGAATTAATATTTACTTTAGCGAGTTCCATTAACAGCCCTTGTATACAGTATGTTTTTCCTTGGCCGGAACGACCAAAAACAATCATATGTCTATTGGCTAAGCCTTTATTTCCATATTCCCAATAAATGTTTTCCGCCGAATCTAATGAGCGACCAATTAATACTCGTGAGCTTTCTAAATTTGAAGAACTTGATTCTTTAAAAGTTTGCGTTACCTTCTGACTAGAAATACTTGGAGTGGTATTAATTAATGTATCATCAGTTTCTTTAACTTCAGCTAAACTAGACTGATGTAAAGCTCTACGAATAACATGTTCATGGGCACAAACATACTCCTTGATGTACTCTATCGTTTCTTTAGTATTTGAAGTGTGTGCTAACGCATCTCGACAATAATCAACAAGCCCAGAGACATGTAATGGTTCTTTGGACAGTAAATTTTGTACAAAATAATAATTCGCTCCATAATCACTAGCATGCACTTTAAGCATTGATAAATAAAAATATTTATTAAATTCCAATCCTAAATTTCGGTTCAAAAATGCTTGAATTTTTTCACCTTCAATTACGCGATCTTCTTTTTCAATATACTTAATAGCCGTTTCAATCACTTGACTGATATCAACGGCTTTAAATGCATTATCAATATGTGCGTAATGTGTTTCATCAACTCGTACAACAACGCCCTCTGTTACAAGTTTGTCTAAGTAAAAATTTGCATGTCCAATTGATTGGCTACGAATTTTATCTGCAATATCTTTTTTGGATAACGCTTTAAGCGATTTTTTAAAAACCTCGATTAAAATTGTCTTTTGCGAGGCTACGTCAAAATCACTATCTAAACTCACCGTATCAGCCCCCGATTTTCCTTTAAAGAAAATACCTTCAGAAGCACCAAAAGCTCTCACAATATGTCTAATAACAAAGTAATCACTAGAAAAATCCTCATTTTTAAAGATATCTATAGCAAGACTTGCTGTATCTCTCCCTTCATATTTTAGCGCTTGTAATTTTGATTTAACTTTCGCTAATACATTTTTAACTGTTAGATTATCCAGCTCTAAAAAGTTTAGATGGCGGTATGTACCTCTAGCACATTGATAGATATACTCACGATCAGCAGCTCTCATTAATGAAGGCTCTAATCGAGTAAGGGTTATTTCAGAGTTTGTAATATTTTTTGAAATGGCATGTGTTTGAATTGATTGCCAAGAGCCGCCACTTGGCATGTCCAATAATGTATTAGCAAACAGTTCAACTTTTGGTAAAGCTAATGGCTTAACCATCCCATCCTTCAATTCTACAATTCCCCTCATTTCCCCAAATTACTATTTGATTTTCTGCTACAACCAGCTCTACATTTAAATTTTCATGTAAATACCAACTTAGTGACTCAACTTCGGCTGGTGATTTATGGTAGGCCCAAAACTCATGAAATACAGATTTATTTAGGCTAGGGGAAGTTATTCGTTTAATTTCATTCTCATTTAAATCGCAACAAATCTCTAGGAATGAATAGAAGCCTTTCACTTCATTAAAACGGGCTCTTAACTCTGGAAATATAGGGGATCTTAATTCACTTAGGCTACTTTTGGTAATAGCCCAAATCACATTTTGGGAAACTGGAAGCTGAGCTATAAAGTTCTTTTTACATATTGTTTCTATTTGCCTTATACGCTCTCGAGTAATATCGAAGTCTTTTGCTATTTCTTCTAGCGTTTCAATTTCACAACTAATACCAAGTCGACGAGTAAAAACAGCTTTGCCGCGCTCTTTTTCAGTTGAAAGATAGGAGTCTAAACTGTTAATTAAATGTCTCTCTAGAACAGATAAAGGCATATCAAAATCATCAATGAGTTTAATACTTGTATTTGAGGATTTTATTGAAAAAGCTTTGCTATGTAGTAGATTGCAAAAATCATTAAATTTTATGATTTTACCTTTACCAAAACCACCAATACTTAATAACTTAAGTTCAGTGATTGAAAGAACTTCTGCTACAGTGCAATCTTCTCCGAAATTACGTTTAATTAGATTTGCTAACGCAACATACTCTTGCGCAATATTTAAATCTTTTAACTTTATGGAACCCGTAGCTATATCCGCTTTTTTAAAAGTGTTTTTATCTATAAAATCTTCATTTTGTAGAAGAGCTATTAATTCATTAAATTTTCGGAGTTTACCTATACCAAACCCATTGAGTTCTAATAGCTCTGTTTCTGTTATGTTTACAAGTTTTTCAACAGTAACGCTTCCGCCAAAATGCTTTTTAAGTGCATTAATCAATGCACAGTAATCTTGTGGAATATTTAAGTCACATAGTTTTAGTGAACTATTATCATCCAATTCTATTGGCGTATTACTTTTAGAATCATCACGCATTAAATAATCTTTAATGCGGTAAAAAGTAAGAACGTCCTCATTTTCAAAATCACCAAAGCCCTTTATATCAGCTTCAGCTAAAGCTAATATATCCTCTTTATTTAAATCGTGCCCTAAAGCCATTAATAACTTTTCCATGAAATAATCATACTCACTTGGATAAGAAAACCTAACGATAGGATTTGAATCCAGTACATTTGACTCGCCTTCATTTTCAGGAGTGTCGTCAATGGTAACAGGCGGCTTTTCTTCTTTCTTTGCACCTGCTGAAATTTGCATTGACGTAGTATTAAGTAACAGAAAAGGTGCTAACTCAGGGTAAAGACTATTATCAGCCAACTTTTCAGATAATGTATGTATTGACTGCTTTTGTAATGTTGCTTTTAAACCATCTGGTAATCGAAGTTTTAATATCCCCTCTTCTTTATCAAAGTTACAGTCTAACCGTGCAGATTCAACACTGTTATTAATTGCAAGAGCAATACCTTGAGGATAATTGGATAGTTCTTTAACGGTGTAATGCCCCTGTTGTAAAACTTCTCTCGTTTGCTTGATTGCAGAAAAATAATCGGTTGGAAAAACATTGTACAATTCAAATTTTTCAATTTGCGACATTATTTGTTGAATAAACAACGATCTGTAAATTTGTCCTTTAAATGTAGCTGGAGCAAGTAGTCTTTTCATATGTTCTGCTAACTCTTTAGCTTGAGCAACAGCTTTTGTGAAATCAGAGCCTTTTTCACGAGACTTCACTTCTAACGGCAGCAAGTACATCTCATTACCTTTAAAGCCAACAAATAAAATATCATCGCATAATGCCCCTTTCCGTTTGTTATGCAAACGTGCAGAAAAGTCATTTTCTTTAATTTCTAAACCTACATTTCCAGTTACTCGCAGCATTTCGCCAATAGATAAAGGAGCCCAAGTAATATCACTTTTTAGCAGTAGCGCTGCAATAAATTTATATGCTGCGATAATACCCTGCTTTTCTTTAATCTGCTTTTCAGTGTTAACCGTTTTAGGTTTTCCTGACTCTTTAACGATATCAAGTAACCATTGCCCATTAATTGCATTAAAAGAACTTATAAGTTCATCTGAATCATCTTTTAGTAGCCCTCTATAAAGACCTACTCGCGATGAAACTGTAATTGCATCATATGAAATAGAGTTTGTATATTGATCCGAGTAATGAATTAAAATTGTTTCTCTTTCATCAAAAAATTCTAATGTCACTTTGGGTTCTATAATGCAGGTCCAAATGCTACTTTTATAAGAGCTTGATAATTTGTCTCTAAAATTATCTTTGAACAGATAATACAGGCACAACTCCTTTTATATAACGTGCAGTTTTATCTCTAGCTGGTTTTAGCAATTGATTATAATTTGAAGCCAGCTGTATCAAGACGTTACTTTCTCGTAAATCCTGTTGCCCAAAACCCGTGTAATAATTGCCATTTTCTAAATATGATGCTTCACCAGAAATAAGGCCTTGGCATGCAATCCCTGTTTTAGCACTAAATACATTCGCTTCTTTAAGGGATACTTTTTCATTATTTTTAAAAAAACTTAAATGGGCATAATCGTATTGCTTAGAGCTTGTAAATTTACTATAAGTTACATTTTTACGAATTAATGCAATCAATTCATCTGCTACAGCAGGCTTTTCATTACCAACAACCTTGACTAATGATCTAATGACTTCGATATTTTTTGACTCTGAAAACAAATCAAAACTTGTTTCATATAGTTCGTCATCATAAAGGTTTATATGAACTGCCTTAGCTTTATTTTTAGATTTTTTATAATATGCAACTAAACCTTTAAATGTTTGATCATTATGTTGGTTATTAATGGAATTAAGTAATAAGGGGGCACTGTCATTTTGTTTAAAGAGCATGTCAAAGCAAGTCGTGAAATCAACCAATTTTTCATGTACTAATTTCGCAACAAAACTCTGATTATTTTGTTTCTGAGGCACAAGCTCAAGCCATAACTTATTATGAGGGTGAGCAGCTGAATATGCATAACCATAGTGCTCATCAAACAAAACAGGAATTAAACCTTCTGGATTCAATTTATCAAGGGTAGTTTGAGGAATGCCTACTAATGTACTATCTGCATGCCCTTGAATAGTGTTTATTAATTGTAAACTGTACGCCAAACATAATGGGTGAAAAGGAGTAAGCCACTCTTTTTCAGCTTTCTTATAAACACCAATTTTGAGCAAGCTTCTATTTAATTCACTTAATGAGCCCTCAGGTATGTTATCTAATTCATTATTAATAAATTCAAGTAAACGAGTAACTATGCCACATAAATCCTCAGGCCAATTAGTCAATGAAATCAGAGTTTCATGTTTTCCTAGCCAATCATATAGCTCTTTATAGCTTTCAGTCAGTTGTGGAAACGTAGAGTTAAAGTCACTAATTTTGAGCTGAATTGATTCTTGCTCATTCAAATACAAAATTTCTTCAGTTATATACCGACTTTCAACCGCACATAATAATTTAGCATCAACAGAGAGATCTTTTTCTTTACCAGCAACAACTGCTCTTTTAGTCGCAGAATTGAATTTTGGATTACGATCTGAATCGAAAATATTTGATGCTCGTAAAGGATCTAAAATACCTGGCAGCTTAATTGAGTCCAGCGACACAGGGCCAGTAACTTTTACAGGAAGGAAGTTCCCTTGATATTTTAAACGAAACTCGCCACTCACTTCTTTTTCTAACAACTCTTTGAAACTAACTTGACCATACTTCTCACAATCAATGATGTCATCATTTGGTTGAATCATTAATGAGTTGCTTAGGTTTGAATTTATCTTTATCTGGTCATAAATATTTTCAATTAAGAGCTTGCCTTTCGCACGTCGAATCTCAACACTAACTTTTTCAAAATATTTTGAAATATTAAACTGTGACTTTTCAACAACTACGCAATTGAATTGTAAATTTTCATTACTAGATGTACGCTTCAGTTTAATTTGAAAGAATTTAGGATCGCCATTAAAGGATAATTGAGCCTTCAGTACAGCTTGCTTTTCATGATTTGAGACACTTTTATTAAGCTCATGTGATTTATAATCACCACTCGTTTTTACTTGATCAATTTTTAATAAGGGATCCCCCTGCTTCATTCTAAATCTAAGATCTATAGGTCCTCGCTCAGCTTCGAGAACCACTGTTATTATTTTACGTTTTGCACCTACATCAGAAGCTCTTTTCCAAGTTTCCAACTTACTTCCATTAAAATCAATTTCAAGTAAATCTAGCTTCCTGGTTTTATTCACTTCGATTTCTGTTTCATAAGTACGATAATCAAGCTCTTTCCATTTTGATTCATTACGACTTATAAAATTATCATTAATAAATTTTTCACCTAAACCAATTTCTTCAAGCCCTGCCTTCAAATCATCTTTATTATCACCAGCATCATTAACTTTTGAGTTGATGGTTTGATATAAACGAGCATTCTTATCTATATCTCCCTTAATTTGACGTAAGCTTTCATTATCTATCAATCTCGGATCTTTAAATAATGATTCTTCTTGATAATTTATGGTGTTACCAATAATAGTTTTATAGAGTGTTTGATAACCAAATACACTTAACTTTTGGTCTGTTATTATTTTTTGTTTACGCTCAACTAACGCATTAACAATATTTGAATGAGAGTGCCCTTTTGCTAACTCACTTAATTCCCTTTGCACAAATGCAGGTGTAAACACGCGTTTTTTCAACACTTAAGTCTTTACAGGTCGTTAATATTGTTTCTAGAGCACTGTTATGGATAACAAATAACACCGCATTTTTTATACTATTTAATTCGTCTCTGACACTAGCAATAAAATCTTCATGATAGGTATTTAAGGTTTGCTCAGCAATATGGTGTAACATGACAATAATCTTCTTACCATTATTTGTTGTTACATAGTTAAGCTGTGTTTCATTTATAGTTAAACTTGAGAAACCTAATTTACTAAAGCCATTATACAACTGAGTAGCTTGATCAGGGTTAGAGCAAACATAGTGATATTTAGTATCATTTGTTTTAGTCTCGTCAACGAAACGACACAAGAGCTTCGCTAAAAATTCTTCATATGGTACTTTGAACATAAACTGCATCTCCGCTATCACTAAGTTTTTCAATATTCCCTACATTTTCATAGAATTTTAATAATGCCCATTTTGATTTCACATCTAGCCAAACACCACGCTCTTTAAAGGCTTCAATCACATCATCAATTAATAGTTTATTGCCCTTACCCACAACTAGGTTTGTTAGTAACATTAAAGTTTTTGATTTCAATTCAAAGTATTTACCAGCAGATTTTCTATCTGTTGTAAAGTTTCTTGAAAATACATCTTGGAAAACACTAACAACTTTTTCATTTGCTGTTTTTCTGTCTGTTTTCATAAAAACCCTAAATTGCAATTCAAGACCTTTTTCAACGACTTGTTTAAGTTCGTGACCTTCTTGATACGATTCGTCAAACAACTCAGAAATATTGCTATTAAGGTTATTTAAATCTTGTATTAGAAAGTTATTTTCATTTTGTGTGAGTTTCCACAAAGGTAGATCTGAGATTAACTGAAGATAACCAAGGTAAGGAAACACCTTTTTAGCCTGGCCTGCTGTTTTACTAAAAATAAAATTATACCCATAGGTATTACATTCATATCGCTCTTTACTTGCTGATTCACTTTCTAAAATAAAATATAAAGGTTGCGCCTTTGGTGTTTCATGTCGTAGACGTGGAACCCCCAGGCTAATTGAAAGCTGGGAAAGATATAGAAAAGCATATAAATCAACCAAGTTTTCAAATTCATCAACAAACCAACTAGTAGAACTCTTTAACGCCTCGAGGTCTTTAGTAAAAAGTCGGGCTAAAAATGGTAGATAACATATATCTCTACCTGCATCTCTATTAGCTATGCAGTTATCTTTAAATGCATAAATAACTAATTTTTCTAGTAGATTGTTTCCATCATCATTTATTTGTTGAGCACTTCTGTAATCTGTGTTGATTAAGGAGCTAAAAATGCTCTCCATAGTTTTAGTTCGAGCATTATTTATATCGCCACAAATTAAATAAGCTAAGGGAGTTATGCTTTTTAGTCCTTCAGCATTTAAATATATGTCGTGAACTACACCAGCTAACTCTCTTGTTTCTCTGCTTTTTGTAAAGTGCTCATTCAATGCTTCCTGTACTTCTTCCCAATTACTCAATTTACATTGAATGTTAAATAATTTTTCAATAATAGATTTGAAAACACTTGGCCAATCAAGAGCTTGTTTTTCTATTGTTGTTGGCCCGATAGGAAGGAATGTATCTGCTTTATTTTGGTAATTTGAAGTTTTTCCGTCAATTATTAGGTTTTTAACTAAATTAATTGATTCTGCTATTCTATTTCCCTCTAAATTCATTATTTCCTCTCTACCATATATCTACGACCACTTTTAGAAATATGAATGCCATTGTCCATTTCATTATTTTTATTAATAACCTTCAATGAATCTGAGTCTTTCGCTTTTTGGATTATATGAGCGATAAGTTCATCAAACTTTGTTAAAACACCTAATTCCTGACGGTTAGGTTTAAAGCCATTACAAATCTTAAGAGCCAAACTTAATACCTTTAAATCAAGCTCAAATATTATTGCAGGTTTACCATTAACAATAAGAGGGATTGGTAGATAATCAGTTGATTGCAAATCATATTTTTCAATCCAATCTAAATCAGCCTGGATATCAACTTTATTACAAATCATGTAATTTTTAACTTCACGACTAACAATAAAAGAAGTGTTATTGTTTTTTAATTTCCTATTGGCATATTTAAACACTGCTTTAACTAAAATATCTTCAACAATATCAAGTAATAAATCCTCATCACTACGTTCTAGATAGTTTTTCGAATAAATATCAATTAAAGTTAAATAGTGCTGTTTTTCAATTAGGGTAAAGCCTACGCTTAATTTTTGAGAAAGGTGTGTTAAGTTCTTGTCTTTTCGTAACATATAGGCAAGTCGCACTATACCTTGAGGTGATAACCGAAAACCACTGCTCTTATTCAAAAAATCAATATCTTGTTGTAGTGCTATGGAGAGCGTTTTAGTTGCATACTCCAGATAAAAATCATCAATACCTTCTTCTCGATGATTATTAGGATCTATAGATATCAGTTTACGAGATAGTTCATTATCAAATTCACAAAACAAATTCCCAATAAGGCCATCTTGATTCTCTAAAGTTAATATTTGATAAATGAAATCGACAAATGTTCGTGGCGTTATAAATTGTTCTTCATAAAGGCGAGTTAAACCAAGTAGTTCTACTAATGAATCTTTAAAAGTGCTTCTTGCTAATAATTCAAAGTTTTTAGCTAATATTGAGTTAGTTTTT
Organism: uncultured Psychromonas sp.; assembly: GCA_963674525.2. Lineage (GTDB taxonomy): Bacteria > Pseudomonadota > Gammaproteobacteria > Enterobacterales > Psychromonadaceae > Psychromonas. The sequence continues at coordinate 345,008 of CAXXRV010000026.1, read as the reverse complement.
TTTTCTTCTAAATATGCAGACCAAAAAGGGTTAATTGTACTTTCGGCAGTTAAATTATTTAAGAATTCACTGATAAATTCTGATGATATTTTTTTATCAATAAATTTAATACGGGGATAACATTCAAAGTCAAAAAACTGAGTATTACCCAGCTTATAGCCTTTCTTGTGTCGATTTTTAAAAAAAGCTTTAAGTACTTTTTTTATATCACTATGTCTTTCTGCACCTTGTTTTATAAACTTCTGCATCATACCAATATTAATACCTACAGCTAAGGTTTTATTAGTAGATTTATAGTTGTCATAGAGATCATTTAAGCAATCAATTGCTGAGCTATGTTGGCCTTTGCTATGCGTTGCATCTAAATGAAAATAAACTTTGCTATTAAACTCTTTATATAAATTTGTAAGTACTTCTGATTTTCCATCGCCAGAACTACCACATAAATAAAAAATTTCACCAACATCAGCTAACTGCAAAGCCTCTCTAAAATCAGTTTCAATAGGAGGTATAATATAAAGATAATTCTTTATATTTAGTAACGCATCTGCATTTTCATCAATACGTAATGTAGATACGGCATAAGGTGATGATTTGGACATCACGCTAAGAGCAGTTCGAAAATTAATCAAAATACAAAACACCCGATTATAATTGCAAAAAATCTTAAAATAATTTTTAATGTACCATATTAAAAACCATTAAATATAAATTAATTACATAAGAATCTTATTTTTTTGAGATAAAGGTTCTAAGTGATTTAATTTTTAATTCCATCAAACAGCCTTTAACATTCTCGCACTCCCGCGCCCGATTAAAATGTCGACTTAAAAATATAAAATCACTTCGTATTTTTATATCAGGACAGCATTCACATTCACCCTTTAAAGCAAATCCCCTTGCACTGCTCCTATGCGACTTCGGCCAAGCCTTGAGCAGCGATTGTTTTCAGCCGCGCATAACTCACCTATGCTCAAAGTGAGAGGATCATTTGCGATGATATTAATGCATTGAGATTCCCGATCAAAAGATCTCGGGAATGACAGGTGCCGGGAGTACGAAAATGACTGCAAAAATAATGTGATTGCGGCTATAAAATCAAAGCCGGTTTAAAATAGGATTTTTGAAAAGTGATATAACTAAATTTTCGCTCAATGATATCAAGGCTTAACATACTTATGTCCACATTTTCCACTATCGTTAATGCGCTTAAAGGCGTGCTCGCCGGATCATTTGAAGGGCATAGGGACAAGCAACCTCGTGTTAAACATGGCATTGTGCGTGGACTGCAAAAACAGAATATACAGAAAAAACAGATTCAGCATAATAAGATAAAAAAGCTCGATATCTATTTCTCTGAAGCATTTATTAAAAGCCGTGTTGAGCAAGCCTTTTTTATTATCAAACATGCCTATTCATCCCAGAATATTCGCCCTGCAACCGCCTTTCTTAGCGATGGTCTGGCCGAGTCGATGCAAATCCTATTTGAGATTCAAAAACAGCGGCAGCGCCAGCGTAAGATTGAAAACCTTAATTTAAGGGCTTGTGAGCTGGTGGGTATTGAAGCCGATAAACACTTTGAAACGCTGCACTTCAAACTCGACTCAAGTGCCAGTTATTCGCTGCTTGATAACAGTGCCGGCACCGCTAACACAGCAATAACCCTGCACACTGAGTATTGGACCTTTGTGCGCTTACCCGGTACACAAACCCGCAGCACGCCGGGTTTAATTGAAGGTTTTTGTCCCAATTGCGGAAGCACATTGTGCCTCAGTCAATTTGCTTTATGTGAATCTTGCGGATCCTTGGTCGGCTCTGGTGAATACGATTGGATTCTGGCTAAAATTACCAGTGAAAAACAATGGCGCTTTCAAAATGCAAAACGGCAAATTGCCGGGGTATCGGACTATCAGGTAGTGGATCCCGCCTTTAATATTCCGCTGATTGAAGATAGAGTGAGTTCGATTTTCTGGCGCCTGCAAAAAGCCTGGTTAACACAAAAAACAGACCCTATTTTATCCGTCGCACACCCTGACTTTGTTGCGCGATTTGAGCAGCAACAGCTTAAAAAATTCTGTTTTGACAATATCGAACTAGGGCTTTGTGAGGTCACTCATGTCGAGTTTGCAGAGCCCTTTGATCGGGTTTACCTGCTGGTAAAGTGGCAGGCGAATAAAATAGATTTAAACAGCAATCACAGCAGTGATCGCGGATTTTATGCTCACAACATCACCCTTATCCGTAAAACAGGTTTAGTCAGCGATCTTAAAAAAGGCTTACATTCTTTACATTGCTCTGGCTGTGGCGCACCACAAAGCGAAAACTATCAGGACTGCTGTGCTTACTGTGGCAGCCGCTTTAATTCCGGCGAGCAGGACTGGGTTTTACAGGACTTTTCACCCTACCTTGAGCATATTATCAAGGTTAAAGGGCAACGCTTTGCTGTGGATAAGATACCCGGCAAAAGAGCAGATCGTATTTTTGACCCCGTATCGCTGCTTTCTGTGTTAGTTTTAGCTTTATTTGCCGATGGCAAAGTTGCTCCTGCAGAGAAGAGTTGTCTTGATGAATTTGTAAAAAATCGCCGAATTCCGCAAAAGGTGCTCGACGATTTTATGAAAGCGGCTGAAGCAGGAGAGTTAGCGCTGCTCACGCCCGATGAAACCTTAGATGCCTCTGACTGGTTGGATAAGCTCATTGAGATTTGCTTGGCCGATGGTCAAGTTTGTCCGCAAGAGCATAAACTGCTACTCGCTTTTGGTGGCAAATTTAATATTTTAGCCATTGATATCAACCTGCGCATTAAACGGATTCGTCAAAAAATGGTTTAAAAAAATAAACGGATTTCCAAAAGCCTACATTCAAATCATAAGGAACAGATTTCGATGAATATTATTGATCGCGTCAAATACGACGGCCCCAGTGATGTCTTTGCATGGCGTTGGCCCCATGACAGTTTAGTTTGGGGAACACAAGTCATTGTTAACCAGACGCAGGAAGCGCTGTTTTTTAAAAACGGTCAAGCTTTAGACCTGCTCGGCCCGGGCCGTCACACTTTAAAAACCACCAATATTCCACTGCTTGAGCATATTGTCAATATCCCTTTTGATAATGAAACCCCTTTTGCCGCGGAGATCTACTACATTAATAAAGCGGTCAATATGGATATGAAATGGGGCACGCGCGAGCCGATTCCAATTTTAGAGCCCGCTTATCATGTTTTTGTGCCGGTGCGCGCCTTTGGACAGTTCGCCATTAAAATCCAGGACTCGAGAAAGTTCATCACCAGCCTGGTCGGGACAGTGCAGGAGTTTGATCAGCAACAAGTACTGGATTATTTCCGCGGCCACCTTATGACCCGTATTAAGGATTATATTTCTGAAAAAGTGATAAAAGATAAGATCTCCCTGCTGCAAATCAGTGCTTATCTTAATGAGTTTTCAGAGGCACTTGAGCATGATATCAAAGATGAATTTGAACGCTTCGGCATTGAGATCGTTAATTTTTATTTAAGCTCGATTAATATTCCGCAGGACGACAGCAGTGTCATTAAACTCAAAGAGATGCTCGCCAAGAAAGCCGAATTTGATTTATACGGACAAGACTATGACAAAGTGAAAATGTTTGATGTGGCTGAACAAGCCGCGGCTAATGAGGGGCAAGGTGTTGCCGGCGCCGGTGTTGGTATGGGCGTTGGTATGGGGCTCGGCCAGCAGATGAGCAATATAACTGCCGGTTTAATGGATCAGCAAGCAGATCATAAAAGCGCATTACAAAACAGCGGCCCCGCGTGTATCCGCTGTGCGCATACTTTGCCTGCAAACGCCAAGTTCTGCCCAGATTGCGGCACAGAGCAAAGGTCGGTGGCTAAGTTCTGCGCTGAGTGCGGCACAGAAAAATCACCCGACGCAAAATTCTGCCCAAACTGTGGTGTTAAGCAGTAGCGTTTAATTGCTTTGAGCTCGGCTGAAGCCGAGCCCCCTAAGCTGGCGCCTAATTCGCCTTATGTTAAAAGGAGTGCGTTTTGCTGATAAAAACACATAACCTGGCAACAGTACTGAGGTTTATTGTGCCCTCTTTAATCGGGGTGCTGCTGTTTATGACGCCGCTTAATTATCAGGGAATGCTCACTATTCCTATTGCCATCGCGGCGCAATGGCTGCAGCAGCTGCTTGCGGATGCGCTGCCGGCGATGGTGATGGTTATTGTCCTTTTCAGCGCCTGTGTCACGCTATTGCAGCGGCTTTTTAAGGTGCAGTTTATTCACCGCAATGACTTTTTAAAAAGCCTCTTTGAAGTTTCCAGCATCGTGCTGCTGATCCGCATGCTCGCTGCGGTTTTTATTATCCTGACGTTTTTTACTCTCGGGCCGAAGGCCATTCACTCGGCTGATACCGGCGCGCTGATTTTACACGGCCTGCTGCCGATTTTATTTTCTATCTTTATCTTTGCCGGATTGCTGCTGCCGCTGCTGTTAAACTTCGGCCTGCTGGAGCTGCTCGGAACGCTATTAACGAGAGTGATGCGCCCGCTGTTTAACCTGCCGGGGCGCAGTGCCGTCGACTGCATCACCTCCTGGTTAGGCGACGGCAGTATTGCTGTCCTGCTGACCAGTAAACAGTATGAGCTGCGCTTTTATACGCAGCGTGAAGCGGCGGTGATCGGCACGACCTTCTCGGCTGTGTCCATTACCTTTTCCCTGGTGGTGATTTCTCAAGCCGGACTGGCGCATCTGTTTCTGCCCTTTTATCTGACTGTGTGTGCTGCCGGTATTGTTGCCGCGCTTATTGTTCCGAAATTACCGCCATTGTGCTGGAAAGCCGACCGCTATATCGATAACAGTGAGCAGTCTGCCAGTGAGTTAATACCTGCCGGGCACAGTGTTTTCTCCTGGGCGATCGCGCAGGCTCTGCATAAGTCGGCTAATAGCCCGAGCTTTACAGAGACTTTTAGCGATGCCCTTAAAAATGTCCTGGAGATGCTGCTGACGGTGATCCCTGTGGTGATGGCAACGGGTACCACGGCCCTGCTTATTGCTCAATACACCCCTGTTTTTGAGTATCTAGGCTATCCCTTTACGCCTATTCTGCAGTGGCTGGGGATTGCCGAAGCCGCTGCCGCCTCAAAAACCCTGATGGTCGGCTTTGTGGATATGTTTATCCCTTCAATTATGGCGGCTGCTATTGAATCGGATATGACCCGTTTTGTGATTGCAACGCTGTCGGTGACGCAGCTTATCTATATGAGCGAGGTCGGCGCACTGCTGCTCGGCAGTAAGATCCCGGTTAATATTATCGAGCTGTTTATTATCTTTATTCTAAGAACCTTAGTGGTATTGCCTGTTATTGCCGCTATTGCTCATCTTATTTTTTAGCTATAATCCGGCGCTTAATTTTACAAGCTGTCAATAAGGAAAACCCATGGATCTCTCTGTTTACCTGCATGCGCTGACTGCCCTTTTTGTGATTATCGACCCGATAGGCGCGGCGCTGATTTTTAACTCTCTGACAGGAAACAGCCATAAAAAGCACCGCAACACCATGGCGATTAAAACCGTGCTGATCAGCGGCGTGACACTGATTTTGTTTGGTAATTACGGCGAAACGCTCTTTGCGCATTTAGGGATCAATATTAATTCCCTGCGTATCTCCGGTGGCTTGTTGCTCTTTTATACCGCCTTTAATATGATCACCAAGTCGATGCAGATTGCCGCCACAGATAGCGACGAGGATATTTCCGTGTTTCCTATGTCCATACCTATGCTGGCCGGGCCCGGTACCTTAACTCTGTCTATATTGCTGTTTTCCCACAGCGCTGAATTATCCGCCAGCCTTGCGGTTTCCGCCGCCATTATCAGCATATTGGCCCTGACCCTGGTGCTGATGCTGCTCTCGAAGCATCTGAAAAAGATCATAGGTAAAACCGGTGATGAGATTTTAAAGCGTTTTTTAGGGGTGATCCTGGCCGCATTGGCGATTCAGTTTGTCTATGACGGCATTCACAATATTGCCGCTTTAGGCTAAAACGACCTTAGACTTTGATTTAAATCAATAAATTTTCCTCATGGCCGCACTGTAAAACAGATCATTCTGATAACATTTATTTTACAACTGCATTTGTTTAGCAATAAAAAACAGCGTCAATCCCAGATAAAACCTAATTTTCATTTTAATGTGACAAAATTATTAAGTTGTTGATATATTTAACAATCATCATATTGACTATTTTCGGTGCTGAAATACTATTGATCTACATCAAGTTTTCCTCTAATTTGAACACAGTTCTTAATCATCTTAATCGAGAGGTCACCTATGGAAAACTTTGAGTTATCCCATCAAAAACCCAGTAAAGCATCTGAGTATGTTGCTTATAAAATCACGCAGTTTTTAAAGTTTATGCTCAATATTTTTTACGGCACTAAGTATGCGAAACGTGCTGTGATACTGGAAACCATTGCTGCTGTACCCGGTATGGTCGCGGGTATGTTTAACCATTTAAAAGCGCTGCGTCGTATGCGTGATGATCAGGGCTGGGTGCGTGAATTATTGGATGAAGCGGAAAATGAGCGTATGCATTTAATGATCTTTCTTGATATCGCCAAGCCGACCTGGATAGAGCGCAGCTTAGTGCTGATCGGCCAGGGTGTCTTTCTGTTTGTGTATGCTTTTCTGTATCTTCTTTCCAGCAAAACAGCACACCGCGTCGTCGGTTATTTTGAAGAGGAAGCGTGCAAGAGTTACACTGAATATCTGGATAAAATTGACCAGGGCGTAGTAGAAAATGTAGCAGCCCCTGAGATTGCCATTAACTACTACCAGTTAGCTGCTAATGCAAAATTACGCGATGTGATTGTCCATATCCGTAATGATGAAGCGGCACACAGAGATAGAAACCATGAGTTTGCCGACTCTTTTCAATCGGGTGAAGTACCGGCCCACCAGCAGTAGTTTTGCAGCAAGCTCTGGCGCAGAAGCGCTGGCAGAATAGAGAAATAGAAAAGGCATCAATGATTGATGCCTTTTTTAGTAAGTGCGGATTTTATTTACTGCCCTAAAATTGCGCCTAAGCCTTTCTGCAACAGGGCACCGGTATCTGCACCACTTTGCGAGAAATAACTGATGGCAATATTGGCAAACTGGGCAATCATATCCGGGCTTAACCCCAGACTTTCAAACTGCTGTCTGAGCTGGGCAATACCGGCAAGTGATGAAGCGGCCCCCGTTGCACTTGATAACAGATCCGACATGGCGCCGCTGCCACCTTCCCCGGTCAATACCGGTGCGGCTGCTAATAGCGTATCCATATTAGGAACCCCCGAGCTTAACTGAGCAAATTCACCTTCAGACAATGCGCTCTTAGCCATCTGCATCAGTGAGCCCATCCCCCCTTCAGCCTGACGCTCTGTCACACCAAGCTGCTGCGTTAAAAGAGGTAATACGCCTTCAGCCATACTTGCCGCCGTTGCCAGAGTCGATGTTGTTTGCGTTTCGGCAGCCGCTTCTGTTTGCGCTTCAACTGCCGGCGCTTTTTCTTTGCCGCCAAACAGAAAATCAAAAAAACCTGCATTGGCAACCTGGGTCACCGAGAGAAGCAGCCCTGCTGCCAGTATTTTCATTTTCATAATTGCTCCTATTTTCTCAACGTATTCAATAGCATAATACTAGCAAGAAAATTTCGTTTAACCACTTTCCCGGCGTTAATCTGCGCTTTACCTAACACAATGGACCTGGCTTTCAATCCACCTACAAACTCAGCGGCATAAACACGAGCGGAATGAATTCCGCGCCCCGACAGCAGCGCAAAATAGCAAACCAAGGGGCGTGGATTTCAATCCACCTACAAACTTAACGGCATAAACACGGGCGGAATGAATTCCGCGCCCCGACAGCAGCGCAAAATAGCAAACCAAGGGGCGTGGATTTCAATCCACCTACAAACTTAACGTCATAAACACGGGCGGAATGAATTCCGCGCCCCGACAGCAGCGCAAAATAGCAAACCAAGGGGCGTGGATTTCAATCCACCTACAAACTTAACGGCATAAACACGGGCGGAATGAATTCCGCGCCCCAGAACAGCAAGCAAGTGCGCTATTTTTGAACTAGGTAGGCTAGCTTTCTGGCGAATGCGGCGGGAATTAAGTGCACGAAAAATACGCTCAGTTTGTTCAACCAGCCGGGAATGACCACGGCTTTGTTACTTTTTGCCAAGGCATAGCGGACAACCGGCTGCTTCTCCATTACGCGCAGTTTAAACAGGGTTGACTGCGGCATTTCGGCAAGCTGTATAAAGTCGGTATTTGTTGCGCCCGGGCATAGCGTACTAACACGCACGCCCTGCCCTTTCAGCTCTTCATGGAGCGCCTGCGAGAAAGACAAAACAAAGGCTTTGCTTGCATAGTAAGTAGCTAAATTCGGACCGGCCTGAAAGGCGGCGGTCGAGGCGACGTTAATGATAAAGCTGTTCGCCTGCTGCTTTAACAGCGGAATGGCAAGGTGGGTTAAAGAGACCAGTGAGTTGATATTGACCTGCAGCATCTCCATCTGCCGGGTCAGTGCAATTTCGCTAAAGCTGCCGCGCTGGCCGAAGCCGGCATTATTGATCAGGCCGCTGAGCAGCAGGGACTGGCTTTCAATATAGGTGACGATTTGCTGCGCACTCTCCTGCTGCGTTAAATCAGCAGCAAGATAAAAAACATTTAGCTCAGGGTGTTTAGCTAAGATTTGCTGCTGAATCTGCCGCAGCTTCTCCTTGCGCCGCGCCACCAGCAGCAATGAAAACCCCTGCTGCGCCAGCTGGTAAGCAAATTCTTCGCCTAGTCCAGCGCTGGCACCGGTAATTAATATCACTTTTTTCACTAACCTCAGTCCTGTTTAAGAATAATTTTTAAACCGTCATCCCGGTGCTCATTAAAGCCGGGCTCTCTTTGCTTAATGAGCATACTTGATGATTGATGAACTAACCATTGAAGATTCTCGATGAAAACATATCGAGAATGACAGGGAGGATGTCAATCTTTTTCAGCTATTCTAACCAGCCGGCAACTTCTTGTAGCGGCTCAATTATATTCTCGGATGAAGGCCAATATTCCAAACCGACATGACCAGTAAAATTACTTTTCCTGATAGCAGCAAATACTTGTGGATAGTTAATTTCACCACTCTGCAGTTCATTGCGGCCAGGATTGCCCGCTGCATGAAAATGGCCAATATATTCAATATTAGGTAAAATATTATTGATCAGATTACCTTCACTGATCTGCTGATGGTAAATATCAAATAAAATCTTAATATTCGGACTGCCGACCTGCTGAATTATGTCAAAGGCTTCTTCACTTTTAACTAAAAAATAGCCTTGATGATCAATCAATTCATTTAATGGCTCGACCACCAGGACAATACCAGCCGCTTCTAACAATGGTGCGGCAGCCGTTAAGCCGTCAATTGACATCCTCCCTCCACTAAATCAAAGATTTTAGTGGGGGATTCCTACTGCTAGACGCTCATGCCCGAGCGCAAGAATGTTTTTGGCCGCGTTCACATCGCGGTCGTGAGTGACACCACACTCACAGGTCCATTCTCTTATTCCAAGTCCTGCTCTACCTTTCGGACTGTTTTGGCGAGAGCCACAACACGAGCAAGTTTGGGTGGTGTACGATTCATTGATTTCTTCAAAAACAATACCAGCGTGAGCGCTTTTGTATTCCAATAGTGTTTTTAATGTAGACCAGCCAGCATCTAAAACGGACTTAGCCATTTTAGTCTTGACCAGTTTTTGACTACTTACGTTGCCAATGAATATCGCCGCATTTTCATTGACAAGTTTGCGGCTGTATTTATGCAAAGCATCTACTCTGCGGTTTTTTATCTTTGCATGGATCGCTTTTGCGCGCTTTTTGTTCTTTGCCCGCTGCGCAATACCTAAATCTTCCTCTAGCTCGCGGTATTCACGGCCTTTTAGTTTGTAGCCGTTACTATCGGTGGCTGTTTCTTTACACCCCAAATCAATACCCACACTGGCTTTGCCTGTACCCAGCTCTGCTTCCACCTCAACCACAACGTTGAAGTACCACCGGCCTCTTGAATCCTCATTGAATGAGCCTGATTTGAACGTGTATTGAGATAATCCGTAACTATCCCAAACGCTAAAATAGTGGCGGTTATGGTAAACCTGACCATTTTTGAAGCCAATGCAGTCTTTACGAACCGGGATCCAACCCAGTGAACGTCTAACACCCCCTGACTTACGCCAATTCAATCTGTATTTCTTGAATTGTTTGCGGCGGGTAGCATATTCATGCCCAACCATCTGCACGGTCGCAGAATTCAGGCCAAGCGTTTTATTCATGCCTTTGGTGTACTTTTGAAGATCGTAGCCTGACAGGAAAGCGGGTTTTACTGGACCAAATTCACTCGCATTGCTCAGTGCCTTCATCGCCGTTTCATTGCAAAAATTCCACACCTGATTCACACCGTAAGCCCATTTGTTTAGGGTGCTTACATGTTTGTCACGGATTCTTATTTTTAGCGTTTTTGTGTGGACTTTGCTTTTCATAATGATCATAGTAGACCTGATTTATCTGGATGTAAATACAGGCAAAAATGATAGTGTATCCAACTAAGATAGACCAACCCAGCGGCTGGTTTGCTATCCATCTCCACCCAAACAAGTTATGGGTGGAGAATTCCGCAAGGTTCGTTAAAGACTGTTTTTGCTGCTCACGTGGCACACCGGCAATAAAATCACCCGTCTGTGAAATGAGCGTATTAATATTTAAGCTTTTGGCGACGGCAATGGATTCTGTTAGCCCCTGCAGATAGGCTGCACGTTGCTTGCTATCGACCAGACTGATAAATTTAGTGCAGCAGCATGAAATAGATAAGTCATATTGATTCACCGCAGCTTGTAAGGCGGTTAAATCTTTATCCCACCAGGCCCAAAATTCAATAGCATGGATATTAGCTTGTGCTGTTGCCCGGCAAGCTTGCTCAAAAGATAGATTGGCAAAGATCGCGTCAATGCAAAGTGAAGGAGATAGTTTCGTGCTCTTGACATCCTCCCCCACCTAAAGGAAGGGGATTCCGGTTAGTAAAAACCGGTGAAGAACTCTCGCGAGTTTTCAGGTTTCTGCTTCAAAGTACACTGCCCAGAGAGCGATGCTTGGTTTTCGCGTTTAGCCCCCACAGTGGGAGCTTTTACGCGCTTCACGCAACTCATGCTCCCCAGGTCTGACACGTACTCCACAGACTTAAAATCCCGCATGTCCTGCGGTATATTTTAAGTTTAGAAGCAGAAACAAAATTGTCAAACCATCAGCGCTTTGCGCTAATTGCCTTATATTCCCTCCCTAAAAGGAAGAGGTTTTACGGCAAAACAGATAAATTGTCGACCCCTGAAAAAATTGCCTTAATTTAGAGAAAAATAGTGTTTGCTGGTCACCTCCAAATAAAACCGTCAACCTTGACGGTATTTATTTGGAGGCTGGATTGTGTTTTTGAATCTGCTATAAAGACTCGGTTTTAAGTTTGCCTATTATTGGCCGAGTTTATGCGCGGTTAGAATAGCGGACAGTACCGACTCCGCTGTCACCTCAAAGGGCATATTGTGAATAGTTTCACCCTCTGCACAGGAGGCTTCTGCGACTTCGCGTAACTTGTCAAGATTTAGCTCTTTAACGCCCATCATATGTAAATTGGTCGGCAGACCGACGGATTTGCAGAAGGCTAATACTTCTTCAATCTCTGCCATTGGCGCATTTTCCAGCACCAAATGAACCAGCGTACCGAAGGCAACTTTTTCACCATGGAACAGGTGATGACACTCCTCCAGCTTGGTTAAACCATTATGGATAGCATGTGCTGCTGCCAGGCCGCTGCTTTCAAAGCCGATACCGCTTAAGTAGGTATTCGCTTCAATAATATTTTCCACCGCCGGCGAACTCATACCGCTTTCTGCTGCAATTTTAGCTTTCAGACCATCGGCAATCAGGGTCTCATAACAAAGTTTGGCCAGAGCCTGACCGGCACGCGTGGGCGCACCACCGGCCATGGTGGCATTGCCGGAAAGGCCATTCGAGCGGGCTTCAAAGTAAGTGGATAAGGCATCACCCATACCTGAAACCAGCAGTCGTACCGGTGCGCCGGCGATAATTTTGCTGTCCATGATCACCATATTCGGATTGCGCGGGATCATCAGGTATTCGCTGAACTCGCCTTCCGGCGTGTAGATAACGGCAAGCGCACTGGTCGGAGCATCGGTCGATGCAATGGTCGGTACGACTACCACGGGCAGATTGCGGTAAAAAGCAATAGCTTTGGCGGTGTCTAATGTTTTACCGCCACCGATACCGATGATCACTTCCGATGCATTGGTTTCTGCGATGGCAATTAGACGCTCTATCTCCGGACGACTACATTCGCCGTTAAATTTTTCTAATACTAACTGCCCTTGTGCCTCGGCGAAGCTTGTTGTTACCTGCTCGCCAACCAAACCCGTTACAAAATCATCGGCAATCACCAGGGCTTTTTGCCCAAGCGGTTTGACATATTCGCCGATGCTATTAATCGCATTTTCACCTTGAACGTATTTGCTGGGAGAAATAATGATTTTATCCATGATACTTTTCCTTATTAAAAATAGATTGAGATCAAGCTGATCTTGACGCCGACTCCGTTACTTTTTTATTTGCTCACGGAGCCGCTATTAATTTAAAACAAAATGCCTGTGCCGATAACGCGGTATCCCCGGAGATCCACCTTCACTCTTTTATTTGTACCTGAGTGCAGTGCATCGGCATCTAAAACAATTTTTTATTTAAAGATTTCAAACACTTTTTCAATGGCTACCGCGCCCGGATCTTTCACCCCTTCAAGGTTATCGCTATGCAGATAAGATGAACGTCCGGCTTTCGCTTCGAGCATCTGCGCCGTGCTTTCTGCACCCGCTTTTGCCGCTTCAACAGCAGCAGCAAGACCCGTGTCTCTTAATGCAGTCAGTGCCGGCTCTAAGGCATCTATCATGGTGCGGTCGCCCACTTTTGCCCCACCGAAAAATTTCATCTGCTCAAGACCGTTCAGTAGTGCTTCTGCTACATTTTTATGCTTACCATAATGCGTGCCGGCAGCCGTAAAGAAGATAGAGAGTAAGATACCGCTTGAGCCACCCATCGACATGGCCAGTTTTTCACCAATCACTTCAAATAACAGCTGAAGATCGGCTAACGGCAGATTGTTATCCTGCAGCTCCTGCTGTACTCCGCGTGCACCTGATGAGAAGGTAGAGCCGGTATCACCGTCACCCACTAGGGCATCAAGTCGGTTCAGTTCGCTTTTAAGACCGATAACCGTTGCACAAACCTGGCCGACAATTTGCTCAATATCAGCAGCTTGAGAGGGGGTAAATTCAACACTGTCTGATACTTTGTCAATGGTGATCGGTGTTGCATCGTTCACGGTAATACCGTTAGACCAGGACTCGACACTCACAGGTGCCAGTAATGCTTTCTCAATCTCATCGTTAAGTACCACGCAGGACAGCGAGAAGCCTTTCATATCGATGGCCGTGACAAAAGGTTTGGGGCCGAACAGATACTGCATGCTCTGACCTAAAGATGACTGCACCACATCTTTGGTCAGCAGGCTCATCTCTAAAGGCGACGTGCCGCCTAAGTTATTGAGCAGTAAAGCGTGCTTTTGATTATTGGTTTTCGCTAACAGTTTTTGCGCCATCAGCTCAACCACATCATTACAATTGTCGATATCAATCACGGCAATACCCGGCTCGCCATGAATACCCAGACCTAATTCCGCTTTATTGGCAGGAACGCGATCTTCACTCTGTTCGCCCGGGATATGACAGCTACTTACCGCTACACCGATACTGCTGACATTGTCATTACATAACTCAGCATTGCGTTTTACTTCTTCCAGGCTGGCATTTTGTTGTGCATAGTAGCCAGCCACTTTGTGGACAAAGACGGTACCAGCAATACCGCGCGGTTTTTTGCTGTTTTCAATCGAGATATCGTCATTGACGATCACCATCTCCACTTTATAACCCAGTTTTTTCGCTTTCTCAGCCGCCAGACCGAAGTTCAGCCGGTCGCCCGTGTAGTTTTTAACGATTAATAAACAGCCGGCTTCACCCGTTACATAAAGGATGGCATTCAGTACCGCTTCTACGCTTGGCGAGGCAAAAACATCGCCACAGACTGCAGCAGTTAACATGCCTTCACCGACAAACCCTGCATGTGCCGGCTCATGCCCTGCACCACCGCCGGAGATAATAGCAACTTTACTTTTATCCCAGTCTTTTCTCAGGACAACACGGATATGCTCATCGATATCCAGTCTGGTTAAATTATCATTTTGATTACTGTAAATCAGACCGTCGATGGCATCACTCACCAGTGTTTTTCGTTCGTTAAAAAATAACTTTGACATGGAAAAATTCCTTAATATCGCTATAAATTTGTACATTGTTGGTTGATAGGATAATCAAATAGCAAAGAAAATTTCTGCAGGTGATTATCAAACGCCAGCTATCTTACTAGTATTCATAATTATGAGTTGTGATCTCGGTAACAAAATGTAAACGATTACACTTTTTCTTTTTATCAAAAACCCAGGCCGCTTTAAAAACAGCCAAATAAATTCTTTAATATCAGCAACTTAAGATCAGGCATCCCGATAATTAAATGCTAACCGCCAATTATGTATTTGCTATGCAATGTTAATTTATAACCGTAAAAAGCGATTATTTGCAAAATAAGTGATAACGTTTACACTATGTGCTGCAGATCACTTATTTGGAGTTAATTAGTTGCTAATATTCCCATCAATTAAATATGTAAGGAGTAATTTATTGTGAAAGTTCTGGTTACAGGTGGAATGGGCTATGTGGGTAGCCATACATGCGTACAGATGTTAGAAGCCGGCATTGAGCCGATTATTATTGATAACCTTTGTAATGCTAAATTGGCGGTGTTAGATCGTATTGAGGCGCTGACCAATGTTCGTCCGCTATTTTATGAAGGAGATATTCGCGATGAAGCTTTCCTGAATAAAGTATTTAGCGAGCATGATATCAAATCAGTTATTCACTTTGCCGGTTTAAAGGCGGTTGGTGAATCAGTTGCTAAACCTCTGGAATATTACGATAACAATGTGAATGGCTCTCTGGTTCTGGCTCGGGCAATGCGCACTGCCGGCGTAAAAAGCATTATCTTCAGCTCTTCAGCAACGGTTTACGGTGATCCGCAAACTGTACCTATCACAGAAGATTCGCCAGTTGGCGCAACAACTAACCCCTATGGGCGCAGCAAATATATGGTTGAAGAGTGTCTGTCGGATTTCTATCACTCACAACCGGACTGGAGCGTCACCCTACTGCGTTACTTTAACCCGGTAGGCGCACACCCGTCAGGTACTATGGGTGAAGATCCGCAGGGGATCCCGAATAACTTGATGCCGTTTATTGCCCAGGTAGCCGTTGGCCGCCGTGATAAGCTTTCTGTATTTGGTGATGATTATCCGACACCTGACGGCACGGGTGTGCGCGATTACATTCATGTCATGGATCTGGCTGATGGCCATATTGCCGCATTAAATGCAGTAGGTCAGAAAGCCGGCCTGCATATCTACAACCTGGGTACAGGTAAAGGCTCAAGTGTTCTGGAAATGGTTAATGCCTTTAGTGAAGCTTGTGGTAAAGCGGTACCTTATGAAATCTGTCCACGCCGCCCCGGTGATATTGCTGAGTGTTGGGCAAGTACGGCTAAAGCAGAAAAAGATCTTGGCTGGAAAGCCACCCGCTCGGTGATGGAAATGACCGCTGATACCTGGAATTGGCAGTCAAAGAATCCACAAGGTTATTAATTAAATATTAAATAATAGATGTTCAGCTGAACATCTGAACTTTAAATAAATAGAGAATAAATATGTCTGAAATTAAATTTAATCCGGTTGATCATCCGCACCGTCGTTATAACCCGCTAACCGGACAATGGATCTTAGTATCCCCGCACCGTGCTAAACGTCCTTGGAGCGGTCAGGATGAGAAACCATCGACAATCGATCTGCCAAGTTATGATGAGAAATGTTTCTTATGCGCGGGTAACACTCGTATTTCCGGTGATAAAAATCCGGATTACCAGGGTACCTATGTATTTAATAACGATTTTGCTGCACTGATGACTGACTCTCCGGATGCGCCGGAGTCGAATAATCCTCTGTTTAAAACTCAGGGTGCTCGCGGTTTAAGCCGGGTGATCTGTTTTTCACCGGATCACGGCAAAACACTTCCGGAGCTTCCTGTTGAAAAAATCCGTGGTGTTATTGACACCTGGGATGAGCAAATCGAAGAGCTGGGTAAAGATTACCTTTGGGTTCAGGCCTTTGAAAACAAAGGCGAAACGATGGGCTGCTCACAACCGCACCCACACGGTCAAATCTGGGCGAACAGTTTCCTTCCTAACGAAATAGAGCGTAAAGAGAAGCACCTTAAAGAATATTACGATAAACAGGGTTCAAACCTTTTACTTGATTATGTTCAAGCAGAGCTCAAAGATGGTGAGCGTATCGTCGTAGAAACAGAGCACTGGGTTGCTGTTGTTCCATATTGGGCAGCATGGCCATTTGAAACTATGTTACTGCCCAAAACACATATTCGTCGTATGAACGAACTGTCTGATGAGCAGCGTGATGATCTGGCACTAGCCATGAAAAAACTCACCAGTCGTTACGATAACCTATTCCAATGCTCTTTCCCTTATTCTATGGGCTGGCATTTTGCGCCATTTTTTGAACAAGGCACAGATATTGAACACTGGCAGCTACACGCAATTTTTTATCCGCCGCTACTACGCTCAGCAACAGTACGCAAGTTTATGGTGGGCTATGAAATGCTTGCCGAGTCTCAACGCGACTTAACCGCTGAACAAGCAGCACAGAAACTACGTGATTTAAGCGATGTTCACTATAAAGAACAGTAAGAAACGGAGATTAACTTTATGTCAACCAATGAATTAAAGCCAGGTGCAGCTAAAGCCTCAACCAATGAATTAAAGCTACGTGCAGCTAAAGCATTCCAGGATGTGTGTGGTTATGAAGCGACTACATTTGTGCAAGCACCGGGTCGTGTAAACCTTATCGGTGAGCATACGGACTATAACGATGGTTTTGTTATGCCTTGTGCGATTAATTATAAAGCTGTTATTGCCTGCGCTAAACGCAGTGATGGTGTGGTGCGCTTGATCTCTGTTGATTATGACAATGTTCAAGACGAGTTTAATGTCAATGAAGTCATTAAGCCTACTGAGGATAAACTTTGGGCCAACTATATGCGCGGTGTTGTCCACTTTCTAAAAGAAAAAGGTTATGCATTGGGCGGTGCCGATATTGCCGTTACCGGTAATGTCCCTTTAGGCTCAGGTTTAAGCTCTTCAGCGGCGCTTGAAGTGGTGACGGGTCAGGCAATGAAAACTTTATATGATCTGGACGTCGCTCAATCAGAGCTGGCTCTTATCGGTCAGGCATCCGAGCACAACTTTGCGGGTTGTAATTGTGGCATTATGGATCAGATGATTTCCGCTTGTGGTGAAAAAGGTCATGCCCTTCTTCTAGATTGCCGCAGCCTGGAAACGAAAGCTGTACATATTCCAAAAGATATCAGCATCATGATCATTAACTCTAATGTAACGCATAGCCTGGTTGACGGTGCCTATAATGCACTGCGTAAGCAATGCGAAGAAGCGTCCCGTATTCTTGGGAAAACAGCATTGCGTGATGCGACATTAGAAGAGTTAAATGCTTCGGGCATTGAAAAAGGCTCTGATGTTTATAAACGCGCACACCATGTTATCTCTGAAAATGATCGTACGACCGCTTGTGCTGATGCGCTTATTGCGGGAGATCTGCAGAAAGTCGGCGAATATATGTATGCGTCTCACGCATCAATGCGTGACGATTTTGAAATCACGGTGCCGGAAATTGATTGTATTGTAGAAATATTAAGTGGCGTATTAGGAACAAAAGGTGGCGCTCGCATGACGGGTGGTGGCTTTGGTGGCTGTTGTGTTGCGTTAATGCCTTTCGATATGATCGGTCCAGCTAAAATAGCGATTGAAGAACAATATGAAGCAAAAACAGGTATTAAAGAGTGCATCTATATCTGTACGCCACAAAATGGTGCGAGTCAAATTTAAGCTCTTTTCGCGGCAAAATGCTGACTTGTGCATTTTGCCGCGGCAGAAATAAACAGCAGGTGCATGCCAGGGCTAACTTTTTCAGTACAACATCTGCTGTTTATACCCAATCCTTTAAAAAGCAGGCAAGTCTGTGGGATAAAATTAATACTTTGCTATTCATTTGCCGGAGCAAGGCAATAGCATCACTTTCTTATCCTACAACTTCACTATCATTTTCAAATAAGCAGAGAAAAATAACCATGATAAGTAAAGCAGAGCATTTACAAAAAACAATGATCGCAGAGCCGGCCTTTGACGGTCTCCCAGCACAATTGGTGACATTGCAAAATCAAAGCGGAATGTCAGTAACTTTTATGGATATCGGCGCAACCTGGCTGAGCTGTCTTCTTCCTGTTGCTGATGAACAACGAGAGGTTTTGCTTGGCGTATCTAATATGACGGACTTTCAAAAACACACCACCTATATGGGAGCAACGGTTGGTCGTTATGCGAACCGCATTGCTCAGGGGCAGTTTGAAATTGATGGTCAGAATTATCAGCTAGAAACCAATCAGGCAGGAAACACTCTGCATGGCGGGCCTGAAGGTTTTGATAAACGACGTTGGAATATTATCGAGCAAAATGAAAATTCCGTTCGCTTTACCCTTATCTCGGACGATGGTGATCAGGGTTTTCCGGGCAAGCTGCAGGTATCACTCTGTTATCAGTTAACTGATGATAATCGAGTTGTTATCAGCTATCACGCGACAACGGATAAAGCAACACCGGTTAATCTGACTAATCATGCTTATTTTAATCTCTCAGGTGCCGAATCTGGAACTGACTGTAAAAATCACACTCTTTGTGTAAACGCTGATAACTACCTGCCGGCTGATAAAGCAGGTATTCCTCTTGCTGAACTTGCCCCTGTCGAGGCAAGCAGTTTTGATTTTCGTCAGCCCAAAGTGATTGCTCGGGATTTTCTGGCGGATGCACAACAGCAAGCAGCTAAAGGTTATGATCACTCGTTCCTGCTTAACAGCAATTGCAGGCAGGGAGAATGTGCAGCTGAAGTATCTAGCGCAGACAAACGCGTGACTCTTAAACTGTTTACTGATAAGCCGGCAATACAGTTGTATACCGGAAACTGGTTAGCCGGCACACCAAACCGCAGTGCCGGTGAGTATGCAGACTATGCGGGCCTTGCATTAGAGACTCAATTTTTGCCTGATTCACCCAATCATCCTGAATGGGATCATCCTTGCTCAATTTTACAAGCCGAGGAAGAGTACACTTATCGTACTTCTTATCAGTTTATTGTTAATGATTAGGCTCTGTTGATCTTTCGAGTACAAATCAGACTTGACATCCCGCATGAGCAAAAACATTCTCGCGCCGGGACTTCGCCGTCTAGCAGTAGGAATCCCCGTGCTTTAGCTCGGGGAGGATGTCAATTTCGCTATTCTTTACCTTTAGAAGCAGGAACAAAATTGCCTTATATCCTCTATCTAAAAGGAAGAGGTTTTACTGATAAACAGCTCCTAAACACGCCAAAAATGTTTTCGAAAACATAAAAGGTGATCTGACACACAAAACCCAATCCAAACATTGACCTCTGTCACATTTAGAAACCTGCACGCTCTAAATACAGCGTAAAACATGCCAATCTATACAAAATGTTTTCGCAAACATGCGACATATCAGTTATTACATTTCACACTGGAGCTCAAATGAACAATATTATTCACCTTACCAGCCAAAACTGCAGCCTGATCATCAAAACTGATCGTGTCCCTGAAATTCTTCATTGGGGACCTAAAATAAGCCAGATTGATCCTGATATTATGCTTTCTACTGAGCGTCCTATCTCTCAAGCCCGTCTTGACGTTGATGTTCCACTTTCTTTATGCCCGGAACTAGGTAGTGGTTTCTTTAATGCACCGGGCATTGAAGGACATCGTAACAGCCATGACTGGGCACCTGTTTTTGAAGTTTTTGATAAGGATGTATCAGCCCAATCTGCTGTATTTAAACTACAGGATAAAATTGCAAAACTACAATTGGAAATTGAAGTGAAACTTGATTTCGAAAGTGATGTTATCCAAAAACGCGTTAAGGTAATTAACGCGGGTGAAGGTAACTACCATTTAACCAAGCTTTCTTCTACTTTACCTGTGCCAAACCATGCTACCGAGCTGATGACTTTCTACGGACGCTGGACTCGTGAATTCCAAACACACCGTCAGCCTTTTGTTCATGGTGGCTTCATGCAGGAAAACCGTCGCGGCAGAACCTCTCATGAAAACTTCCCCGGATTGTTTGCCGGAACGGAGCACTTTAATGAGCAAACGGGGCAAGTTTGGGGTTTCCATTTAGGTTGGAGTGGTAACCACCAATTGCGCGCCGATGTAAGAAGTGACGGCCGTCGTTTTGTACAAGCTGGTGAATTACTGCTTACCGGTGAAACTGTATTAGCTGAAAATGAAAGCTACACAACTCCCTGGTTCTACGCAACTTACAGTGCAGCCGGTCTAAATGGTATTTCTGAGCGTTTCCACCAGTTTGTACGCCGCGATATTCTTAAATTCCCTGTTGCAAAACCACGTCCGGTGCATCTGAATACATGGGAAGGTATCTACTTCGACCATGATCCTGAATATATTATGAAGATGGCGACAGAAGCCGCACAAATGGGCGTTGAACGCTTTATTATTGATGACGGCTGGTTTATCGGTCGTGATGATGATCGTGCCGCACTGGGTGACTGGTACCTTGATAAGAAAAAATACCCGAATGGTCTGGAGCCGGTTATTCAGCATGTAAACGATCTGGGTATGGAGTTCGGTATTTGGGTTGAACCGGAGATGATCAGTCAGGATTCTAACCTGTACCGTGAACACCCTGATTGGGTTCTGGGGTTACCAGGTTACCAGCAGCCATCCGGTCGCTGGCAATATCTGCTGGATCTGCAAAACCCGGATTGCTTTAACTACCTGTTCGATCGCCTTAACGATCTGCTGACTACTTATAATGTCTCTTACCTGAAATGGGATATGAACCGTGAGTTAGTACAACCTGGCCACGAAGGTAAACCTGCGGTAACCGGTCAAACTAAAACATTATATAAACTACTCGACAAACTGCTGGCTGCACATCCTGAAGTTGAAATTGAATCATGCTCTTCAGGCGGTGGTCGTATCGACTTTGAAATCCTGAAACGTACACATCGTTTCTGGGCTTCTGACTGTAATGATGCACTGGAGCGTCAAGCAATCCAACGCGGTATGAGTTATTTCTTCCCGCCGGAAGTGATGGGCGCACATATCGGTCCTGATGAGTGTCACTCAACAAACCGTCGTCATCATATCAACATGCGCGGTATAACTGCATTAGCCGGCCATATGGGGGTGGAATTAGATCCTGTTAAAGAGCCAAAAGAAGAAAAACAAGCATTTGCTAAATACATTGCACTGCATAAAGAGTACCGTGAACTGCTGCATAGTGGTCGCAGCTTCCGTTTAGATACACCTGATAAACGTCAAAATATCTACGGTGTACAAAACAGTGATGAAATGCTGATCACTGTTTGTCAATTAACGATGCCTGATTATGCACTACCATCTCCACTGCGAATCAGTTGTGTCGATACTGATGGGCAATACCAGGTGAAATTAGTGGAAATGCCCGATACAAGCTTCCAGTTAATGAAACAACGCCCTAAATGGTTGGATAAAACACTGACTTTAAGCGGCGAAAACCTGAAAGAGATCGGTTTAAGTTTACCGATTCTTGATCCGGAATCAGCACTGATGATATCTCTGAAAAAACTGTAATACAGAAGAAACCGGAACGTTTGACATCCTCCCTCCACTAAATCAAAGATTTTAGTGGGGGATTCCTACAGCTAGACGCTCATGCCCGAGCGCAAGAATGTTTTTGGCCGCGTTCACATCGCGGTCGTGAGTGACACCACACTCACAGGTCCATTCTCTTATTCCAAGTCCTGCTCTACCTTTCGGACTGTTTTGGCGAGAGCCACAACACGAGCAAGTTTGGGTGGTGTAGGATTCATTGATTTCTTCAAAAACAATACCAGCGTGAGCGCTTTTGTATTCCAATAGTGTTTTTAATGTAGACCAGCCAGCATCTAAAACGGACTTAGCCATTTTAGTCTTGACCAGTTTTTGACTACTGACGTTGCCAATGAATATTGCCGCATTCTCATTAACAAGTTTGCGGCTGTATTTGTGCAGACTATCTACTCTGCGGTTTTTTATCTTTGCGTGTATTGCCTTGACGCGCTTTTTGTTCTTTGCACGCTGCGCAATACCGAGACTTTTTTCTAGTTTACGGTATTCACGGCCTTTTATTTTGTATCCGTTGCTGTCGGTGGCTGTCTCTTTACAACCCAAATCAATACCCACACTGGCTTTGCCTGTTCCCTGCTCTGCTTCCACCTCAACCACAACATTGAAGTACCACCGGCCTCTTGAATCCTCATTGAATGATCCGGATTTGAAGGTGTATTGAGATAATCCGTAACTATCCCAAACGCTAAAATAGTGGCGGTTATGATAAACCTGACCATTTTTGAAGCTAATACAGTCTTTACGAACCGGGATCCAACCCAATGAACGTCTAACGCCACCAGATTTACGCCAATTCAATCTGTACTTCTTGAATTGTTTGCGGCGGGTGGCGTATTCATGACCAACCATCTGCACGGTCGCAGAGTTCAGGCCAAGCGTTTTATTCATGCCTTTAGTGTGTTTTTGGAGATCATAACCAGACAGGAAAGCGGGTTTTACCGGGCCAAATTCACTGACATTGCTCAATGCCTTCATCGCCGTTTCATTGCAAAAATTCCACACCTGATTCACACCGTAAGCCCATTTTTTTAGGGTGCTTACATGTTTATCACGGATTCTAACTTTTAGCGTTTTTGTGTGTACTTTGCTTTTCATAATGATCATAGTAGACCTGATTTATCTGGATGTAAACGGCGGTGTTCCCTATGAGTGTTGAAACTTTATCTATACTGATAATAGCGATAAGTATCATGGGGTTAATATTATGGATAAAGCTACATTTGCTGTTTGCCAACAGCATATTAAAGAACTTTCTTATACTGAATTAAAACGGTTAAATCATCAAGTCGAGTCCCTTCTCTCTGAAGATGAAGTCGGTCAAGTTCTGGCCAAGCACGAAAATCAAATTTCAAGCTGTCCTCATTGCCATTGTCGTACTTTATCTAAATGGGGCTCTACTGCTCAAGGAAGGCAACGTTATCTCTGTCGTGACTGCCATAAAACATTCAGCACCCTCACCGGAACAAGCCTATATCGAATGAAAAAACCAGATAAATGGTTGAAATATATAAACTGCATGATTTTGTCTACTACTTTAAGGGCAGCAGCCAAAACGCTTGGTATCAATCTAAAAACCGCATTTAAATGGCGGCATAGGTTATTAAAAAATCCTTGTGCTCATCAACCTACTGAACTAGTTGGTATTATTGAGGCGGATGAAACGTTTGTTGCTGAAAGTTTCAAAGGTTCTAAAAAAATGCCAAGGGAGTCAAGAAAACGTGGCGGAGAAGGTCGTCAAGAAGTTCCAATTCTACTTGCGTTAGATAGAAGTGGTTCAGTAAACCATCATGTATTAGAGCGTGATACTAAAGAAGAAATTAGCTTCGCATTAAAACCGCTTTTAACTGCTGATTCAGTATTGTGTACAGATGGTAATTTATCTTATAAAAGTATCGTTAAAGAGCTTGATTTTAATATCGATCACAAACGACTTATTGCTTTAGATAATCAAAAAGTTATTGATAAAATATACCATATTCAAACACTTAACAATTTAACCATGCGTTGGAAAACATGGATGAAACGATTTTTTGGTGTAGGAACAGCTTACTTAGATAATTATATTGCATGGTTTATTTTCATGGAAAATAAAGAGTCGAATCAAAATAGTTACTGGCTTAATGAGGCGATTAAGTCGGCCCAACACTCATAGGGAACACCGCCATGTAAACACAGGTAAAAATGATAGGTATCCAACTAAGATAGACCAACCTAGCGGCTGGTTTGCTATCCATCTCCACCCAAACAAGTTATGGGTGGAGAATTCCGCAAGGTTCGTTAAAAGCAAGCATGCTGGCTCTTACTTATTTAAAGAGATAGATATAATGAATACCTTAATTACAGATGTAAAAGAGACATTCACCACCCTGTTTGGCTACTCTGCTACTCATATTATTCAAGCCCCCGGACGTGTTAACCTGATTGGAGAGCACACCGATTACAATGACGGCTTCGTACTGCCTTGTGCAATTAATTATCTGACTATGGTGGCGGCAGCTAAACGTAATGACAATATAGTGCGCGTTATTGCGATTGATTATGGTAATCGGGAAAACTGCTTCGATCTGGCAAAAGAGATTGAGTTGCAACCCGATTGTATGTGGGCAAACTATATTCGTGGTGTCGTAAAATGCTTACTGACCCGCGGATATCAGTTCCAGGGGGCAGATATAGTCGTCAGTGGCAACATCCCGCAAGGAGCGGGTTTAAGTTCATCAGCAGCGCTTGAAGTGGTCATTGGCCAAACCTTTAAGACACTTTACGCTCTGGATATCAGTCAAGTTGATATCGCATTGAATGGCCAGCAAGCTGAAAATGAATTTATCGGTTGTAACTGCGGTATTATGGATCAACTTATTTCTGCCTGTGCTGAAAAAGATCATGCACTACTACTTGATTGCCGTTCACTGGAAACTCAATCTGTAGCTATACCTCAAGGTATAGCCATTATGATCATCAACTCCAATAAAAAACGCGCTCTGGTTGACAGTGAATACAATACCCGCCGTTTGCAATGTGAACAAGCAGCAAAGACCTTTTCCGTACCGGCCTTGCGCGATGTCAGTATTGAACAATTTAATGCTCGTATTGCTCAGTTAGATCCCGTGCTAGCAAAACGTGCACGCCATGTTATTACTGAAAATACGCGCACCATAAAAGCCGCAGATGCACTGCGACAAGGTGATATGCAGTTAATGGCACAGTTAATGGAGGAGTCGCATATCTCCATGCGTGATGATTTTGAAATTACTGTACCTGAGATTGACCTGATTGTAGATATTGTTAAAGCGGAAATAGGCAATCAAGGCGGCGTGCGTATGACTGGCGGTGATTTTGGCAGCTGTGTTGTGGCATTGCTCCCGCTTGACCTGATTGATCAAGTCAAGCGCGCTATTTTATGTCAATATGAAGCTGCAACCGGCTTAAAAGAGTCGGTTTACGTTTGCCGGGCCGAAGATGGCGCGAAACACATTATAACTATACGCAACTAGGCACCCTTTTGTGCCTAATTTACATCCAGAAAAAAACTAATAGGAATTAGAAATGACTAGACGTACCAAAATTGTTGCCACTTTAGGTCCAGCTACCGACCGTGATAACAATCTGGAAAAAATTATCGCTGCCGGCGCTAATATGGTTCGTATGAACTTTTCCCATGGCGAAGCTGTCGATCATGTCAAGCGTGCGCAACAAGTACGTGACATTGCCGCCCGTCTTGGCGTTGAAGTTGCCATTATGGGTGATCTGCAGGGTCCTAAGATTCGTGTCTCCACCTTTAAGGATGGCAAAATCCAACTGGCGGTAGGCGATACATTTACCCTGGATAGCGACCTTGAAAAAGGTCAGGGTGACCAGCAGGCCGTCGGCCTTGACTACAAAACACTGCCGCAGGAAGTAAACACGGGCGATATTTTATTATTAGATGATGGTCGTGTACAGCTGCAGGTAAGCAGTGTAGAAGGCAATAAAGTGCATACCCTTGTTACTGTCGGCGGCCCGCTGTCCAACAATAAAGGGATCAATAAACAAGGCGGCGGTCTATCGGCAGCAGCACTGACCGATAAAGATAAAAAAGATATTATTACCGCGGCAGAAATTGGTTGTGATTACCTGGCCGTTTCCTTCCCGCGCAATGGTGCTGATTTACATTATGCCCGCCAGTTGGCTGTAGATGCCGGTTGTCATGCGCGCATCGTTGCTAAAGTTGAGCGTGCCGAAGCGGTGGAAACGGATGCAGCATTAGAAGATATTATTCTTGCTTCTGATGTGGTGATGGTGGCACGTGGTGATCTGGGCGTAGAGATTGGTGATGCGCGTCTGGTCGGCGTACAGAAAAAAATGATCCGTACCGCACGCCGTTTAAACCGCGTGGTGATCACGGCAACACAGATGATGGAATCTATGGTCAGCGCACCTATGCCGACACGTGCAGAAGTGATGGATGTCGCCAATGCCGTGTTAGATGGTACGGATGCGGTAATGCTATCAGGGGAAACAGCAGCCGGTGATTTCCCGGTAGAAACCGTTAAAGCCATGGCTGAAGTCTGTCTTGGTGCGGAAAAACATCCGAGTATCAATGTTTCCAAGCACCGTATGGATCAAACCTTTGATGATACCCAGGAAGCACTGGCCATGACCACTATGTTTGCAGCCAACCATACTGAAAACATTAAAGCCATTGTTACCTTAACCGCATCAGGGACAACCCCCCTGCTGCTATCACGGATCAGCTCGGGGTTACCTATTTATGCACTGTCCAGTAATCAGCAGACACTGAACTATTGCGCACTGTACCGCGGTGTCACACCGGTTAAATTTGCTAGTCAGGATGTGAGCAATGTCAACTTTATCCAGCATGCGATTGACTCATTAAAAGAGCAGGGCCAGTTACAGGAAGGTGATTTGATCCTGATGACCCACGGTGACTTCTACCAGGCCGGTTCAACCGATACTTGTAAGATCATTAAAGTTTAAGCTCAGCGCGGCTGTTTTAAAAAGGCGGAATTTATCCGCCTTTTTTGTCTTTTCTGTGGAGCTTTTCTAAAGGGACCGCCGCGTCAGCACTGATGAGTAATGGGTGATGATGATGAGTAATGGGTGATGGGTAATGGGTAATGGGTGATGGGTAATGAGTGATGGGTAATGGGTGATGGGTAATGGGTGATGGGTAATGAGTGATGAGTAATGGGTGATGAGTAATGGGTGATGGGTGATGGGTAATGGGTAATGGGTGATGGGTAATGGGTGATGGGTAATGAGTGATGAGTAATGGGTGATGGGTAATGAGTGATGAGTAATGAGTAATGGGTGATGAGTAATAAGTTACCATTCACCATTCACCATTTACCCATCACTATTCACCGTTCACCGTTCACCCATCACTTTTTACTGCCAATAAGCGATAACCGCTAAGTGTTCTTTTTCTGCCGTCTTGCCAGCTCTTTACGGTATTTTTTCTCCGTTAGATACCAGGTTGAAGCGCCAAAGATCAATCCGCCAATCGTCCAAATCACGGCATGAACCCAAATTTTGTCGACACCATTAAACATCAGCAGCATCAGCAGAAACATAGGCGCGCCCCAGGCCACCACTCCTCGTACAATGACGAACCTAAGCCAACCCTTTGCCCTTAATCTTTTCCAGGCCTGAAAATGCTTCTCTTTCATCTTTTTTCCTTACTAAGTACTTTCTCTTTCAATCAGCCGGGTGACTATGGATTCCTGCTGCTGGCGTATTGCCGGTTGTTTAGCCATATTTAAAGCCATTAAAACGCTGCGTTCACCAATCAGCAGAAAGTCCTGGCGAATGGTTGTCAGCGGCGGTGAGAAATACGCACTGTCCGAGGTATCATCGAAGCCAATCACAGCGACTTGCTGCGGTATCTTCAAGCCAGATTCATTTAACGCCCTTAATACCCCCAGCGCCATCTGGTCATTACCGACCAGCACCCCATCAAAATGCTGATTATTATCCAGTACTTCACGGGTGCAACGGTAACCGCTGCCGGCCTGCCAGTCTCCCTCACACTGCCCGATTATGTCAATATCTGAATGCGCCTGTACAACATCCATCCATCCCTGCACACGCTGCTCTGATGCGCTGGAGTCATGCGGTCCGCTAATAAATAACAGGCGTTTGCGCTGCAGAGAAAGTATAAGCTCAGCGGCCTGCTTGGCACCTTCATAGTTCGCAGCATAGACAGCATTGACTTGACTCTCCGGCGGCACATCAATAAACACGAAATGGATATCTGAATACTCAGCCACCAGCATCTCGGCCTCTTCTTTGCTCAGCGGAATATTCATAATAATGCATTCCACCCGTTGCGCTTTCAGCTCACGGATTGCTGCGGTGATTTTTGCCAATGAATGCTGAGCAACAACCGACAGTGAGATACCGTAGCCCAGCTCTTTTGCCTGCTTGCGAATACCGTTAGCAATCAGTGATGCACCATGCAGATGAATATCTATGGTCACCAGACCTATCACTTTTGATTTTGCCCGGCTTAAAATTTGTGCCCCTTTATTAGGCACATAACCGAGTTTTTTAATGGCGGCATTTACTTTTTTTCTGGTTTCTTCAGCCACATTCGGTGAACCATTGGTCACTCGGGAAACCGTCTGTGTCGATACATTGGCTAATTTAGCCACATCCTTAAATGTCACACCCATTATTCAATCCATATACTTAAATTTTAAAAATTGTAACTGAGTCACCTCTTCGATGCACTAGATTAGGCGGTAAAGGCGCAATTTCTTTACGCCTATACCTCGCAACCAATATCCCCTGCGAGTAAAATCGGCTTCTTTACTCGCAGACAAGTGCAATACGCGGTACAAATCTCTTTACAATTATTATCCCATTTATTACTGCCACATTAAATGTTTTGGGAAACATTTAAGTGAGATAGTGATTGAAGATCTAAATGTTAAAGAAATAATGGCAACTGGTAAGTTGCCGCGTCATATTGCAGATGTTGGATTTTTTGATTTTAGACGGTAATTCAGGTTTCTTGCAGCCTGACGGGGTTGCCGGTTTTGCGGGCAAAAAAAAGCAGAGTTAAATAACTCTGCTTTCGGGGGTAGAGGAGGTTTAGCTTTTATTGAGCAGCTAGTTGTGCCTCTTCAGCAAGAATAATTCTTTTCTTCGTCTTAATTCTGAAGAACATACCTGTAAGAAGAACAAGACCAACGATACCGTAGATTACCATTAGGCCTTTATCACCCGTTACCAGGCCAAGGTCTGAGAATACGATGTATGCACCCAGTACCATGTAAAGAATGATGCCTGACGCTTCAAAACGGAATGCCCAAGGCGTGATATCGATATTTTCGTTAATAGGCATAACGTATTCAGTAGCACGTGGACGAAGTTTACCGATAAGTAACATAATTCCACAACAGATAGCAAATAGTACCGCTAACTGATGGAAGAAGTGTAATTCAGCAAGCGGCTTAAGCGGACCTAAGTAATCATGGAACTGAGTCGGTGTGAACTGAATAATACCGTAAGATACCACGAAGAACGCTAGAGAAACTTTTGCTGCCAGAGCTGGAACACGCTTAGTAATGTAACCCATAAGTACGATAGTAAAGATTGGCACACTAAATAGACCGGCAAGACGCTGAAGCAGATCGAACAGACCATTTGGCGCATACATAACGAACGGGGCAATAATAACCGATGAGATTGCAATGAACACACCGAAGATACGACCTTTATGTACTAACTCTTCATCAGAAAGTTTACCCTCTTTATCAAAGAAAGGTTTATATACATTCAACGTAAATAGTGTGGTTGATGAATTCAATACGCCGTTAAAGGTAGATAGGATGGCACCAAACATCGCTGCGATGAAGAAACCTACTAGTGGCTTAGGAAGTACTTCGCCAACTAAACGTGTGTACATTGTATCTGCTTCATAGCTAACACCTGATGCATCTGCAGTGCCGAACATATGGTAAGCAATAATACCCGGGATGATTAGGAATAGCGGCGTGATTACCTTGATTGCACCCGCTAAGATAACACCTTTTTGACCCTCTTTAAGATCCTTCGCACCAAGTGCACGTTGGATGATTGCCTGGTCAGTACCCCAGTAGTATAGGTTAACAAGTAGAAGACCGGTAAACATCGTTGAGAATGGTACGTTAGGATCATCTGCTGCACCAACCGCCTGCAGTTTATCTGTTGCTTGGGTTGTGATTGTTGTCAGACCATCCATGAAGCTACCGTCACCAAGGACATAAAGACCGAAGATAGGGATCATCAGACCACCGACAACAAGACCGATACCATTCATACTGTCGGCAATAACCACGGCTTTCAGACCACCGTAGATTGCATAGAACAGACCTAATGCACCGATAACAGCTGAGATAAGAAGCACAGACTGAAAGCGATCAATACCCAGCAGCGTTTCAATATCAAAAATACCGCCGATAACCATCGCGCCTGCATACAGTGTATTGGGTAATAGGTTAATGATGTAACTTAAAAGGAAAAGAATGGTTACAAATTTCTTTACAGAAAGGTCATAACGGGATTCCAGAAAATCAGGAATGGTTGTGATACCCTGCTTCAAGTAGCGTGGAACCAGGAAAAGCGCAATGATTACCAGGGTAATACCTGATGCTACTTCGTAGCCCATTACCGACATATTGCCTTTAAATGCAAGTGCACTCATACCAACAAAACTGGTAGCAGAAAGATTGGTAAGGATAAGTGAGCTTGCAATAAGGCCACCAGTTAAACTACGTCCGCCCAGGAAGTAGCCATCTTTAGAGTCATTTTTATCTTTCTTTACTTTGGACCATGTGTATAAAACCACAAAGCCGGTAAAGAAAAAGAATGACAAAAGAATCGTTATTGACATGTTATTTCTCCAGATTGATTATTAATGTTAAAAGTTAATTTTATGTTTTCGCAAACAATAATCGTATGCTAGCAGTGTTAACGCTTACAAGGCAGTAATCCCCCGTAATAATGAGATCTGGCTCAATCTGTTTATTTGATAACGTGATACTGATCCCGCTATCTTATGTTTTCGCAAACAATCGTGAGGGGGGGGGTAAATAGAAGACAACAACTTTAGCACTATAAGGAAGCCGTTATCTCTGCAGAAAATGCTGTAAATGTACCTAACCGAGCTCAGCTCTGAGATAACCGGGGAATAGCTGTTTGAGCGGAAGGCTTGTGTCTCAGGAAATATAGGTCATAAACAGGCCCTAAAAACTACTGGCTAATTTTATACAGACTCTCGAATGTTGCTTTTCGCTGCCGATACATAGTCGCCACCTGCGCAAGTAACAGTTCGGCCGCTGAGACTGAGTCTATCAGAGCATTATGCGCGGTATATTGTGGCAGGTTGTAACGCTTTCTGACCGAGGAAAGGCGAGTATCAGGAGCAGTTTCCCCCTTGAGTTGCTGCGCACGCCAATTTTCTATACTCAAAGTATCAATCCATGGCAGGGGAAGCGCCGGCAGGCCCCAATTTTTTTGCGCATAAAAATCTAAAAAACGCTTCTCGATGACTTTGCCGTGCACTACTAATACTTTACCTTTGCTATGCTCGAGGAGCATAACGACCGCCTCGTCAAGGCTGACGCCATGACTCACCATCTGCGGAACAATATGGTTGATAACGGCTGTTTCATGATTAATAGATTGATCATTATTAATATAGAAATGCTGTTGTGATGCAAAATCTACCTGCATATTGGCGATCTCGACCCAGCCAATACTGAGAATATCGCTTGTTTCCGGCTCAAAGCCGGTCGTTTCAAAGTCCACGGCCAAAAAAGACAGGGAGCGAAAAAAGCTGTTTTTATCAGGGATAGGCGCTGATAGGTTCTCTTTAACAGCATTCGGCAGTTTGTGCTGTAAGCAAGCCCTGCGCTTCTCCTGCAGCTCACTGAGTAGATCCGTTTTTTTAAATAAACGCAACATCAGCTGAACTTCATTTTTGTAAACTGTTGCCAGTCATCGATTAAACGGAAGGTATCCTTGATATGTTTACGTTCAAAGCTACCGAAATAGTCAGGATTTATCAGGTTATGCGGCACTTCCCCCTTATTCATCATCTCAGCCTGATAATAAAATCTAAAGCTTTTCAAAAAGTTATAAGCACTGAGTATATTTTTTAAGGTGCCATCATCGATAACCCCGGCTTTATTGGCTGCCATTAACCTCTCAGTGGTGTTGCAGGCATCAACCTTGGCGGAGAGCGCATAGATTCGCGCTAGATCGACAATAATATTAATGCCATAGCGTTTAATGTTAAGTGTATTTTCATTCTTTTCATTCTTGGTTAATACGAGATTATGGAATACGCCCAATGGCGTACGGTTTTCAGAGGCATCGCGAATCAACTTGGCCAGGAAAATACGATGAGCAGTCATCTCTTTAAATTCATTGATCAGTATATTGCGATATTCTTTATTACCGTATAGCACGCGAGTATCAAGGAAAACGCTTAAATTTAGAAGACGTTCATAATCCGGGTTCTTGATCCATTTTTTATAATATGCCCGCCACATAGAGAGAGGCTGGCACCATTTCGGGGTCACCCCCATAAATTTCCCGGAACACAGCTCATAGCCGCAGAGAGCCATGCCTTTTGTAACTATCATGGCCAGGTGCAGAAAATAAACCTTATCTTTGGCTGTCGCCTGATCCGACATAATGATACCGCTATCCTGATCCGATAGAATGTTGACTTCTTTTCGCGCATGAGATCCGGACACAATCCAGGCAAAATCACAGGGCGCTCGACCCAGCCTGTCAATGGCAATCTCAATCAGCCTTTGATTAACGGCATCCATAATAATGCTCAGAATGGTGCTGATCAGATTCGCTGGTACCTTATCATTGGCCAACTTCTGGAAGATGCGGTCCCGCTCCGGCATATATTGAGCCAATTCAGCCTCACTGCCTGCTTTTTTTATCTTATCGATCAGATAAACCGCTTGTATACGCTGGTTTTGAAATAATTGCTGCAGAGACAGTAAGCCAATCACTCGCTCATCTTTAACAATAGGCAGATTTTTAATGTTCTTTTCCATCATGCTGATTGCCGCATCAAAAACCGTTTCCTTTGGGCCTATGCTGCTTGGCTGCAGAGTCATAATATCGCTGACAGGCAGATCCGTACTCATGCCAGCAGCAATCGCCCGGCCTATTAAATCGCTCCCCGTTACAATACCGACCAGCCTATTGTTATCTTTGACAATGGCACAAGAAGCATCATTACTATGCATTATTTGCGCAACCCTGCGAATAGAATCATCGGCATTGACCTCGGTATAGTGTTCGCTGGAGACTTGATCCACCGTATAAAAAAAAGAACTACTATTAACATCTGTCCAGGTTGATTCCACCGCGGAATAGATCCGCTCTTCCGGCTTGTCGGTAAAGTGCTGTGCGTATTCCGGATATTGAGACTGAATATAATAGATGGTCTCTGCAGGTATTAGATAAAGTAATGTATTATCAATTGCTTTTATTTGATAGCGTGTTTCGGACGCTGAAAAAAGACTGAAACCAAAGACATCCTCCTCCTCCAGACGCCCTCTCAGGGTACCGTCCTTTAACCTTTGCTCCACCGCCCCGGTTCTGACGATATAGAGAAACTTTTCCTGCTCGGTTTGCGGGGGTGGGATCACCTCGCCTTTGGCAAGATAGATGATCTTGATCGTGGCCGTTACTTTTTGCAGCAACTTTTCCGGCAAGCGGCTAAAGGGGTCTATTTGGGCAATAAATAGTTCAATATTTGGCGTCAGCGTTTCAGACATAATAGAAACCACTATAAATAACAAAATAAAAAGCAGAGTTATGTAACTCTGCTTTAGGAGGTAGAAGCAATTTAGCTGTTATTCAGCAGACTATCCTTGCAGTTGAGCGGCAGCATTTGCTCCCATTTTCTTCTTAATGCGCACAAAGAGACCACCAAGAAGAACAATACCACATAGCGCATAGACAAACATAAACCCGGTATCACCGGCCACCAGCCCCATATCAGAGAAGGTGATATATGCGCCCAGTACCATGTACAGGATCACAGCTGAAGCTTCAAAACGGAATTCCCAAGGTTTGATATCCATATCATCGTTAATAGGAAGAACGTATTCGGTTGCACGTGGTTTAAAGTGACCGATAACAAACATGATTGCGCAACAGATAACGAATAGTACCGCTAACTGGTGGAAGAAATGCAATTCAGCAAGCGGCTTAAGTGGACCTAAGTAATCCTGGTATGCCGTCGGTGTGAACTGAATAATACCGTAAGAGGCTACGAAGAATGCTAGAGAAACTTTTGCTGCAATCGCAGGTATACGCTTAGTAATGTAACCCATAAATACGATCGTAAAGATTGGCACACTAAATAGACCGGCAAGACGCTGTAGTAAATCGAACAGACCGTTTGGTGCATACATAACGAACGGGGGCAATGACCACAGATAGAATTGCAATCAACACACCGAAGATACGGCCTTTAGTGACTAACTCATGATCAGAGAGTTTACCTTCTTTATCAAATAAAGGCTTGTAAACGTTCAGCGTAAAGAGCGTGGTTGATGAGTTCAATACACCGTTAAAGGTAGATAGGATGGCACCAAACATCGCAGCCAGGAAGAAACCGACTAATGGCTTAGGCAGTACTTCGTTAACTAAACGTGTGTACATGGTATCCGCTTCATAGCTCAGCCCGGCAGCATCTGCAGCACCGAACATATGGTAAGCAATAATACCGGGAATAATGAGGAATAGCGGCGTAATTACTTTGATTGCCCCCGCTAGAATAACCCCCTTTTGCCCCTCTTTAAGGTTCTTAGCACCCAATGCGCGCTGAATGATTGCCTGGTCAGTTCCCCAGTAATAGAGGTTCACAAGTAGCAGACCGGTAAACATCGTTGAGAATGGCACGTTAGGATCATCTGCTGCACCCACTGCCTGCAGTTTATCGGTTGCATTGGTGGTGATAGTTGTCAGGCCTTCCATAAAGCTACCGTCACCAAGGACAATAAGGCCAAAGATTGGGATCATCATACCACCGACGATAAGACCCACACCATTTAATGTATCTGCAATAACAACGGCTTTCAGACCACCATAAATAGCATAGAACAAACCTAAGAAGCCGATAATAGATGCAATAAGCAGGACGGCCTGGAAGCGATCAATACCCAGCAGTGTTTCAATATCGAAGATACCGCTGATAACCATAGCGCCTGCATAAAGTGTATTGGGTAATAAGTTAACGATATAACTTAAAAGAAAAAGGATGGTTACAAACTTCTTTACAGAAGAGTCATAACGCGATTCCAGAAAATCAGGAATAGTGGTGATACCCTGCTTTAAGTAGCGTGGTACCAGGAACAGGGCAATCATAATCAGGGTAATACCTGATGCCACTTCATAGCCCATGACCGACATATTGCCTTTAAAGGAAAGCGCACTCATGCCGACAAAACTGGTAGCAGAAAGGTTAGTAAGAATAAGTGAACTTGCAATAAGACCACCCGTTAAACTACGACCGCCGAGGAAGTAGCCATCTTTAGAGTCATGTTCATCTTTTTTCACTTTAGACCATGTGAATAAGACCACAAAGCCAGTGAAGAAAAAGAATGACAAAAGAATCGTTATTGGCATGATATTTCTCCAGATTGATTATTAAGGTTAAAAAGCGAATTCTAATGTTTTCGCAAACAATAATCGCATGCTAGCAGTATTAGTCCTGACAAAGCAGTGCTCCCCTTTAATAATGAGATCTTGCTCAAGCTGTTCAATTTATAACGTGATACTGATCGTGTTATTTTGCGTTTTCGCAAACAAATATAGAAAGCAAGAGAAGATAACTACTCTGCCGTTATCCCGCAGTCTCTACTCGCCATTTCCTCATATAGGTTTTGGAAAATAATTAAATGATCTGACGCACAAAAAAGAAAGCAGTTGCTGATCCAGATCGCATTAAATAGCCGATTGATTATTCAACAAAGCATGATTATGACATTGTGCATGAGTGTGTTTTCGCAAACATGCGTTATGTAGCGCAAACAAAATTTATTGACGGAAAAGACCATGTCGCCATGAGTGCACTGGCCTACTCACCGAGGATTAGGAAATGGCTGCGGATGTTCCCCTGGTCATTATCGCGCTGCTATGTATCGGTCTGCTTATTCCGAGCTAAGGTTTAAGTATGATTAATAATATGATTAAGGAGTAAATAATGAATAATATATCTAAAGAGCCATGGTCACATCTGGATACTTTTTTTGATGACCTTTTTGCACATCGCCATATCGTCACTAAAGAGGCTCCTTATAAACTTCGTGTTGATGTTCTCGATAAGGGGGATCACTACCTGTTTGTTGCAGACCTTCCAGGTATTGTTAAGAAGAATATCGATGTGAAAATGCAAAATGGCATGTTAACCATTGACGCTAAAACTGATGAAGAAAAAACATCGCTAACAGAGCATATTATTCAACAGGAAAGGCGCTTAGGCTTCTTCAGCCGCAGCTTCAGCATAGCAGGAGAAGTCAATATAGATGAAATAAAAGCTAAACTTAACAATGGCTTATTAAAACTTACAGTACCTGTAAAAATAAGGCGGTGTTCCCTATGAGTGTTGGGCCGACTTAATCGCCTCATTAAGCCAGTAACTATTTTGATTCGACTCTTTATTTTCCATGAAAATAAACCATGCAATATAATTATCTAAGTAAGCTGTTCCTACACCAAAAAATCGTTTCATCCATGTTTTCCAACGCATGGTTAAATTGTTAAGTGTTTGAATATGGTATATTTTATCAATAACTTTTTGATTATCTAAAGCAATAAGTCGTTTGTGATCGATATTAAAATCAAGCTCTTTAACGATACTTTTATAAGATAAATTACCATCTGTACACAATACTGAATCAGCAGTTAAAAGCGGTTTTAATGCGAAGCTAATTTCTTCTTTAGTATCACGCTCTAATACATGATGGTTTACTGAACCACTTCTATCTAACGCAAGTAGAATTGGAACTTCTTGACGACCTTCTCCGCCACGTTTTCTTGACTCCCTTGGCATTTTTTTAGAACCTTTGAAACTTTCAGCAACAAACGTTTCATCCGCCTCAATAATACCAACTAGTTCAGTAGGTTGATGAGCACAAGGATTTTTTAATAACCTATGCCGCCATTTAAATGCGGTTTTTAGATTGATACCAAGCGTTTTGGCTGCTGCCCTTAAAGTAGTAGACAAAATCATGCAGTTTATATATTTCAACCATTTATCTGGTTTTTTCATTCGATATAGGCTTGTTCCGGTGAGGGTGCTGAATGTTTTATGGCAGTCACGACAGAGATAACGTTGCCTTCCTTGAGCAGTAGAGCCCCATTTAGATAAAGTACGACAATGGCAATGAGGACAGCTTGAAATTTGATTTTCGTGCTTGGCCAGAACTTGACCGACTTCATCTTCAGAGAGAAGGGACTCGACTTGATGATTTAACCGTTTTAATTCAGTATAAGAAAGTTCTTTAATATGCTGTTGGCAAACAGCAAATGTAGCTTTATCCATAATATTAACCCCATGATACTTATCGCTATTATCAGTATAGATAAAGTTTCAACACTCATAGGGAACACCGCCAAAAATAAGCAGCGATAGTGCTGAAAAAACAGGTATGAAAGTGATCCCCAGAGATCCGTGGTATAACGTCGATACTTTTTTTGATGATCTTTTTGTGGACCGGCATTTATTCAATAAAGAAGCCCCTCATAAACCCCGGGTCGATATTATCGATAGAGGCAAAGACTATCTGTTTGTCGCCGAGCTTCCCGGCATAGCTAACGAGAGCATTAATGTTACTACTCAAGGGGGGATATTAACCATTGAGGCTAAAACGGATAAAAACGAACTGCATGACAAAGAGCATATTATTCGTCAGGAAAGAAGATCCGGCACCTTCAGCCGCAGCATTGATCTAGGCGAAGAGATTGATGAAGATAACATTCGGGCAGAGTTCAGCGATGGCTTATTAACACTGACCATAACTAAACAGGTAGCCACCACAATCACACAAGAAGTGCATAAAATCGATATTTCTTAATAATGAAATATGGGGTAAGCATGAGCTTACCCCAGAGTGCTTGAAATAGACTTTAATTTTCATTAGCTAGCCAAATCCTTTTTCAAGAAAGCTCAGCTGCACTGCGTTTTGCTGTTGCTCGCTGCGATTTTCCACACCGACCGATATCCCTAACAGACGTACCGTTTTATCAGGATCATGAATTAACAGGTGGTGCAGTAATATTTTTAAAATAGGCAGAGACAATTCAGTTGCTTTCCGTTCCGTTGTTTTCTGGGTGAAATCACCGAATTTTACCTTCACCCCGACTCGAATGATCCTTTTTTCATCAAGCACTTTCTCTAAGCGTCTGTTCAGCTCTTTATGAAGCTGTACTAATTTCTCTATGCACTGCGCTTCACTGAGCAGATCCTGCTCAAAGGTATGCTCAACAGCCTGTGACTTTCTTTCTCTATTGGGCTCAACGCTGCGGTTGTCGATTCCCCGGCTGTATTGAATCAATTTATCTCCCTGCTTACCGAATTCCGCAAGCAGCTGCTGCGAAGGATAGTTTTGTATATCCCGGCAGGTAAACAGCCCTTTTAGCGCCAGTTTCTGCTGTGTCACTCTGCCCACACCGGGGATCTTTTTCAGGGGCAGTGTTTTGATAAATTCATCGACCTGTGCCGGCGTGATCACATATTGACCGTTGGGCTTATTTTCATCGGAAGCGATCTTAGCGAGAAATTTACAGGGAGCTACACCTGCCGAGGCGGTGAGCTGTAACTCGTCAAAAATAGCCCGCCTGATATCCTGCGCGATATAGGTGGCCGAGCCTTTAAACTGTGTACAGTCGCTGACATCGAGAAAAGCCTCATCGAGTGAAAGCGGCTCGACCAGATCGGTATAGCGCAAGAAGATGGCTCGAATCTGTTTTGATATTTGCACATAATGCTGCATTCGCCCCGGCAGCACGACAAGATCCGGACAGAGCTGTTTGGCTTTAAAGGTCGGCATCGCCGAGTGCAGGCCGAACTCCCGGGCAAGATAGTTGCAGGTTGACAGCACACCGCGGCGCTCGCTTTTACCGGCAATGGCCAGCGGCACATTTTGCAGCTCCGGATTATCGCGCATTTCAACGGCCGCATAAAAGCAATCCATATCGAGATGGATTATTTTCCGTTGTCTGCTTGAAGAAAATATGGTCAAAATAAAACCCTGTTTTTATGGACAGTTTCATTTTCTGCAGTTTTAAAGAAAAAGCAAGCAAATATTTGTTTCAGCGTATCATTGCAGCCTGGTTCTTATACACAAGCCATTGCTGACTGCAGGGGCCGCGGTTTCAGCCACGCTATAAACTGCAGTGATATGCGTAACTAGCCTAAAGTCGAGGCCCGTATGCAGACGGTGATTTTGCTTCGAAAAAACATTAATTTAACGAACCTTGCGGAATTCTCCACCCATAACTTGTTTGGGTGGAGATGGATAGCAAACCAACCGCTAGGTTGGTCTATCTTGATTCTCTATATACTCTTTCAGTGTATCAAGCGGGGCACCGCCAGCGGTCAACAAACAGTATGCTCTTGACCATAAAACAGGCTTCCAATAATAATTTTTTAGGTGCTCAGTGTATTGTTTCCGTATCAATCGGCTGGTTACTGTTTTTAGGCTGTTGATAAACTTGGCAGGCTCAATAGTTGGGTTTAGCCCCAGCAGCAAGTGAATATGATCTGATTCGCCGCCAAACTCAATTAGCTCGACACTCCATTTTTCGCACTGGTTTTTACAAATCAGTTCCAAGCTATTTAGAATATCGTTCGTAAAGCATTTATTTCTGTACTTAGTGACTAACACCAAGTGATATTTCATATCATAAACACAATGATAATGTGATTTCATCTATTTACACCAAGCAAAATAAAGTCTATTGTTTCAGTTATGAAAACGAAAGTCCACACTAAAACATTAAAGGTAAGGATCCGTGATAAACATGTAAGCACCCTAAACAAATGGGCTTACGGTGTGAATCAGGTGTGGAACTTCTGCAATGAAACGGCAATGAAGGCACTGAGCAATGTCAGTGAATTTGGCCCGGTAAAACCCGCTTTCCTGTCTGGTTATGATCTCCAAAAACACACTAAAGGCATGAATAAAACGCTTGGCCTGAATTCTGCGACCGTGCAGATGGTTGGTCATGAATACGCCACCCGTCGCAAACAATTCAAGAAATACAGATTGAATTGGCGTAAGTCAGGGGGGGTTAGACGCTCACTGGGTTGGATCCCGGTTCGTAAAGACTGCATTGGCTTCAAAAATGGTCAGGTTTATCATAACCGCCACTATTTTGGCGTTTGGGATAGTTACGGATTATCTCAATACACGTTCAAATCAGGCTCATTCAATGAGGATTCAAGAGGCCGGTGGTACTTCAACGTTGTGGTTGAGGTGGAAGCAGAGCTGGGTACAGGCAAAGCCAGTGTGGGTATTGATTTGGGTTGTAAAGAAACAGCCACCGACAGTAACGGCTACAAACTAAAAGGCCGTGAATACCGCGAGCTAGAAAAAAGTTTAGGCATCGCACAACGGGCAAAGAACAAAAAGCGCGCAAAAGCGATCCATGCAAAGATAAAAAACCGCAGAGTAGATGCTTTGCATAAATACAGCCGCAAACTTGTCAATGAAAATGCGGCGATATTCGTTGGTAACGTCAGTAGTCAAAAACTGGTCAAGACTAAAATGGCTAAGTCCGTTTTAGATGCGGGCTGGTCTACATTAAAAACACTATTGGAATACAAAAGCGCTCACGCTGGTATTGTTTTTGAAGAAATCAATGAATCGTACACCACCCAAACTTGCTCGTGTTGTGGCTCTCGCCAAAACAGTCCGAAAGGTAGAGCAGGACTTGGAATAAGAGAATGGACCTGTGAGTGTGGTGTCACTCACGACCGCGATGTGAACGCGGCCAAAAACATTCTTGCGCTCGGGCATGAGCGTCTAGCAGTAGGAATCCCCCACTAAAATCTTTGATTTGGTGGAGGGAGGATGTCAACTCAACCTTGACCTTACCCTAAGGGGAAAGGCTAAACTGATAGCATAGACTGAGTTAAGGAGCGCTTATGTCAACATCAACAAAGCTGAATTTACCCGTATACGGCATGAATTGCGCCGCTTGTGCCAATCGTCTGCAAACCGCGCTTAATGCCATCGAGGGCATTCAAGCTGAGGTCAGTTTTGCCCTGGAAAGTGCGCAGATACACTTTGACAGCAGCAGTGATCACACGCATACGCTGCCGGCTGTATTAGCTGTGCTTGAAGAAAAAGGTTATCAGACGGATACCGAAACTCTGCTTTTATCCGCCAGCGGCTGGAACTGCGCCAGTTGCGCCAATAAAACCGCTCAGGTGCTGAATAAGCAGGCGCTCATTATTGATGCGCAGAGTAATTTTGCCACGGAAACCGTACAGATACGCACTATTCAGGGGGCAGTGCAGAAACAACATATTGCTGACTATGCCGCGCTGCTGCCTTATCAGCTGGAGATA
This sequence comes from uncultured Psychromonas sp., assembly GCA_963674525.2. Taxonomy (GTDB): domain Bacteria; phylum Pseudomonadota; class Gammaproteobacteria; order Enterobacterales; family Psychromonadaceae; genus Psychromonas. The sequence goes on along the minus strand of CAXXRV010000026.1, from coordinate 303,355 downwards.
AAAAGCAAAGCCAATCTTAAACAGCAAAACGCACAGAAAATTGCTCGCGAAAAGCAGCAGGACAGAAAAGCCCTTATCAGCATCACTGTGGCTATTTTATTAAGCCTGCCGTTTTTAGTGAGTATGGTCAATATGGCCGTCAATCAGGTCCATACTCTACTCCCTCCATGGTTGGAGTTTGTCTTAGCCACACCCGTGCAGTTTATTATTGGCCGGCATTTTTATAAGGGCGCCTGGCTGAGCCTGAAAAACCGCACCACCAATATGGATGTACTGGTTGTGCTCGGCACCAGTGCCGCCTACTTTTATAGTCTCTATATCCTGCTCTCCGGTTTGGCTTTGCCGCTCTATTTTGAATCCAGTGCCTTAGTGATCACCCTGGTGACCCTGGGCAAGTATCTCGAGCATCGTGCTAAACAGAGCACCAGCAGCGCGATTAATGCGCTCATGGCGCTGCGCCCGAATAGTGCACTGGTAAAAAAAGGCAAAAAGTTTATTGAGGTCAATATTGACGATATTCAAATCGGTGATCTGGTGCAGGTGGCCATTGGTGAAAAGGTGCCCGTCGATGGCGTGGTCGTTGAAGGAGAAAGTTATCTTGACGAATCCCTGTTAACCGGTGAAAGCAAGGCGCTTTTCAAACAGGCCGACAGCAAGGTGATTGCCGGCAGCATCAACGGTGACGGTGTGCTGCTGATAAAAACGCAAGCGGTCGGAGAAGCGACCACCCTGAGCAGGATCATCGCTCTGGTGGAAAACGCGCAGATGAGCAAAGCGCCGATTATGCAGCTGGTGGATAAAGTCAGCGCGGTATTTGTACCGGTCGTGCTGGTGATCGCCACCCTGACCTTTTTAACCTGGTATTTTCTCAGCGGTGATTTTCAGCATGCACTGATCACTGCGGTGGCGGTATTAGTGATCGCCTGCCCCTGCGCGTTGGGCTTGGCCACGCCGACAGCCTTAGTGGTCGGCACCGGCGTTGCGGCTCAACGGGGTATCTTGATCAAGGATATTAAAACCCTGCAGCAGGCTTACCAACTGCAGACGGTTATCTTTGATAAAACCGGCACCCTGACCCAAGGAAAGGGACAGATTGCCGATATTTTCAGTGTCGATAACCATAATGATGCCCTGCTCAGTAAACTGAATGCCCTGCAGGCAGGCAGCAAACATCCCATTGCCCACGCGGTAAAAAGCTACTGCGCGAAGAATAACATTGCCGTTATTAGCGCGCAGGAAGTACAAGCAGTTAGCGGCGAGGGAATACAGGGCCTGATTGAAGGCAAAACTGTGATTGCCGGTAATTTAGCGATGATGCAGCGCTTTTCTGTGGATATCCCGGCACACTATACAAATGATGCCATCGCACAGGCCGGCAGCCTGGTTTATATTGCCGAGAATGGCGTTTTCTCGGGTTATGTGACTGTGATTGACCAGCTTCGCCCTGAAAGTGCTGAGGCGATAAAAGAGCTGCATAAACGGCATATTGACACCATGATCTTAAGCGGTGATAAGCGCAGCATGGTTGAACATATCAGTGCGCAGTTACAGGTGACCAAAAGCCTTGCCGAGCTCAAACCGGAGCAGAAGCTGGCGAAGCTGCAAAGTTTACAACAACACCAGCAGGTGGCGATGGTCGGTGATGGCGTCAATGATGCGCCGGCGCTGGCAGGGGCGGATGTCAGTATCGCCATGGGCACAGGCAGCGATGCCGCCAAACAGAGTGCATCTATTACCCTGATGCGCAACGATCCGCGTTTAGTGGCGGTGGCGATTGATATTTCCAGAGCAACCTGGCATAAAATACAACAGAATCTATTCTGGGCCTTTATTTTTAACACCCTTGCAATTCCTGCCGCGGCATTAGGTTACTTAAGCCCGGCTATTGCCGGGGCTGCTATGGCGCTTTCAAGTATCACCGTATTAAGCAATTCGCTGTTGTTAAAACGCTTCAAAAGTTAGGAAATTGATCATGTTATCTATCAGTCAGGCAGCCAAAGAGACGGGGTTGTCGATAAAGTCTATCCGTCATTATGAAACTATAGGTTTAATCGCCGCACCGCCTCGCGGGGACAATGATTACCGCTACTACCCGCAAGCGCTGCTCAAACAGCTGCATTTTATCAAAAGCGCCAGGGATGCCGGTTTTAATTTAAAAGAGAGCAGAGCATTACTGCAGCTATGTGAAAATGAAAAGCGCAGTAGCGCTGATGTTAAAGCGATTGCAGAGCAGAAAATTGCGGAACTGCAGGCGCGTATCGAACAGCAGCAGGCGCTGCTCAATAAATTAAAAAAAGTAACCCGGCAATGCCATGGTGATGATACGCCCGACTGCCCTATTATCGATGCCTTAGCCAATTGAAGCAATTCCTACAACTAAGTACAGTAAATACTCTGCCGCTAAGTTGGCATAGTTAAAAATTACGCTTATTCTTAATATGATAAGGCGGTATCCAGTAATACCTTAAACAACATGATTATTTATTCCTTTGAGGATTCAACATGACAGAAATGAGCGAAATTTTACTTTATCTGGTAATTTTTGGAATCGGCGGAATCTTTGGTTTTATGCTCTGCCGCATTACTTTCGGCAAAAAACAGGCGGCAGCACAGCAACAGGAGCTCGAGGACAGCAAAGCCGAGCTCGAACATTACAAGTCTCAGGTCAATGAGCACTTTACCAACAGCGCCGAACTGATGGAGCAAGTCGCCAGCAGTTATCAGGCACTGTATAGCCATATGGCCGGACAATCACAAACGCTGCTTGGCGATAGCGAGATGTTACCCTTTGCACAACTGCAAAGCCTTGCTGAAAAAGAGCAGCAAGCGCCTGATGAAGTTGAAGAAGTGCTGCAAACGGATGCTGCACAGGAGACAGAGCAGGCTGTCCCTAAGCGTGCTGAGCCGCAAACAGAGACGACTGAACAGGCCCCTGAAAGCAGTGCAGAGAAATCTGAGGCTGAGGAACGAGCACCTGAAAGCAATGCAGAGAAAACTGAGACTGCTGAACAAGCCGCTGAAAGCAGTGCAGAGAAAACTGAGACTGCTGAACAAGCCGCTGAAGGCAGTGCAGAGAAAACTGAAACGGGTGAACAAGCCGCTGAAGGCAGTGAAAAGGACACTGAGCGCAGTGAGGAGGTCCCTTCTAAAACAGCGCAAAAATAACAGCGCAGAAAAGCTATCGCCATCATGAGTTTGTATTAACAAACCATGATGGCACAAACTGCATTACCTGTTGGCGTTTTTCAGCAGAACGCGCTCTATCCGTTCGCTTTTTCTGGCATGCAGCTTGGCACGACAAAGAGCCAGCAGTTTGCATACAATATTGGTCATAACGAACAACAAGGCACTCACGCAGACAATAGTCGGACCAGTCGGTGTATCCAGCAGGTAGGAAGCGCTAAGCCCTGTCGAGCCTGCACACACGGCCACGCCGGCGGCCACGACGGCCATAATTTCAGGAGTACGGCTGAAAGGGCGAGCGGTGGCGGCGGGAATAATCAGCATCGCCGCAATCAGCAGCACCCCCACTACTTTGATAGCAACGGCAACCACGATCGCCAGGGCAAGGGTCAGAATAAACTGCTCCCGCTTGGGGTTGTAACCACTGGCCAATGCCAGATCCGGATTCAATGTCGACAACAGCAGCCCTGACCAGCGCCAGGCGATCAGCGCCAGGACGACACCGGCCCCACTCCATATCACCATAAGGTCGGTTTTGCCCACGGCCAGAATATCCCCAAAGAGATAAGACATCAGATCAATTCTCACTCCCGAGAGAAAGGAGACTGCCACCAGGCCAATGGCCAGCGAAGAGTGTGACATCACGCCCAGCAGCGTATCCATAGCAAAGCCCTTGCCGCTTAATCCGGATAGGGTTATTGCCATTAACAGAGTGACGATCAGTACGCCGGCAAAGATGGGCGTTGACAGCGTCAGGGAAAGCGCCACGCCCAATACTGCCGCATGCGCGGTAGCATCGCCAAAATAGGCCATGCGCCGCCAGATAACAAAACAGCCTAATGGCGCTGCAGCCAATGCGACGCCAACACTGGCCAACATGGCTCTTAGTAAAAAATCATCGAACATTGCTGAGATCTCCCGCGTGCGCATAAGCATGGTGATTGCGGTGTAAATAAAGGGCGGCTTGATCATCCCTATCGAGCCCGAACAGGGCGTGATATTCCGGTGAGCCGCTAACGGTTTCAGGTTTACCTTGGCAACATATATGGCCATTGAGACAAATCACACGGTCGGTTTGCCGCATTACCACATGCAGTTCATGGCTGATCATCATAATAGCGCAGCCAAGGTTTTCTCGCACATAAGCGATTTGTCGATAAAAATCCGCTGAGCCGCGATGATCTAAACCCTGCGTGGCTTCATCGAGTAACAGTAAATCCGGTGATCCGAGCAGCGCACGCGCCAGCAAAACCCGCTGAAACTGTCCTCCCGACAAATCCATGACCTGCTGCTTATCAAGTCCTGCCACGCCGGCATGCGCCAGCGCATCGGCAACCGCCTTGGCTGAGTGTCCGCCAGGTAAATTCATAAAACGCCTGACCGTCATCGGCAGGGTTTCATCAATATATAATTTTTGCGGCACATAGCCTATGCGCAGGCCGTTTTTTTTGTTTAGCACGCCCGAACTCGGTGACAAGGCACCAATAAGCGTTTTGAATAACGAGGTTTTACCGGAACCATTAGGCCCGATAATGGTCACGATTTCACCTGCTTGAACGGATAAAGTGATATTACTGAGAATACTGCGTTTGCCCAGACGAACGGACAGATTCTTGCACTCAATCAACATAGATATATTCCTTAAACACTAGGGCCTGTTTATCTTTCGTAGCCTAACCTGTAGTCGCCGAAAAATCACTCAATCAAGGCGCGAAAAGTGTGGTTTAGTTATTCTAAATGAGCTTTGAGCAACACAGAGTGAGTGATTTTTAGGCACTACCCGAAGGGCTGGGGCTATTTTTCACTCTGACTGCGTTGTCAAATGTTAACTATAGATGACTATTACTTAAATTTTCCGCCTTGCCAGAGCAAAAAATAGCCTCCAGCAGGAACGGCGACGAAAGATAAACAGGCCCTAACTAAAAACAACATTGCCATCTATTTTTCGAGTGCTTGCTGCCGGTATACAACATATGGCGCGTATGATATAACATATCATTATCATTTGCCACTCGGTAAATTACCTTTATCAACACGCAGCCGCAAACAAAAAAAGGATAACCGCATGCGTCATAAATTATTAGCCAGCGCTATTTTCAGCCTGAGCTTACCTCTTTGTGCTCAAACGACCGCCCCTTCGGTTGCCGTCGATATTGCCCCTCTGCATTCCCTGGTGAGTCAGGTGATGGAGGGCGTCGGCAAGCCTGATTTACTCATTCCAACTGAAGCTTCACCGCATCAGTACAGCTTACGCCCTTCTCAAGCTAAGGCATTGGCAGACGCACAAGTGGTTTTTTGGATGGGCGATAGCCTTATCCCGTGGATGGAAAAAGCGATGGATAACCTCGCGGGTTCAGCGCAGAAAATAGAAATGTTAGGCCTTGATGAAACGATCAGCTATTCGTTTCGAGAAGGCGCAACCTTTGCATCACATGATGAGCATGAAGGCCATGAGCACCACGATGACCACGAAGGCCATGAGCACCACGATGACCACGAAGGCCACGAGCACCACGATGACCACAAAGGCCACGAACACCACGATGACCATGAAGGCCATGATCATCACGGCCAAGACCCGCATGCCTGGCTTGATCCGCAAAATGCCATAATTTGGATAAACAAGATCAAAGAGACCTTAGTAAAACAAGATCCGGCTAATGCTGCCCTGTATAAGCGTAACGCAGCTCAAGCAACGGCAAAGATTAATACGCTTATGCAGTCAACGCAGCAATCTATCGATGCTCTCGGAGAGATTCGTTTTATTGTTTTCCATGATGCCTACCAGTATTTTGAGAAACGTTTCGGTATTTCAGCAGCAGGTGCGATTTCACTCAGCGATGCAGCAGCTCCGAGCCCGGCGCGTATTAAAGAAATTCGTGACACGGTTAAGAGGCTGGGGGTTAGCTGTGTGTTTGCCGAGCCGCAGTTCAACGACAAGCTGGTAAAGAGCGTATTTGAAGGTACAAATGTTGCTACTATCGCGGTTATCGACCCCCTGGGTGCCCATATTGCCACAGGCAGTGGCCACTATCAGGCATTGATTGTGAATATGCTTGGCAGCCTGACAGAGTGCAAATAGTCAGTAATTTAGACATCCTACCTTCAATTTCGGGGCGCGGGTTTAGCTCTATCTCTTATAAACATCTTTATGCATCGGAAATATCTGGGCCCGCGGCGAATTAGGCGGCAGCATAGGGGCATGAGCGGACGAGCTCTGCGAGTCCTGTTTTTAGCCGCGCTATGTCATGCAGCCTGTTGGGGCTTGTTTATCGCTCGGCTAAAGCCGAGACCCGCTGTCATCAATGACTTAGGGCTACAGCTGCTGGCCGTCATTACTCACTTTACTCAGTGCGGCATTGTGCCGTAAACTTGAGTGAAGCCGTCATTGCGCTACTACCCATTTAATTGCAGGAAGAAGATGCAGAGAAACACGCATCACAAAGACAGTTCATTTCAAATTGCGGACTCTGCAGATGGTAACCGGCATCCGTAACATTCTTTTGCAGCTCTTCCAGCACCTCTTGCGTTATACTGATCTCTTTCACTTTCTGGCAGCTACTGCAGATAAGAAATTGCGAAACCGCATGCACATGACCACAACGGATATGCGAGCAGGCAACGAATTTATTGGCCAGATTTAACTTATGCACAAGCTGCTCTTGTTGCAGAAAATCGAGTATGCGATAGACGGACATGGCAGGCAGATTTTCAGAAAACTCTTTCTTGCAGTAATCCACCAGTTCATAAGCGGACATCGCCCGTCCAGATTTCAGTAACCCGGAGAGCACCTGCTTGCGTTTACTGGTAAGTTTTTCGCCATGCTCTTTACAGCTCTGATCGGCATGGTCAATAATACTTTGAATACTATTCATCGCTCAGTGTGCCTTGTTTTTCGCATAAAAATTTTATCTTCTCGCTATATAGTGCTTGTTTTGTATCCCTTTGCTCACGGCAGATAGCACACAACAGTGATGATACAATATAGCATTGGCATTTTCTAGCTGCACAAACAGGCCAAAAACAGCTGCAAAATATCACGCTGTAGCGAATAAAAAAGGCGACTCTAAAGTCGCCTCGCTAAGCTATTTTGAATAGGCCATTAATCGGCAGCGGGATATTTGATCTCCGCATTTTCCATCAATTGCGCAACAAAGGCCTGATAGGTGGCTTCAGAAGCGGAGCGCGCTAATATATTCGCTAATTGTGCTTTGGCACCATCATCAGCAGGCTGGGCATCAATCACCTGCGACAATTCAATAACAGCAAAATCACCGCTGCTTGTCGTTACCCAGTCGTGCACCACTTGACCTTCAGCAGGTTTTGCCAGTTTAAAGACTTTCTCAACCACCTGGTAATCAAAATCACGGCTATAACGGGCAAATGTGATATCGTCACTGAAGGCGATATTCTTTTCAGCCAGTAAAGGTGCGATTTCTTCCTGAGCAATTAATTTAGTGGTGAGCAGCTCAACAAATGCCTGCGCTTTACTGTGTGCCCGCTCAGCTCTTAATTGGGCGGCGATGGCATCAGAGACTTCCGCTAAAGGTTGTGCTGCAGCGGGTTTATATTCATTAACACGCAGCACAATCGCTTTATTGGCGGCAAGCTCAATGACATCAGAGTTCAAGCCTTCATCTTGAAAGTTGCTGTCAAAGAGGGTCTGCAGCACCTTTGTATCGGCTAAGGGCTCAGGTGCCTGCTCGGCGCTAAACAGTTCACTGTGCTGAATCTGAGCGTTAATAACACCTGCAGCTTCATCTAAGCTATCCGGGGATTCAAACGCCACTTCACCAAGCTGCTGCAGCAGATCATAGTAAAGTTCATCGGTTTTTTCTTTCTGCACTGCCTCTTTAACCTGTGCCTTCACTTCGGCAAAAGTGGCGGTCTCGCTTTCTTCAATATCGATCAGCTTGATAATATGGTAGCCGAATTGCGATTGCACCAGCTCCGATAAAGGAGCCTCTTTAGTTAATGCGAAAGCCGCTTCATCAAATGCCGGATCCATCACCCCGCGCTCAACCCATTCCAGTTCGCCGTTGTTTTTAGCCGAGAAGCTGTCATCCGACTTTTCAGCGGCAAGCTGGCCAAAGTCTGCGCCATTTTCAAGCTCAGCTAAAATAGCGGCAGCTTTTTGTTGTGCCTGATCGCTGTCTCCCTGCACTAAAATATGCGCAACTTTACGACGCTCGGGACGCTGATAATCAGATTTGTGCAGATCATAGTAAGCTTCAATATCCGCCTCGTTAATAGTGATCTGCTCTGCTAACTGAGCACCATCAAGAAGCACATAATCAGCACTGACCTGCTCCGGGTATTGGTAGAGCTGTTTATTATTTTCGTAATAAGCACTGATATCCTCTGTGCTTATCTGCTCGCCATCTTCAAAAGAAGCAGAAGACACTGTCAGTACCTTGGCAATACGCTGTTGTGCCTGTAACTGCTCCACTAAAGCCACCTCCTGCGGCAATACAAACTCACTGCCGACTAACATCTGCAGCAGCTGGCGACGGGCTAAATTATTTTTCAACGAGGCGCTGAACTGTGCCGGCGTGTATGAGGCACGACGCAATAGCGACAGGTAGTGCTCATTATCGAACTTGCCGTTAACCTGAAACTCGGCCATTTTACGAATTTCATCTTTGACCTGCTCATCACCGACACGCAGCCCCATTTCGGCAATGGCCTGGGTGATTAAGGCATCCGAGATAAGTTTTTGTGTGGCCTGTGCGCGAACCTGCTGCGCAAAATTAGGGTTGGCGGCAAGAATGTCGAACTGCTCACCATACTGCTCCTGCAGGCTTGCCCGTTCATTTTGATAAGCCTGCTCAACACTGGCCTGACTGATCTCCTGATCATTGACAATCACGGCAACCGCACTGCTGCTGCCGCCTAAATAACTGCTCACCCCGGCCAGAGCGAAAGACAGAATGATCACTCCTAATATAATTTTAGCTGCAACACCCTGCGAGCCTTCGCGCATTTTATCTAACATAACTATTCTTCTCTGAGAAACTATAAACAAAAAAGCGCATCATAGGATGCGCTTAATTCATTAATCTTACCGAACAAACAACTCGTTACAGATTGATTGCATCTTTTAATGATTTACCGGCTTTAAAAGCAGGCACTTTAGCGGCTGCGATTTGAATTTCATTACCCGTTTGCGGGTTACGTCCTGTTCGCGCAGCACGCTCTTTGACAGAAAAAGAGCCGAAACCGATAAGTGAAACATTATCACCCTCAACTAATGCATTGGTAACCGTATCGATAAATGCATCAAGCGCACGGCTCGCTGCAGCCTTGGAAATATCAGCACTTTCCGCGATATTATCGATTAATTGTCCTTTGTTCATTATTATCTCCCCATTTTTATAATTGCGGTGTTCACCTTTAATATATAAAGAGGTGATAGACACACATTAAAACAATAAATTTTCTTGCTAGGCTACGTGGCAATTTAAAAAGGTGCAAGTAAATTTATAAAAAATTGCCCTGCAAGCCTATATTTTATGCTGTTTATCACCTATTTCGCTGCGTTTTCCACGGAAAACCCTTTGATACTGTCCTGCAGGGCAATTTCCAGCACTTCGTCAATCCAGCGAACCGGTTTAATTTCCAGTTGATCCTTGATATTACTAGGAATATCTTCCAGGTCGCGGGTGTTCTCAAAGGGAATTAGAACCGTTTTAATACCGCCGCGGCGCGCTGCTAAGAGCTTCTCTTTAAGACCGCCAATCGGTAAAATTTCACCACGCAGCGTGATCTCCCCGGTCATTGCCACATCGGCACGCACCGGAATCCCGGTTAAGCTGGAAATAAGCACGGTACACATTGCCGCACCGGCACTTGGCCCGTCTTTTGGCGTCGCCCCTTCCGGCACATGCACATGAATATCACGTTTTTCATGGAAGTCCGCGTTAATCCGCCACTGCTCAGCTTTAGCGCGCACTACTGTCATCGCCGCCTGAATCGACTCTTTCATGACATCCCCGAGTGAACCGGTATAGGTTAATTTGCCTTTACCCGGCACCGAGGTTGCTTCTATGGTCAGCAGATCGCCCCCCACTTCCGTCCATGCCAGCCCCGTAACCTGACCAATCTGATTGGCAGAATCCGCTTTGCCGAAATCATAACGGCGCACGCCTAGATAATCTTTAAGGTTATCTATGGTGATTTCTACTTTTTTCAGGCTTTTATCTAACAAGATCTCTTTTACCACCTTGCGGCACAGTTTCGAGATCTCCCGCTCCAGTGCTCGCACGCCTGCTTCACGGGTATAGTAACGGACAATCCCGATAATCGCGCTGTCATCAATACTGATTTCGCTTTCTTTTAAACCGTTACGCTTAACCTGTTTGCCGATCAGATGCTCTTTGGCAATATTCATTTTCTCATCTTCGGTATAGCCCGACAGACGGATCACTTCCATACGGTCTAGCAAAGGACCGGGAATATTCATGGAGTTTGAAGTCGCCACAAACATCACATCAGAAAGATCGTAATCAACCTCCAGGTAATGGTCGTTAAAGCTGTTATTCTGCTCCGGATCTAAGACTTCCAGCAGTGCCGAAGCCGGATCACCACGCATATCGGAGGCCATTTTATCGATTTCATCGAGCAGAAAGAGCGGGTTTCTGACTCCGACTTTACTCATTTTCTGAATAATTTTACCGGGTAATGAACCGATATAGGTACGGCGATGACCGCGAATTTCAGCTTCATCACGTACGCCGCCTAATGCCATACGCACATATTTACGTCCGGTTGAACGGGCAATCGATTGTCCCAGTGAGGTTTTACCTACACCAGGAGGCCCCACTAAGCATAAAATCGGCCCTTTTAATTTATTAATACGCGTCTGCACGGCAAGGTATTCTAAAATACGCTCTTTGACTTTTTCCAGACCGTAATGGTCGGCATCGAGAATCTCCTGCGCCTTGGCGATATTCTTTTTCACCGGCGTGCGTTTTTTCCAGGGTACATTGAGCAGGCTTTCAATATAGGTACGGATAACACTGGCTTCTGAAGACATGGGTGACATCATTTTCAGCTTTTTCAGCTCTGCTTCAGCTTTTTCTTTAGCCTCTGCAGACATGCCGGCTTTTTCAATTTGATCAGCCAGCTGATCAAGGTCATTTTGCCCGTCTTCTGATTCACCGAGCTCTTTCTGAATCGCCTTCATCTGTTCATTAAGATAATATTCGCGCTGGCTACGTTCCATCTGTTTTTTAACGCGCGAGCGAATGCGTTTTTCAACTTTTAGAATATCTTCTTCATTTTCCATCATCGCCATTAAGAATTCAAAACGCTCGGTGATAGAAGTCAGTTCAAGGGCCGTCTGCTTGTCTTCTAGATTTAACGGCATATGTGCGGCAATAGTGTCTGCCAGACGCTCAGCTTCATCGATACCGTTGACCGAGGCCAAGACCTCAGGCGGGATCTTTTTATTGAGTTTAATATAGGATTCAAACTGGCTCATCACACTGCGCAATAAGGCTTCTTCTTCCTGCTCATCAATCGCTTCACTTTCCAGCAATTCAACTTCGGCAAAAAAATAATCCTTATTTTCAATATTCGTGAGCAGTTGTGCACGCTGCACACCTTCCACTAAAACTTTTACCGTGCCGTCTGGTAGCTTCAGTAACTGCAGAATATTGGCCATGGTACCAATACTGTATAAGTCCTCGAGCTTAGGATCATCTAATGAGGCTTCCGTCTGCGCGACTAATAATACTTTTTTCCCCTGCTCCATGGCAGCTTCTAAACAACGGATTGATTTTTCTCTACCAACAAAAAGTGGAATAACCATATGCGGATACACCACGACATCCCGCAAGGGCAAGACAGGTAGGGTTACTTGCTGCTCTGATTCTTTTTTCATAAGATCCCCGGAAAATATTTTTCTGCTTAACACCAACAACAAGCAGATAAATTTTAAAAAAGCGTGAGGATCAATAGTGGGGATTTTTACAAATTTTTCAAGCTTATAAATGAAAAAAGGGAGCATTATGCTCCCTTTCCTGGCAATTAATGGCTCAATTGCTTATTTATCAGACGATATCAGCTTTTCCTGGTCATCAGAATAGATGATTAATGGCTTAGCTTCACCTTTAATAACATTTTCATCAACAACCACTTTGCTGACATTTTCAATGGAAGGCAGGTCATACATGGTATCCAGCAGTACCGCCTCAACAATAGAGCGCAGACCACGGGCACCGGTTTTGCGCTTCATCGCTTTTTTGGCCATGGCAATAAGGGCATCTTCCCTAAACTCAAGCTCGACATTCTCTAACGAGAAGAGCGCGCTGTATTGTTTGGTAATGGCATTTTTCGGCTTAGTTAATATTTCCACTAATGCCGCTTCATCAAGCTCACTTAATGTTGCCACCACAGGTAAACGGCCGATAAATTCCGGAATCAGACCGTATTTGGTTAAATCCTGCGGCTCAACTTTTTTAAAGGTCTCACTTAACGACGCTTTCGAGTCTTTATCGCGCACCTTAGCACCAAAACCTATGCCGGCGCCGGTTTCAACACGCTGGGCAATAATATTGTCCAGTCCCGAGAATGCACCGCCGCAGATAAACAGTATCTTGGAGGTATCGACTTGAATAAACTCCTGATTCGGGTGCTTGCGCCCGCCCTGTGGCGGAATAGAAGCAACCGTCCCTTCGATCAGTTTAAGCAGTGCCTGCTGTACGCCTTCACCCGAGACATCACGGGTAATGGAAGGATTTTCCGATTTACGGGTGATTTTATCGATTTCATCGATATAGATAATACCGCGCTGCGCTTTCTCCGGATCGTAATCGCATTTCTGCAGCAGCTTCTGAATGATATTTTCCACATCCTCCCCCACATAACCGGCTTCGGTTAGCGTGGTGGCATCGGCCATAGTAAAAGGGACGTCCAGTAGGCGCGCCATGGTTTCCGCCAACAACGTTTTACCGCTACCGGTAGGACCAATTAATAGAATATTACTTTTACTTAACTCGACGCCCTCTGCTGTATCACCGTGCTTGAGGCGTTTATAGTGGTTATATACGGCAACCGAAAGCACTTTTTTAGCCGTGTCCTGACCAATAACGTAATCATCTAAATTGGCCCGAATTTCATGGGGTGTCGGTAATTTTTTATCGCTTTTTGCTATTTCTGATTCACTGCTTAGATCAGCAATCTCTTCTTTGATGATATCTTCACAAAGATCGACGCATTCATTACAGATATAAACTGAGGGGCCGGCAATCAGTTTTTTGACTTCATGTTGGCTTTTTCCACAAAATGAACAATAAAGCAGGCTATTACTATCGCCTTGTCCGCCGTGTTTGTCTGACATATTTATTCCTCAACTCTAAGAACGTTTTGTTAATACTGAATCAACAATACCGTATTCCGCCGCTTCATCTGCACGCATAAAATTATCGCGATCAGTATCTTTAGCAATTATTTCAATGTCTTTGCCGGTATGAAACGCTAATAATTCATTCATACGCTGCTTGGTCGCCAGGATCTCTTTGGCATGGATTTCAAAATCAGAGGCTTGCCCCTGGAATCCACCTAAAGGCTGATGGATCATCACTTTGGCATTGGGCAGGCAATGACGTTTACCCGGTGCACCACTGGCCAATAAGAAAGCGCCCATGCTGGCCGCCATGCCCATGCATACTGTGCTGACATCAGGTTTGATAAACTGCATGGTATCATAAATCGCCATACCGGCACTGATAGAGCCGCCTGGTGAATTGATATAAATAAAGATATCTTTTTCCGGACTTTCCGATTCTAAAAACAGAAGCTGGGCAGCAATCACATTTGCCATATGATCTTCCACTGGCCCGGTTAAAAAGATAACCCGCTCTTTTAATAAACGGGAATAGATATCATAGGAGCGCTCACCTTTTGCCGTTTGTTCCACAACCATTGGAATAAGCGCGTTACTAATTGGATCGGTGTTTGCAGCAAATGGGTTTGACATATTCTATCCTATATAAATGATTTTTTTAATAATTATAAACTATATACGAAAATGGCCCGAGTGAGATCACTCGAGCCATTAAAACCAAAACAATTATTTAAATAAATTTAAAATATGTTAAGCAACTGTTTTATTCATAACTTCATCGAACGACTTGTTCACTTCTGTTACTTTAGCTTTTTCAAGGATAAAATCAATAGCTTGCTCTTCTAATGCAACATTTTCCATATTTTGCATCATCTCTTTATGATTTTTGTAGTACTCAACAACTTCAGCCGGATTTTCGTAAGCAGATGCAGCAGACTCGATTAATGCCGTTACTTTATCTTCATCCACTTTCAGCTCATTTGCTTTGATCACTTCAACCAAGTACCAGACCTACTTTAACGCGCTTTTCAGCTTGCTCGGTAAATAGCTCCGCCGGCAGTTCAGGCATGTTTTTCGGATCCATCTGCTGGCCGTAACGCTCTACAGCCTGCTTGCGTAACACATCAACTTCACCGTCAACTAATGCTTTCGGTACATCAATATCGTTCGCTTCAACTAATGCCGTTAATACATTATCTTTTACGCTGTTTTTAAGCGTCTGCTCAAGTTCACGTGCCATGTTCTTTTTAACATCAGCTTTCAGATCTTCTAGTTCACCGCTTTCCACGCCGAATTTCTTCACAAAGTCAGCTGTCATTTCCGGCAGTACCTGTTCTTCCACTGCATTTAGTTTGATAGCAAACTGTGCCGCTTTGCCTTTCAGGTTTTCTGCGTGGTACTCTTCCGGGAAGTTTACGTCAATAGTAAACTCTTCGCCTGCTTTGTGGCCTAGAAGACCGTCTTCAAAACCAGGAATCATACGACCACTGCCTAATACGATTTCGAAGTTTTCAGCTTTACCACCTTCAAATACTTCACCGTCGATAGAGCCTTCAAAGTCAAGTTTAACCTGATCATCATTTGCCGCTTCACGATCAACTGCAGTCCACGTCGCATGTTGTTTGCGTAGTGTTGTGATCATTTTATCTAAATCTTCATCAGTGATTTCTGCAGACTCTTTTTCTACAGCTAGCTCTTCAAGTGCAGCAAGTGTCACTTCCGGGTAAACTTCAAAGGTAGCAGTGAATGTAAAATCTTCACCTTTCTTACGTGGTTGTGGTGCTACCTGTGGTGCACCCGCCGGGTTTAATTTTTCAGCAACAACAGCTTCAAAAAAATGACGCTGCATGATTTCACCAGCAACTTCCTGCTCGATAGCTGCGCCAAAACGTTTTGCAATCACAGATGCAGGTACTTTACCCGGACGGAAGCCGTCAACACGCTGTGTTTTAGACAGATGACGGATACGGCTGTCATACTCTTTTTCAAACACGTCTGCAGGCACAGTAATATTTAGCGTACGCTCTAGACCTTGTGTTGCTTCAACAGAAACTTGCATTTTATTTCCTTTATCTTGTTCGTTAATAATTTAAATTATCTCATTGCCCTATTAAATAGGGATAAATAAAGCAATTACAAGGACTAAAATAAATATTTTATTCTAATCCACTCACTTTGTTTGCTGAGACAGCAAAATTAATTTGATTGATGAAATTTAAAACGCGTCATTATAGACGCTGTTTTAGCGTTAGTCGAGTTTTACAAATCAGCAAAATGTCGCTAACGACCGTTTTAAACGTAAACGCTGCTTTTATCGCCAAGATGCCCACGCAAAGCGGCACGGGAATTTTCATTTATGCAAACAAAAAACCTTGAATTCCGGAAAAGATAATTTGTGCGCCAATGGCGGAAACAAATAATCCGGTTATTTTCGGTAAAATTTCCAGCCCTTCGCTGCCTATCAGTTGCTGTATTTTATTGGCCATCAGTAACACCCCGACTAAGGAGATAACCGCCGTCAGCAGGGATAATATCACGGATAAAATATTCACCACGCCGGACATCTCGGCACCGATCACCATCAGCACACCGATCAATCCCGGGCCGACGGTACTGGGAATGGCCAGCGGCACTATGGCAAAATTAGCGCCTTTTTTAAGCTCAGTTTCCGGTAACTCGCTATCGCTGCGGATCATATCCAATGCACTTAAAAACAGCACGGTACCGGCACCTATCTTGAACGCATCAAGGGTAATACCAAATAAACTGAAGATATATTTACCAAACAGCAAAAACACCAGGCTGGTAATAAAGACAGCAATCGCCGTCTTATAGATAATGCTGGTTTTTTCCGCTTTATTAAGGCGCTTACTCAAGATTAAAAAAACCGATAGCACAAAGAAAGGGGTCATCATAAAAAAGAGTTTTAAGTACAGAGTAAAAAACTGTTCCATTGCGAATCCTGATAATAATTAAGCCAGAAAAATTAGGGAGGCGATGCTAACACAGTTATTGCAAAAGAAAGGCTAAATAATGCGCTCAATAAATAAAAAATTTATCGTTATTCAGCATGCTTTTCTGAACTTTTCTTGATGTTGAAAAGTTAGCGTCCAACCACGCAGTTGCGCCCCTTTTGTTTCGCTTCATATAATAATTTATCCGCGCGTTTGACCAGCCTGTTGATGCTTTCTCGGCCTCTTAATTGCGTGACGCCGATACTGATGGTGATTTGCTCCTGCTCCACGAGCAAATGCGATTGAGTATGCTTGCGAATACGCTCACAGACCAGGATGGCTTTAGCGAGACTGGTTTCCGGTAATAAAATAATAAACTCTTCACCTCCCCAGCGGTAGACCATATCGATATTGCGGATAATATCCATAAAGTAGGTGACCAATAATTTCAGCACCTGATCGCCGCGATCATGGCCGAGCTTATCATTGACCGCTTTAAAATAGTCGATATCGACAAATGCCAGGCACAGCTCATGATTATGGCGCAGATGACGCTGTCGTTCGAGGTTGGCATTGCTTTCAAATTTACGGCGATTGCCCGCCCGCGTTAACGGATCATGGAGCGCCGCCTTTTCCGCCTCTTTACGCAGCTGCTCAGTTAATGCATTGGCGACTTTCAGTGCTTCGGCCCGCTGTTCGCTTTGATTCTCTAAATGACGCTGCAGTACCCATAAAAAACCCAGGGCAAAAGCCACGCTGTAGAGCATAAAAGCCAATATTGATACCTGCTCCAGGCGGGCCGTATCGAGCTGAATATACTCAGGCTCGGCAAATAAAACCAGCGCCAGGCGTAACAGAATAAAAAGGTTAAATACGGTGATAATGGCGACCAGAAACTTATGCTCGATGGCAGGCGAGTGATTATGAACAGGCTTGAGCAGATCGATAATGCTTAGAATAGAGTAAGCCGTAACAAACAGTGAGCTGACCATCAGCAAAAGAGCGTTATTAACAGCAAAATAGCTGTAATAGAGTAATAGACAGGCAAAGGCAAAGACTGATAAGGCGACATTTTTCAACGGAAAAGCCAGCCCCTGAAAATTCCTGATCCCCCGCCATATAAAAATCGCCCATAACAGATAAATGCTATGAGCAATCATAGTCGAGAGGAAATCAGGAAGCAGATCGCGCGCCGGCACCAGTAAACTGCCAATCACCAGGCAGAAAGCGGCTAAAGAAAGCCAGCCCAGGCAGGCACTGGCGCGCTGCATGCGCCAGATAATCAGCATTACCAGCGAGACAATAGTCGCTGTAAATAGATTTACAATAAAAAGCGTATCTATATCTAAATCCATCGCCCTTCCTTGTACTTGAAGAACTTAAGCCTGAACGTTAGTTTCAACAACCCTTCGCTACTACACAGCAAGTTCTCGTATCAGCCAAGCTGATATAATACCAATCGACTTAATTAGCTGATCTGTTTTTATATTGGAAGTGCGGTTTCAACCGCGCCTTATATCAGAATATCAGACTGCGCGACTGAAGTCGCACTTCCAAAAGCACAACTAAAGCTGCGGCTCAAAATTACAACTAAGCTTAATGTATGCAATATGCTGAATTTTATTCCTTTGAAATTGCTTTACTTAAATTGTAGCAGGCAAATGCTTTAAGCACTGAGCGATTAAGCTTTAATTTACTCCCTGGTGACCTGCAGGCGTTCAACCAGACGGCTGGCACGCTGTGTCCTAAGCTTGCTGGCATTGGCCATTAGGCGCAAATCGGCAAACAGCGTCAGGCGTTTTTTGGCACGCGTAATACCGGTATAAATCAACTCCCGCGTCACCACCGGCAGCGGGCTTTCCGGCAGAGCCAAGACGGTGTGGGCAAACTCAGAGCCCTGGCTTTTATGCACTGTCATGGCAAAAACCGTTTCAAAGCTCGGCAAACGGCTGCTCTGAAAGTCAGCAATAGAGCCATCGGCCATCTGAAAATAAACGCGCAGCTGCTGGTCTTCATTAAACAGACAGATACCGATATCGCCATTATATAGGCCTAAGTGATAGTTATTCTGCGTGATCATCACCGGCCGCCCGGGATACCAGCTATTATAGTCACTTTCTGCAGGCACCGGCTGTTTATTTATTAAACCGGCTTTTATCAAGATACGTTCACAGCGCTTATTAATCTCGGCAACGCCCCACTCTCCCTGACGCGTCGCACAAAGTACTTTAAACTGGTTAAAGGTTTTTAATAACTGTTTGGCATGATCGCGGTTGTTTTCTGTTATCACCGCCAGACTGCTCAGATAGGGGGTATAACCTTCCAGTATCAATTTATCCAGTTCAGAAAAACCCGGCTCATTATTGGCAAAATAGCTGAGGTCACTGTAATCACTGCACAACTGCAGGATCTTTTTGCTGCCGGCTTGACCGGAATTGACCGCCTTGGCCAGGTAACCTATACCTGAATATTGGTCAAAACGATAACTTTTACGTAATAAACATAAATTATCCGCCATCCCCTCAGGCGCGTATTGCTTTTGCAGTAAGGAAGTGAAACCAGTGAGCTCAGCGAGCTGTTGCGCTTTTTCGCAGCTGTAACCGGACTCGATAAAGTGACAGATATCGCCCAATACGGCGCCCGCTTCCACCGAGGCCAGTTGGTCTTTATCGCCGAGCAGAATAAGCCGTGCATGCTCCGGCAGCGCCATTAACAATTTTGCCATCAGTGACAGATCCACCATGGATGCTTCATCCACCAGCAGCAGATCCAGGTGCAGCTGTTTATGTTGATCATGACGGAAATGGTTGCTATTGGCTTTGACGCCCAGCAAACGATGGATGGTACTGGCTTCGGTGGGGATTTTGGCTTTTAACTCGTCGGCCAGATTTAATTCCGTTAAGGCATGGCTGATCGACTCGCTTAAGCGTGCCGCTGCTTTACCGGTTGGTGCGACCATTTTGATCAGCAGATCCGGCTTGACCTTGAGCAGCAATGCCAGCAGTTTAGTCACTGTGGTGGTTTTACCCGTACCCGGTCCACCGGAGATAACGCAGCGCGCCGAGCTCAGTGCCAGCGCCGCACTGACTTTCTGCCAGTCGCAGCGCTGTTCTTCTGCAATTAATTGCTCCAATAACTGCAGATCCGAGCTTTGCCTGGCCTGCATAAAGACAGCTTCAATCTTATTCCAGTCCAGCGCCGCCTGCGGCACAATATCTAAAAAGTTTGTGCATAATTTACGCAGCGACTGGGTTTTATCGCTGCACCAGGCCTGCCATAAATAGTCATAGTTCACTGCAAATAAGGCATCTAACTCCGCTTTAATATCACCTTTTAAAATCACTCGCGGCTGGGCTAATAATTTATCGGCAATCAGCTGCTCAAACTGCGCATAGCGGTTTAGATACAGCGCGTTAAACTGCAGGGTTAACGGCGCCTGCTCACCGACACACACAGACTCACTTAATCGCGCATGCACCTCCTGGGTATTGTGCAATAAGCATTCGATATCATGCCTTTGACAAAAGTACTGCAGCTCAATCTCGCTGCTCAAGCACTTGTCATTAAGGTGCGCGGCAATCTGCTCAAGGGGCAGGCAGATATGGCCCATGCCTAAATACTCGCTGGCAAAGGCGGCACTTAACGTGGTCAGTTTATCTGCCCCCAGATCCCAGATAAATTTTGCAAAGTGGTAATCAATCGGGCGCAGCAACCCGGACTCTTTCCACTGTTTCAGTTGCGCTAACATAGCGACTCCTGTGGTAATTCAAGCGCCTTATACTGGCCTGAAAAAAGCTTATCGAGCCCGTCTATTAAGGCAAACTCGGGTTTATTAAAGTACACGCCAAACTGCGTATCGCCCTGCATGCCGCGTAAAAAAGTATAGAAAACGCCGCCAATATGGGTATGGTAGTCATAATCAGGCAGACGCGATTTTAACAGCCGGTGCAGCGCCAGGGTATAGAGCTGATATTGAAAATCATATCTATGCTCAATCATGGCCCGCTCAATATTTTCCTGATTATAATCCTCCAGACTGTCGCCAAGATAATTGGATTTATAATCAAGAACATAATATTTACCGTCTAGTTCAAAGGTTAAATCGATAAAACCCTTTAAGAAACCCTGCACGCTTTGAAAGTGCAGCTCACCGGCGCGCGCGGAAAGGGGATCATAGCGCTGCAGCAGTTTATTCACCTGCGGTGCGTGAATCAGCTGCATATTGATAAAAAACTGCATCTCAACTTTTATCTGCGCGGCAGTTAACGCGCTCAGTTTAATGCCCGATTCAGGTATTAACGGCTGCGCTAAGATCTGTGCTATCCAGTTTGCCAGGACCTCCGCCCAGGCTTCCGGCTCGTCATAAGAGTGGTGCTGCAGCTGCTCGCTCAGCAAGGCCGTTAAACTTTCTCTATCCGTTTGTTGAAAATCTATCTCTTCAAAGAGCTGATGCAGAAAAGAGCCATGCCTGGCCCCCCTTGGAAAAGTAAAGGGACTTTTTATCTTTGCCTGCTCTGTAATCTGTTTTACCGGTGCCGGCATTTTTTCTGATTCTGCTGCCAGCGTATGAAAACGCGACAATGATGAATAGCTGCTGATCCAGTAGTTTCTTTCTATCTCGCAGCTAAAGCGTGCCGGCTCCTGCAGCGAGCGCGCTTCCTGCTGCACTTGATAAGGGGCATCATCGGCGGCAGGCATGCTGCGAATAGAGATATTGCTCGAGGTGTTAGCCATGCCTTCGAGTACTTCGTTTAAACGCACCGTGTCACCGGCAAGCAGATCCTTACCGCCCTGCAGGCAGATATAACCCAGGGCGCTTTTTGTTAAGGGGCTGTTTTTGCTATTGCCGCTTTTATAACTGCCAATGCCGATATAACAGCGGTAAACGCTGCGCGTCAGACCGACATATAATAAACGCAGATCTTCGGCCAGCTGCTCTTTTTCGCTTAGCTGCTGATGATTTTTGTTGCAGTCCAGGTCATAAATCAACTGATTATTGCGCTCCGGATCATGGTATAAACAATCGCGCGGCTTCTGATATAAGCCGGTAAAGGGCATAAACACGATATCGTATTCCAGCCCCTTGGATTTATGCAGGGTGCTAACCTGTACCAAATCTTTTTCACTTTCCAGACGTTGTTTCTGCTCGCCGGCCTCACCATTTTCCTCGTTTATCTGCTGCGCGAACCAGCGCAGCAGGGCAAAATTGCCGTCATAATCAACGCTGTTTTTCTGTAACAGCTCGGCCAGATGCAGCACATCGGTCAGCGCCCGCTCTCCCTGCGGCTGATTAAGCAGATGCGCGCTTATGCCCTGCTGATGAAAGAGTTTATGGAGCATGGCTAATACGCCGTCTCTTTCCCAAAGCAGGCGATAGTCCATAAACTGGGCAATTTTTTCCTCCCAGAGGTGGTTATCGGCAAGCAGCTGATGAATCTGATAAGGCGTCAAGGCAAACAGCTTGCAGGCGATTGCGCTGCGCAATAAGCGTTCATTTTCCGGGCTTAAACAGGCTTGCAGAATACGCAGCAGATCCTCTGCCAGCGGCGTGCTATAGACGCTTTCTTTAAGTGACAGGTAAACACTGTTAATATTTTCATTAAACAGTGCTCTGCGGATCTCAGCCGCCTCTTTACCTGTGCGTACCAAAATGGCAATATCATTGGCCCGCAGCGCCCTCTTTTCGCCCTGCTCATCCTGCAGGCAGGCTTTGCCCTGCTGCGCTAACTGCAATATAGTTTTTATCTCATTGACGCAGGCCTGAGTAATGGATGCTTTAAACCCTTGAGTATTTTCTCCGCCGACCGGATGAAGAAACTGCAGCGCCGTGGCCCTGCTGTCATCTTTATTCGCTATCAGCAGTTTTTTACGTTTAATATCCGGGGCTTTAACGGCAATAAAGGGAATATCCTCGTCGTAGATAAAAGGTGCCGGGCAGTAGTTAAAAAAACGCATTGGCGGCATCGATCATATCGATACTGGAGCGGTAGTTATAATCGAGGCTGTAATGGGCACTGACATTTTTCCTGGCCTGCATATAGGTAAAGATATCCGCTCCGCGAAAGCTGTAGATCGCCTGCTTCGGATCGCCAATCATAAACAAACCGCTGTTTTTATGTACTTCACCGTGCGCCGCTTCAGGCTGATAGATGCTCTGGAAGATGCGGTACTGCACCGGATCGGTATCCTGAAACTCATCGATCAGCGCAACCGGATAAGTCCCTTGAATCTGCTGCGCCAGATGCTCCTCGACAGAGTGCTGCAGCGCCTCATCTAAGCGAATAAGCAGATCATCAAAGCCTAATAGCATGTGCAGCTGTTTGCTTGACTGCAGGTGCGTGCGCACCCAGTGGGTTGCCTTGATCAGCAGGGTGTTTTTTAACGACAGATCTTCTTCCAGCAGCGCTTCGATCTGGGTAAACACCGGATGCACAGGTTTGGCGCCTTTCGGGGTTTTTTCATCCAGCGTTTTCTGGGAAAACCTAAACAGGTTTTTCGGCAAAGTTAAGGAATAGTCCGACTTATAGGCCCACTGCGAAACTTCCTCCAACCACTTAGGTAAGTTGGCCTTATTGTAAGTGCGTTTCGCGACATCGGAATGGCTGATAATATCAAAGTAATCCGCTTCATCTTTTATCCAGCTCTCTTTTAGCTTTTCAATCGCACTCAGGCTGGCCTCATATTTGCCTTTAAAATCAAAGTCTGTGATAGAGGGTAAAAACTGTAGCTCCTGGCGGGACAGCCAACTGCGCAGCTCGTTTTTCAGCTGCTGCGGATTTTGCCAGTAACTGAAGATAAGCTCGCTGAGCGGCGTCGACAGATTATAAAAATGGCTGCGCCAGAAATCATTACAGGTTTGCAGCAGCAGCTTTGATTCATCTTCCAACAGTGTCTGTTGAAACAGGCTGCCTGATTCAAAGGCATTCTGCATCAGCATACGCTGGCAGAAACCATGGATAGTATAAATCGCCGCTTCATCCATCTGCAGTTCAGCATAACGCAACAGGCGGATTGCCAGTTGCGCATCTTCGCTCTGTTCAATCAGGGCTTGCGTAAAAGGGTCTGCACTGCTGCCCTGCAGAAAGGCCAGACGTACCTGTTGAATACGCTCACGAATACGCGAGCGTAACTCGGCGGTAGCCGCCTCGGTAAAGGTAACCACCAGAATCTGCTCAACCGTTAGCGGTTTCTGATGCGCATGCTCTTTACCATGGCCGAGTAACAGGCGAATAAAGAGACTGGCGATGGTATAGGTTTTTCCGGTACCGGCAGAGGCTTCAATAAGGCGCGTGCCATAGAGCGGAAAGGTCAGCGGATTCAATGATGAAACCGTTAGCGCTGTTGTTTTTAGGTCACTCATTCTACCTCCTCCCATTCACCATACTCAATGGTGCTGATATTGGCTAATAGGGGTTTAAATACCTGCATGGCTAATCTTTCAAAGGCTAACCAGTGATCTTCTAAGTTATCATAACAGCGCCGAATATAGGGATCTTCACCTTCGGCAAAACCACGGCTATTGCTAAACACCTCCAGCGCCGCTTTTTGAGCATCGGCACGTGCTGCAAAGCTAAGATCCTCTAAAATAAAACATTCCGGCTGGTAGGCGTTGACCACCATACTCCAGGCAAAGGCACTTTGAATAAAGAAAGGCAACGGACTCTGCAGGCCCTGTTCATAGAGCGCAATTAATTCGCTTAATTTCTGGTAGGCATAATCGGCAGTCAGCTCTTCAAAATAGATGCCGTTCTCCTGGCCAAACAGACTGGAGTTAAGGTTTTCGCCATAAGCGATGCAGTAGCAAAGATGCTCAACCCATAAGGAAAGCACATCTTTACCCTTGACGCCGCCGGTTTTTACCCGTACCAGACCATTTTCACAATGATCGCTTAACTCCCCAAGCAGACGCTTTTCGGCAAACTGAATATCAATATTAATGGTTTCAATTTCACCGATGAAATAGCTTGCGGTCAGGGCGGCCAGATCACTCATGCTCTGCAGATCTTTATTAAAGATAAGCGCAGCGAATTCACCTAAAGGCAATTCACCGGTTGCTTTAGTTTCAATAAATAACTGATCCAATGACTTGCCTTCCAGTGCGTATTCAAACTGTCTGTTTTTCAAATGATACTGCTGCAGGTTATTTAAAGAGAAAGGTTCATCATTATCCTGCTCGTTATTATCCAGCTCAAAGTGAACGCCGAGACGCTGATTAAAGAACGCCTTGCAGGGATGTCTTAAAAACTGTTTCAGATGCTGCAGTTGAATCTCCACTAACGGCTCATCAAGCGGCAACGGCTCGAGCTGCTCGGCACTGTGCTGCGCTATTTCCTGCTGCGCCTGCCACCAGTTAGGGTTATAGGTTTTAAAGCCGCCCAGATAATAGGACTCGCTGAAACTCTGCATCGGGTAACTATGATTAAGTAAGGCAAGCAGGGCTTTTTCGGCGATAGCCGGGGAATCGTGCAGGTTCTCCGCCAGCACAAAACTCTGCTGGCAGTAATTAAGCAGCTCCGAAACCAGCACCGAGGGCATCTTGTCGCTGTTATCGTGAATATTGTGCCCGATATAGCTGATATAGAGTTTATCCTGCGCAGAAAGCAGCGCCTCGAGAAACAGGTAACGATCCTCTTCACGGCGTGAACGGTCGCCGCGATTACGATGACCGGCCATCAAATCAAAGCCCATAGGCACGATATTGCGCGGATACTGGCCATCGTTCATGCCTAGCAGACAGACCACCTTAAAAGGAATAGAGCGCATCGGCATCAGGGTACAGAAGTTAACCTGCCCGGTTAGAAAACGCTGACTGTTAGACTGCGTGGCCAGGTGATTTTCCAGATGCTCAAGGAGCACCAGCAGCGAAACCGGCTGCACAAACTGCGCCTGCTCGGTATAATTGAGCAGATTGTCAAACTGCTCTCTAATCAGGCTGAAAACAGCGCTGTTTTCTTCATTCTCAGCATAAAAAGTGTCGATCAGCTGATAGCCGAACGCCTGCCACTGCTGTGCATTATAGGGCTGTTTAAGCGCCTCTTCCAGGCTGATCAGGGCATCAATAAAATCAATAAAGCGCCCGAGCAGATCCCCCTGCAGGCCCTGCACCTCATCATAGGGAGAGATATCGGCAAACATGGCATCGCCCATCGCATAACCGAGGAGCATACGCTTTAAACCGAAAACCCAGCTGTTTTGCGGCAGCTCAGGCAAGTCCCACTGGGTGGCGCTTTTTTCATTAAGCCCCCAGCGGATGCCGCTTTCATTAATCCACTTCTGCAGCAGCATAAAATCGTCCTGATCTAATTGAAAGCGCTGCAGAATCGCCGGTACCTCGAGCAGCGCGAAAATATCTTCGCGGGTATAGCGGCTTTGATTAAGATTAAGCAACTGCAGAAAACTGACCAGAATCGGGCTTTCCTGCTGCGCACTGACATCGGAGATAGAAAACGGGATATAACGTTGTTTATCGACGCTGGCAAATACCGCCTGCACATAGGGGGCATAGTGATCGATATTGGGCACCATCACAATAATATCTTTCGGGGTCAGACTGCTGTCTGCCTCAAACATTGCCAGTAAATTGTCATGCAGCACTTCGACTTCGCGCATCACACTGTGCGCAAGGTGCACGCTCAATGATTGGTCATCGCTATTGATCGGCGCGCGCTGCGCAACATCCGGGGCTAGTGCGCAGCTGCTGTCCTGAAGATTTAAAATATCCGCCTGAATGTGATGTAACAGGCTGTCGCGCTCGATATCGACAAAGGCATCAACCTCCTGCTGCTCTAATGAATAGAGCTGATACAAAAAGTCACGGCCCATTTTCCCCATTGATGCCAGTAAAGGATTACCCACCTCCAACTCAGGGTCGCCGCTCATCGCCCAGTCTCTATGTGCGCTATCTTTCTGCCAGCTGCTTTGCGCTAAACTTTGCAGCTGTCCCTGAGCAACACTCAATTTAGGACGGCTTTGCGCAAAGCGTTTACCCAGCAGTTTCGGATCGACAATATCCGCCCAGTAATAACGGCAGGGATTGGTTAATAGAAAATGCACATCACAATGTTCAGCCAGCCCCAGCAGCGCCTGCAGATAGGAATCCGGCAGCGCCGAGATACCAAAAACAAAGATCCGCTGCGGCAGATGGGTTAAGCTTTTCTGCTCAGCCAGTTTACTCAGGAAATCCTGATACAAACCGGCACGATGATAGGCCTTGCCCTGCTCGGCAAATCCCTGCTCAATGGTTGTCGATAGTTTTTTCCAGAGCTTAGCCTGCCAGCGCTGCTCGCCTAACCATGCAGGCACCGCCTGCGGATTATCAGCAGTCCAGGACGCTAACTCCTGCTCGGAGCTGCTTTCCCAGGCGGCAATCCACTGTGGGCGGTAGACTAAATACTGGTCAAAAATATCGGCAATCTTCTGGCTGAGTTGAAAACGTTTACGCAGTTGCGGATCATTTTCCAGGTAATGCAGCAAAGCGGCAAAATCAGGATCGTCGAGGCATTCCGGCAACAGCTGCATAATCTGCCAGGCCATCGATGTTTTATTAAACGGACTCTTATCCGGCACATCCGGCAGCAGCGCTTTAAACTGCTGCCAGATAAAACTGGCCGGCAGTGGAAAATCGATATTCGCCGCAATCCCCGTTGTCTGCGCAATCTGCAGCTGCAGCCACTGTGCCATGCCGGGGCTCTGCACAAGAATGGTCTCATTGGCAAAGGGATCCTCAAGCGGGGCCTGCTGCATCAGCGCAACAAGCAGATCTTTTAATAAGTCTAATTGATTGGAGTGATAAACCTGAAACACAAGCAGCACCTTTTAATAAATATGACTTTTTAATACTACACTTACCATGCCTGAGTATAAAAAGTAAATATAATCATTGTGTTATTGTCGAAGCAGCAGGTTTAAAATAAAGCGTTATTATTCTTGCCTGGTTGCTACTCAATAGCAGACTCATTAAACAGAATAGGAAAAAACATGAATTTTTTTAGTAAAACACACTTTATAGTACTGGCCGGGGCGCTGTTGTTAATCGCCTGCAGCGATTCCAGCCTGCCCAAAGCAGGCGAGCAATATGTCACTCTGCCGGAACAGCTTGAAGATAAAAGCTTAGCACCAGTTACTGAAGTCTTTTCATTAACCTGCGGGCACTGCCGCAATATGGAAAACTTTTTACCGCAGATAAGTAAGCTGAGCGGCACGGATATCGGCAAACTGCATACCACCTTTAATCAAGCGGCAGACAATGCAGCGCTGCTCTATTATGCAGCAGAAATACAGCTTGGCGGCATGCCGGATCATGCTTTTATGGAGGAGCTGTTTGCCGTCATACAGACGCCTGAAGATATTAGCAGCGCGCAGCAACAACAGGCGATTGCGCAGGCTTTCAGCGCGCGCAACCTGAGCAGTCCCCTGCACTTCAGCCAACAACAGAATGAACAATTGACGGCTAAAATGGTGCAGGTACGCCGTTTATCAAAGCAGTCAGCTATCAATGCGGTACCGACTTTTATTGTCAACGGACGTTATCAGGTACTTGTCAGCGGACATGACTCGGCCAAAGAGATAGCCGCTACGATCCGCTACCTGCTTGAAAAGTAATGCATACTTAGGGCAAATCATCCGGGCCGACGCGCACGATCAGTTTGCCGAAGTTTTGTCCTTGCAGCAGTCCGATAAATGCTGCCGGCGCATTTTCCAGTCCTTCCACCAGCTGCTCTTGATATTTGATTTTTCCGGCGCTTAACCACTGCCCCATCTGCTCGCTGAACTCATGATAACGATGACCATAGTCATCAAAGACGATAAAGCCCTGCATCTTAATGCGCTTTACTAATAGCGTGCCCATCAGCATAGACAAACGATCCGGTCCACTCGGCAGGCCCGTCGCATTATACTGCGAGATAAGCCCGCACAGCGGAATACGTGCTTTGCTGTTGAGCAGCGGCAGCACAGCATCAAAGACTTTGCCGCCGACATTTTCAAAGTAGACATCGATGCCCTGTGCACAGGCCGCCGCCAGCTGTTCATCCAAGTCATCGGTGTAGTGATCAAGACAGACATCAAAACCGAGCTGTTCAACCGCATAGCGGCATTTTTCTGCACCGCCGGCAATAGCGACCACTCGACAGCCTTTCAGTTTAGCTATCTGTCCGACCAGACTGCCTACCGCGCCGGTTGCGGCGGCCACCACCACGGTTTCTCCCGGCTGCGGCTGACCGATATCGAGCAGTCCCATATAAGCGGTTAAACCGGGCATACCCAATACCCCTAAGGCATAGGAGCGATGCGTTAGGCGCGCATCTAACTTGATTAAGCCCTGACCATTGCTCACATGATAGTCCTGCCAGCCGCTAAAAGAGACTACCCAGTCGCCAACCTGATAGCCAGGGTTTAGCGATTGTTCAACGCGGCACACCGTCCCGCCGACCATAGGTTCGCCTAAGGCAACCGGCGGCGCATAGGACTTAGCATCGTTCATGCGCCCGCGCATATAGGGATCCAGAGAAAGAAACACCGTGCGCAGTAAGACTTCGCCCTGCTTTGCCTGTGGTTTAGCGCTTTCCGCCAGGGTGAAGTTACCCGCAACCGGCGCGCCAAAAGGGCGCGATGCCAATAGAATCTGCCTGTTTGTCTGTGCTGTTTGTGTCATAAAGGCTTCCTGTATTTGCTTAGAAAAGAAAAATGGACGTATAGGCTTATGCGAATAGTTCAGGTTAAGCACATAAGCCTGTTCATTTTTATACGGGTTACAATGCTGCGGTTAATATCTGACGACTAACTTCTGGCGTAACCTGCTGTTTTTCACCCAGTGCAACCATGCCGTGTGCTTCTAATTTAGCAATTAACACATCGATATCAGATTCTCCTAGTTCCACATCAGATAAGCGCGTTGGCATTGCCATACGTTTGAAGAAATCTTCAGTCAATGCAATCGCTTGATCAATTTTTTGCTGATCAGTTCCAGCACTTATATGCCACACTCGCTCAGCGTATTGTAATAATTTGTCATGTTTGGCTGCTTTACATACTTTCATTACTGCCGGTAAGACAATCGACAGGGTGCGCGCATGATCAATACCGTAGCTGCCGGTCAGTTCATGGCCGATCATATGCGTTGCCCAATCCTGCGGTACACCAGCACCAATCAAGCCATTCAGCGCCATGGTCGCCGACCACATAATATTTCCGCGCACCTCTAAATCATTTTTATGTTCAGCAAGTAGTGCTTTAGGCCCCTCTTCTATCAGTGTCTGTAATAAACCTTCGGCAAAACGATCCTGGACTTTTGCATTGACATCATAGGTCAGATATTGCTCCATAGTATGAATAAAGGCATCCACCACGCCATTACTGATTTGCCGATCGGAAAGCGACAGGGTCACGGCAGGGTCTAACACGGCAAACTGCGGACGTACCGCAGGACTCATAAAGGGTAATTTATGACCGTCGCGGGTGACCACGGAGCCGATATTGGTTTCACTGCCGGTGGCCGGTAGCGTTAATACCACACCAATGGGTAATGCGGCTGCAACCTGTTGCTGCTTGGCAACGATATCCCAGGGATCATCGCCGGTAAACAGCGCGGCGGCGGCAATAAATTTTGTCCCGTCAACCACAGAGCCGCCGCCGACGGCAAGCAGATAATCAATATCATGCGCTTTAATCAGCGCCTGCGCTTTCATTAAGGTATCGTATCTCGGATTAGGCTCAATACCTGAAAACTCAACCCACTGGTGATCCTGTAATGCTTGAGCAACCTGCTCGTAAACCCCGTTGTTTTTTATTGAACCGCCACCATAGGTGACTAATACTTTGGCATTTTTTGGAATTTCTTTGCTGACTGCGCTGATTTGACCTTCACCAAAGTGAATACGGGTCTGATTTTCAAAACTAAAATTTAACATCTGTTTTCCTGTTGATTATGCGTTTAAATGATTAAGCAGTTTTTGCGCGACCAGTTCTGAACTGGCCGGATTCTGCCCGGAAATAATAAGCCCGTCCTGCACCGCAAAGGCATGCCAGTCCGCTGCTTTTTGATAGTCGGCGCCGCGTTTAAGAAGTTCATTCTCTAATAAAAAAGGCACAATATCGGTTAACTGCACGGCTGCTTCTTCACTATTAGTAAAACCGCTGATCGCTCTGTTTTTAACAATAAACTCACCATCACTGTTTTTAACATTAAGCAGCGCTGCCGTGGCATGACACACCGTTGCCACCGCTTTATCGGCATTTAAAAACGCCTCAATCAGGGCAATGGAATCGCGGTTGTCAACTAAATCCCAAAGCGGGCCATGGCCGCCCGGATAAAAGACAGCGTCATAATCTGCGGGATTGACACTGCTCAGTATTTCTGTGTGCGCCAGTTGCTGCTGAGCTGCAGGATCAGCGGCAAAGCGCTGCGTTGCCTGCGTCTGGAAATCGTCTAACTCACTTTTTGGATCGATCGGTGGCTGCCCACCGGCAGGTGATGCCAGAGTGACCTCAATACCGGCATCTTTAAATAGGTAATAGGGTGCGGCAAACTCTTCGACCCAGAAACCGGTTTTCTCACCGCTCTCACCTAATTCAGCATGTGAAGTTAAAACCATTAATATTTTCTTAGTGCTCATACTTATTACTCCTATTGGCAGCGTGCCGTTCACTTAGTGAAAAGCATTGAACGGATAAGAGTATATGCCTAGATCTGAAATTGGACTATACGAAGATAACTGATAACATTGTTAGAATAATTGATACAATGAGTGACGATCTGATGGATATTTCATTTGAACAACTAAAAAGCATGGTGGTCTTTGCCCAAGTCGTGGAGCAGGGCAGCCTAACGGCTGCAGCCCGGCATATAGGTTTATCGCGGGCGGTGGTCAGTTATCACATCAAAAAACTCGAGTCACATCTGGGCATTAAACTGCTTAATCGCTCAACGCGCAGCATCACTCTCACGGAAGCCGGCAGCCAATATTATCAGCGCTGCCGGATCATTGCCGAGCAGGCTGCTGCCGCTAACCAACAAGTTGAAAACTTAAAAAGCGAGCCGGTCGGCTTATTAAAAATCACCTGCCCGGTCAATGTCGGCCTGCAAACCATTGTCCCGGCACTCAATGAGTTCCGTCAGCTTTATCCTAAAATTGAGCTGGATGTGATGCTCAGCGATGAAGTGGTTAATATTATCAAGGAAGGCATAGATCTGGCCATTCGCGGTGCGCCATTAGCGGACTCCGGTTTGCAGGCGAGCAAACTGGCCACTCTGCCCACCTGCCTGTGCGGCGCGCCGGAATATTTTCAGAAACATGGCTACCCGAGCAGCCCTGCCGAGTTAGCCGACCATGACTGGGTGATTTATAAACTCACAGCCAATGTCCTGGAGCTTAAAAAAGGTAACCGCTCCTTCTCGGTTAAGGTTAAAGGCACTATCAGCACCAACAATGCCGCTGCACGGACTGCCTTTCTTGAAGGCGGCCACGGTATTGCGCGTATTCCCACCTATGATGCCCTGCCGAAGATAAAAGCCGGTACTCTGCAATCTGTACTCGATGATTATCAGCTTAATGCGATTGATGTTTACGGGGTCTTTCCGCCGGGTGCGGCAAAGTCAAAAAAGCTGCGTTTACTGCTCGATTACTTAAAAACCTACTTTGACAAGCAGCAGCCGCGCTTATCTTGAGTTTAACTCAACAGCTGCCGTACCTTTCCTATAACCTACGCTCATCAACACATATCGGCAGTGATATACCATTTAATTAGCGCGCCGTTGTCATCCATCTCCATACAGAGTACAGCGGCATTTTCAAACTTAATAAGCGGGCGCTCGGCATCCCCCGCGATCAGCTGCGCAACCACTCGGCTCAGATTAGGCAGATGGCCGATATACATCACCGCATTCTCGGAAATTTGTTGTATTAACTGTTCCGGGTTATCAGCAGGTGCCATACCGGCAAGCTCAACGACCTCCTTGACGGCCAATATCTGCGCAAAAATAACCGCCGTCTGCCGCGCTCTTAACTTACCGCTATGGTAAATTTTATCAATAACAACCTGATGCGCCTTTAAATAGCGAGCCACTTTATGTACTTCCAGGTTGCCCCGATCCGTTAATCCTCTGCCGGGATCGGCCTCTTTCGCATGGGCAAGGCCATGCTGAACAAAATATACCCTTTTCATGCTACTCCCCTTGTGGTTTTTCCATCTTCTTTAAAGCGTAGCTGAAATAAAAAAACCCTTAGCAAAGACTTAACTTCGCTAAGGGTTTTTATGGATTTTTGCGTTTAAATCGACTTTTTACACAGCAAAGACCGGCTCGATATACTGCACTGGTGATTCGCTGACCGGCTCTTCAAAGGTGACCATTTCCCAGGCTTCCTGATCCGCTAACAGTGCACATAACAGCTGGTTATTAAGCGCATGACCGGTTTTATAGGCTTTTAAGTGGCCTAAAATAGTGTAACCGGAAAGGTATAGATCACCAATGGCATCTAATACTTTATGTTTAACGAATTCATCTTCATAGCGCAACCCTTCCGGATTTAGCACGCGGAACTCATCCAGACCAATGGCATTATCTAAACTTGCCCCCAGGGCCAGATTATTCGCCTGCAGCTGCTCAACGCCCTTCATAAAGCCGAAGGTGCGGGCGCGGCTGATCTCTTTCACAAACAGATCACCGGAAAAGTCCATTTCGATATGCTGATTTTGCCCTTCAAAAACCGGATGATCGAAATCAATTTTAAAATCCAGGCTGAAACCGGCATTGGACGGCTGCAGTTCCGCCCACTTTCCTTCTTTCTGATCTTCAACACGGACCGTTTTTTTCACACGAATAAATTTTTTCGGCGCATTCAGCTCTTCGATTCCGGCAGATTGCAATAGAAAAATAAACGGACTGGCACTGCCATCCATAATTGGAATTTCCGGCGCATCGACATCAATAATAATATTATCAATACCTAAACCGGCCAGCGCAGCGGAAAGATGCTCAACCGTGGATATTTTTTCCCCCTGCTCATTAACCAGACAGGTACAAAGCAGGGTTTCCTGCACGGCCTGCGCATGTGCTTTAAAGCTGACCACAGGGTCAAGATCGATGCGACGATAAACAATACCAGTATTTGCAGCAGCAGGATGTAACTCAATGGTTACTTTATTTCCTGAATGCAAACCAATACCGGTTGATTTTACACTTTTCTTTAATGTTCTTTGTTTAATCATCGTCGCCACCTATCGTTCAAATTTTGAACTTTTTTCCAGAGTTGCGCAGTATAGCAGTTTGCGAACTGCATCACAAACTGATTATTGACAGCCTTTCCACTTCCAGCATGCGCTTAAACTACAGCGCTATCATACTGAAACTACTCGGCTTGTTTACGCAAAAAGGCTGGAATATCTAAATAACTTCCTGCCGATTCGGTGTCCGCTTCACTGCTATCCTGAGCTGCACTTTGTTGCTTGCTTTCCACTACAGCTTCAGTTGCCATACTTTCAACCGCCATTGCAGCCTTTTTAGGCGCATTTAACTCAGACTTGCGCTCACCCAGGCCGGTTACAATCACAGTCACATGCAGTTCGCCGCTATCAATGGTCGGATCGACAGTAACACCGACAATAATTTGTGAATCATCAGAAGCAAACTCTTTTAATGCATCACCGACGGTTTCATATTCATCCCAGGTAAAATCAATACCGGCGACAATATGCACCAGCACGCCACGGGCATTGGACAGATCAACATCTTCAAGTAACGGACAAGAGATCGCCTGCTCAACAGCTTCCTCGGCACGCTCTTCACCCGTGGAAATACCAATGCCCATCACGGCTGTGGTGCCCGCTTCGGTCATCACGGTGCGCACATCCGCAAAGTCAATATTGATGGTACTTTGCTCATTATTGATAATGGCCGAGAAACCGGAGACGGCATCATATAAAACACCGTTTGCCGCTTCTAATGCGCCCAGGAAGGAAACCCCCTTCGGCAGAGATTTCTGCAGTTTATCATTGGGAATGATCAGTAATGAATCAATATGCTCAGATAAACGGGCTACACCTTGATTGGCATAATTAATGCGTTTTTTGCCTTCAAAAAATGAAGGTTTGGAAACCACACCAATGGTTAATGCGCCCAGTTCATTAGCCACTTCCGCGACAACAGGTGAAGCACCGGTTCCCGTTCCGCCGCCCATACCTGCGGCGATAAAAACCACATCGGCGCCATCTAGCAGTTCACGGATTTTTTCTTTATCTTCCAGGGCGGATTTATAACCAATTTCAGGGTTTGCTCCCGGCGCCCAGGCCGTTGGTAATAGATGCGCCAATCTGCAGGCGAACATCTGCTTTTGATGAACGCAACGCTTGCGCATCGGTATTCATGGCGATAAATTCAGCGCCGGTCAGCCCTTGGGCTATCATATGATTAACCGCATTGCCGCCGCCGCCACCGACACCAACAACTTTAATAATCGCCTGCTGAGTGTGCTCGTCATCAACAATTTCAAACATCTGCTCTTCATCCACTATTTCAAACATTTGCTCACTTTCCATTTCACTTAAATTATCAGACATTGTATATCTCCACCTTCAAGAGCTACATCATAGCAATTAATATTCTTTTTTAATCCAGCTTTTTACTTTCTGCAAAAAGAGGGATAACCGATTTTCTTCCGCAACCTCTTGGCTATCAATAAACTCATTATTTTTATAACGTAATAAACCTAATGCGGTCGAATAGGCTGGTGTCGCCACATCATCCACTAAGCCCTGTATATTTTGCGGTTGCCCTATACGCACCTGCATGTTATCGAAAACCTGCTCGGCCACTTCAACTAATCCGTCGATTTGTGCCGCTCCGCCTGTGATCACAATACCTGCTGCCAGGTGTTGTTTTAACCCTTCCGCTGCAAATTCGTGATGCAGGTTATAAAGCTCTTTTTTAATCAGGCCTAATAACTCACTGTAACGCGGTTCAATCACCTCAACTAACCTTTGTCGCTGCATACTGCGTGCCGGTCTTCCCCCGACACTCGGCAAGGCAATCATCTCATCAGAGCTGATATTATCACAGCTTAAACTGCCATATTTTACTTTGACGTCTTCTGCAGATGTCGGCGGCGCACTAAACGCAATCGCGATATCATTGGTCACTGAGTTTCCGGCATAATCCAGCACAGAGCTATGGCGCAGCGCTCCGGCAATATAAACGGAAAGATCCATCGTCCCGCTGCCCATATCGACCACACAGACACCCAGTTCCTTTTCATCTTCGCTTAACGTCGCCGCGCCTGACGCAACACCGGAAAAAGTCAGCTGATCTATGGCCAGCCCGCAGCGTTCAACGGCTTTTTCCAGATTTTTAACTAAATCGCTATGGCAGGTGATCAGATGCACATCCGCCTTTAACTTGACTCCGGATAACCCCAACGGGTTATTGATGCCTCCCTGCGAATCGATACAATACTGCTGCGGTATAACATGTAACAAACGCTGATCATCACGAATTTTAATGGAGCGGGCATTATGCAAGACACTTTCCACATCATAAGAGGTCACTTCATGCTCTTCAATTGCCCAGGTGCCCGACTCGTTTAAAGACTCGATGTGTGCACCTGAAATAGACAGGTTCACCGATGACACCTTGCAGTCGGCCATCTCTTCAGCACGGGTCAATGCTTTATCAATAGCAACGACAACAGAATCTAAATCGGTAACAGAGCCTTTATCCACGCCCTTTGCCGGCGCCTCGCCAATACCAACAATATTGATAATGCCGCCGTCCAATTGCTCTCCAATCAAGAGTACAATTTTGCTGCTGCCAATATCCAATCCAACTGTATAATTACTTTCCATACTTAAGATTCACCGTTTATTATTTAGCAAATAAGAGATATCATTTTCGATTCACTTCGATATCTTTGTTTTTCCAACCAATCGCAAACCCCGTATCGTAGCGAAGATCAATATAGCTGATTGTGTTAATATCATATTTTTCCTGCAGTAACGGGTACACAGTTAAAAAACGCTGAATACGATCCAGTTTCTGCTCCTGGCCTAAACGCAATGCGATGCCATTTTCTAAGACAATAGCACTGGAATGCCGTATATCGCTTGTTAAGGAAGCAATTTTAAATTTATTTACCTTTAACAGTTGATTAATTTTCATATAAGTTGTTAACACTTCACTGCTCAACTCATCTTTACCATACAGTAGCGGATAGCGCTTCTGCAGGGTCTTAGGTGCTGCTTCAATAATTTCACCAAAGCGATTCAACAGCGCCCGATCATTCCATACGGCAACAATTTCCTGTTCAACAATATGAATTTTCAAGGTACTCGGCCAGCGTTTACGAATTGACACCGAATACACCCATGGCATCGCTTCCAGCTGCTGCTGAATCTGCGCGATTTCCAGTGTAAAAAAATTTAACCTGTCCTGTTGTTTAATCAATACCGAGCGCACATCATCTATAGAAATATGCTCTCTTGCTCCAGTCAAAATTAAAGAGGTGAGCGGCACAGACCGCTCATCCGTCAACCAGCTCTTTAATTGACAATAACTGTATTGCAGAATATAAATTACAGTAAGAAAAAACAGTAAGCTTAACCAGCTGCCAATCTTTACCTGTGTTAATTTATTCCACATGCTGTTACAACGTTTGTTTTAATATTTCTAAAACCAGCCGGTCAAAATCATAGCCCGCCTGCTTGGCCGCTTTCGGCACTAAACTTGTCTCTGTCATGCCCGGTACCGTATTGGCTTCCAGCAGATACCAGTTGCCCTGCTCATCGCGCATACAATCAACACGCCCCCAACCGCTGCAACCGAGCGCAGTAAATGCCTGTGTCGCTAACTGGTTCAATTCCGCCAGCTCCTCGTCCGCCAGTCCGCAAGGGCAAAAATACTGTGTATCGGCTGACTGATACTTGGCCTGATAGTCATAAAAAGCATTTTCAGTGTGCATACGGATAGCAGGTAAGGCTTTGCCATTTAACATCGAAACCGTATATTCCTGCCCGCTTATCCAGGACTCCAGCAACACTTTATGGTCAAATTTGAATGCCGCCTGTAATGCATCAACCAGCTCAGCGGCACTCTCAGCTTTCGCCATACCAATGCTCGAGCCTTCATTAACTGGCTTGACCATAACTGTACCCGATAATGAGGTTAGTATATCTTCTGCCTGCGCAGGATCAAACCTATCTTTGATAATTATTTGATACCTTGCGGTAGGCAATTGATAACTTTGCCAAATTTGCTTGCTTCTGGATTTATCCATCGCGATCGCCGAGCTTAACAGATCACTGCCGGTAAAAGGTATCTGCAGCGTGCTCAAAAATCCTTGAATACAACCATCTTCGCCACCGCGGCCGTGCAGCGCAATAAAGACCCGGGCAAATCCGAGCTTCTTAAGTTCAGTAATATCGTCATGCGCAGGATCAATAGCAACGGCATCAATTCCCTGGCGCAGCAACGCATTTAACACAGCACTACCTGAGCGCAATGAAACATCACGCTCCGCACTGTTGCCACCGAGTAAAACGGCCACTTTACCAAATTCTGCATTCATTAATTTGTACCCGTTTGTTTCATTTTTTCGATATCCAGCTTTAATTCAGCTAATGTTTTCACCACCGCACCAATATTACCCGCCCCCTGAGTAAGGACCAGATCACCATCTTGAATAATCTGAGCGAGCGCAGCCGGTAATGCTTCCGGTGTGGCGACAAAGATCGGCTCTTTGTCAGTATGCTGACGAATAGTCCGACATAAAGAGCGACTGTCAGCACCGGCAATCGGCGTTTCCCCAGCCGCGTAGACATCGAGCAGCAGTAACTGATCCACCTGCGCCAGTACCTGCGCAAAATCGTCATAAAGATCCCGAGTGCGGGTATAACGGTGCGGCTGATAAGCCATCACTAAACGCCTTTCCGGCCAGCCTTCACGCGCGGCATTGATTGTAGCCTGCACCTCAGTCGGATGATGGCCGTAATCATCGACCAGTAATGCCTGACCACGCCCGGTTGCAAATTCGCCATACTGCTCGAAACGGCGACCAATACCTTCAAACTGACTCAGCGCAGTGACAATCGCCTGATCATCTATATCCTCCTCCATCGCCACGGCAATGGCCGCTGCCGCATTTAAGGCATTGTGCTTGCCAGGAAGATTTAATTGAATTTTCAAATCCGGCCGGTTGACTCTATGCACGAGGAACTCACTGCGGTTAACCATCTGCTTGAATCCGGAAACGCGCACATCAGCCTGCTTATGAAAACCATAGGTGACGCACTTACGGGAAAATTTAGGAATTAAAGATTCAACAACCGCATCATCTAAACAGACCACTGCGCTACCATAAAATGGCAGGTTTTGAATAAACTGCACAAAGGTATCTTTTAATACCTCAAAATCACCTTGATAGGTATCCATATGATCGGCTTCAATATTGGTAACAACCGATACCATAGGCTGAAGATGTAAAAAGGAAGCATCACTTTCGTCTGCTTCGGCAATCAGGTAACGGCTTTGTCCCAGCTTGGCATTGGTACCGGCACTATTTAATAAACCACCGATAACAAAAGTCGGATCAAGATGCGCCTGCCCGTAAATACTGGCAATTAAGCTGGTGGTCGTGGTTTTACCATGTGTACCGGCGACAGCCACACCATGGCGGTAGCGCATTAACTCTGCGAGCATTTCGGCGCGGCGCACCACAGGAATACGCGCTTCCTGTGCCGCCAGCAGTTCCGGATTATCAGCACTAATCGCCGTCGAAACCACCACCACCGATGCCCCGGCGATATTCTCCGGCTGATGACCGATAAATATTTCCGCACCTATGGCACGTAAGCGTCTGACCACCGGGTTTTCAGCAATATCCGAGCCGCTAATTTTATAGCCTTCATAAGCAAGCACTTCGGCAATACCGCCCATACCCGCGCCACCTATGCCCACGAAATGAATTTGTTTAACACGGCGCATCTCCGGAATCATGGTGCGTATTTGTGCGAGTTCAATTTTTGTCATATTAAGTCACTAATTCTTTTATTATTCGGTTAAACAAGTTGGTTACAAATAGCAGCAAGGCTCTCTGTGGCATCTGTAATGGCTGCTTTTCTACTATTTTCGGACATTTTTTTAAGTAAAGCTCTATTTTGACTGAATCTTTGTAAATAATCACTCACTTTGTCAGCATTTAATTCATTTTGCGGGATCAACAGCGCTGCTTCTTTGTTTAATAAATCCTGCGCATTTTTTGTCTGATGATCATCAACGGCATGCGGCAAGGGCACAAAAATCGCCGGTAAACCAACCACGGCAACCTCGGCAACAGTCAGCGCGCCGGCACGGCAGATCACTAAATCAGCCCAGGCATAAGCCGCATCCATATCATGAATAAAGGGCTGCACGTCAACATCCAGCTCAAGCTTCTGATATACGGCTTTTAAACTTTCATCATTGCCCTTGCCGCTTTGATGCAGGATCTTCAGTTGTGAACTATCAAAACGACTGAATGCTTTCGGCAGTTGCTCGTTTAATACGCGCGCCCCTAAACTGCCGCCAATCACCAATACTTTAAGTGGTGAGTTTTGCGCCGAAATCTGTTTTTCAGGTAGGTTAAGAAGCTCTTTTCGCACTGGATTTCCAACCAAAACAGCCTTTTCACTACGAAATGCACCTGAGAATCCCATTAGTATTTTTTTTGAAAAATGCGCGAGAATACGGTTAGTTAATCCGGCCGCCGCATTCTGCTCGTGGAGAATCACCGGAATGCCCATCATCCAGGCGGCAATGCCGCCAGGCCCGCTGGCAAAGCCGCCCATGCCCAGCACTAAATCGACATGACGTTTTTTAAGCACGGCACGCGCCTGAATAATGGATTTTATTATCCGCAGTGGTGCCAGCAATAAACGTTTCAGCCCGTTACCGCGTACCCCGGCAATATCGATAAAATCTATCTCATAGCCATGCTCGGGCACCAGTTGTGCTTCCATGCGCTCTTGAGTGCCTAACCAGCTGATCTGCCAGCCTTGCGCTTTTAATTTATCCGCCACCGCCAGGCCGGGAAACACATGCCCTCCTGTGCCGCCGGCCATCACTAATAAGGTTTTATTGTGCTTCATGGTTCACTTCTTCTTTCTTGCTGCCGGTTTTCTTTCTCGGCTTAATCAAGCGC
The DNA here is from genome assembly GCA_963674525.2 of uncultured Psychromonas sp. Lineage (GTDB taxonomy): Bacteria > Pseudomonadota > Gammaproteobacteria > Enterobacterales > Psychromonadaceae > Psychromonas. The sequence continues at coordinate 262,709 of CAXXRV010000026.1, read as the reverse complement.
ACCTGTGCCGATGCCAGACGCGTTTCAAAATCAATACGTACTAGCAAGCCCACTGCCAGAGCGATAGTGATCAGACTGGAGCCGCCGTAGCTGACTAACGGCAGGGTCAAGCCTTTTGTCGGCGCAACACCTGATGCCGCACCGACATTCACCGCTGTTTGAAAGGCAAACCAGATGGCGATGCCGATTGCCACATAACCGGAAAAAACCTGTGCCTGCTGCAGCGCTTTTTTACCGATAGAAAATGCCTTATAAACTAAAATAAATTCTAAAATGATCACCGTCGAGACACCGATAAAACCGAGCTCTTCAGCAAGGATGGCCATAATAAAATCGGTATGAGCTTCCGGCAGGTATTCTAATTTTTGCACCGAGTTTCCCAAGCCCTGACCGAACCAGCCTCCCCGGCCGAATGCCATTAATGACTGGGTTAACTGGTAACTGCGGCCAAAGGGATCCGCCCAGGGATCTAAAAAGCCGAAAACGCGGGCCATACGGTAAGGAGAAGTGACAATAAGTACCACCATAACGGTCATTAAGGACACGGCAATACTGATAAAGGAGATCATTTTAGCATTGGCAATAAACAACATACCCATCATCACCACAACAATCACCACCGTTGAGCCCAAATCCGGCTGCAGCATTAAAAGTAAGGCAAAAACAAAAAGAATAATCAGCGGTTTGATAAAGCCCTTGATGGTATCAACCACCTCTTCCTGACGACGCACCAGGTAACTTGCTAAAAACAGCACAATGGCCAGTTTGGCAAACTCTGAAGGCTGCATATTCAATGGCCCTAAGCGTAACCAGCGGTGCGAACCGTTGACCTCGGTGCCGACCACTAAAACGGCCAGTAAACCGAAAAAAGCAAGGAGTAACAGCAGTGTCTGCTGTTCATACCAGTGGCGCATGGGTATACATAGTATTGCACAAAGCCCGCCCAGACAGAGCAGCAGATAGAGCAGGTGACGCTTTAAAAAGCGAAAAGGATCGGCAGACAGTGCGATACCTTCCGGCATAGAGGCGGATGCCACAATCACTAAGCCGACCCCCATTAAAGCAAAAACCACCAGCAGCAGCTGGCGATCATAAGCCTGTTTGACCCCTTCCGGATTGAAAAAGTCACTGAACTTAGTTAACCACTTCATCTCTCTGTACTCGAGTCAGTTAATGATGCGACCAGCTGTTTAAAATGCTCGCCACGCGCCATAAAGTTGGGATACATATCCAGGCTGGCACAAGCCGGTGTTAAAATAGCTAAATCCCCGGGTTTGGCGCTAGCGGCAATTCGTTTTACCGCAGCATCTAAATTTTCAACCACTTTGGCGCGTTTATTTATATCTGCGATTTTTCGCCCGTCTTTACCAAAACAGACGATTTCCCCCTTAAGCTCGTGCAGCACCGCAGCCAATTCACTAAAGTCCGCACCTTTTCCTTCTCCGCCTAAAATAACATGCACAGCCCCGCTAATGGTATCCGATAACCCTGCTAATGCGGCTTGTGTGGCGCCGACATTGGTCGCCTTAGAGTCATTTATCCAGCGCACCCCATTAACATCTGCAACAAATTCGCAGCGGTGAGCGAGGCCGCTATAGCTCTGTAACGTCCTGAGCATGGCATTTTTATCAATATTAACCGCCTCACCCAAAGCAAAGGCTGCCAATGCATTCAGCCAGTTATGTTTGCCGCTTAATTTTAATGATGTCACGGCCAACAGCGGCTGCGCATTTTTCGCTAAATAAATATGGCCCTGTGCATCATTAATTAAGCCGTACTCTTTACTGTCAAAGCCAAAGCTTAACTGCGCCTGGCTTGTATTTTCCGGCCGGGTTAACGGGTCATCGCGGTTAAACAAAGCCTGCTGACTCTGCACATAAATACGCTGCTTGGTTTGCGCATAATCTTGATAAGAGTCATAGCGATCCAGGTGATCTTCACTGACATTTAAAATGGTCGCGATATCGGCATTGAGTGATGAGGTGGTTTCCAGTTGGAAGCTGGACAGTTCCAGTATATACAAGTCAACCTCAGGTGAGAGCAAATCCAGTGCCGGCATGCCGATATTACCGCCAACAGCCACGTTTATTCGGGCCTCTCGCGCCATCTCCCCTAATAAACTGGTGACCGTGCTTTTACCATTGGAGCCGGTAATGGTGACTAATTTTGCATGGCGGTAGGCCGGCGTTTTCAACTGTCTTGCGAAGAGCTCAATATCGCCGATAATTTCAGCGCCGGCATCAGCAGCAAAGCGTAGTGCAGGCGTAGAGAGAGCAATGCCCGGACTGGCAACAATTAAAGCAAAGTCGGCTAATAACTCGCCAACAAGCGGCCCTTTCACCAGATCAACAGTGGCACTTAACTTATCGCTGCCAGGCGGATTATCGCGCGTATCAAAAACGCTGACTTGATAACCTTCCTGAACAAGAAAATTAACACAGGACAGGCCGGTTATACCCAGCCCTAAAACGGCAACCTGTTTATCAGACATCTTAACGCACCTTTAATGTTACTAAGCCGATCAGCACCATCACAATGGTAATAATCCAGAAACGAACAATCACACGCGGCTCCGGCCAGCCTTTTTTCTCATAATGATGATGAATCGGCGCCATACGGAAAATACGCTGCTTGCGCAGTTTGTAGGAGCCGACCTGCAGAATAACCGACAGGGTCTCGATAACAAAAATACCGCCCATAATAACCAGCAAAATCTCCTGGCGTACCAACACCGCAATAACCCCCAATAATGCCCCTAAGGCTAAGGAGCCGACATCGCCCATAAAAACTTGTGCCGGATAAGTGTTAAACCACAGAAACCCCAAGCCGGCACCAACGATGGTGCCGCAGATAATCACCAGTTCACTGGCATTGGGAATATAAGGAATATACAGGTAAGGGGCATAGTTAACATGGCTGGTTAGATAAGCAATCACGGCAAAAGCAGCCGCCACCATCACGGTCGGCATAATAGCCAGCCCATCCAGGCCGTCGGTTAAATTAACGGCATTACTGCTGCCGACCACAGTAAAGTAAGCCAGAGGAATAAAAGCCAACCCTAAATAGGGCATATACTGTTTAAAAAACGGCATCACAAAAGTAAGCTCGGCTTCTGTGGACGCCGTATAAAACAGCACCACGGCAATCGTCAGCGCAGTAACTGACTGCCAGAAATACTTCCAGCGGGCAATCAAGCCATCGGGATGCTTGCGAATAACTTTTAAGTAATCATCCATAAAACCGATGCCGCCGAATGCCAGCGTGGTAAATAAGACTATCCACACATAATGGTTATCCAAACGTGCCCATAACAGTGTCGAGACCACAATAGCACCAAGGATCATAATGCCGCCCATAGTCGGCGTTCCCGCTTTGCTGAAATGCGACTCCGGTCCATCATTGCGGACAATTTGACCAATCTGCATACTTTGCAGATAATGGATCAATTTTGGCCCAAACCATAATGAAAATGCTAATGCGCTTAAAACAGCCATTACCGTACGCACAGACAGATAAGTCAATACATTAAGAAATGTAAAGTGACTTGAAAATAATTCGGCTAACCAGACAACCATGGATCTTTCCTATTTTATAACGGGGATTATTGTTAAATTACAACTGCAACTGCTTAATATCAGCAACCACTTTTTCCATTTTCATGCTTCGCGAGCCTTTCACTAAAATGGTTAATTTTTCACTGTTTTCAAGTGCGGTGTTTTCTAGGTATCTATTCAACTGCTGCCTGCTGCTAAAATGCAGCGCACTGTTTTTCTCTCCCCGGTTAAATGCCTGTGTTGTCTGCTCGGTTAATTTTCCGACCGTTAATAACTGCTCTACCCCCTGCTCTGCGGCATACTCACCAATCGCAATATGCTCTTTTTGGCTATGCGCGCCAAGCTCTCCCATGTCTCCTAAAATCAGCAGATGTGCGCCATCATACTGCATAAGCAGGTCAATGGCCGCCTTAACCGATGCGGAATTGGCATTGTAGGTATCATCGATAACTGTGATTCGCTCATTAATTTCTGTGCAGTTAAGCCGTCCGGCGACCGCTTTGGCTAAATTCAGGCCACCACGGATCACCTCGAGGGAGCAACCTAATGCCACGGCCATCGCAGCGGCGGCTAGCGCATTGCTGATATTATGCCGGCCTGCTAAATTGAGATGAACCTCTGTGCTTTGCTGGGCGCCGTTACGACAAAGGTTTAACGTAAATATTGCTCTTCCCTGCGCATCAAAGTTGATCTGGGAGGCAAAAATATGAGCAGCCCTGTCTTTTTGCGAAAAGGTCAGTATATTGACATTGAGCTGTTTGAGCTGCTGCAGATACTGCCCAGCAAAATTATCATCAAGGTTAACCACTGCATAACCCTCGCGGCTTAAACTTGACCAGATCTCCCCTTTTGCTTTGGCCACTCCCTCAATTGAGCCGAAACCTTCAAGATGAGCCGGCATAACATTGTTAATTAAAGCCACATCAGGTTTTGCCAGCTGCGCAGTATAGGCTATCTCACCGGGATGATTGGCTCCTAGTTCGACAACGGCAAAGCGGCTTTGCGCATTTAAACGTAATAGCGTTAACGGCAGACCGATATCATTATTAAAATTCCCGGCCGTTGCCAGGACTGAATTTTCAGCCGGACTGAACTGTCGTAGAATTTGACTGAGTAACTCTTTGGTGGTGGTTTTACCATTGCTGCCGGTAATCGCCGCACATTTTAGAGCGCTGATTTTTTGTCTGACAAAAGCGCCCAATAAGCCTAGCGCGATGCGCGTGTCTTTTACCAGGACTGTAGGCAGGTTCGTGTTCACTGCTCGCTGCACCACGAGAATCGCAGCTCCGGCGCTTTGTGCTTGTTCAATAAACTGATGGCCATCAAAATTATCCCCCTGCAGGGCAATAAACAGGCAGCCGGGTGCAATAGTGCGGGTATCAGTACACACAGTATTAATCACTGTCTCTTTTGCCGCGCCGTTGACAATAGTACCCTGGGTTGCCTGGGCAATATCAGTTAAGGTTAAAGGGATCATAAATAAGCCTCATTCTCTCGCTGTTATTTTTTATTATATTGTTCTTGTAACGAGGCTAATAACGCGCGATCACTGTACTGCAAGCGTCTCTCACCAATTATCTGGTAATCCTCATGGCCTTTACCGGCCAGTAAAATAATATCGCCGGGTAAACTGTTTTCTAATAAAAACAGCACCGCCTGCTTTCGGTCATGAATTGTTGTCACCGCAGCAGGATCGTTAAAGCCGGATAAGATATCCTGCATAATCGCAGCCGCTGATTCAGTGCGCGGATTATCATCCACTAACAGCACTTTTTCAGCACAAGATTCCGCTACTTTTGCCATCTGTGGACGTTTACCTTTATCTCTATCACCGCCACAGCCGAAAACACAGATCAACCTGGCCGATGATTTATGTTTTTGCAGGGCCAGCAAAGCTTTTTCCAAGGCATCCGGTGTATGCGCATAATCGACCACAAAGGTCAGCTGCTGCTCGGCAAAATAATATTGCTCCATACGTCCGGGAACACTGGTTAATTTTGGAAAAACAGCTTCCAACTGCGCAATACTTATATTTTCAGCAAGCAGCAGGGTTAGCACAGCCGCTAAATTGGAAACATTAAAATCCCCATAAAAAGGAGCGCTGATATTACCTTTTCCCCAGGATGATGCAAATCGAAAGTTAATCCCCTGCGCCAGATAATTGACTTGCGTTATCTGCAGGTAACCCTTTTTTCCTGCGTATCTTTTGCCATTGACGCCATAGGCGATAGCATCCGGAAAGTCATGCAGCCACTTGACGCCGGTTTTATCATCGCCGTTAATAATGCGGTGAACAAGTGGAAACTCCTCGAACAGGCGCTTTTTGGCCTGCTCATAGCTGGCCATAGAGCCATGATAGTCAAGATGATCACGACTTAAGTTGCTGAAGATGGCGCTATGAAAAGGCAAGGCACTGACACGTTCCTGGCTTAAGCCATGAGAAGATACCTCCATAACGGTATAGTCAACATCCTGCTGCTGATAATCATACAACTCGGAAAACACCGAGATGGCGTCCAGCGTGGTATTTAAACTGCTTTTAAGCGCGCCGAACAGACCATTGCCGACCGTCCCCATCTGCGCACTGCGCTTACCTAAGAGCATAAAGCAATTGGCTAATAAGCTGGCAATGGTGGTTTTACCATTGGTACCTGTTACCGCAATCACCTTATGTAAATTTTGCTGCGGAAAATAAAAGCGACAGGCAAGCTCGCTTAAGATAGCCGGCAATTGATAAACATCAATAATGGGCACATCCGCTTGATAACGAATAACACCATGTTGCCCTGCATCGCGTGTTTCCGATAAAACCGCCACAGCGCCCTGCACGATGGCTTTATCAATAAAGCGGCGGCCATCTAAAAGTGCTCCCTGCAGCGCGACAAAGAGATTACCGGTCACTATTTTACGGCTGTCGAGATTCAGCCCTGATAGCAAAATATTATCAAAATCTGTGTCTAACCAGGGTGCCAGCAGGGTCTTTAAGGGCATTAATTCAGGGGACTTCATTGTTGGCGGGACTCCAGCAGGGTGTAACGTTCATTTTGATCATCCGGCAGAACATGGCTTAATAACAAGGAACTCTTCATGACCGCCGAAAAAACCGGCGCGGCCACATCACCGGCATAATAGCGATCCCCTTGCGGCTCATTAATCATAACGGCGATCGCAAAACGCGGATTGCTAATCGGTGCTAAACCGGCAAAAACCGCCACATAGTCATCGCCATACCCGCCTGCTTCGGCTTTTCGTGATGTTCCTGTTTTACCGGCGATACGGTAACCTTCCACTTTTGCCTTAGGGGCGGTGCCTCCTTTTTCCGTGACACCTTCCATCATTTCCACCACTTCATAGGCAACTTTGCGCGGAATGACCTGACGCCCGCTCAGCGGATGTTCATTTTTTAGTATTGACAGCGGGTATTCGACACCACCGCTGCCTAATATGGCATAAGCTTTAGCAAGTTGCAGTGTGGTGATGGTCAGGCCATAGCCAAAGGACATAGTCGCCAACTCAAAATCCGACCAGCGATGACGGATCGGCAGACGGCCGACACTTTCGCCGATTAAAGCAATACCGGTATCATTACCAAAGCCAAAATTGGCAAAGGTCTGTTGTAACTGCTCAGGTTTTAAACGCAGTGCCAGTTTACTCACCCCTATATTACTGGATTTTTTCAAAATCATAGCCAGATCTATTTTACCGAGATTATGCCCGTCACGCACACGGCGTCCACCTAGCGACATCCAGCCGGGTGATGTATCAATGACCTCGTCGACATCTGTTTTTCCGTAGATAAGGGCACTTGATACCACCAGGGGTTTTACCGTAGAGCCGGGTTCAAAGGTATCGGTAATGGCACGGTTTCTTAATTTGTAAGGTTGATATTGATCGCGGTCATTGGGATTAAATGAGGGATAATTGACCATCGCATAAATCTCACCGGTATTGACGTCTAACACCACAATCGAACCGGAAGTTGCATCATGCATTTTCACCGCCCGCTTTAATTGACTGTAAGCCACGGCTTGAATGCGCTGATCGATACTCAGCTGTAGATTACCGGCCGCTTTTTTCTCTTTAAGTACCTCAATATTGTCAATAACATTGCCGAGCCTATCTTTACGCACACGCTTTTTACCGCTCTGCCCCTGCAGGTAGCTATTATAACTTTTTTCAATACCCTCAATACCCTGCGCATCGAGATCGGTCAAGCCCAGAATATTGGCATTAATTTCACCGGTCGGATAAAAACGATGCGACTCTATGCTGTTAGCAATACCCGGCAGCTTTAATTTTTTAATATACTCAACGACCGGCTGATTGACCTGCCTTTTCAGATAAGCAAAACGGGCGTTGGGCTTTTGCAGAGTGGCCGCCAGATTTTCCAGTTCAATTCCCAGTACCTCGGCTAAAGCAGACCATTTTTTGGAGGTATAGAAAGACTGTTTTGTATATGTCTCTTTACCTGTTCGTGAATTTATTTCAACACTGTCGAGCAGCTCCTCTTCCGTAAAGGCATAGGTATCCTTGACTACTTTCGGATCCACCCAGATAGCATAAGCGGGCACGCTAATCGCCAGTTCTTCACCATTGCGATCGGAAATATTGCCGCGATGAGCCACTGACTGTGTCACCCGTAAGCTGCGTTTATCTGCTTCGGCAGCTAAATATTCAGGTTCAATCACCTGAATATAGGCAAGCCTGCTGATCAGCAGCACAGCGACCAGCGCAATAATCAGCGCGACAGCTCGGTAACGCCAGCGCGAATAGGCCGGATAAACTTTATTCTTTTTACTCTGTTTTTTGCTTTTAAAACTGTCTAAATTCCGTTTTATCTTGTTCATGGCAATTCCACCAATACACTATTTTTTTTTGTCGGTTGCGACATTGCCAGTTTTTTCTGCGCGATACGCCGAATACGGCTGTGCTCATCAAGCGTATGGGTTTCAATAAGCAAATTACGTGTTTCGATCATTAAATTATCTTTGAGCTGTGATAATTGTTCTTTTTTAGTCACCAGTTCGCGGGTCTGGTGAGTAATATAGATACTGTAAACGGCTGTGATTAAAATCATCCCCCCAAATAACAGCGCCAGAAAGTGTCTGCGCAGATCGGCAATAATTAAAAACAGTAAATTATCCCGCACGCCATTCAACTTACTACGCCTCCGGCTCTGCTATTTTTTCAGCAACACGCAATACCGAACTGCGCGCACGCGCATTCTCTTTAATTTCCGGCGCACTCGGTTTTAACGCTTTGCCTAGCGATTTAAGCGTTTTTCCCTGCTTCATCTGCGCTTCGGTTAACGGCAACCCCGCCGGGTACTCCCGCCCTTTTTCCTGTTTACGAATAAAACGTTTAACAATTCTGTCTTCCAGGGAGTGGAAGCTGATAACAGAGAGTTTGCCGCCAATAGCCAACACCTCTAAGGCACCATCTAAAACTTTATGGATCTCTTCCAGTTCACTATTGACATAGATGCGAATAGCCTGAAAACTGCGTGTGGCCGGGTGTTTTTTCTTTTCTCTTTTCGGACAGAGGCGTTCGATTAACTGTGCTAACTGCAGAGTACGTAAAAACGGCGTTTGCTCACGATCGGCAACAATTGCCCGGGCAATTCGATAGGCAAATTTTTCTTCACCAAAGGTTTTTAACACCCAGCCGATATCATCGACATCTGCCGTTGCCAGCCACTCTGCCGCACTGATGCCTGACGTCGGATCCATACGCATATCCAGCGGGCCGTCACGCATAAAACTAAAGCCACGCTCGGCATCATCAAGTTGCGGCGATGAGACGCCAAGATCGAGCAGTATGCCATCCACTTTACCGACCAGATTCAGCTCTTTTACATAATCAGCCAAACCGGAAAACGGGCCATGAAGAATAGTAAAGCGCGGATCTTCTTTCATTAACGCTTCGCCCACGGCGATGGCACGCGGATCTCTATCAATGGCAATCAGTCGGCCATTGTCACCGAGTTGCTGTAAAATATGGCGGGAGTGGCCGCCACGGCCAAAGGTCCCATCAATATAAATGCCGTCTTTTTTTATCGCCAGGCCATTCACGGCTTCATCAAGCAGTACTGTGATATGTTCAGCCATTACAGTGAAAACCCCTTTAATCGTTCGCTTAATTGCTCACCCGCAGGCAAGCCCTGTTGTAGATCTTGTTGTACTTGCTGATACCACATCTTCTCGTCCCACAGCTCAAATTTATTTAGTTGTCCGACCAACATCACTTTTTTTTGTAATTTTGCATGTTGTCTCAGTGTTGCTGCGATTAAAGTGCGCCCACCCTTGTCTAATTCGCTTTCTGTCGCATAACCCAGAATCAGCCTCTGCAGACGCCGCTCCTGCGGATCGGTACTCGATAAAGCGGATAATTTACTTTCTATTAATAACCATTCATTTAACGGGTAGAGCAATAAACAGGGCGACTGCAGATCGATGGTACATACAAATTGGCCCTGGCAGGTATCCGTCAACCACTCACGGTAGCGGGTCGGAATAGCAATTCTACCTTTAGCATCAATATTTATTGCACTGGCACCACGCAGCATAAAAAATCAAATCCATCTGTAATTCTTACTGGAAAGATCTCGCTTCAGAAAAAAGATCCACTTTTATACACTTTATCCCACATTTACTCAAAGGAGTCTAATAAAGTGGTAAATTATTGCAAGCTAAGTGCCGTTTTTTTTCTGGGTCGATTCACATAAAAATGATTAAGTTAATTTAAGACGTGAAAAATGAAATTATCATCAACAATGGTAAGACTGAGTTCGCCCATGTTATACTTGCGCGCTATTAAATTTTTTTACTTCTTTATTAAGGGAAACTCCTTTGCAAGATCAACAATTAAAAAAGTTCATATTACAACAACTTGAAGATATGAAAGCCAAAGAAATCAGCGTGATTGATGTGTCAGCATCATCGGATGTCACGGATACTATGATTATCTGTACCGGTAACTCTAAACGCCATGTCCGCGCTATCGCCGAACAAACTGCCTTGGCAGCAAAAAAAGCCGGCGAAGCACCTTTAGGTATTGAAGGTTTGGAAGGTAGTGAGTGGGTACTGCTTGATCTGGGTAATATTGTTATCCATGTTATGCAGGATGAAACACGGCAGTTCTACCAGCTTGAAAAACTTTGGGAACAATCGGCGTAATGAAAATTCAGTTAATCGCGGTGGGCACAAAAATGCCCGACTGGGTTGAAAAAGGATATCAAGAATATGCCCGCCGTTTTCCCAATGAAATGCAGCTTGAGCTGCTGGAAATTCCTGCAGGCAAACGCGGTAAAAATGCCGATATCAAGCGTATTCTAAAAAAAGAGGGAGAGCTCACTCTGGCTGCCATTCCTAAAGGCAACAAAATTGTCACTTTAGAAGTCACAGGCAAAGCCTGGACAAGCGAACAACTTGCTAAAGAGATGACAAAGTGGCAACTGGATGCAAGAAATATCAGTTTATTGATTGGTGGTCCGGAAGGACTGGCCCCTGAATGTATCGCACAATCAGAGCAACGCTGGTCGCTTTCCCCCTTAACTTTACCGCATCCTATAGTGCGTATTATTGTCGCGGAAAGCCTGTATCGCGCTTATACATTAACCATCAACCATCCTTATCACCGAGAATAAAACGTGGTTAAAAAGCGCATAAGTATAAGAAATCATTCGGCTGAATCCGCCCTTTTTATGCGCCGTACTGTGTTTGTTGCGATGGCAATTTTATTTGCCATCGGCATTTTAATCAGCAACCTTTATTATCTGCAGATAACTTCCTTTGAAACTTATCAAACACGCTCTAATGCCAACCGCATCAGCGTCCAGAGCATTCCGCCGAATAGAGGCTTAATTTACGACCGCAATGGTATTGTCCTTGCTGAAAACCGGCCGGTTTACAGTTTGCAGGTGATTGTTAATAAAACCAAAAACTTAACCGGCAATATTGAACAACTGCGCCAGTTACTGTCACTGACAGAGCAGGAAGTGGAAGCTTTTTATAATAAAAAACGCCATACGCGCTCTTTTAAAGCCATTGTGATCCGTGACAATCTAAGCCCCGAAGAAGTTGCCCTGTTTACTGTTAACCAGCATAAATTTAAAGGCTTTTCCATTCAGGCAAACCTTAAGCGTTTTTATCCTTTCGGCGATGCCTTTACCCATGTCTTGGGCTATATAGCCAAAATCAACAGTAACGACCTGCAGCGGATTGAGGAGCGCGGAGAAAGTGCCCGATATCGCGGCACCCGTTATATCGGCAAATTAGGTATCGAAAAATACTACGAACAGCTACTCCATGGGCAACCCGGACAACGCCAGGTTGAGGTCGACAGTTGGGGCAAGGTGATCCGTACTCTGAGTTTTACTCCCCCTATTCCGGGAAAAGATCTGAAGTTAAATATTGATATTAAGCTGCAGCTCAAAGCGCAGCAGTTATTGGGCAAGTATCGCGGCAGTGTGATTATTATGGATGCTAAAACAGGGGGAATTTTAGCCTTAGTATCAAACCCAAGTTATGATCCCAATCTCTTTGTGCAGGGGATCAGCAGCAAGCAGTACCAGACACTGCTACAATCCAAGGATCGGCCGCTTATTAACCGCGCCACACAAGGCCGCTACCCGCCCGCTTCCACCATCAAACCACAGATGGCGTTATTAGCACTGGACACCGGCGTGATTAGCGAATCAACGATAATTTATGATCCCGGCTGGTGGCAGGTGCCGGGCTCCAAGCGCCGCTTTCGCGACTGGAAACGCTGGGGTCATGGCAAGGTTAATGTCAGCCGTGCCATTGAGCAAAGCTCTGATACCTTTTTCTACGATACCGCTTACAAAGTCGGCATCGACAGGATCAGCCCGTTTATGAATAGGTTTGGTTTTGGAACCTATAGCGGTTTAGACCTTAATGAAGAAACCAAAGCCATTATGCCCTCTCGGGACTGGAAAAAGTCCCGTTTTCGCGCGCCCTGGTATGATGGTGACACTATCTCTGTCGGCATTGGTCAGGGTTACTGGACGGTAACCCCTATTCAATTAACCAAAGCCACCGCCATTCTCGCACGTCGCGGTAAAATTATAGAGCCGCGCATTTTACAGTCCATTATCTCATCCGGGGGCGCGCTTTCGCCAGTGCCTGAGCCGCAACAGCCAATACAGTTAAAGGATGAACATTATTGGGATATCGCATTACAGGCGATGCTTGGCGTCACCACGAAACGAACCGGGACGGCTCATAAAGCCTTTAGTGGCACCGAATATAAGGTCGCCGGTAAATCAGGTACGGCACAGATAGTGAGTATCAAAGAAGGTGAAGAATATGATGCCAGCAAGTTAAAAGAGCGCCATCGTGATAATGCCATGTTTGTTGCCTTTGCCCCCTTTGAGTCACCGGAGCTGGTCGCCACCGTTATTCTGGAAAATGCCGGCGGCGGCAGCAGTAATGCCGCGCCCATTGTTCGGGAAATATTTGATGAATATTTTAATCATTCGCCGGCGGCGCCAATTGTTCAACCACTAGGCTTTTAATCATGGTTAGTACAAAAGCACAAAAAAGTATTTTCTATCGTTTACATATCGATCCGCTGTTGTTACTGGGAATTTTTGCACTAATGGGACTCAGTCTGACCGTGCTTTACTCAGTGGCCGGTTATGAGATGGTCATCAGGCAGCTTATCCGCCTGGCCATTGCCCTGGCCGCGATGTTGATACTGGCGCAGATACCACCGGAGATGTACCAGCGCTGGACACCGGTTATTTTTATTATCTGCGTGCTGCTTTTAGTGGCGGTGCTCGCCGTCGGCCATACCGGTAAAGGTGCACAACGCTGGCTGGATCTTGGCTTTACCAAATTCCAGCCCTCGGAAATAATGAAATTGATCATGCCCTTTATGGTCGCCTACTATATCGACCAGGAGCCCCTGCCGCCAAAGCTCAAACAGATTTTTATCGCCGTGCTTATTATCATTATCCCGACCCTGCTGATTGCCAAACAGCCGGATTTAGGCACCTCAATATTAATCGCCTCATCCGGTGTTTTTGTGCTCTTTCTGTCCGGTGTTTCCTGGCTGTATATCGCTATCGCGATAGGTGCCGTGCTCGCCTTTATTCCTATCCTGTGGTTTTACTTAATGCATGATTATCAGCGCGGCCGGGTATTAACCCTGCTCAACCCTGAGGCCGATCCGCTTGGTGCCGGTTACCATATTATTCAGTCGAAAATTGCTATCGGCTCCGGCGGATTATGGGGTAAAGGCTGGTTACAGGGTACGCAGTCACAGCTGGAATTCTTACCCGAACGCCATACCGATTTTATCTTTTCTGTTTTTTCTGAAGAGTTCGGCCTAGTCGGCATTTTATTATTGCTGGCGATCTACCTGTTTGTGATCGCCCGCGGTCTATGGATTGCCAATCAGGCGCAGGATGCTTTTACCAAACTGGTCGCAGGCAGCATCACCCTGACCTTCTTTGTTTATGTATTTGTGAATATTGGTATGGTCAGCGGGTTATTGCCTGTTGTCGGCGTGCCGCTGCCCTTAATCAGTTATGGTGGCACATCGATTGTCACTTTATTGGCGGGTTTCGGCGTTCTAATGTCTATTAATACGCATAAACGTTTTAATGTGAGATAGCATAATAATGATAAAAAAATTGAAAATAACAACACTGTTACTGCTGTGCTTTTTAGCCGCTAGCTGTGCGCAATCCGATAGCCGCTATGCGATTAAACATGATCATAGCCCAGAAACTATTCCCCCTCTTGCGCATATTGAAAATATCACGCCGCATTATGAGCCTTATTCGCGCGGCGGGAATAAAAATTACACGGTACGCGGTGTCGATTATAAGGTGTTCACCGGCATTAGCGAATTTACAGAGTCAGGTCATGCTTCCTGGTACGGCAATAAGTTTCATGGCCATCTCACCGCCAATGGCGAGCGTTACAATATGTTTGCCATGAGTGCCGCCCATAAAAATTTACCTTTACCCAGTTATGTGCAAGTGACCAATATGGAAAACAATAAACAGATCATTGTTCGGGTTAATGATCGCGGGCCCTTTCATAAAGGGCGCATTATCGACCTCTCTTATGCGGCTGCCTATAAACTCGATATGCTCAAATCCGGGACCGCTAAAGTTAAAATAAAACTACTGCACCTGCCTGAGAAAGAAAGCAGCAGCAATCAGTTTAACGGCCGTTATTATATTCAGTATCTGGTCACCTCTGTGCCGGAAAAAGCCGCACTGTTGAGTAAAAAGCTTAGTGCCAGCTATCAAGTGAAGAGTTTATCGGTAAAGGAAAAAAATCACTATAAATTACGTTTAGGTCCCTTTAGCAGTCAATTAAAAGCACAGGATATACTGGCAAAAATAGACAAGGATTACCCTCAGGCATTTATTATTCATATTGAGAAATAATGCTCCGTTAGGAAAAGACTTTTCCACCCCAGGTGTGCAGATAGTGCGCGCCGCTGATAAAGGTCAGCACCACCACTGAGAACAAACCAAACTGCACAATAAAATCGGGTAACAGCGGGTAGAGCTGCTGTATAAGCACCATGAGCGCAAAGAGGATCTGCACGGCTGTACAGCTTTTGCCCCAGATACTCGGCGCCATTTTATAATGGCCGAACTTATGATGATAGATAAGCACGCCGCTGACAATCAGCGCATCTCTTAACAGCAAAATAAGCGCCAGCCAATATGGCAGCAACTCGACGAGCGCCAGAGCAATATAAGTGCTGAGCAGCAAAACTTTATCGGCAAGGGGATCGGCAATGGCCCCGTAATTGCTTGTCGCATGCCATTTCCGTGCAAGATAGCCGTCCAGGCCGTCACTCGCCCCGGCAATAAAAGCCAGCCAGAGCACAGCCGCATAATCTTCATTAACGATAAGCAGGGCAATAGGCACGGCCAAAAACAGACGTAGTGTCGTTAAAATATTAGGCAGTAACTTGATAGCAGCATGAGTCATAGAATATTAAGCAGCCTTTGCCACTAAGCACTATCCTTTAACTGCAGCTTTTTCGCATTCACGGCAGACTGCTGATTAATATCAGCCTTTTCAGCAAAGACAACTGAAAGCTGCGTTTCATTATTATTCTGGCGCTGCAGCGTTATTCGGTAATCTTGGTCACCAATATTCAGCTTCACCACTAGGCTGTCATCATCCTCGAATAAAATAACCCCCTGCTCGATGGCAAAATTTCTGGCGGAAGGAAAATAGAGGTAGTCAAGCAGCACGCGCTCTCTTTGCTGGGCAATTGACTGCATGATCTCGTCCATAATTATTTTATCTCTGCGCTTTTTTCTAGTGGCAATCAGATAAGCGATATAGCCGGCAGTAACCAACCAAAAAGGCGGCATAAACACGGAGAGGGTTATCAATAAAAAGATTGCCACCATCAACAGCTCCTTATAAAACAGCGATAAAAACAAACTAATACCAGTCTGATTAATTAACTGATTTAACTTTATGTTTATGATAATCCTTGGTTCTAGCGGCGCGAAGGCTTCAGTCTACTTGCTAAAACAGATCATAAATTTAATAAGAACGATATAATATCAAAAGATAAATATAATTTATCAAAATAGTAGCATAATTTTCATAGGTTTAGATAGTAAAAAGGCGTTTACGGTAAAGCAGATGCTAAAGATGAGAGGTTCAGCAAAAACAGCAAGCAGCCGAACAGCAGCAGCTAAACCTAATCCGCTTTTCGACATTGATCAAGATCAAACAGTTTATCACGAATCACCCAGAAGCGGCCGCTTTTACGGGCGATAATCACTTCCGGCGGACGTAATCTGTGTGCATTATTGGCAACCTTAGTCGGCGCACTCTCTGTAAAGGGGCGATGCCTGTCTATCAGGTGCAGGCTGATAAACTTTTTCAGAAACGCCGTTTTCTGTGCTTTGCTTGCCAGTTGCCAGAACTCATGCAGCTGCACTCCTTCATCACTGATATAGGTGACTTTGAGCTGGCCTTTGCCGAATCTGTTTTTGCCCGGCTGCAGCTGCATATCGACGCACTTCATAATCATGGCATCTTTTAACTGTAATGCCTCACGCAACTTTTTATCCGGATCCACCAGGATATGCTCACACTGCCGGCAGCACCTTGCGGCAATATCATTATCGCTGCCGCACATCTCACAAATTTTAGCGCGAAAACGGTAACCACAAAGTTCGCGCACTCCCTGCGCATCTTCGGCGTATCCCTGACACTGCCTGCCGTAATGCTCAATCACAAAACCGGCCACATCAACTTTACCCCAGAAGTTATTATTAAAACCACAAGCCGGACAGGGAATAGTCACTATTTCACTGTCGCTATCGGGTTTCGCCTCCCCCACTTCCGGCTGGTAGAGATCATAGCAGTTGCCGGCAAACTCCATCACCAGGCAATCTTTTTTCCCCTCAAAGAGGCGCAAACCACGGCCGACAATCTGCTGATAGAGGCTGATAGACTCGGTCGGCCGCAAAATCGCAATCAGATCGACATGCGGCGCATCAAAGCCAGTCGTTAATACCGAAACATTGACCAGATACTTTATTTTTCGTGCTTTAAAATTATTAATAATGCGCTCGCGCTCAGCAAGCGGCGTATCACCAATGACCAAGGCCGCATTTTCATTGTGCAGATAGCTCATAATCTCCCGGGCATGGTTCACTGTCGAAGCAAAGATCATCACCCCCTGACGATCCTTGGCTGTGTCAATCACCCGTGCTATGATTTTCGGGGTCGCGCGCGCCGACTTTTGAATCACCTGCTCAAGGTCTGCTTCGCGATAATAGCCACTTGCTGCAGGCGTTAAGCTGGAAAAATCATAGCCGAGCACCGCCATATCCATCACTTTCGGCTCGGTCAGATAGTTTTCATCGAGCAGAAAACGAATCGGCAGATCAAAAATGCAGTCACGAAAAAAACGAGGCTCCTTGGAGCGCACCTGGCCGCGGGTGTGGTACTGATAAATCCAGCCGAGTCCAAGGCGGTAGGGTGTTGCGGTCAAGCCCAATATTTTCAGGTTAGGGTTTATCTTCTGTAGATGGCGGATCACTCTTTGATAGCTGCTGTCCTTACCTTCAGGTACGCGATGACATTCATCTATCACCAGCAGCGAAAACGCCTCGCTAAACTGCGCTAAGCCATTGACAAGCGACTGCACCGAGGCAAAAACCACCTGTTGATCGCTTTCTTTACGCCCGAGGCCGGCAGAGAAGATGGCAGCTTTTAAGCCGTAGCTCTCATATTTCTGGTGATTCTGCTCGACCAGCTCTTTAACGTGAGCAAGCACTAACACCCGGCCTTTGGCGATACGCGCCAACTCGGCAATAATCAGGCTTTTTCCGGCGCCGGTAGAGAGCGCCAGCACTGCCGGCGCGCTATGTTTACGAAAGTAATGAATAGTCGCTTTAACGCTGTCTTGCTGATAGGGACGAAGAGTATACATATTAAAAATAAGGCTTAAGGCTGGAAGGCTTGATAAGTGCTGAGCTTATAGTGCAAGGCACTCTTTTCCTTTCCAGCCCTCAGGCAGTTAGCCTGCAAGTTCTTTTCTGACAGCTTTAACTATCGTTTGCGGTTTCTTGAGATATAAAGAGTGATCCAGTAGTAGCGCACGATCATCCTGGGTTAACAGCAGCGCAGGAAAGGCATTGGTGCCGATAAGCTCCTGCAGCTCAGCAATATCTGCAAGAATATATTCTGCGTCATCGCTCAGCTCGGATCTGAACACTTTATTCGGCGGCGATAATTTAAACTGTTCGATAAGCGTACTGAAATCATGCTTGCTGGTAAAGGCATTGCCATCATTAAAATGGGCCTGCTGCAGCGCATTCAGTACCGGCAGCAACTTTTGCGGCTGTTTTTTCTGCAGCCAGGCCATCAGATTCGCCGTCATCACTGAATCCTTGGGGCTGTCAGCAAAGCGCAAATACGCCTTGCCGAATTTAAGCGCAGTGTGTTTGCTTACTGCATCGAGCTGCTTAAGGCCGACGCTATCACTACCGTCATAGTGGACGCAGTGCCAGGCATGAATAGTCATCTCCGGAAAAGCCTGCGCAAGTACATCAACCAAAGCACTACTTGCATAGCTCCACGGACAATGCGAGTCATAAATAAAATATAATTCCGGGTTCATATTTGTTCCTTTTTGTACGTAATTACAATTGTTTAACTGGTATGGTAAAGCTTACACTTACTCGCCGGCAATTTTCATCTGTTTGATTAAAATCGAGCCTGTTTTCAGGCTACTGCGCGGATCAATATCATTACCAATGGCGACAATATCCATAAACATCTCTTTTAAATTACCGGCAATAGTAATTTCATGTACCGGGTAAGCAATTACGCCATTTTCAATCCAGAACCCGGCAGCGCCACGTGAATAATCACCGGTCACCATATTGATGCCCTGCCCCATTAATTCGGTCACAAACAGACCGGTTCCCATCTCTTTAAATAACCCGGCCAGATCTACTCCGCTGCTTTTGACAAACCAGTTATGAATGCCGCCGGTGTGACCGGTGCTTTGCATACCCAATTTCCGTGCGGCATAGCCGGTTAACAGGTAAGTTTGTAATATCCCCTTTTCGACAATATTACGTGTCACTGTTTTGCCGCCTTCCTGATCATAGGGAGCGCTGGCAATCCCTTTAATTAAATGCGGTTTTTCAGAGATTTCCATCCAATCCGGAAAGATTTGCGTATCCAGACTATCCAGCAAAAAGCTCGATTTTTTATACAAGCTGGTACCACTGATCGCGCTGACTAGATGACCAAATAGACCACTTGCCACTTCCGGTGCAAAAATAACCGGCGCCTGTTGTGTGGCTAATTTTTTTCGCGCCTAAACGGTCCACGGTGCGTTTTACCGCATCATCGGCAACCCATTTAGGGGTAAACAGATCCGCCATATCACGGGCACTTGTATAACTGTAATCGCGTTGCATCTCATCATTCTGCTGAGCGATTAACATACAACTTAAGCTATGGCGACTGCTTGCATAACTATGTAAAAATCCATGGGTATTGCCATAAACTTTAACGCTGCTGTGACTGCTTACATCTGCACCATCAGAGTTAACAATGCGTTGATCGCTGCTAAGTGCAATATCTTCACACTCTTTGGCAATGGCTAATAACTGATCTGTGCTCTGCTCACTTGGGTGGTAAAGGTCCAGATCTAACGGGTTATTTTCTAAACAGCTCGGATCCAACAGACCGGCAAAGCGGTCCTGACTGGTATATTTAGCAATATCGACAGCAGCTTTAACCGTCGCGTTGATCGCTTCCAGGCTTAAATCAGCAGTAGAAGCACTGCCTTTGCAGTGATTGACATATACACTGATGCCCATCGCACCATCGCGGTTAAATTCGATATTTTCAACTTCTCCGAGCCGCGTATTAACAGAGATACCCGATGTTTTAGCCAAGGCGACTTCAGCCTGATCCACACCTAACCGTTTGGCAATAGTTAACGCTTCACTCACTGCATCTTCGAGTTGTTTTTTCTGTTCAATCATAAGTAATACACCGTCGGAATAAAAATAAATTTTGAGGGCAAAGAATAACATGCTTTAAGGCAAGCTTCTTGTGAAGATGTTATGATGTGCACAATTATACGCAAACTAGTTAAATTGTAATAAAAAAGAGCCCTATGAACAATAAAGTCGAAGAACTTGCTGATGATGAGATCAGTAAATCACAGATCAAACGTCAAGCCGAAGCGTTAAAAGTGGTTGGCCGTCAATTAGTGGAATTAAATAATAAACAACTGGCAAAAATTCCGGGAAGTGAATCTCTTTTCCATGCAATTTCTGTTGCCCATAAAATCCAAAACAAGCATGAAGCACTGCGCCGGCAGATACAGTATATCGGCAAAGTCCTGCGCAGCGAAGATATTGACGCGATCACTGCGGCACTGGATAAGCTTAATAATAAGCATCAGCAGCTAACCCATGCAACACAGAGGTTAGAACAGCTGCGTGATGAGCTGATTGAACTGGGCGATCCTAAAATCAATGAATTATTGCAGGAGTTTCCACAACTGGAGCGTCAGAAATTACGTCAGTTAGTGCGTCAGGCTAATAAAGAGAAAAAACAGGAAAACCCCGGCAAAGCAGCTAAAGAGCTGTTTGCCTACTTAAAGCCGGTGTGCTTATAACGCACTGGATTGTCAAAATTGACTCAACCTGAATGGAATACGCATGAAAGATAAGCAACAAATATTAAGCGAGTTTTTAGCTGAGGTTAAACCCACGCAACAGCTTTGGGCTCTGCAGGATAAAAGCAGTGAAGACTGGGTAGTACTCGACTCGCTCAACTATGAAGAGACGGAAGTGATGCCGCTTTGGTCCAGTGAAGCATTAGCAGCACAACATTGCAGCGAGGAGTGGACTGAGTATCGCCCCGCTGCTATCTCTTTAGCCGACTGGCTGGAGTTCTGGGTTGAGGATCTGGTTGCAGATAATGTGGTTATCGGCATTAACTGGTGTGGTCAAGAGCAGGATCTGGAAATTGATCTGCCGGAATTTACCCAGGCACTGGTTGAGATTGAAGCTTTGTAAAAGTGCCACCAGGCACTTTTAGGTTTTGACATCCTCCTCTTCCTTTAGGGAGAGGATTCCGGTTAGTAAAAACCGGTGAAGAACTCTCGCGAGTTTTCAGGTTTCTGCTTCAATGTACACTGCCCAGAGAGCGATGCTTGGTTTTCGCGTTTAGCCCCCATAGTGGGAGCTTTTACGCGCTTCACGCAACTCATGCTCCCCAGGTCTGACACGTACTCCCACAGACTTAAAATCCCGCATGTCCTGCGGTATGTTTTAAGTTTAGAAGCAGAAACAATATTGTCAAACCATCAGCGCTTTGCTCTAATCGCCTTATATCCTCTACCTAAAAGGAAGAGGTTTTACGGCAAAACAGATAAAATTTGACTGCTAACCAAGCGCTTAATGACTTCCCGCTTGCTGCCAATCCCCTTCCGATAAAACCAGGTTGCGAACTTGGGCAATATCTTCATTCAACCTTAACAGTTGAAAGGTAACCATTAACTCCTCTCCATCAGACTTAAGTGTTAAGGCGGAGAGGTGCTCAGAGACTTCCCTATGGTTACTGTGCCAATATTCAGATCGCTGTGAACAGAGAAAGGCTGCTAACTCAGAGAGCTGATCACTTAAGTTTTCTCCTACCTTTTCGATCAAAGGCAATACCGTGCTGGAAGTAATTCGCCCTCTATGAGCGGCCAAAGCGGAGAGATGAGAAAGGTAGGCATGCAGCTGCCCGGTCAATAAATATAATGTTGAGGCTTCTGATTGTTTCGAACGGGGCTCTGCTAATAACGCCTGCCAATGCCCCACTAAATTCGCTTCACTTAAATGAGCCTGGAAACGAGCCATTCGATACGCTTCATTCTCAACCCTTTGCTGATCTAAATACTGCCTAAAAACAGCCTGCTGGTATTCACGGATATGATTCAGGTTGCTCGCCAGCATCGCACGAGAACGCAGTTTTAACCAATCAGGCCATAAGTAACGCAGCGCTAGAAAAACAAGACCTGCGGCAAGGGTGGTGATGAGTATGCGCTTGATAAATAAGCTTTCCGCATTCAAACCATAGAACTGCAGAATAATAACAACATAAATAGAAACACAGGCGACAGCAATGCTGTACCTTTGCTCCAGATACCAGAAAAAGAAAAACTTAGCGAGAGCTGCTACGCCGATCAAAGCAAATATCGGCAGGTTCAGCAGATGCAGCCCCGTCGCAAAAGCAATCCCCAACACGGTCCCCAGAATTCGTTGGCTGAGTCTTAACTTAGTCGCAGAAAAAGTGGGCTTGGTAATAAATAAAATGGTCAGCAACAACCAGTAGTTTTGACTGTCTGCCGGCAGTAACAGAATAATTAAATAGCCGCAAAACATACAGGCGGTTAAACGGGCGGCATGACGGAATAATGGCGTATTGGGGGCGGTAAAGAGCCGCCAATAATGCTGCCAGCCTAAGTGCTTTTCCTCATTAAACAGGAAATCAGGGGATGGCAGCGGCGTGTGCGTCTGGGTCAATTCACAAACTTTGCTCAGATTTTCCAGCAAAAAACCAAGTTGAATGGCACAGGATTGACTAAAAACTTCGCGCTTTGCCAGCCGTTTGGTACTTTGCTCCAGCTCTTTTAGCTCATCTTCAACGCTGTCATTCATTTCATAGTCAGCAATACGGCGAAATCTGGGTTGTCTCAGCATACGTTTCGACAAGCCCACCATTACCCTTTGAATACGTGCTGGTAAAGAGGTATCAGCAAGCTCCTGACGTAATTCACGGTAAACAATATGTGAAGAGCTTAATCGTTCCAGCAGCAGTTGCGCCTTAAAAAACTGCTCTAAATAGCCAGAGCCATGATTGGCATGCTTTTTCTCCTGTTGGCGCAGAATTAATTGCTGTTGCACATTCGCCAATGCCTGTGAGGACTGCGCATTCAGTTTCGCCAATCTTAAGCGAATATCAGCGGGATCTGAGTTGCCGTCAAAAAAACGCGCTTTAAGAAGTTGGTACTTTGCCAAGGTGGAAAACAGCTGTTGATTATCGTGGGCAAGATTAAAGTTAGGAATAAAATACTGCACCAAGGTCGACAAAATGAAGTAACACACTGAACCGCCGACAATCAACCCGGGTAATAACCAGGGCTGCGCATGATGCGGATAACTGAGCATCGAAAAAATGGAAACCGTTAACGCGCCAAAGCTCATTTTTCCAAAACGCGGGCCTAAGGCACTGGCCATCATTAAACAAAAAGTTGCGCTGCATAAACCGAGCAGAAAAAGCCAGGGGAGATGATAGAGAGCAACCACAAAAATAGCGGCACAGCCAAAACTGAGCACTAAGGTAAAGAAAGCATCAATACGATGATGATAATGGGCCGGGTGGTCCGTTAATGCTGCCGCACTCACCCCCATCGACATAGCGCTCATCTGCACCAGGTTATTGTTGACAATACCAAGCAAAAAAAATATAGCCGTTAACGAGCTCGCCTTAATTGCGGTAACAAATAAGGGAGAGCGAGTCGAGGGGAGCGCAAAAAAATCCAACAAATACTTCATCGGCAATCACCCATAACAAAAATAAGGCGCAGGCTTAAAATTCATCCGCTCAGAATGAGCTGCTTCACATTTATCTTAGCCACTTGCCGTTCTTTCACCAGAACAGAAAAGAGTAAGCCGATAGGTCTATATCGGCTGCAATGGCTCTTTTATTAAACAATAGGCTGAGGATGACTAAACTAACCAAGCCCCTTCTCTCTTGAGGAGTATACCGATGACATAAGTCAGCAGGTTATCAGCTTTGCTTAAGTCATTCATCGCAAATGCTAAGCATCAGGGATGCCTTAGCCAATCAGTTCGTCCCGCCAACGGTCAACTGATCTATCTTTACAGAAGGCTGACCGACACCGACCGGCACACTCTGACCCTCTTTACCACAGACGCCAATACCGGCATCGAGGCTCATATTATTGGCAACCATGGAGATTTGCTGCATAACATCAACACCATTGCCAATTAATGTCGCCCCTTTTATCGGCGCGGTGATCTTACCATTTTCAATCAGATAAGCTTCTGAGGCAGAAAAAACAAACTTGCCGGAGGTAATATCAACCTGACCACCGCCAAAGTTAGGTGCATAAATCCCTTTTTTAACACTGCTTATCAGCTCTTCATGTTCATGCTCGCCATTGAGCATAAAGGTATTGGTCATACGCGGCATCGGCAGGTGTGCATAGGATTCACGGCGGCCATTACCCGTTGAGGTAACGCCCATTAACCGCGCATTAAGTTTATCCTGCATATAACCTTTTAAAATACCCTTTTCAATTAAAACATTACGCTGCCCGGCTGTTCCTTCATCATCAATATTCAGTGAGCCGCGACGATCTTTAATGGTCGCATCATCAACCACAGTGCAGTGCTTGGAAGCAACCTGCTGGCCAATACAACCTGAGTAAGCCGAAGATCCCTTGCGGTTAAAGTCCCCTTCCAGACCATGTCCGACCGCTTCATGCAGCAACACGCCCGGCCAGCCGGCACCGACGATAACCGGCATAGTGCCGGCCGGTGCTGCAATGGCATCAATATTAACCAGCGCCTGAGCCACCGCTTCTCTGGCATAAGCAAATGCTTTGGCTTCGCCTTCCTGAGTATCGGTGAAATAATCAAGATCAAAACGACCACCACCGCCGGCGCTGCCGCGCTCGCGTTTCCCCTGCTTTTCAATCAGTACTGAGCAGCTGAAACGCACCAGAGGACGGATATCGCTCGCCAATGTGCCATCGCTTGCTGCGACTAAAATTTCCTCATAAACCGCATTTAATGAGACGGTGACTTCACTGACCGTCGGCTCAAGGGCTCGAGCAAAAATATCAACTTCCTTTAACAGGGCAATTTTCTTATCACGCGACAGACTCTCGAGCGGATCTGACTGGCCATAAACAGCAGGAGACTCAGTGGGTAAAATGAGTTTGACCTGTTTCTCCTGGCCACTGTTAACAATACTGCGCGCCGCATTCGCCGCTTCCGTTATGGCCGTGGCTGAAATTTGATCTGAATAGGCAAAACCGGTTTTTTCACCGGATACGGCGCGAATGCCCACCCCTTTTTCTATATTGTAACTACCGTCTTTAACGATGCCATTTTCTAATAGCCAGGATTCATGGCGACTCGCCTGAAAGTAAAAATCTGCATAGTCTGTTTGTGGCGTACAAAGACGCGCCAGTTGTGATTCCAGATCACTTATCTGTAATTGTGCCGGTGCTAAAAAGCGTTCACATACTTTATCGAAAGACATGCATATTTCCTTTAAAACTAATTTATTTTTCTAGTGAGTGGATAAAACGGTTATGTGCGCTGACGGGCATTGCCCGGCGCACTTGCTCAAGTAAGGATTTTTTAAATCGAGCTTGAATAACACCTTCTCCGAATTGCAGTTGCTTGATCACCTCGCCCCAGGGTGAAATAATCATCGAGTGGCCAAAAGTTTCCCGGCCACAGGGGTGCTCTCCTCCCTGATTCGCCGCGACGATATAGCACTGATTTTCAATGGCGCGCGCCTGCAGCAAAGGCTGCCAGTGCGCAGCGCCGGTGACCTTAGTAAAGGCCGCTGAAACTAATATAACCTCCGCCCCCTGCGCGCGCAGCATTTGAAATAAAGCAGGAAAACGTAAATCATAGCAGATCGCAATGCCCACTTTAACCGTCGTTTCAGAGTCTAAACACCAGTCAAATAATACCGTATCCTGCCCCGCCACAAAGGTATCTGATTCTTTATAATGGCCTTTTTTATCGCTTAGCAAAGCATCAAAGAGGTGCAGCTTATGATAGTGGCAAATTAACCGTCCCTGCGGCGAAAAGACCAGCGTGCTGGTAAACACTCTATCCTTTTCTTCACTGTTAATGGGGAAACTACCACAGACCAGATAACATTGATACTGTTTTGCCAGCGCGCTCAACTGCGCCTGATAAAAGCCGCAGCCCAAGTCTTCGGCTAATGATAAATAACTTTCCTTATCGGCAAAAGCTAATGCATTTTCCGGTAATAAAACCAGCTGATTGGCTGTTGGCGCAAGCCCGCGCAGCAACGCCCGTAAACGAATTAAATTATTATTGGCATCACGCTCGCTAATCATCTGAATAGCCGCTAAGTTATTCATCATCTGCTCCCTTATTATCTTTAAGCTGCAACTCATTGAGCTCTTCAAGTACGGCACTGTTTTCTAATCTGACCTTACCCTTTTCACGGCTGAGCAGTTTTACTGCCGGGTCATTCAACGGCCCCTGCACGGAGAAATCAACCCGAACTATGGTATCCACTACTGGCTCAAGAAGCTTGGACATCATTAGTACGGCTGCACCTGTTAAGGGGTTAATGGCAAAAGCCGTTAACACCGGCAGGCTTGAGGTGACGGCCGGACTATAACTGAATTGATAATCTGTCTGGTTATCTGTTAAATCAAGCATTCCGCTGCCAATTATCTTACCCGCTGAGCCATTCAAATAAAAATCATTATTTTTAACAATACCATCGCGGATCTTTGCCGACAGGGTAAAGTCATCAAAATTCAACCCCTTATCAAAAACATCATTAAACTCAAGGTTTAATGTACGACGAATCGCATTAAGGCTGAATAGACTTAACAGTCTGGCGCCTTTGTCACTGACCTCGGTAATAGAGCCATCCTGCAAAGACGCCGACAGAGCGCCATTTAAAGTTGCAACATTAAACTGCCAAGGTGCGCCTACCCAGTTTAAATTGCCATTTAATTGCGCTTTTTTATATATCAACGGGCTGCTGAACCCCAGGCGCTTGACAATACTGTTGTTTTTATCAGCAAGCGAGTCAACCACCATATTCGTCTGACGCTGATCCCATACGCCGGCAATATGAGTAAACTCATTTTTCGTGCCGATATCAATATAGTCAATATTAAGGCTGTGTTTATTCGGATAAATATGCAGCTGCAGCGGCGAAAGGTCATAGTCCGCATAGATACAGCTGCTGCACTTGGCAAAGACCTCCGGATAAACGCTCTGTAAATTATCACTTTGCGCCATCAGCTGCTGATTATCTGCTGCTGTCTGTGCATTGACGGCAGACAGATCCATGCTTTGAAAATTTAGTTTTTCTATCGCCAGATCCAGGCGCACCGGGACCCCGGAACGATACTCAGCACTGGCCTGCAAATTATCAGAATCAATAGTCGCAGACCACTTTTGTTTATCCTTGCGCGCATCTATTTTTAGCCCTGCCAACGGTTGTTCAAAAAGTACCGCATGCTTGATATCCAGCAGCAGCTGATCCGGCTCGATAACCGGCAAACGGGACTTTTCAACGCCATCGCTCTGCGCTTTATTTAGCGCCCGCCACTGCCGGTACCAGTCGCTCAGATTTAAGCTCTCCAGACCGACCTTAATTATCTTGTTTTGCAGATCAACAGCAGATAACTTATCAGCACCTATATTAAGGGCATAATAAGGAATGCTGGACTGCTGGTGATCAAGCTGGCCGATAAAATCTAATTTATCTTTGATAGTAAAGGTCAATATGCTGCTTTGTTGATCAGAGGAAATAGAAACTTGAGTCGGCCAGGAGTGCAGCGCATTTTTATTAAATGGAAACGGCAGGCTGCTCTTGACCCCCTGGGTTGCCGAGCTTAATACAGTGCTGCTTTTATAACCGCCGGAAGCAGCCTTTGCAAAACTGACATTGCCAGTCCAATCCAATATACCGGATAAGCTCAGGGATTGTAGCTGCGGTAAAGT
The DNA here is from genome assembly GCA_963674525.2 of uncultured Psychromonas sp. Lineage (GTDB taxonomy): Bacteria > Pseudomonadota > Gammaproteobacteria > Enterobacterales > Psychromonadaceae > Psychromonas. The sequence goes on along the minus strand of CAXXRV010000026.1, from coordinate 234,845 downwards.
CCGGCTTAGCTGCTGCAGATCCCAAGCGCCATCAATATCAACATTAACCCGATAGCTGTCTTTTTCCTGTGCAGTTGTAAAGGCGAATTGCAGATCCTGCTCAAACAATTGTGCCACTATCTCTTTTGCCGTTAAATTACCGTTAATAAAGCTGAACTTACCCTGGGCATTTTTAAGCGGCAAGGTGCTGTTCTCCGCGAGGTTAATATTGATATCGTTAGCAGACAGCGTGATCTCCCCCCGTGTTTCTGTCTGCTGCTTGTTACGCTTAAAAGGAATAGTTAAGCGCAGCTCACCGGATAACGGCTTTTGTACCTCAATAACCGTCAATGCTTTACCCACGCTTTCCTGCAAAGGCGAGTTTTTTAAGTAATCACTGATCTTTTGCGCATTATCATTAATATCAGCATTGACCATGAGCATGCCACTGGGATTAAGATGGTCGATTTTAGCGCTCAGTTTCTGCACTTTAACCTGACCTAAAGCCGCTTGATGCGCCTCCATGGTCAGCTGGTCATTTTCAAATAACAGATCCATATCCAGGTTTGTTAGTCCCTGCCATTTTCCGTAAAAATCATATTGAGCATTGCGCAGCGGCACCCACGCCTGAAAGATGCCGTCATGTTGTCTATAGGGATAATGATTCAGCCTGCCGTACCATAATATTTTTGCGCCCTGTACTTGTCCTTTTTTAAGGGTTGGCTGAAGGTATGTGAAGAGCTTTTCTTTCATCGCTTTCACAGGGTAATAATATTGCGCTTTCCCGGCATCATTGAGCGAAGCATAACTATAGAGGCTTAAAAAGGGACTTTTATTGCGCGCCTGTTGATTTGGAAAGAGCAGTGAAAACTCGGTGATTGTATCAAGATCCGTAGTTTTTAATAGGCTTCGCTCACTATATAGCTTAAGACCTTGCTCCGTCGCTGACCAGCGCAGGGCAAGCTCGCCGAATTCAACCGGCATGGCCCGACTGAACTGACCGTCAAAATAGATCTGCTGCTTGGGAAGTGTTATATCTATTGTACCCTGCGCAGCACTCCCCTGCACCTCAATATCGGCATGGCTTAATCCCGGAACTGCTCCTTTGGGACGATTTTTAAAGGCCGCCAATTGCACGCCAAACTGCAGTTTATCGCTTTTATTTTTAGCTATACTCAGGCGCTGTAAATCCGCATCGAGATCCAAAGCTTGTAATAAAGCGAGTTGCTCTTTATCCAAATCAGCATGTAAGAAATAAAAAGGTAATAGATCCTTTAGATACAGGGCGTTAAAAGCCAAGGCGGCCTGCTCAGCCGTGCCCTTACCGCTCACCGTCAGCCCCTGCAGTTTTTGCTGATTGTGCTCAATATCAAGATCATAGCTGTCCAGCAGCCATTGTTCCTGCTGATTGCTCAATTGCAGTAAGCCGCTGTTTAACTGCCAGTTATGCTGTTTGTCAAGCTGCGACCAGACAAGCCGGCTGTCATTGATAACAAGCTGCGCCTGAAGCAGTTTAGTTGCAGAAAATTCAGCCCAGGCCTGAAAACCTAAAACCGCATCATCTATGCGGATATCAGGTGCAACGCGCTCACTTAAATAATCACGGATATTAAGGTTATCCGCTTCCACATACAGCTTGCCGTGCAGCGGATTATCCGCCTCTCCTTTTTTACCGGACAGGTTGAGAATAAACTGCAGCGAATTATCACGCAGGCTTTCATGCACAAACGCACTGCCAACACCCTGATGAATATTGCCTTTATTTAACCAGCGTAAATTTTCAATAACAATGGTTTTATCAATACCCGAGTGGGTTTTAAAATGGATACGGCTATCCTTCACGGAAAACTTATCCAGCTGCCGTAAAAAAACATTTTCCAGTGAATTCAGCGTAGGCAGTGACTGCCCAGCTTCCTTGTCAGCTTTTAAGCCGGGTAATTTTTTTAATGTTAAGTCCACCCCCTGCAGTGAGAAACGATTAAAATTAAGGGTTTGCTCGGTCAGTGACTCCCAGAAGTCCAGGTGTAAAAAAAGATAATCAGTACTCAGTGCCAAAGGCAGCTCTGGCGAATCTGCCAGCTCGATATCATTTAAAATAATGACCAGACCGGAAAAATCGACACCGGCGGAGATATTCGCTGCCGATAAATTGAGCTGGTATTCACTTGCGATCCATGCTGCTAAATCTTCTTTATAGTCATCAACCCAGATAAACATAAACCGTAGCAGGGTTAAGGCGATAGCTAAAATAAATAACTTGATGGCGACTAATACAGAAAAGCGTCTGAACCATTTATAAGTAAATTTTTTCAAAAATCAGTCCAGTTACACCATGACCACGTCAAATTGCTCTTGTCCGTAAAGCGGCTCCGCATGGATCTCCACCTCTTTCGACATAAATAGAATCAGCTCCCCAAGACTATGCGACTCATCGCCCTGCAGCGCTTCCGCTACCGCCGTTGAAGTGTAGACAACAAAGCGATCCACATCATAAGCACGGTTAACACGCAAAATTTCACGCAGTACTTCATAACAGACGGTTTCTACCGTTTTCACATAGCCGCGGCCATTGCATTCCGCGCAGGTGGTACAGAAGATATGCTCTAAACTCTCCTGAGTGCGTTTACGGGTCATCTCAATCAAGCCCAGAGGTGAAAAATCATGAATATGGGTTTTCACCCGATCTTTAGCCAGGGCCTGCTCTAAACTGGTAAAGACACGGCGCTTATGCTCTGCCGATTTCATGTCGATAAAATCGAGAATAATGATACCGCCCAGGTTACGCAGACGTAATTGCCGCGCTATCGCCTGCGTGGCCTCGATATTAGTATTAAAGATAGTCTCTTCGAGGTTGCGGTGGCCGACAAAGGCACCGGTATTGATATCAACCGTAGTCATCGCTTCGGTTTGATCAATAATCAGATAACCGCCGGATTTAAGCTCCACTTTTCGCTCCAATGCACGCTGTACCTCGTTTTCGACATCAAAAAGATCAAAAATAGGACTTTCACCCCGATAGTATTCCAGTTTGCCATCCAGCTCGGGCACAAACTCATCGGTAAAGGCCTTAAGCTCAGCAAAGGTCAGTTTCGAATCAATACGCACGCGCTCAATTTTACTGCCGACAAAATCTCTTAGAATACGAAATGCCAGCCCGAGATCACCATACAGTAGTTTATTCTTGGTTTTCCTACGCTGCTTACGCACTAATACTTTGCGCCAGACACGCTGCAAAAATGCCGCATCATGCACCAGCTCATCTTCAGGTGCACCTTCGGCGGCGGTACGAATAATAAAGCCCCCCTGGTCATCAATACACTGTTGGGTAATCGCCTTTAAACGGATGCGCTCTTTAGCACTTTCAATACGTTGTGAGACCCCCACATAAGCACTGCCGGGCATAAACACCAGATAACGCGACGGTACAGTAATATCTGTGGTTAAGCGGGCTCCTTTGGTACCGAGCGGATCTTTAATCACCTGAACCATAATATCCTGGCCCTGACGCACTAGTTCAGAGATATCTGCAACTTTAAATTTTGCTTTCTCAGTTTGAGTGAGACTCTCGGTATGCGGAACAATATCAGAGGCATGCAGAAAGGCTGCTTTTTCCAAGCCGATATCGACAAAGGCAGCCTGCATTCCCGGCAGTACGCGGCTGACTTTACCTTTGTAAATATTACCGACAATCCCCTTGGTTGCCTGGCGTTCAATATGTAACTCTTGTAAGATTCCCCCTTCAATTAATGCGACTCGTGTTTCAGTCGGGGTAATATTCATTAATAGTTCAACAGACACTTTCAGTTCCTTTAAATTCTTTAATAAGTTGCTCAGTTTCATACAGAGGCAGCCCGACAACGGCACTGTAACTGCCGCTGATATTGGTCACAAACTTACCAGCAATACCTTGAATAGCGTATCCTGCAGCCTTATCTAAGGGCTCCCCCGTTAACCAATAGGCCTCTATCTCTTGCTCCGTTAACACTTTAAAGCTGACATCTGTCTTAACCAGTTGTGTTTTTGCAGATTGCGCGTTCACTAACGCAATGGCAGTAAAAACCTGATGGGTACGACCCGATAACAGCTGCAGCATTTTTTGGGCATGTGCCTGGTCGGCTGGCTTTTCTAAAACCTGGCCGTCAATCACCACAATAGTGTCCGCCCCCAATACCGGCCGGCGGCGATCGCTATTTGCAAACCCGGCTTGTGCTTTTTCCAGTGCCAAACGCAACACATAGTGTTGAGCTGATTCTCCGGCCTTTATTTTCTCTTCGACCGCAGCATTAATCCGTGCAAATGAGACACCTATCTGCTCCAGAAGTTCGGCACGCCTTGGTGAGTTAGAAGCAAGGTAAATCATACTTAAACAACCTTAAAACGAATACGGATAAAGCGCATCAACAGAAAAAACCACGGCCAAACCAGCATTGAAGTGAATATAGACCAAAAATAATATTTATGTAAAACAACATGTTGCAAATTTGATGCCAGTAAATACAGGGAAAGCTTAGTAACAAAAACAAAAGCACCAACTAATAAGGTCGTATGCACCAGCGTCAAATAACAGATGCGCTGATAATTTATACTGACAGCATAAGCCAACACAGAAAACAGTAGAGCATGCATTCCCAGTATTGAGCCTAACAGCAGATCCAGTAATAAGCCTAAAACAAACGCATGAAACACACTGACTCGATGCGGCAGCGCAAGTACCCAATAAAAAATGATAAGTATCATCCAGTCAGGGCGAAAGGCATTAACAATGATCGGCAGAGGAAAGACAGCCAAAACCAAAGCGACAAAAAAGCTGCCGTAGATAATTCGGTAATTACGGAATAATGACATCGTCAGACTCTGCTCCGCTCAGCACTTGCTCTGCATCTTTATGCTGATGATTATTCCACAATAATAACAGATAACGGCTTCTATCGAGCTGGGCCACCGGGGTCGCGGTCACATCCGCGTAAAGTGCACCTTCCTGATAATTAAAATCGCTCACTGTGGCCACCGGATACCCAGCCGGGAAACGCCCGCCCAAACCGGAAGTCACCAATAAATCTCCGGCCTGCAAATCAGCATTACTCTGTATAAAGGGCACATTTAATTTATTCCAGGCACCGCTACCGTGAACAACGGCAATCACGTCATTGCGCTGCACGCGCACGGGAATACCGTGGCTGGCATCAACAATTAGAAGCACACGACTTGTGGTACTGCCAACCTGTGAAACCTGCCCGACAACCCCCTGCTCGTTAATGACCGGCTGCCCTAAATACACTCCATCTAATGCCCCTTTATCGATAACTAACTGATGCGTAAAAGGGTCTGAGCGTAGGCTCATCACTTCAGTGATCATGCGTTTATTAGTAAATTCGCGCTGTGAATTGAGTAACTCGCGTAATTGTTTATTTTCATTCTGTAACTGTGTCAGTAATAAACGATCCGCTTGAAGATGTAAATTATCTTTTTCCAACTGCTGATTGCGCGTTTTTAAAGCTTGCCGTGTTACCAAGTTTTCCGATAAAGCACTAAATAACCGCTGTGGTGCATCGACAATATATTGGATAGGACTCACTAGGGAGTTAAGATAAATCCGTGAAGAGGCAAAGAGATTAAACTGGCTATCACCAAGCAGCAAAACCAGCGCTAAGACCACAGCTATCGCTAGTCTTAATAAAAAAGAGGGACCGCGCGTAAAAATAGGTTTCATTATTACCGTTCAAATAAAGAAGACTGACTTTGACAAACTGCTGAAAAAGGCAGTTTGTAGGATCTGTTACCCAATCCGGCTGCAAAGATAAACTCAGCAGCCGGCTCGAATTTCAACACAAGGCGCTGCATTAGTCAGCGTTAAACACATCTCCACCGTGCGTATCAATCATCTCTAAGGCCATACCGCCACCACGCGCGACACAGGTCAGCGGGTCGTCAGCAACAATCACGGAGATACCCGACTCTTCAGAAAGCAAACGGTCAAGTTCGCATAATAATGCGCCACCACCGGTTAACACCATACCGCGCTCGGCAATATCAGCAGCAAGCTCGGGTGGCGTTTTTTCCAGGGCCAGCATAACGGCAGAAACAATACCGCTTAACGGCTCCTGCAGCGCTTCTAAAATTTCATTACTGTTAAGTGTAAAGCTGCGCGGAACACCTTCAGCAACATTTACACCGCGCACCTCAATCTCTCTGACCTCATTGATGGGATGGGCAATAGCAATACTTTTCTTAATACGTTCAGCCGTGATTTCGCCAATCGTACAGCCGTAATTACGGCGTACATAATTAATAATGGCTTCATCGAATTTATCACCACCAATACGCACCGATGCAGAATAAACAACGCCATTAAGTGAAATAACCGCCACTTCTGTGGTACCACCACCAATATCAACCACCATTGACCCTTTGGCTTCAGAAACCGGCATACCGGCACCGATTGCTGCCGCCATAGGTTCATCAATCAGAAACACATCACGTGCTCCCGCCCCCTGCGCAGACTCGCGAATGGCACGACGCTCGACCTGCGTTGAGCAACATGGCACACAAACCAGCACGCGCGGACTAGGGCGTAAAAAGTTATTATTGTGTACCTGTTTGATAAAATGTTGCAGCATTTTTTCTGTAATATAAAAATCGGCAATGACCCCATCTTTCATAGGGCGAATGGCCTGAATATTACCCGGTGTTTTACCTAACATCTGTTTTGCTTCATGGCCAACTGCGGCAACGCTTTTGCCTGCTCCGTTTTTATCTAAACGAATAGCGACAACTGACGGCTCATCTAATACAATGCCTTGATCTTTAACATAAATAAGAGTGTTTGCCGTTCCCAAGTCGATTGACAAATCGTTAGAAAACATGCCCCGAAACATTTTAAACATGAACATTTCCCAAAGTAGCTAAAAAAAATAAAGTAACGTACTCTAACAACCCTCCGAAATTTCAGCAAGAAAAGAAAGTAAATAGCATCAGGAATCGGCTTTTTTATCTGTTTTTCGGGCACAATTGTATTTGCCTGGCAGTGCTTTTGTATAGGCTGAAATAACCAGCAGCTATAGAAAACTTAAAAGCAACACAAGCCTAACATTTCTGTAACTTTATTAGGATCTGCAGGCGCATGTGTTTTACTCTTAATCCTCAAGATAAACAATTAATATGTCCGTCACCGTTGAGTTGACTATTTTTGGTATTGAAGAGAGTAAACGGCTCCAGAAATCATGATGGTGTCCGCACACCAGCAGATCAATATCCAGCTTGTGCACTGTTGTTTTTAGCTTGTCGGTCAATTTTCCCATTACCACTAACGTATCGGCAACCGGATAATCCACTTGCTCAGCCAATGCCTGCAGCTCTTTTTGCAGCTCTTCTACCTCTTTTTCGTCGGCTATGACCTGCTCAGTCACAGGTTTTACTAAGCCCATGGTCGTGGCATAACCGATATGACTGATATAGCTGGCATCAACATAAATAAATGAAAGTTTTGCGTTACTGACGCGCGCTAAAGCAACCGCTTTATTGATCACCACTTTACTGGATTTAGATAAATCAACAGCAACTAATATATGCTTATAGCTCATTGAAGTTCTCCTGATTGCTTAATTCTCTGCAGAGAAAATGACCGGAATCACTATTCATAACTATAAGTTTAGTGCTGTTCTGGTATTTTTTAGCGCAAACGCTGCCATATTACTCGCCAGCGTTTGCGCTCTATTAAGGCGCTGCTCTGATACGCCGGTGCAAACAGCTCCTAGCAAGCATTGGCTAAAGATACATCTCCACCATTTTTCGCCAGTAATAGCCGCGATGGGCTCGCTCCTCCTATTGATGTAACTGATGTGTAATCCCCTTTTCATTGAGGAGATGACTTAAATGAAGATTATTTTCAAGGAAAGGGTCTTCTTTGCCTATTACCAGTACAATATTGGTATTTCGCAGTTGCGCAAGGCGGTCAGCACAGTCAAAATTAGGCAGAAAATGGGGCGGTGTATGAAAGTAAATATCTTCATATTGGCATCCACCTCTCCCTAAAGGAAGAGGTTTTACGACGTTTTACTGATAAAAACAGGCGCCGGCAACAATTAATCTTTGCCTGCCGGGCTTTTTTTTACTTTATGCCAGCCGCTTCCCTTAAGCCGATATAAGCAGTAGATAATAGTCAGAGTAAGACTGACAATGGCATACCAGGGGAACCAGCCGACAGCAGCTTTAAAGGTGAGATCTTCTATTGCCGACGGCGCTAACTGAGCATCTTCAGCTGTTACTATGCTGCGCTGATAAGTAAGCAGAACAGCAAAGAAAAAGCCAATTAAGCCATAGCTAAGATTAAAAGCCATGCCTTTAAAACTGAGGACTGTCGCCCGCTGGTAGGAGGCAGTAATACTATTCAGGTAATGACTGGTGAAAAATGAAACAAACATCATGGCAATAAAAACCAGTCCCATAGGCAGCAGTCCCCAGTAAGGGAAAAAGCCGCTGATGCCGAAAAGCGCCAGCAGAGTAATAGCGGATACCCAGTACATATTGATTGCTGGCGCGTTTTTTCTGGCCATATGTTCAGCAATTTTAGGAGTAAACAGCCCCAGCAGGGAAAAAGCGGAAGCGATAATACCAAAGCTTGCTTCTGGAAGCTGTATCAGACGAAAGTACTGACTGGTCATAGTGACTATCATGCGCAGAATATGATCGTAACACATGCCAAAAAGTATAATGGCCAGGGCAAATGGGCTATGGGCAATCCATTTTCCGGCATCCCAGATCATCTTCAGGGCGGTCAAGGCTGTAACGCCATGAGTATCATGCTCCCCCCTTTTCGGCTCCACCATGCGCAGCGCACAGAGGGTCGCCAAAATGGCTAAAACCAGAGTCAGATAAATTGGGAAGCGCATCGTTATTTGCTGGTCCAGGGTTTGCGAAATAGTCAGCCAGGCAAGCAAACGGTTTACCAGGCTGGGATCGTAAATAAGCGCGCCGACAGTCATGCTGACGATGGCGGCAATCGACTGTAAGCGCATCTGCACACTAAGCACTCTTGGCCAGTCTTCCGGATTGCCTTCCGCAACCAGTGTGTCGTAGGCAATAGCCTCATCGGCTCCGCTCGCCATGGCTTCAGCAAGGCCGCTGAAGATACGGTTGCAAAGAAAGGCCCAGAAAATAAGTTGAGCGTTACCTAAAGGTACGAAGGCTAACAGGGAGATCTCCGTCATCATTAGCAGGGAAGTCGCAACAATCAGATGCTTTCTGCCAAATATATCGGCCAGCGCGCCGGAAGGCACCTCTGCGCAGACAATGGTAAATGCCCAGACGCTATTTAAAAGCGCAAACTGCTCGATAGTGAGGCCGTAATCGAGAAAAAGAATGGTAAAAACCGGATAATAAAAACGCGCATTAAAAAAAATACGAAAGGCGATAAAAAAACGAATATTAGTGATAGCAAAAGGTGATGAATGCATGCTGCTTCTCAAAATGTATTTAAATATATTTAAGAATTAATTCGCACTCTGTTAATGCCTCGTTTCGAGTATGTAACTAGAGCCTGGGTTGGCCAGTTCCAACCGGTAGCGATCAGTTCGCTCCTGCAAGATGGATTTTACTTTTTTAAAGTTCATCCAACGACCAATATCTTGATCGCTAAGTCTTGCCAGTACGTTTCTCGCAGCATTATAATCAGCTTGCACAACCTCCCCGGTTTCACGGTAAAATTTATCTCCCCTTCGAGTGCCAGTTAAAAGCCCTCGATTGAAAGAGTCCATTTGCGAAGTGTATGCCGCATTAACTAAATGCAAAGACGAACATCGTCTCTTAGATACTGTCTCTAACGCTTCTGCCAGTATACCTTTTGTCCACTGGTTTAATCGTCTATTGGTGTTCTTGCCGTAATTAGTTTTACTTGCGATGGGACTGGTTAAGTCCTCTGTCGCAACCATCCCTGCTTTATCAATTAAACGATGGGTTGCAGTAAAAATAAGTGTACGCAACTTGGTAATCTGCGTATCTTGCCGCTTATCAAGCTTTTTACGGCCTAAATTATTCTCCTCTATCGCTGCTCGCTTATGCGGTTTCTTTCGGGCTATGGCGCGTAACTTATTGCGACTGCCATATTTTTTATTTAGGTGATCTGACTCCTTGGCAATCAACTTACCTAAACCTTCTCCATATCTATCGTTATCTGAATCAACAAACGCTTCGGTGTAGCCTTTATCAATGGCAACCATTTGATCGCCACAGCTCTGCACCACATCAACTTCTTGCTGATAATGCACTTCAACCTTTCCTTGACGGATAATCAGTCTCAGCGTACCTGTTGGCGCGTAGTCGATAGTTGTTTTCAGTGGAATACTGATAACTTGTCTTGGGATGAGCCCGGGCACTTTCAACCAGCATTGTCCATTTAGTGTAAAGGTTTTGCACATGTCAGCCCGGACAATAATCTGATTGCTTGTGTGATTAACACCATGCTTGAAGTGCTTACGCATTTGCCTGCGCAAGAACGGATCACTCTGCCAATCATCACACTTCAATAGCGTATAAAGCCGCTTGAGCTCTTTCTTGTCACTGGTGCGAGCACGAATAGCCTGTTTTACTTTATCCTTCGCAGCTTCGCGGTACGCTTTAATGTCAGCCACGGCATCACGCAAGGTTTCTTTCCAGGCATTAGCACTTACAGCAAAGTTACGCTTTTCTTTCATCCACTGATCGCGGATAGTGCGATCCCACAACTTAATGCCGGAGATAGAGCCAAACCGTTGCCATACTTCACTGCGCACAAGGCCAAGCAAGCGTGCTTGCTCTTGCAACTGATCAAGCTTCCCTTGATTTAGTTTATAACTGTAAAGTATGCGAGTGACTTTCACTTTTAATTCCCATTTATAACTATGTGTGCATTATAGGTTAGTATGCCTATAAGTGACTATTTTTTCGCCATCTAATAATTACTCTTTCCTTACCATCATTGTTGGCAATAAAGGCTTACCATCCTGCACAGACTTTATTGCCAAACTTAATTGTAGTGGCTTTTCAAGGCACTATTTGGCGCTTTTCAAAACAAAATACCTGACGATGGCAGATAGAAATGAGCCTAGCATTAATAAGCATTAATTGGATAAGCATTAATTGGACATCCAAATTATTCAGAGCATTAATTGGACATCCAAATTATTCAGCAAACGAAACAAATCACAAAACTGCAAGTGCCTGGCTAATTTGTAAGTCCTAACCGTAGCCTTTTCCTAAATTCTTCGTCATAACTGGCAGAATCAGCAAATTTCAAACAAAGTATAGGCTTAGCCAGTGCTAAACCTTGCAGTTATTAAATTAATATAGAATGCTTAATGCAAAGATTGCCGTAAGATATTTTTCTTGGCTATCCAGCGCTTGCCGGTATGGCTGGCAAACAATGCTAATTCTTCCAGTGAACCCACAGCGCCCTGATAGTTTTTACCAAAACCACCGGCAAGCTCAAGCCAGTTTTCATCTTCCAGCCCAATAGTATTTAGCAATCTCGGGCGTTGTACGCAGATGACACCGCGTTTATCTTCGTGAAGAATACGCCCGGTCCAATCCAGCAATTCAAGATAATCACTCAGGGAATAGGCAATTCCTTTGGGGGTCGATTGATGTCCCTCACCGATAAAACCCAACAGTTCTTTTCCGCTGCAATTTTTCTGAAGAGGCTCATCACTGCTGACAACCCCATAAATACGCTCATAACTTGATGTATATTCAGAGGTTTCTATTCCCTCAGCCATTTTTGCACGCACCGGGTTTAAATCGACATAAGCCATGCAGGCTAATAATGCCTCTTCATCAAGCAGGGCTTGTGATTTAAAGCGCCCTTCCCAGAAACGCCCTTTACATTTATCCTCTGCATTGGCTTTGCGGGCAATATACTCATTTAAACAACGCATAAACCAGGAAATATCCACCAGCCGGGCACGCCAGTTATCGATTATCTCCAGCGCAGCCGCTTGCTCAGCCTGCGTGTTTAACTGCTCTTTCATCCATCTCTCTACCAGTGGCGGCGCACTGTACAGCTGGCACCAGCGCTGACAAACTTCGACATGACTAAGACACTCATTTTCCTTGCTATCGGCATGTAAAACAAGGTGATAGTGATTAGACATAATGGCATAAGCGCAAATATCGATAGTAAACACTCCGGCCAGAAAACGCATGCGTTCGGCTACCCATTGTCGGCGGTGACCGAAATTCTGACCGCTATATTTATCTTCGCCACATAAAAAGGCACGACGCACACAGCGGGAAATACAATGATAATAAGGGGTATCAACAAGCGAGATTTGCGACTGGCGAGACTGTGTCATAACGACCTCCTGAAAGGAAAATCAATGTATAACTCACTCAAAGGTAGAAAAGGTTTGTTAATAAGTCAAAATTTTTGGGTGTCCTGTTGTAAAGGGGATTTTACTGGCTCATCGCTTGCTTCTTGAGCTGCCGAAGTTGCAGCTATTTTTTCAGACACGGCTTTCTTTTTAGCAAGCAGCTCAGCTTGAGCACGTTTTTGCTTGTATATTTTCATCAAGCGCTGTTTCTCTTTAGTATCAAGCTTGTCAAGTTGTAAATAAAAACAATAAGTGTCTTCAAAGGAGGCGTCCGCGGCATAACTCTTTTCTAAGTAATCATAGTTTTCATTGCATCCAGTCTCAGCGACTTCCAGCGGACAGGGGGTTTGCTGAAAGACCAGCTTACCATTCACCTGGCATTGGTAAACTTCCGCATAACTAAAAGAGGAAACAAATGCAAAAACAGTCCCTGTAAGCACGCCGGTAAGATTTTTACTCATAAGTTCTCTTCTATTTTTGCTTGTACATACCCTGTTTGATAGTGCCATTTCATTGAATAAAAGCAATTAATTAAATAAACATAAGCAATACTACTACATTATTGGTTAATTATTAAAAAAACCTAACAACCCAGCATCTTAATTTCTATAATACACGTGCTTGAGCATGTGAAACCAGGCTCAAAAAATAAAAATATAAGGCTGAGCAGATAAGTTGAACATATGCAGAACGCTGGCTATCAATCTACTTAACTTGTGCACTGAAGTGCACAATAATAGTAAAAAAGATTACGACTCATTACTGAGGCTTCCTCAGTAATATCACATCATTGCCAATAAACTCGAGTTCAAGTTTGTCGCGCGCGGCCAGATAGCGAAACGTCGCGCGGCTAAAAAAGCAGACATGGGTAGGATCATATTTATAGTGCCAATTGGCAAATGCCTGCAGGCTTGTCACCTGCTTAGTCATTATGCCTATCCAACCACCGGGCCTGACTAAACTTAACCATTGCGCCCAGACCTTTTCAGGATCAAAAAGGTGCTCTATCACTTCTGTCGCAGTGAGAAAATCATAGCGCCTGTGCAGCACATCGCTATCAGGCTGATAATAAATATCATATAAGGCGACTTTGTGTCCGGCTTCGCGCAGCATATGTGCCAATGCCGGCCCCGGTCCGCAGCCAAAATCCAAGCCGCTAGACTGTGCGCCTATCCTCTCCACAAGCGGCAAGGCTAAGCGCGATAAAAACCGCCGGTAGCCCGGATCATCGGGATCATTCTCATGATGATCATAGTGGGCCTTTTCACTGCGCGCATCGAGCCTCTGCGCCTGAGGCACAAAAACTAATTCACAGCGGACACACTGAAAATAGCTGCGCGTCTTATCTGCAAAATAGAAGCGAGTCTGATTTGATGAGCACAAGGGACAAAGATGCATATAAACTTCCTTTAATCTGCAACGCGCTATAGGGTGTGACTACAAGGCAATTTCTTTTAAATTTAATGCAACTGGCTTATGCGCAAAAGCCACCGTTGAACCTAGCCTTCCAAGACTAGAATGAACCGTTCATATTATCAGACGGAATGTAGCCAGCGGATCGAGATACATATAATCACTAATAATATTATCAACAGTACAAAATACGCAGTCACCTTCGATAAGCTGTATTAGTGTTATTACCAAGGGAAACTGTCTGACTATTACTAAAAAGCCCTGCAATGCAGAGCTTTTTAATTAGCGATGATAAAGCCTTAGCAACTCACCGAAGCGAGTTTGTCAAAATAATCCGGAAAGGTTTTTGAGGTGCATTTAGGATCATTGATGGTGACCGGCGTATCGCTTAATGCCACTAAAGAAAAACACATCGCCATGCGATGATCATCATAGGTATCAATCTGCGCATGCTTAAGTTTTGCCGGCGGCGTCACTTCAATAAAGTCATGCCCTTCAACAACACTGGCGCCCACTTTACGCAGCTCAGTCGCCATCGCATAGAGGCGATCGGTTTCCTTGACCCGCCAGTTATAAACGTTGCGGATAACCGTTGTCCCCTGTGCAAAAAGCGCGGCTACAGCAATAGTCATGGCAGCATCGGGAATATGATTCATATCCATATCAATCGCCTTTAACTCGCCTTTGCTGGCTTTGATATAATCATCACCCCATTCAATCTTAGCGCCCATGGCCTCGAGTGCATCGGCAAACTGAATATCGCCCTGCACCGATTTTTTACCTATACCTGTTACCTTAATGCTGCCGCCGGCAATGGCACCAGCCGCTAAAAAGTAAGAGGCCGAGGAAGCATCACCTTCCACCAGGTAGCTACCCGGGGCATTATAGGTCTGACCGCCTTTAATCAGAAAATGCTGATAGTTATCATTATCAACCTCAACCCCGAAGTCATGCATAATCTGCAGGGTGATTTTAATATAAGGCTTAGACACCAGTTCACCAATGATTTCAATTTCCGTATCTGCTGTTGCCATTGGAGCGGCCATTAAAAATGCGGTTAAAAACTGGCTGGAAACACTGCCGTCAATGGCAATTTTACCGCCTTTAAGACCTGTACCTTTAATACTTAATGGCGGGTAATTTTCATTGCCAAGATAAGTAACATCGGCACCAGCCTGGCGCAGCGCATCCACTAAACTGCCGATTGGGCGCTCAAACATGCGCGGCTCACCAGTCAGCAGATATTCACCTTGACCCAAGCACAGCGCCGCACACAAAGGACGCATCGCGGTACCGGCATTACCCAAGAACAGCTCTAACTGACCAAGCTCAGCAGTATTAAACGGCCGCCCTAAACCTTCCACCACACACTGTTTTTTATCACCAGAAAGCTGGTAGTTAACACCGAGCTTGTGCAGTGCATTTAACATATGGCGGATATCGTCACTGTCCAATAAGTTTGTTAACGTCGTTGTGCCTTGCGCCAGTGCAGCTAATAACAGCGCACGGTTGGACAGGCTTTTTGAGCCAGGCAGGTTAATTTCGCCATCCACTTTGGCAATGGGATTCAATAACAGCTGTTCCATAATATTCCCTATTAAGCATATTTCTTTTCAAATTCAGACATAAAATCAACCAGCGCCTGCACCCCTTCAATCGGCATCGCATTATAGATGCTGGCGCGCATGCCGCCGACTATCTTGTGGCCTTTCAGGGTCAACAATCCGGCTGCTTTTGACTCGCTTAAAAAGACCTCATTTAAACTGTCATCAGCAAGCGTAAAAGGAATATTCATACGGCTGCGCACGCTGGCATCTATGTTATTGCTATAAAAACTGGAGTTGTCGATAAAGTTATACAGCAGCTCAGCTTTGGCAATATTTTTCTGCTCCATTGCGGCTATACCGCCCTGATCGATAAGCCATTTAAACACTAAACCGGCCAGATACCAGGCATAAGTCGGCGGCGTATTGTACATAGAGTCGGCATCGGCTTGGACTTTGTAATCTAAAATAGACGGAATTGCTTGTCGTGCTTTACCGATTAAATCCTCGCGGACAATGACAATGGCCAGTCCGGAGGGGCCGATATTCTTTTGCGCACCGGCGTAAATAATACCGAATTTAGAAACATCAATCGGACGCGATAAAATCGTTGAACTCATATCCGCCACAAGCGGCACCACACCGGTTTCCGGAATATCAAAAAGCTCGATCCCTTCAATGGTTTCATTCGGGCAGTAATGCACATAAGCAGCACCGGCATTAACCGGCCAGTCCGTCACCGGCTTGACAGTGACTTTGCCGTCTGCCGTTTTAGTCATAATATTTGTTTCACTGATACGGGCATGCTTTTTAGCTTCAACGACGGCATATTTTGACCATTGCCCGGTCAGCAGGTAATCCGCTTCAAACTTATCACCAAGCAGATTCAGCGGCACGGCAGCAAACTGTCCGCGCCCGCCACCATGGCAGAATAACACTTTGTAATTATCTGGAATTTCCATCAGATCACGCAGATCCTGCTCGGCTGTAGCCGCCATCGCCATAAATTCAGGGCTGCGATGACTCATCTCCATTACAGAAACCCCCAGTCCCTGCCAGTTACAAAACTCTTGTTGCGCATGCTCCATTACAGCTTCAGGTAACATTGCCGGGCCTGCACAAAAATTAAATATTTTAGTCATTGTATTATTTATCCTTAAAACAAAATAAGCGGCTATGGCCGCTTATTGTTATAGCAAAACTGTTTATTACTGCTGCTCAGATGATTCAGCTATTGCCGCATCATCTCCAGAAAGCGTTTCTTCGCTGATATTTTCAGCATTCACGGCCTGCTCCTCAGCAAGCGGCTCATCCTTTATTTCATCAATACGCTGCAGCGCTACTATCTGCTCATCTTCAGCCGTGCGGATCAGCCTTACACCTTGAGTATTACGGCCGACCACCGAGACTTCACTGACGCGGGTACGCACTAAGGTGCCTTTATTGGAGATCAGCATGATCTCATCATTTTCATCGACCTGTACCGCACCGACAACCTTACCGTTACGCTCACTGACTTTAATGGAGATAACCCCCTGCGTTGCCCGACTCTTAGGCGAGTAGTCAGCAAGTGGTGTACGTTTACCATAACCGTTTTCCGTGGTCGTTAGAATATGGCCGGTTGCATTAGGTACAATCAGAGAAACGACCTTTTCGCCATCTTTAAGCTTGATACCGCGCACACCTGTTGCCGTACGGCCCATAGGACGTACCCCTTTAAATTTGATCTCCGGGTCACCGTTTTCATCCAATACCGGTTCACCGTTTTCATCCAGCACCGGCGTTTCTTCCGCTTCTTTAAAGCGAACCACCTTACCGGCATCCGAGAAGATCATAATTTCATTTGTACCATCAGTGATTTGCGCACCGATCAGCTCATTGTCTTCATTAAGGTTAATGGCAATCAGACCACTTGCTCGAGGACGACTGTAGGCACTTAATGCGGTTTTCTTAACCGTACCGTTTGCCGTTGCCATAAAGACAAATTTATCATCTTCATAATCACGCACCGGCAGAATAGCGGTAATGCGCTCGCCCTCTTCCAGCGGCAGAATATTAACAATAGGTCGACCGCGTGCCTGACGCGATGCCAGCGGCAGTTGGAAGACCTGCAGCCAGTATAAACGGCCGCGGGTCGAGAAGCAGAGAATCGTATCGTGGGTACTGGCAACTAACAGCTTCTCGATAAAGTCTTCATCTTTCATCTTAGTTGCCGATTTGCCTTTACCGCCACGACGTTGTGCTTCGTAATCTGTCAGAGGTTGATATTTAACGTAGCCTTCATGAGAAAGGGTTACCACCACATCTTCTTCAGTGATCAGATCCGCCATACACAGATCGGCTTCATTTTCAGTGATCTCGGTACGACGCGGATCACCGAAGTTGGTGCGGATCTCTTCCAGCTCTTCACGGATAACTTCCATTAACCGCGCCGGGCTCTTAAGAATAAATAACAGTGCGGCAATAGTATCGAGCAGCTCTTTATATTCAGCAAGGATTTTTTCATGCTCAAGACCGGTCAGTTTATGTAAACGCAGATCCAGAATCGCCTGTGCCTGCACTTCCGTCATATAGTATTTGTTGTCACGCACGCCGAACTCAATCGCCAGGCCATCCGGACGGGCGGCATCAACCCCAGCCGCTTCCAGCATGGCCGCTACATTACCCAGTTCCCAGCCCTGTGACTGCAGAGCCACTTTAGCTTCCGCCGGTGTTGGCGAATGACGGATCAGCTCGATAATTGGTTCAATATTGGCCAGTGAAATAGCCAGCCCCTCAAGGATATGGGCGCGATCGCGTGCTTTTTTCAGCTCAAAGACGGTGCGTCGTGTCACGACTTCACGGCGATGCAGAATAAAGGCTTCCAGCATCTCTTTCAGGTTCAGCAGTTTTGGCTGGCCATTATCTAAGGCCACGGCATTAATACCAAATGAAACCTGCATCTGGGTTTGCGCATAAAGGTTATTTAACACTACCTCACCCACTTCACCACGCTTGACCTCAACCACCATGCGCATGCCGTCTTTATCCGACTCATCACGCAGTGCGCTGATTCCTTCCAGTCTTTTCTCTTTGACCAGTTCGGCAATTTTTTCAATCAGACGCGCTTTATTGACCTGATAAGGCAGTTCATGAACAACAATAGTTTCCCGACCATTTTTTTCATTAACTTCAATATCAGCTTTGGCACGAATTTTTATTTTACCGCGCCCTGTCTTATAGGCATCGACAATACCTTTACGGCCATTGATAATACCCGCTGTCGGAAAGTCCGGACCGGGAATATATTCAAGCAGTTCATTAACGGTCAAATCGCCATTATCAATTAACGCTAAACAGCCATCAATGACTTCACCGAGATTATGCGGGGGAATATTGGTTGCCATCCCGACCGCAATACCTGAAGAGCCATTAACTAACAGATTCGGTACCTTAGTCGGCAGTACTTCAGGAATAAACTCGGTACCATCATAGTTAGGGACATAATCAACCGTTTCTTTTTCCAAATCAGCGAGTAATTCATGCGCTATCTTATCCATACGGATTTCCGTATAACGCATTGCAGCCGCACTGTCGCCATCAACCGAGCCGAAGTTCCCCTGACCATCCACCAGCATATAACGCAGTGAAAAAGGTTGCGCCATACGCACAATGGTATCGTAAACAGCCGTATCGCCATGCGGGTGATATTTACCGATCACATCACCAACCACACGTGCCGATTTTTTATAAGGTTTATTCCAGTCATTGCGCAGGACGTTCATCGCAAATAAAACACGGCGGTGCACCGGCTTAAGACCATCACGTACGTCAGGTAATGCACGCCCGACAATTACGCTCATTGCATAATCAAGATAAGAGTTCTTTAATTCATCTTCAATGTTGACTGGAGAAACGTCAGAGGCAAATTCGCTCATAGAGACCTAAATCCTTAATTTATTAGAATATCGACTGAATTTTAGTAAGTGGCGTATATTACCATAAAATAAGGCTGAAGGAACGTATTCACGGCAAATGTTGCCTTGAATACGCTATTAGCGAAAAACTGTATAAATAGCATACAAACACAGGTGCAGCAGGAAATTTTGCAGATAAACAACCGCAGCTTAAATTATCAGGCTATAATGAGCTGTCTTGAGAAAAACTGGTAAAAAGCATGCCTATAAATACAATAAATAATGTCGATCTGAAAGAGATTGAAAAGTTTTCAGCCATGGCTGAACAATGGTGGGATCCGCAGGGAGATTTCAAACCGCTGCATCTGCTTAACCCGACCCGCCTGGCTTATATAGAAGAAGGCGTTGGCAGTTTATTCGGCAAGTCTGTGGTTGATGTCGGCTGCGGCGGCGGTATTCTCGCCGAAAGCATGGCGGTACAGGGTGCCCAGGTGATCGGTATCGATATGGCATCCGCCTCGCTGCAGGTGGCGCGTTTGCATGCCTTGGAAACGCAAAACGACATTGACTACCAGCAGACAACGGCAGAAGAGTTTGCAGCGCTGCATTGCGAGCAGTTTGATCTAATTACCTGCATGGAGATGCTCGAGCATGTACCGGATCCGGCTTCAGTGATTCAAGCCTGCTGTGATATGGTCAAACCCGGTGGTTATGTCTACTTTTCAACGATCAATAAAACCTTTAAAGCTTATCTGATGATGATTCTAGGGGCTGAGCAGGTGCTGAAGTGGGTACCTAAAGGCACGCATCAATATGAAAAATTTATTCGCCCTTCGCACTTACTCAGCGCCATAGATCAAACCGCATTACGCTGCGAGGATCTCTGTGGCGTCGAGTTTAATCCTTTTAGCAGCGCCTTTACTATTACCGACAATGTCAATGTCAACTATATGCTGCGTTGCCGGAAACTTTAAGCCGTTATCAGGCAACGCGCAGACTAAAAAGCCGCGCAGCTATGGCAATAGCAGCGCGGCTTTTTAACGCTTTTTGAGGTTGTTTAAGCGAACAGTGATTTTATGGCAATAGGCTCGAGGCAAAGCTCTAACTCTTCGTCCGTGGTTGGCATCATGCCTAACTCAAAGACTTCTCGAGAGCCGAGCATGTAAGCACTGGTACCACCATGATCATGATGAAACCACTTTCCATGAAGGCAAATATCGGTATAACACTTAGGCTCCATATGTAATTTCATAAAACACCCCCTTTGTTCAAACTCACATACATTGCATTAAAAAGCAGCAGCTTTAAATTAATCTTAGCCAATAATCGGCTTTAAATTAATCTTAGCCAATAATTGCCGGCACGGCTTGTCGCGCCATGCATTTTTGCGACAAAACCACACAAAAAACCAGAGTATATTGCGTTTAATCACATTTTTTATGGCGCTAGAGCGCATCAGCCTATTTTAAGATGTCTAGTTAAGAAGCAGCTGTTGCTACAGAAGCAGGTAAAAAAAATATAAGCGACAGGCAAATTGTTCATCTTTTTTCAATTTAACAACTGATTATCATTTAGCTAAATATTTTTACAAATAAGCATTGCATTTTACGCAGCGCCATACTGACCAAAAGGTTAAAGTGAGTCAGCACTAACAAATATTTATATCCTCTATTTATCCCCTATTTTATCCACATCAGGAAACAAAATATTTACTTGCGAAAAATTTCAAAATCATTATCTTGTGCCCTCAATCTAAAAACAACACTATATATTGTGTTTAGATGAACTTTAACACTACTATTTAAATCTCCTTAGTGTCGCCCAAAATAAAGGTATCCCAAATGAATAAAAACCTGTTTGTCACCAAGCGTAATGGCAAAAGAGAAAATATCGATCTTGACAAAATTCACCGTGTTATTACCTGGGCGGCCGAAGGCTTGAATAATGTCTCAGTATCACAGGTAGAATTAAATTCGCATATTCAGTTTTATGATGGTATCCGTACCGACGATATTCACGAAACCATTATCAAAGCAGCGGCAGACCTTATTTCTGAAGAATCGCCGGATTACCAATATCTTGCTGCTCGCCTTGCCGTATTTCATCTGCGTAAAAAAGCCTATAAACGCTTCACCCCGCCCAGTGTTTTTGAGCATGTCAGTAAA
Organism: uncultured Psychromonas sp.; assembly: GCA_963674525.2. Lineage (GTDB taxonomy): Bacteria > Pseudomonadota > Gammaproteobacteria > Enterobacterales > Psychromonadaceae > Psychromonas. The sequence goes on along the minus strand of CAXXRV010000026.1, from coordinate 213,507 downwards.
ATGTGTTCCAAGGGGAAATATGATGCGCACCTGCTCGAAGATTACACTAAGCAGGAATTCGAAGAGATGGATAAATTCATTGACCACAATCGCGATCTGAACTTTTCCTATGCGGCGGTCAAACAGCTTGAAGGTAAGTATCTAATCCAAAACCGCGTTACCGGTGAGATTTTTGAAAGCGCGCAGTTTCTTTACCTGTTAGTTGCGGCCTGCTTATTTGCCGACTATGACAAGCCTGTTCGTTTAGGCTATATCAGACGTTTTTATGATGCCGTCTCGCAATTTAAAATCTCCTTGCCGACGCCTATTATGTCGGGAGTGCGTACACCGACCCGCCAGTTCAGCTCCTGCGTATTAATTGAAACGGGTGACAGCCTCGACTCAATCAATGCCACGGCCAGCTCAATCGTAAAATATGTTTCCCAGCGTGCCGGTATCGGTATCAATGCCGGAAGAATTCGTGCCTTAGGCAGTACTATCCGCAATGGTGAAGCGCTGCATACAGGTTGTATTCCATTCTATAAATATTTTCAGACAGCGGTAAAATCCTGCTCACAGGGCGGCGTGCGCGGTGGGGCGGCAACGGTTTTCTACCCTATCTGGCACCTTGAGGTTGAATCTTTACTGGTACTTAAAAATAACCGCGGCGTTGAATCAAACCGTATACGTCACTTAGACTATGGCGTACAGCTCGGCCGCCTATTCTACCAGCGCCTGATTGATCAAAAATCCATTACCCTGTTCAGCCCCTCTGATGTCCCCGGGCTCTATGATGCCTTCTTTGAAGATCAAGATGAATTTGAGCGCTTATATACCCTCTATGAAGGCGATGCCAGTATTCGCCAGAAATCTATTGATGCCATTGAACTGTTCTCTCTGCTGATGCAGGAGCGCGCCAGTACCGGCCGTGTCTATATTCAGAATGTCGATCACTGTAATACCCATAGCCCCTTTGACAGCAAGGTTGCGCCCATTCGCCAGAGTAATCTGTGTATGGAGATTGCACTGCCGACCAAGCCATTAGAGCATATTATGGATGAAGAAGGTGAAATTGCACTGTGTACGCTATCGGCATTGAACCTGGGGGCGATTGAGTCGCTTGATGAACTGGAAGAGCTGGCCGAGCTTGCCGTTCGTGCACTGGACAACCTGCTCGATTACCAGGATTATCCGATTAAAGCGGCCCAAAACAGCAGCATGGCGCGCCGTACGCTTGGCATCGGCGTGATCAACTATGCTTATTACCTGGCTAAAAACGGGACTAAATATTCAAATGGCAGCGCCAATAACCTGACCCATAAAACCTTTGAAGCGATTCAATTCTACCTGTTAAAGGCATCGAATAAACTGGCCAAAGAGCGTGGCGCTTGCCCGCAGTTTAACGAGACGCGTTACTCACAGGGTATTCTGCCCATCGATACCTATAAAAAGTCATTAGATGCGGTCTGTGATGAACCCTATCATTTGGACTGGGAATCACTGCGTGCCGATATCGTTAAGAATGGTTTACGTAACTCCACGCTTTCTGCTCTGATGCCCTCTGAGACATCGAGTCAGATCTCCAATGCCACTAACGGTATTGAGCCGCCACGTGGTTTTATCAGCATCAAAGCCAGCAAAGACGGCATTTTAAAACAGGTTGTTCCGGAGTTTGAAAAGTATAAAGAGAATTATGAGTTATTATGGAGTATGCCCAATAACCAGGGTTATTTGGAGCTTGTCGGGCTGATGCAGAAATTTGTCGATCAGGCAATCTCTGCCAATACCAACTACGATCCGAAACATTTTAGCGATAATAAAGTGCCGATGACCAACCTGTTAAAAGATCTTCTAATTGCTTATAAAATGGGCGTAAAAACCCTGTATTACCATAATACTCGAGATGGTGCCGACGATAAGAAAGTCTTTGAGGCTGATGACGGCTGTGCCGGCGGCGCTTGTAAGATTTAAGTTAACACAAAAAATAACATACCTATGTAGATAACTCAGGTTATTGTAAAAGATTAGAAAAGTGACCACCGAGAACACAGAGACGCTACGCGTTACACCGAGAAGACAGCAATACAGTTGTTTTCTCTTTTACCTCTGTGTTCTCTGTGGTAAATCATAAAAGAATTATTCTGGAGCATTCCATGGCTTATACAACCTTTTCAAAAATTGCAAATGATGCGCTTAAAGAGCCGATGTTTTTCGGCAACCCGGTAAATGTTGCCCGTTACGATCAACAGCGCTTTGACATCTTTGAAAAACTCATTGAAAAACAACTGTCGTTTTTCTGGCGTCCGGAAGAGATTGATGTCAGCCGGGATCGCATCGACTTTGCCAATCTCCCCGAGCATGAGCAGCATATCTTTATCTCTAATCTTAAATATCAGACGCTGCTTGATTCCATTCAGGGGCGCAGTCCCAATATCGCCCTGCTGCCGATTGTTTCCCTGCCGGAGCTGGAAACCTGGATAGAGACCTGGGCATTTTCTGAGACCATTCACAGCCGTAGTTACACCCATATTCTGCGTAACCTGTATACCGATCCCAATGAGGTGTTTACCGATATCGTCAGCAATCAGGAAATCCAAAAGCGCGCCACCGATATTGCCGGCTATTATGATGAGCTGATCCATGCCACGCAGTTCTATCAGTTGCATGGCCTGGAGCAGAATGAGATTGATTATATTAATGTCCAGGGTGAAAAAGAGAAACTGACCCTGCGCGCGCTAAAGAAAAAACTTTACCTGTGTATCTGTTCAATCAATGCACTGGAAGCGATCCGTTTTTATGTTTCCTTTGCCTGCTCATTTGCCTTTGCAGAGCGGGATCTGCTGGAAGGTAATGCCAAGATCATCAAGCTGATTGCTCGCGATGAAGCCCTGCATCTTAATTCAACCCAACAAATTTTAAACCTGTGGGCCGATGGTAAAGATGATCCGGAGATGGCTGAGATTGCCATTGAGTGTTTTGCCGAAGGACGCGAGATATTTTTAAAGGCTGCCGAGCAGGAAAAAGAGTGGGCACAATACCTCTTTAAAGATGGCTCAATGATCGGCTTAAATGAACAGATCCTCTGTCAATATGTCGAATATATCTGCAATCAGCGTATGCAGGCAATCGGTTATGAAGCCCCCTTTGCCGTACAATCCAACCCGATTCCCTGGATCAACCACTGGCTGGTCAGCGATAATGTCCAGGTTGCCCCGCAGGAAGCGGAGATCAGCTCCTACCTTGTCGGACAGATCAACAGCAAGATTGATAGTGAAGAGCTGAGCAGCTTTGAATTGTAAAACAGGGGCCGCGGCTTCAGTCGCGCATAGAAAAAATGATCAATAAAAAGCTCACGGTGAACGGTGTCGACTACCTGTTAGACAGCCAAAAAACAATATTGGAAAATTTAGAAACGCATGCACTGACGATAGAGTTTCACTGTCGTGACGGCCACTGCGGCGTTTGTAAATGCCGACTGATCAGCGGTAAAGTGGAATACCAAACCCAGCCGATGGCTTATCTGCGCGAAGGCGAGTTTCTGCCCTGCTCAAGCACCAGTAAAAACGATATCCATGTGCATATTGAATAACTTCCTTTATGCTTAATTTTCAAACAGCACTGCCAATAGGCAAGCGCTGTTATAGCCGCTTGCTTATTTAATCGCGTGGGTGATAAAGCTCTCTACCGCACTGTTTACCTTGGGTTCTTTAAAAGCTGGGGTAATAAAGTGCGGCGCAGCCAATAACTGCTTATCGATCAAACGGGTGATCAGCGGTAAGAACTCCAGCGAAGTTTTACCGGCCAGCAGGTTGTTAAAGTTTTCTTCCTGCTCATAGGCAGTTAAAACCAGGCTGAACCCTTTCAGATAGAGGTAGTCTTTAGTGTAACCGCCTCCGCGATAGACGCGGGCGGTAATGGTATAGGCCAGCTCATCGTCGATATGATATTTCTCCTTAAGAATTAAAAAGGTGCTGCGAAAGTCTTTATCTTCAATCATCGACTTGACGGCGATCACACGCAGGGCTAACACCTTTAAGCGCTGCAGCGTTAAATTCCCCGATAAGTACTCACTTAAAATAGCCAGCCCTTCCTGGGTCATGGTATTCATCGGGCAGCCTAAAGATAAAATCCGTAGCGGTTGTTTATTACCGTTAAGCGAGGTCAGCAGATGCACCCCCAATTCATGATGCGCCAGCGCCAGCGCATCGGTTTTTGATACTTTCGCCTTGCTGTTAAGGCGCACGCGCGTACCTGACACCAGGGCTTTGGCGATCATAGTATCGTCAAACTGCATCTCCCAGGTGTAATTTTCCTGGTCGACCATCGCCGTCAATATATCCCGGATCGCAAAGGCATCGAGCATTTCACTTTCGTCGGGTGCATGCTCTGGCAGATGGAGAATAAACTGCGCATTACGAATATCCTTTTCACTCGGCTCGCCATAGTAACGCATGGAATCATAAAGGAACTCATCCGTGCCAATGGATTTAAACTGGTCGATTTTATCAACATAGGAATCCACCACCGCTAAATATAATTGCTGCAGGTCGCTATCCTGTATCTTTTCCAGGGGCAGATTAAACAGGCTGCGTTTCAAAGAAAAAGGAGAAATATTATGTTCCCGGTATATAAAGGAAGGCAGTGCAGAATAATGCTGCTTGAAAAAGAGCGCTTTCTGCTGCGCATGATTTAACGGTGTGACCGCTTCGAGAATATTAATGCCTCTAACTAATGCATGTAACTGCTGATCGATAGCAGTGAACAGAGGGTCGATATCTGCTAACTCCCGGATTGAACTCTTGCTGCTGTTATCTACGCTAGACATGAACACTCTCCTGCGCTAAGCATGGCTTAGTTAAAAATAAAAAACGGCTTAGCTGTGCATTGACTCAGCTTTATAAGATCAATGCTCAGACTGGATAAAGTCACGCGAAGGATCAACAATAATTTTGCCGTTCATCGCTTCGCGCCCTAGTAACATTAAATAGGTCATACCGGAACGGTCCGATAAAGAAACCTCGATCTGCCATTGCTCCTGGCCAATTGCGACACGGGTTTCAATAACGTAACGTTTTTGCAGGCAACCTGAGGAGCTTTTAATATTACGCACGGCTTTAACCCGAGCTTGGCGTTGTACCGTTTTTTTGACATTGTGCACATCCGGATGGATATAAAATTCTATCCATTGCTGCCCCTCTTTCTCAAATTCAGTAATATCATCGACATGCAGAGAGGAGGTTTTAGCACCGGTATCAATACGCGTCTCCAAGCCTTCTATCTGCAAGTCGGGTAGAGCGCATTTCTCTAATGCGCCAACCAGTAATTTATTGTTATATAGCATAATTTATATTCCGTCCTGTGCTTATCAGCAGTATAATTGATATTCTTATTGTAGCTGCAAGCTTGTGGCTTTCAACCTTGAATAAAGCGCCTGCCATCTCTAATACACGCCGTTATTTCTAAGGAGCAAAAGTAGCAGTTTTTTAATGTGTGGTAATCCACTTTAACGTGAATCTTCCCTTGCGCAACAAAAAGTTAACACTATATTTAATGACAGAGCGTAAGTTTTACCGTCAATACGACTTATGAACTTCCCTAGTCACTCAGCATGACTCTTTTGTGAGAAAAATATGAAAATAGCCATTTTATCTAGAAATAAAAAACTTTACTCAACACGCCGCCTCGTTGAAGCAGCGCAGCAACGCGGACATCAAGTGGATGTTATTGATACCCTGCACTGCTATATGGATATCACCAGTAACAAGCCCGTGGTCCGCTATAAAGGCGAAGCGTTACCCAAGTACGATGCGGTTATTCCGCGCATTGGCGCCTCTATCTCCTTTTATGGCACATCTGTAGTACGCCAGTTTGAAATGATGGGCACTTTCTGCATCAATGAGTCTGTTGCTATCAGTCGCAGTCGCGACAAGCTACGCTCTATGCAATTATTATCACGGAAAAATATCGGCTTACCTCGAACCGGCTTTGCCCACCAACCTGACAATATTAAAGATTTAATCAAAAATGTCGGCGGTGCACCTGTGGTCATCAAATTGCTTGAAGGCACCCAGGGAATCGGCGTTGTCCTTGGTGAAACGACTAAAGCGGCAGAGAGTATTATTGAAGCTTTTATGGGCTTAAAAGCAAATATCTTGGTACAAGAATTTATTAAAGAAGCAGGAGGTGCAGATATCCGCTGTTTGGTGGTTGGCGGCAAAGTAATAGCAGCAATGAAACGCCAGGGTCAGGAAGGTGAATTCAGATCTAATCTGCATCGCGGCGGCAGCGCCGAAATTGTTAGATTAAGCAAAGAGGAACGGGCAACGGCCGTCAGTGCCGCTAAGGTGATGGGCTTAAACTTCTGCGGTGTGGACCTGTTGCGCTCCAGCAGAGGGCCGGTAGTGATGGAAGTAAACTCATCCCCGGGATTAGAGGGTATTGAAACAGCCACCGGCAAAGATGTCGCCGGCTTGATTTGTGAGTACCTGGAAAAAAATGCTAAACCGAACAGTAACCGCACCCGCGGTAAGGGATGATAAATGTGTGCTATTGATATTGCCGGATTTTCGGTCAAGCCGGGCGAAACCAAGCAGATAGATATGCCTGTCGCCAGCTTATATACGGATACCGAGATCTCCATGCCCATCCATATTCAGCGCGGCAAGTCGCCCGGCCCGACCCTGTTTTTAAGCGCCGCTATTCATGGTGATGAACTTAACGGCATCGAAATTATTCGCCGAGTGATCACCTCAAAGCAGCTCAAACACTTAAAGGGGACATTAATCGCGGTGCCTATGGTTAATGTCTACGGGGTGCTGAATCAAAGCCGCTATATGCCGGATCGCAGAGATTTAAACCGCTCTTTTCCGGGATCGGAAAAGTCCTCATTAGCAGGCCGGGTTGCCAACCTTTTTCTTTCGCAGATTGTAACCCATTGTAATTACGGCATTGATTTGCATACCGGCGCGCAACACCGCAGTAATCTGCCGCAAATCAGAGCAAATTTAGACGATCCGCAGACGCTCGCCCTAGCCAAAGCATTCGGTGTACCGGTACTGCTCAATTCCAACTTGCGGGATGGCTCATTAAGACAAGCGGCAGCGGAATCAGGCACACGAATATTGATTTATGAAGCGGGTGAGGCTTTGCGTTTTGATGAGCTTTCAATTCGCGCAGGTACAAAAGGGGTTATTCAAGTTTTGCGGCAATTAGGCATGCTGCGTAACACCAGCAGAAAAAAAGCCGCCGCTCCCTTTATCGCCAAAAACAGTTCCTGGGTACGCGCCCCTGTCAGCGGTATTGTTAAACACAAAAAGAAATTAGGCGATCTGGTGAATGCTAAAGATATTCTAGCTGAGATTGGCGGTCCTTTTGGTGATGTCTTTGCCCCGGTAAAAGCCCGTTACTCCGGGATTATTATCGGTAAGCAAAATATTCCATTAGTTCAGGAAGGCGATGCCATGTACCATATTGCTTATTTTGACGATCATCAGGAAGTCGCTGAACAGATTGAGATCATGCAAGATCTTTATACAATTTAGCGGCAGTCATAAACTAACCCGGGTAGTGACCTTTCGCTGTGGAAAGGTCACTACCCTGACTGCTACAGAGCCTTGCCATTTTCACATAGAAACTGTTAGCGCAGTAAAATCAGTGAAGCCGTCCCTAAAAAGGCAAAGAAACCGACTACATCAGTGACAGTGGTTAATATTACCGAGCCGGCCAATGCCGGATCAAGCTTGCACTTATTTAAAAAAATAGGAATAAGCACTCCAAACAAGGCGGCAACAAAAATATTAACCACTATGGCCAGTGACAAAATAGCGGCTATCTGTACGGATTGAAACCACACACCAGCAAGTAAACCTATAATTAAGGCCCACAGCAGACCGTTTAAGCTGCCGATACCGCATTCATTTTTTAACACCGCCAGGCGGTTGCCGGGCGTGATCTGGTTTAATGCCATCGCGCGAATCATTAAGGTTAAGGTCTGACTGCCGGCAATCCCCCCCATCGAAGCGACAATAGGCATCAGCACAGCCAAAGCAACCACTTCGGCAATGACATCTTCAAATAAGCTGATGGTAATAGAGGCTAAAATTGCCGTGATCAGGTTAATCCCCAACCATACCGCCCGCTTCTGCGTACTTTGTTTAATAGGCGCAAAAAGGTCATCCCCTTCATTCAAACCGGCACCGGCCATTAACTGCTGCTCGTAGTGTTGGCGCAATGAGCTCATGGCAAATCGATAATCAATTTCACCGAGTAAATGCTGGACATCATTGATCACCGGCAGTGCGATGTAATTAGATGATTCAACCACCTCCAATGCTTCGTTAATCGATAATTTATCCGTCAAGGTCGGTATATGATCATCGATAAGTGGCTTAAGGGGCTCATGCGCCGCGGCTTCAGTTAGCACCTGATAACTAATCACCCCTAAAAATTTTGCTTTTTTATCCTTTACATAGATCTGATCCGGGTATTTATAACCTTGTTTTTTCAGATACAAGCGTGCATGCCCTACCGTTGTCTGGACGGGCAGGATAAAACAGTTACGCTGCGCATAACGGCCAATCTGCAGCTCATTATAAGTAATGGCTTCCTGATATTGTTGCCACTGGGTATGATCTAAATAGCTAATCGCTAGATTGAGTAATTCTTCAGGTAAGGTATCCGCCCACTCAATCAGGGTGTAATCATCCAACTGCGAAAAGATCAGCTTGAGCTCCTGCTCAGATAATGCGCCGATAATTGAATGACGCGGCTCGCTGCGCATATAAGAAAGCACTTCAATAGAGTCGTTAAGCGGTAATTGCCGCCACAATAAAATACGCTGCTCTATCGGCAATGATTCCAGTAGCAATGAAATTGATCCGGGCTCAAACTGAGACTGAAACTGGTTAAAAATAGCCGTTTTACAGGCATCCTCAGTCTCTGATATTTTTTCAATAAACTCTGTTAGTTCTAGTTCAATTGTCATTTTAGCGACCTTTTAAAGGGGTATTTAGCGGTGCCATTTTTTGTTTCATATTTGATAATAATAACCGGCCTGACCACAAAAAGGTTATTCGGATACAAAACCTCATTTTGATTTTCGTTGGCAAGTGTAACGTTAATTAAGCCCATATCGACAATGGTTCCTTCGATAAAGTTACCGCCATCAACAATACGCACCTTGCTGCCGACTTTGCATTTATTTTGTATCAGCAGCAGTAAAAAGGAGGTCAGATTACTCAGTAATGACCACCCGGCAAACAGGGCAACAGAAAACATCGCCAGCAGTGAAGAGCCGACAACTAATAATCCCTTTAATTCAATCCCCAGAGTCAAAACAATCAGACACAGCAGCATAGCTGCCAGTAATGTGTCGAGTAACAGGTTGGCCCGGTATTGGCGATGTTTTTCAATATTCCCCGTGACCAGACGCGTTAATAAGTTACGTAATAATTTTGCTAGAATCGGGTAGCTTAACAACAACAAAGCAGTCACAACCCAGTGGTAATATTGGCTAATAAAGTGCAGCAATTTCTAATCCTCAAAATCTTGGCTCTGTTGCCAGCGGCATTATTGCCGCCCCCTAAGCTTATGTAAATATTAACATCCGATTAATTTTGCATTTTCTATAACATATTGTAATGTAAATGATCACAGCAATAACAACAATCACATAAAAGCACAGGCCGCTGCTGACTATAGTGCGTTAACTCACAAATGTTTGGTCGGCCTATGCAGCTGCGCGCACCTCTATTTCATTCATTTTTAAATGCTTTATACTTGATTGGACTTTAACAATTAAATGGAGTTAAAGGTTAATAGTATGTTATGGCTTCTCCGTGCTATCTTTTCGCTAATTTTGCTGACTGCTCTAGGTAGCCGGGCAGCTTTAGCGAACGCGGAATTCGACCAGGCCTATAAAGCGGCACAGGCAGGCAATTATAAGCAGGCGATAATGCTATGGCAGCCATTGGCCGAGCAAGGGAACAGTGCTGCGCAATACGCATTAGGCTGGATGTATGAAAGCGGTCAGGGAACGCTGCAAAATTACCCGCAGGCTGCCTATTGGTACAGCAAAGCAGCTGAGCAGGGGGATGTGGCTGCACAATATGTACTGGCAACCATGTACAGCAAAGGCTTGGGCGTCGTTAAAGATCAGCAGCAGGCTGTAAAATGGCTGTTAAAAGCGGCTGAACAGGGCGACCGCATCGCCCAGTTTCAAGTGGCCAAACACTTCCAAAAAGGCTTGGGCACCGGACAGGATGACCAGCAAAGTTTGTTGTGGTTTAGTAAGGCGGCGGAGCAAGGCCACCTCGCGGCACAAATCAGTCTCGGCAAGATGTATCAGGCCGGCCGCGGCAGCGAGCAAAACTATCAGCTGGCAATGTATTGGTTTGAACGGGCAGCAGCACAGGGCGATGCTGCTGCACAGTATCAGCTTGCCGCTATGCACGAAAATGGCCAAGGCACAAAACAGGACTACCCAAAGGCCAGAGCGCTGTATCTAAAGTCAGCCAATCACCATTACGCCCCTGCCGCTTATAAATTAGCCGAATTTTATGAACAGGGAAAAAGCGCTGCCAGCAACTTTAAAGAAGCGCTGAAATGGTATAAAGAAGCTGCTAATAAGGGCTATGGTAAAGCACAGTTTAAATTAGGTGTTATCTACCAAAGCGGTAGAGATGTCGAGCAGAACATTCAGACAGCGATCGAATGGTATTACAGCGCTGTACAGCATGATGATGCACAGGCCGCTTACCAGCTCGGCACTATTTATGACCAGGGTTTTGTTGATAACAGCGGCAGGAAAATAATAGATACCAATTATGTAAAAGCGGCAAAGTTTTATCAAACCGCCGTGCAGCAGGGGTACAATTTAGCTTATGCCCCTTTAGCCTTTTTATATGAAAATGGTTTAGGAGTACCGGTTGATAGCGAACGCGCCATGGCGCTATATCAAAAATCCACGCAAGTGTTGGCACAAATCCGTTTAAAAGCACTGCAGAAACAACAACACTGCCTGCAGACCGCCACCACTAAGCTGTTTTCCGTTGCCATTGCCTGTACCAACCGGGAAATACTGGATCAACAAATCAAAGCTCAAAATATTATCGCTATCGACGAAAGGAGCACCGCCTGGTCGGATACCTACTTTAGCGGTGCGGTGATACGCGGAAGCAGTGAGTTAACGGTCATCTACACCAAAGATAATCGCTTTGCCAGCGCAAGATACACTTATATCGGCAGAAGTAACCCGCAACTGATCGCTGACATTAGCACACAGCTCAGCCACACCTATGGTCAACCAGATCAGCAGTCCGGTGAGATAAAGCAGGGAAAAGCCAGCTTTCAGTGGCTATTGCAGGATGGCATTGAGCTCACCGTCAACCGCGATTGGCCAGACACCACGACCTTTGTCACTTACGCTTTCCCCGAGCATCTGTCTTTAGTCGACAAAAGAGAATGAGATTACTTTTTATCAAGCAGCACGCAGTGAATCACAAGCAAAGGCAAACTCTGTTCAAAATAAGCATTACCGGTAAAAAATCACCGAATCCATAGATTTGTGACTTAATTATTCGGATTTAGTGTGACTTTTCTTCAATATTCTGCAAAAATCATTTAACTCATTTTTCAGATCTCATTTGATCACTTTTAGGGACGATTTAAATCATAAAGCAATCCCTAACGGCAATAGCAATAATATAAAAAAGCAAACAGCCACTATGTTTGTTTTAAAATAAAAAGGTAACGTTATGTGTTCTATTTTTGGTGTGCTCGACATTAAAAGCGATCCTATCGCATTGCGCCAACAAGCAATTGAAATGTCTAAACTGCTTCGTCACCGCGGCCCTGACTGGTCTGGTGTTTACTCTTCGGATAAAGCAATCCTTGTCCATGAACGTCTTTCTATCGTAGATGTTAATACAGGTGCACAACCTTTATATAATCAAAATAATACACATATTCTGGCGGTTAATGGTGAGATTTATAACCATAAAGACTTAGAAAAAGAGCTGACTTGTGGTTACCAGTTCAAAACAAAATCTGATTGTGAAATTATCCTTGGTTTATATGAAGAGAAAGGTAATGCTTTTTTAGATGACCTTAACGGTATCTTTGCCTTCTGTTTATATGATGCGGAAAAAGACAAATACCTGATTGGTCGCGACCATATCGGTATTATTCCGCTTTATATGGGCTGGGATGAGCATGGTAACTTCTATGTGGCATCGGAAATGAAAGCATTAACGCCTGTTTGTACTAAAGTGCAGGAATTCCCGCCGGGACATTTCTTAGACAGCGAAATCGGTGAGCTGACTAAATACTACGTGCGTGACTGGATGCAGTATGATGCGGTAAAAGACAATGACGGCAGTGCAAAAGCAATCGGCCGGGCATTAGAAGCTTCTGTTAAACGTCAGCTGATGTGTGATGTCCCTTACGGTGTATTACTGTCAGGCGGCCTGGACTCTTCAGTTATTTCGGCAATTACCCAGAAATTTGCCAAGCAACGTGTTGAAGATGATGACCAGACCGGCGCCTGGTGGCCACAACTGCACTCCTTCTCTGTCGGCCTTGAAGGATCTCCGGATTTAGCGGCTGCACAAAAGGTAGCAGATGAATTAGGCACGGTGCACCACCCTATTATCTTTACCGTACAAAACGGTATCGATGCACTGCGTGAAGTTATCTATCACATTGAAACTTACGATGTTACGACTATTCGCGCTTCTACGCCTATGTACCTGATGGCACGTAAAATTAAAGCGATGGGCATTAAAATGGTACTTTCCGGTGAAGGCGCAGATGAAATCTTTGGCGGTTACCTGTATTTCCATAAAGCCCCTAATGCCAAAGAATTCCACGAAGAGTTAAACCGTAAACTGGAAAAACTGCATATGTTTGACTGTTTACGTGCTAATAAATCGATGGCAGCCTGGGGTATTGAAGCACGTGTTCCTTTCTTAGATAAAGAGTTCCTGGATGTGGCAATGCGTACTAACCCTGAACTAAAAATGATCAAAGACGGCCGCATTGAGAAGAATATTCTCCGTGAAGCCTTTGATGGTCAGCTGCTTGATGAAGTGCTATGGCGCCAGAAAGAGCAGTTCTCCGACGGTGTAGGCTACAGCTGGATTGATACCCTGAAAGAGCATATTGAAACGCAGGTAACGGATCAACAACTGGCCAACGCTAAGTTTAAATATCCAATCAATACGCCGGATACCAAAGAAGCTTACTTCTACCGCAGCATTTTTGCCGAGCACTTCCCGCTTGATAGTGCTGCTGAATGTGTTCCATATGGCAAATCAGTTGCTTGTTCAACCGTTGAAGCATTAGCCTGGGATGAAAGTTTCCAGAACAATGCCGATCCATCGGGTCGAGCTGCCGGCATCCACCATGATGCTTACCAGGCTGAATAATCGCTTTGATTATTAATAAAAAGCGTTCATATGAACGCTTTTTTTATATGTGAAAAAAGAATGACTGATTTTAAACAACAAACTTGTCCCTGCAACAGCGGTTTAAGCTACCAGCAGTGCTGCCAGCCCTTTCACCAGAAAACAAGTTACCCTGATAACTGTGAACAGCTGATGCGCTCTCGTTTTAGTGGCTATGTTCTGCAGCTTGGCGATTACCTTTTTGCTACCTATCATGGCGATTACCGCGGCCAGTTAACAGCAGCACAGTTAGCGGAAAAAACCGTCGACTGGAAAAATCTGCAGATTATTGCCACTGAAACCTTGAAGACAACAGGTTTTGTTGAATTTAAAGCCTGGTTTATTGAAAACGGCAAGCTTTCTTGTCTGCATGAGCGCTCCAATTTTGTAAAACAAGGGCAACAATGGCTATATTGTGACGGCGATATTTATCCTGAACAAAAATCAGGTAAAATAGCCCGCAATGAACCTTGCCCCTGCGGCAGCGGCAAAAAATATAAAAAATGTTGCGCTAACTAACCGAGATAATTATGGAAAAGAAAACACTACTGACCGATTGCCCTGACAGTAAAGGTCTGATTGCGCAGATCACTAATATCTGTCAAAAACACCAGTTAAATATCATAAAAAATAATGAATTTGTCGATCATCAACATGGCCGCTTCTTTATGCGCACCGAGATCGAAGGCTACTTTAATGATCAGACATTACTTGCGGATCTGGATTTTAATTTGCCTAAAGGGTCACAACGCTCACTTATCTCACAGCAGCGTAAACGCATCGTTATTTTAGTGACTAAAGAAGCACACTGCCTGGGTGATATTTTAATGAAGAGCACCTACGGCGGTATTGATGTCGAGATTGCCGCAGTTATCGGTAATTACGATAAACTTGAAGAGCTGGTCTCCAAGTTTAATATTCCCTACCACACCGTCAGCCATGAAGGCCTGTCACGTGAAGAGCATGAGCAGAAAGTCCTTGATGCGATTGCCCCCTACACCCCTGATTATGTTATTCTCGCGAAATATATGCGTATTCTGACGCCTGACTTTGTCGCTGCCTATGAAAACAAACTGATTAATATTCATCACTCATTTTTACCGGCCTTTATCGGCGCACGCCCTTATCAACAGGCCTTTGATCGCGGGGTTAAAATCATTGGCGCAACAGCTCACTTTGTTAACAATGATCTCGACGAAGGTCCGATTATTGCTCAGGATGTCAAGCATATTGACCATGCCTATAGCGCCGCCGATCTTGCCAAAGCAGGTCGCGATGTAGAGCGTTCGGTATTAAGCTACGCACTGCAGCAGGTATTAGACGATAAAGTCTTTGTTTACGCCAACCGCACCGTGGTTTTTGAATAATTTTAATTTCAACAACGACCTGCCTATACGCTGCACTCAGGCAAAAATAAAATATTGAAAATGCACCACCGGGAACAGAGAGTTCGACGAGAAAACATAATTAAGTTTATAATCTGCATATTTTTCTCAGCGATGGTGCTTTTAGTTTTTTAGATTACCTGAGCCATCTACGCCACAGTTAAGTTAGCTCATAATTCATCACTTTACACTCATCACCATTACTCCTTACTCAACAAAGGCTTTCTGAACAAGTTTTATACGCTCTCCCACACTTTTTGTTCAAAATTAAAGCTATCGGCAAGAAACTGATTTTATTTAATGTTTTTTTCTTTTTTTCTCTTCACAAGTTAAAAAATTCTGCTATTATTGCGCTCGAAATAACGGAGGGGTTCCCGAGTGGCCAAAGGGAGCAGATTGTAAATCTGCCGCGTAAGCTTCGGTGGTTCGAATCCACCTCCCTCCACCATTTCATTCTTATCTTCTTTTTTATTTTTCTTAATTCCTATACATCTTCATACAGAACACTATCTCTTATAGATAAAAAATACTTATGCAGATGCTTCAGATAGCATTATAAAAAACTAAAAGCATAACTACAGAGAAAAAACTAATGTATTGTATGTTTCTCTTTTAACTCAGTGTCCTCTGTGGTGCTTTTTTAATGGTTATTAAAAAAGCGGATTGGCATTGCACCACCCCGCTTCTTTAGATCAAAGTCTATTGAGCTTACCCCTTTAACTCCGTCAGTTTTAATCTGATCCGCTTGGCGGAAATAGGATAAGCTGTTCCCAGCTGCTGAGCAAACAGAGAAACGCGCAGCTCCTCGAGCATCCAGTAGATCTCAGCCAAATCGCTATTGTCTTTTTCATTACCCATCATAGTCTTGCATAACGCATGATAACGTTCTTCCAGATCATTAAGCTCCAGGGTATGCAAGCGATCCTGATTCGGATTCACCGGCAGTTTTTCCAGACGTTTCTGTAGTGCCAATAGATAACGTTTCAGATCCGGCAGCTTTTGTTCGCCACTTTGACAGGCAAAACCGGGATAGATAAGACGCTGCAGCTGCGATTTGATATCCCCCTGCGCAGCGAGCATGGTCAGATCCACCTTGCCTTTCAGCTTCTTATTGACCGTATGCGCCAGGGTTAGAATCGCTTCAACCTGCTGCGTGATCTGCAGCGTTCTATCGGCAAGCTCGGCGCGCACTTTCTCTTTCTGCGCAGTAAATTCGCTCTCTGTGTGCGGTGTGTCCTGCTCGGCCAATATGCCGTCAACCGCGCAGGCAATGCAGTCATTGATCAGATCCTTAACCTGGCCGAAGGGATTAAAGTAAAGCCCGAGCTTAGCCTTATTAGGCAGGCTCTGCTGCAGATACTTAACCGGAGAGGGGACATTTAACAGCACCAAACGACGCAGCCCGGCGCGGTTAACCAATGCCGCTTTCTCTTCACTGTCAAACAGCTCAATCGCCACACTTTTCTTTTTATCCACCAAAGCCGGAAAAGCTTTCACTTCATAGCCGCCGTGATCTTTAGTAAAGGACTTGGGCAGCTTGCCGAAATTCCACTCCTGCAAATTCGTTTTTTCGATGCCCTGCTTAGATACTTTCGATAATGTTTCTTTCACCTTCCCCTGCAACTGCTGCTGTAACAGCGTTAAGTCTGTCCCCGTAGCAATGCTTTTGCCTTTTTCATTAATGATATTAAACTTCATCTGCAGATGGGTCGGCAACGCATTGACATCCCAAGCGTTTTCCGGAATTTTTACGCCAGTCATTCGCAGCAGCTGCTTTTCAAAGGCTGGCAACAGCGGTGTTTGTAACGGCTCCATGGCTGCCAGCGCCGCCTGCGCATAATTAGGGGCAGGCACAAAATTCCTGCGCACTGTTTTCGGCAGGGTTTTAATCAGTGCAATCAGCAGCTCTTCGCGCAGCGCCGGTATCTGCCAGTCAAAACCATCCGCAGAGAGCTGGTTAAGCAGCGCCAGCGGCACGCTAACGGTCACCCCGTCCTGCGTCGTTCCCGGTTCAAAGGCATAACTTAATTTAAGTTTAAAGCCGTCCTGCTGCCAGAAATCCGGATAGGCGTTGGCCGTCACCTGATCGGCGTCATGCGCCATCACCTGCTCGCGTTGATAGTTAAGCAGGTTAGGCTGATTTTTCTTCTCGCGATTCCACCAGCTGTCAAACTGCTTAGCACTCGCGACATTAGCCGGAATATGCTGGTCATAAAATTCAAACAGCGCTTCATCATCAACCAGAATATCGCGGCGCCGCGACTTATGCTCGAGCTCTTCGATATCTTCGAGTAATGCCTGATTATCTTTAAAGAACTGATGGCGGGTAATAAACTCCCCTTCCACTAAGGCATGACGAATAAACAGCTCGCGACACAGCTTGGGATCAATCTGGGTATAAGTGACCTTACGTTTAACCACAATCGGCAGCCCATATAAGGTCTGATTTTCAAAGGCACCGACTACGCCGGCTTTTTTCTGCCAGTGCGGCTCACTGTAACTGCGTTTGATCAGATGCTGCGCCTGCTGTTCGACCCATTCCGGCTTAATACGCGCGGCGATACGGCCGAACAATTTTGATGTTTCCACCAGCTCGGCCACCATTACCCATTTCGGCTGCTTTTTAAACAGGCCGGAGCCGGGAAACATATAAAATTTACTGTTGCGTGCCCCAAGATATTCCGCCTCTTTATCTTTAAAGCCGACATGCGACAACAGCCCGGCAAGCAGGGCCTGATGAATCGCATCAAAGTCCGATGGCTGAGTGTTGACTTTAATACCCAATTCATCGGTGACCTGTTTAATCTGCGTGTAGATATCCTGCCACTCGCGTACGCGCATATAAGCAAGGAACTCTTTCTGGCACATTTTTCTAAACTGGCTGCTGGAAAGCTCACTGCGCTGCTCTTTGAGATAATTCCAAAGATTAACAAAGGCCATATAATCGGAGTTTTTATCATAGAAACGGCGGTGCTTTTCATCTGAGGCCTGCTGTTTATCCAGCGGACGCTCACGCGGATCCTGAATGCTTAATGCACTACTTATCACCATCACCTCATGGACACAGCCAAACTTATTCGCCGCTAAAATCATCCGCGCCAGACGCGGATCGACCGGCAGTTTTGCTAAGTGTCTGCCAAGCGCGGTGAGTTTTTTACGCGGATCTTTAGCCTTTAAATTAACCGCGCCCAGCTCTTCTAATAAAGACAAACCATCTTTAATATTTCTGTCTTCCGGCGGCTGGACAAAGGGAAATTTATTTAACTCGCCGAGTCCCAGGGAGAGCATCTGCAGAATCACCGATGAAAGATTGGTACGCAGAATTTCCGGATCGGTAAACTCCGGACGCGACAGAAAATCATCCTCATCATACAGGCGAATACAGACACCTTCGCTGACCCGTCCACAACGCCCTTTACGCTGATTGGCGCTGGCTTGCGAGATAGGCTCAATCGGCAGACGCTGTACTTTGGTACGGTAGCTATAGCGGCTGATCCGTACTGTACCGGTATCAATGACATATTTAATGCCGGGAATGGTCAGCGAGGTTTCCGCCACATTAGTGGCCAGGACAATACGCTGGCCGCGATGCGACTGGAAAATACGGTTCTGCTCGGCCACGCTTAAGCGGGCAAAGAGCGGCAACACCTCAGTATCGCGCAGTTTACGCTTGATTAAGGCTTCCGCGGTATCGCGAATTTCCCGCTCACCATTCATAAAGATCAGAATATCACCGCGGCCCATGCCCTGCAGCTCATCAACGGCATTAAAGATCCCTTCAATCTGATCGCCGCCGGCATATTCATCCAATGGGCGATACAGAGTTTCCACCGGGAAGGTACGCCCCGACACCTCAATAATCGGCGCTTTTTTACCGTTACGATCCGCAAAATGGTTAGCAAAGCGCTCCGGATCGATAGTTGCCGAAGTGATGATGACCTTCAGATCCGGACGACGCGGCAATAGCCGTTTCAGATAACCGAGCAGGAAGTCGATATTGAGACTGCGCTCATGCGCTTCATCGATAATAATGGTGTCATACTGACTTAAAAAACGGTCGTGTTGAATCTCAGCCAGCAAAATACCGTCGGTCATCAGTTTGATATAGGACTGCTCACTGACTTTATCAGTAAAACGTACTCGGTAACCGACCGTTTCCCCTAAGTTTGAGTCCAGTTCTTCGGCAATACGGTTGGCCACAGTGCGCGCCGCCAGGCGCCTTGGTTGCGTATGACCAATCAGGCCGCTGACACCACGCCCTAATTCCAGACAGATTTTAGGTATCTGCGTGGTTTTACCCGAGCCGGTTTCTCCGGCAATAATCACCACTTGGTTGTCTGCAATCGCCTGGGCAATTTCATCTTTTTTCTGGCTGACAGGCAGATCCGGGTAGCTGACCTGTGGCAGGCTCTGCAGGCGCCTCTCACGCTGATCGATAGAGCTCTGAATATCACAGGCAACCTCAGCTAAGGCATATTCAACTTTTTCAGCTGTTTGTTGTTTTAAAGCACCATCAATGCGCCGTTGGAAACGAAACTGGTCTTTATACAGGGCTTTTTTCAAGTGTGTTTTTAAAGTAGAAGCAGAAACAGACAAAAGAGATACCTAACAGAGTTCAAAAAAACGATCCTAGCAAGGCAAAACAGAAAAATACAGATAAATTGCTAAGCTCCTCGCTTCTGCTTGGCAGCCAATAAACGATGCGCTCAAATTGGCTTAACCGCGATGTTCAAGCTATTTATGATGCTGCTGATAATAGTGCCAAAGAAATAGTGCTCCGACACTTTTCCACGGTGCCCAATGGCTGACCATTTCCCGAGCCTGCTTCGGCTTCGGCTTTTCTGGCAGCCCTTTTAGATTGCCTAAAGCAACTAACAATCCCAAGTCATCTGCCGGGAATACATCATGCCTCCCCAGAGAAAACAGCAAATAGATTTCAGCACTCCAACGACCAAACCCTCTAATATTTGTGATCGCTTTAATCGCCTCTTCATCGCTTAACTTCTATAACCCGTTAATATCAAAGCTTCCACTTAGTACGGCTCCAGACAGGCCTTTGGCGTATTCTATTTTTCGATAAGATAAACCTATATCGCGAAGACTTTGCGCGTCAATTTCTATTAGCCGCTCAGGTGTAATGGTTTTCATCAAAGAAACTAAACGCGGCATAATAACCATGGCGACTTTCGTCGATAACTGCTGGCTAACAATGGTAAATAAAAAAGCTTCAAATCCGCTTGAGTGCATCCGCGTTTCGGGGGGCCCAACCGCCAGCAGTGCGCGCTTAACGTCCGGGTCAACAAGGCTCAGCGCCTGCATTCCATGAACTATCGTTTTTTTGTCCATTTTAGTACCGTTATGTTCAATATTAAAGGTTAAGCAAAAGCAGTGCGCATACGTTGCCAAAGCCGACCATCAATGGCTGACAACCCCAATGCAATCAGTAGCATGCCTAAGACGTGAATAAACGCCAGTGATTCATTAAAAAACACGGCTCCAAGTAAAACCGCAGACACTGGCACCAACAGTGTTACTAATAATACGTTGGTTGCTCCCGCCCGCTCAAGTATCTTGAAATAGAGAACATAGGCAATTGCAGTTGAAACAACGGCCAGCCCGGTAATAGCTCTCCATGTATTAGCGCTTGTTTCGCTTAGATTAATCGGGCCATCCATGGTAAAAGCAATCGGCAAAAGGACCATTGTTGAAGCCGTCACCTGTCCTGCTGCTGTAACGACAGGGTTTATAGCCAGAGCCTTGAACCTGCGACCATACACGCCAGCAAAGGCATAAGATATCGTAGCTGCAATAATAGCCAGTTGGGCAAACAGTTTTCCATCACCCACCAATGCAGGTATGCCGATCATTACAACCACTCCGATTGGAATAGGTCTGGAAATAGGTCTGGACACCCATATCTTTTTGACGGATTTTGAATTTATACCTACTATATAACCAGTGGTTTTATTTCCATAACTGGAGGTAGGTATGACGCAATCACGCAGTTCATTGATTTCTCTTTCAGATACTCCCTACTATCACTGCATTTCCCGTTGTGTTCGTCGTGCGTTTTTATGCGGGCAAGACAGATACACAGGACAAAGCTTTGAGCACCGGCGGCAATGGGTCGCCGAACGAATGCATTTTCTTGCCAGCTTGTTTAATATCGATATCTGTAGCTATGCGGTTCTGAGCAATCACTATCACCTTGTTTTAAAGGTGAATGTAGATGAAAATAAAAACATTAGTAATGAAGAGGTGTGCCAGCGCTGGAGTCAGCTGTACAGTGTACCACCGCTCGTAGGCCGATGGATGAAACAGGAAATAACCAGTCAGGCTGAACAAGATATGGCATTGGCGATAATCAGTAACTGGCGCAATCGGCTGATTGATATCTCCTGGTTTATGCGTTGTCTAAATGAGTTTATCGCCCGCAAAGCCAATAAAGAAGACAAGTGCAAAGGTCGATTCTGGGAAGGACGCTTTAAATCTCAAGCTTTGCTGGATGAAGAAGCTTTATTGGCATGCATGGCCTATGTGGATTTAAATCCGGTGCGTGCCAAAATGGCTGATAATGTAGAAAGTTCGAAATATACATCGGCTTATGAACGTATTCACGGTGTTGCTAACATTCAAGAGCAAGAAGAAAGTCACTTCAGCAAAAAGGCACTATTGGGTTTTACTGGCGAGGAGCATCAAACAGCCCCGCAAGGAATACCTTACTCCCTGATTGATTATCTTGAACTACTGGACTGGACCGGAAGGATCCTCCGCGAGGATAAGCGTGGTGCGCTCGATGCGCAGCGCCCAGAATTACTCTCTGTGCTTGGTTTAGAAGAACAAAACTGGCTTGAGCTTGCCAGTAGTTTCGGTAAAAACTACCAGGGTGCTGTTGGCTCATTAGAAGAACTGGCTTTGTTTGCAAGCCACACAGGTAAGCGCTGGATAGCGAGGAAAAATGAATTACGACGACGTTTACAGTAATAAAGGCGTCTTAATCTAACATCATTTCTAAAACCTTCATTATTAGCTTCCGCTAAGAAAACCACCTACCTCGGATCCCTTTTTTAGCCGTCATTAACCAATTGTTCTGCTAATTATGCACGTAATTGTAGTTTGCGGACAGTAAAAACGAGGTGTCCAGATTGTTATTTTTTGAAGGTTATGATTGTTAAATATTTTGGATGTCCGTAAATTCCTGTCGTAAATTCCTGTCGTAAATTCCTGTAGTAAATTCCTGTAACTTGAGCGGCTCTGTGCCTGCAGTTTAACCGCAGGTACAACCAGCATCGTTGAAAGCAGAAGAAATCAGTAACCATGATCAGGTTTACGTAGGTGTTTCAGAACGGTGCTTCACTTTTATTGTAAGTAAAAATGAATCAGCTATTTTTAAATAAAGTGGCCGTAAATTTGGGATAACAACAGAGCACTTCTACCCCGTTTTGTTTGGCAAGCTCAAATAGCTGTGCGTATTTTTCATCGATATGCCGCGCCGGCTGCACCGACTTTATCCCGTCATGCAATACGGCAAAGAGAAGAACACTGCGATATCCCTGTTGTTTCATCTCGATTAATTCACGCAGGTGCTTTTGACCTCGTTGACTGACCGCATCGGGAAAGAAGCCCTGGCCTTCGCCAAAACGCGCATCAAGTAAAGTACAGCTTTTCACCTCAACATAACTGTCGACTCTGTTTTCATCGCTTAACAGAAAATCAATACGGCTATTTTCACTGCCATATTTCACCTCAGTTTTAATGCTGCCATAACCGGAGAGCTCCGCTATTTCTTGGTTTTTAAGCATTTCCTCGACAAACAGATTAGCCTTTGCGGAGTTAATACAAATCCAATGTCCCGCTTTAGTAAGGGTCAGCTCCCAAGTGTGCTTATATTTTCGTTTGGGATTATCAGAAGTGCTATACCAGACTTGATCGCCAGGATCAGCACAATGCGTCATCGCGCCGGTATTAGGGCAATATAGGGTTAAAATATCACCATTTTCCAGCTGCACATCGGCAAGAAAACGTTTATAGCGTTTGATTAGTATCGCTTTTTGTAAAATATTCTTCTCCTTCTTTTTTATAAGATTGCCCCACTAAAATTTCAGGTGCCTGCTCAGCTTTCTTTGCAGCGATAATAACAGATCTTATATCATCGCGTATAACCTCTAATTAATGCTATTACTGTCAATTATGAGATACTACAGCAATATTTATTTTTGGAAGATCATCATGTTAATATTTAATTGCACTAAAGCAGCAGCTGATTTTTTCAGCGTAACGCGCAAGGGTAAGAAGATAAGCTGCGTTGAGCCAGCTCCCCATAAAACCATTGCCGAATCTATCGCATCCCCCGTCTTTCCTGAAGATGTAGATCCGCAGGAAAACAACGGCTTTCAGTGGCACTGGCTGGTGCATTGCGTTTCCATTAAACGCAAGAAATACCTGTTGGTAATGGACTACCTTAGCCGTTATTGCCTGACCTTTCCCGCCGGGAAAAAAGGTGATCAATATGAATTTTTAAATACCTTTGAGTTGCATTTAAAGGTAAATTTTCAATGTATTGCCGATCAAGAGAAGGTTGACAGTGTGGAGGTAGACAGCTGTCTTGATGTTTATGACAGCCAGGTAAACACTTGTGCTTTTTACCAACGCGGAGATCGCAGCGTGCAGGGGCATCTCAAAGAGGTGGTTTGGCATCTGGAAAGACAGTGCTACGAAGAGGGAATGCTCCACGAAGATATTGATTGTTTAGGCTTTAACCTGTTTATCGGGCAAACACCACGGATGATCAAAGGCAACAAAGATTATATCTTTCCAAACAAGGCCTTCTTATCCTATTGGTTAAACACATTCTCAGTTGAAAATAGAGCGCCACATATTAGCACTGATAATGTTGTTGATATTTCTCAATATATGAAAAAATCATAGTAGGCTTAAAGGCAAGGTAGATATATGCAGATTATCCATCTATTCTGGCAGCAAAGCAGCCATGAGTTTAACAATAGCGGTTGCTTATACCTGTGGTTAGAGCAGGCCAAAAAGCTTAACAGCAGCGCCGCCAAGCAAAAGCACTATTATCCTTATCAAGCCGGAGAAAAAGTGTTAAGCAACTGGTTTACTGAGAATTTTAAGCACTTTCTTCCTAACAAGCTGATAAATAAACGTATGCTGCCTCATGCAGAGATAGAAGCTCTGAGCGTAAACCTTCCCTGCGATCAGGCAAAGCAGCCCATTCCTTCTCCATTAATCGCCAATTTAAACGATCTCAATAATAGCGATTATGCCGGCATGGCCGCCTTTACCTTAAATACCATAAAAATAGAGCAGCCTCTGGCGTTTTTAAAAGAGCTTAATTTTCAGTCCTATTATTTTGCCGATGATTTACAACTGGCTGACGATGCAAAATTCTGGATAAAGATGGCAACTGAATTAAGCCATATGATCAAGCAGGATCAATATATTCCCTTTATCGTCGCGCAAAAAGTAAAGAAAAAAACCTACTTTTATAGCCAATGGCAGCCTCTGTCCGCAGAGTATCGGCAGCGTTTGCAGCAAATCGCGCCATTAATGCCTTTTTCTGCCTGTTTGCCTGATTGCGCTTTATCTGAGAATGTGCAGATAGATCCGCTCGCCGTGCTGCAGCATTTCTCCGAGGTGCTGTTAAATGCCCTGATCTGCGACACTGATTATCCGCAAACGCTACATAAAAAACTGCAGGACAGCTTTATTGAAAACAGCCTTAGCCTTAATCAAGCGAATATAAGCGAGCAGGAATGGAAATCCTGGCGGCTGTGGCACAATAACCTTAATTACGATCAGTTTGGTTCGCCCTTTTATCTCTGCTTTCGCCTTAATGAAGCCTCTTCGAGCAGCGGCAATGACTGGAGTTTAGAAGTACTGCTGCAGGCTAAAAGTGATCTCTCCTTTATGGTCAACCTTGCCGATTTTTGGCAGGAGAAGAGCAGCAAGCAGGCTTTTTTTAATAGCATGCTCGGTAGCGCCATTGAACGCAATCTGCTGCTGCAGCTTGGCTATGCCTGCCGCATATATCCGCTATTGGAGCAGGTATTTGCGCAAAATATGCAGCAGCAGCGGATCACCATCACCACAGAGCAGGCCTTTGCTTTTTTAAAGGAAGACGCATGGGCACTGCATGCCTGCGGTTATAGAATCAGCGTTCCCTCATGGTGGACAACATCTGGGCGCTTAAAAGCCAAGGTTAAACTGCGTGCCGCTAAAAAAGCTACTGCAGAGGAAGCCTCAGGCAGCAGCGCCGCGACATCCTACCTAAGCCAGGAAGGCTTAATCGATTTTAACTACCGCTATGCCATTGGTGAGCATGAAGTCAGTGCTCAAGAGTGGCAGGAATTAATTGCATCCAAGTCGGAGCTGGTGCACTTTCGCGGTCAATGGGTGCAGCTTGATCCCAAAGAGATGGCCAGGATGCAGAAACTGATTGAAAGCTCGCAACGCGATAAACGCAGCGGTGATCTGCAGGATCTGTTAATGATGTCGGCCAATGAAGAGCAGTACAGTGTCGAACTCGACGATACAATAAACGCAATGCTGTCAAACCTGAAAAACAGAGAGAAACTAACCTTAATCGCACCACCGGAAACTTTAAAAGCGCAATTAAGACCTTATCAGATCCGCGGTTTATCCTGGTTAAATTACCTGGAAAGTCTAGGGATGAACCCCTGCCTGGCAGATGATATGGGCTTGGGTAAAACCATGCAGCTTATCTCCCTGCTGCTGCATGCGCCCAAACAACGAGCAGCGCTGTTAATCGCGCCAACCTCGGTTATAGGTAACTGGTATAAAGAGCTGCAAAAATTTGCCCCGAGCATTAAAGCGACCATTCATCATGGCGCAAAGCGTACCAAGCAGAATGATTTTAAGCAGCTTGTCGCTGATAACGATATTATTATCACCTCTTACGGCTTAATACGTAAAGACAAGACGTTATTTAAAGACATAAGCTGGTCACGGTTGATTATAGATGAAGCGCAGAATATAAAAAACCCGACCGCTGCGCAAACTAAGGTGATCACCAGTATAAAGGCTGACAGCCGTTTTGCCTTAACGGGAACGCCGATAGAAAACAGACTGATGGATCTGTGGTCATTATTTAACTTTCTTAATCCCGGCATACTCGGTACCCGCGCCGCCTTTAGAAAAGAGTTTGAGATCCCGGTACAGAGGGATAATGATCTGCATAAAACGAAAATCCTGAAAAATCTGGTTGAGCCCTTTATCCTGCGCCGCTTAAAAACCGACAAAAATATCATTGCGGATCTACCCGAGAAGGTTGAACAGAAGGTCTATTGCGAGTTGAGCAAGGAGCAGGCCTCCCTGTATCAATCGATTGTTGATGAAGTAGAGCAAAGCATTAATGAAACGCAGGAAACCGCCGAGCATAAGATGATCTTTTTATCTGCCCTGCTGCGCCTGAAACAGTGTTGTAACCACCCGGCACAGCTGCTCCAGGATGGCAGCGAGTTTAGCGTGGAGCGCTCGATTAAACTGCAGCGACTGATTGAGCTTGCCGGTGAAGCGATAAACAATGGCGAAAGCCTGCTGATATTCAGCCAGTTTAAAGAGGTATGTGATGCCCTGCAGCAGTTGCTGAAAACTCAGCTCGGTTTTAATACCTACTATCTGCACGGTGGCACCTCCCGTAAAAAACGTGAGCAAATGATCGAGCAGTTCCAGTCCGAAAATTCGCCACCTGCTGCATTTGTGCTGTCATTAAAAGCGGGTGGCGTCGGGATCACCCTGACCAAGGCAAACCATGTTATTCATTTTGATCGCTGGTGGAACCCTGCGGTAGAAAATCAGGCGACGGATCGTGCTTATCGTATCGGTCAGCAGAAAACCGTCTTTGCCCATAAATTTATCACTTTAGGCACAGTCGAAGAGAAAATAGATGAGATGCTCGAAGATAAACAAAAGGTAGCAGATGCCATTGTCGGTAACGATGAATCCTGGTTGTCGATGCTCGATGGCAAGTCATTTATCAAACTTATACAGCTAAGACAACAGGGCTAACGGAGATAACAGATGTCAGCAAAAATAATGCATAAAACATGGTGGGGCGAGAAATTTGTCAGCGCACTGGAAGCCTATATCGATCCCGGTCGCCTGCAACGCGGCAAGGCATATCGCACAGATAAGCGCATACTGGACTTGCAAATTGACGGCAGCGAGATCAAAGCGACTCTGCGCGGCAACATCAACCCCTATTTTGGTGTTACCAAGGAACCGAGATATAAAGTTGCACTTAAATTTGAGCAGATAAGTGCACAACAATGGCAAGCGATCATAAAGAGTATTTCCGGTAATGCCCATTGGCTGTCAAAACTGATGTTAAACGAAATACCCGATAATATTGAAGAGGTCTTTAGCAAGGGCAGCTTACTCCCCGCATCATACGAGGATGTCCGGGCCAACTGCGACTGCCCGGATTACTGCAATCCCTGCAAACACATTGCCGGCGTATATTATCGCATAGCCAATATACTCGATAGCAAGCCGATGCTGTTATTTCAGCTGCGCGGACTATCTCCGGAAAAGCTACACCAGGAGCTGAAAAAAAGCGAATTAGGGCAAGCCTTTTCGGAACACCTGAGCCTGCCTGAAAGCGTTGCCATGGAATATCAGCACTATAAATATACGCCTGCATATAGTAAGAAGAGTAAGAAAGTGCCGGCAATCAATGCCAGGCAGTTTTGGTCAATGCCGGCTGATGTTCATATTATTGATGAAAATAAGCAGGAAAGCGCCAAGCTAACCTCTGCTTGGCCGGACACTCAGCAAAACAGTGACAGCATCACTAGAATATCAGCCGCTCTAATAAAAAAACAGGGCGACTATCCGGCATTCTGGACAAAAAACAACTCTTTTATCGATGCCATGGAGCTGTTTTATGCTCATACCAGAAAGAAGAATAACAAGGATCTGTTTTAACCGTCATAGCTATTTATGGGAGTCATGGCCTTAGCCCTGACTCTTATACACCAGTCATTGATCACAGCTTTTCAGCACAGCTCGGTAGCAAAAAACACACCGATTAATCTATTCCCAGATATTTATGCACCTGTACTGACAACCGCCAGTTGCGCTCGATACAGACACGGCTACAAAGCTCGGTAGCGCTGGCTTTTTGCGAAATCGGCTGCAGACAGATGGTTTTATCGGCAAGCGATGTTAATTGCGCCAGCAATTCATCTAACTGCTCAATATCTTTTTCCCTACCGACCGGATGTTTGATCTCATTGGCCCGCTCCAGCGCCGAGTGCAACACCACTTTACCGCCGCGCATATTGACTTTCGGGGAAAGGGTCACCCAGGTGCGCTTATCGGTGAGAATGGGATAGGTGCCACTGGTTTCTATCTGCGTATAAAAACCCAGCTCGTGCAGTAATGTGGTCAATTCACGCAGATCCGCCATGCACGGCTCGCCGCCGGTGATCACTACTAATTTGGCCGTGTATTCAAGGCGTTTTATCTCATCGACCATCCCCTGCGCGCTGACTTCTGCCCAGCTGCTGGAGTCATCACTATGATCGGTGAGCTCATGCAGCGGGCTTTGTTTATCGGGATCAATATCCCAGGTGTTTTTCGTATCACACCAGGCACAACCGACATCGCAGCCCTGTAAACGAATAAAAATAGCAGGAACGCCGGTATAAAAACCTTCCCCTTGAATAGTTTGAAACAGCTCATTTACTTTATAGTTTTGCGGCATTGGCGTATTATACTCGTGCAGATTTAGGGTAAAACAGCCCGATTTATAAATTAATACACTGGGAAACACAAGCATTATGAGCAAAAAAGTCGTTGTTATTTATTCAGGTGGAATGGACTCTTACACCGTCTTACATAAAGCAGTTCAACAGGGATTAACCCCTTATGCTTTAACATTTGATTACGGACAGCGCCATGTTAAAGAGATTGAAGTTGCACGCAGTGTTTGTCAGGAGCTGGGTATTAATCACAAAGTGATTGATATTTCAGCCATTAACCAGCTGATTGGCGGTTCATCATTAACCGATAACTCCATCGATGTGGCCTTAGGTCATTATCAGGAAGAGACGATGAAATCGACCGTTGTGCCGAACCGCAATATGATTTTACTTTCTCTGGCGATAGGTTACGCGGTATCCATTGGCGCCGAGCAGGTTTATTACGGCGCCCATTCCGGTGATCATGCCATCTATCCGGATTGCCGTCCGGAGTTTGTAGCGAAAATGAATGATGTCGCGGCTATTGCCAACTATGAAAAAACCGAAATTTTCTCGCCATATTTAAATAGCGACAAAATCGGTATTTTAAAAGACGGCCTGGCGATGGGTCTGGATTACAGCAAAACCTGGACCTGCTATAACGGCCGTGAAAAAGCCTGTGGTCAATGCGGCTCATGTGTAGAGCGCTTAGAAGCCTTTGCCGCAAACGGCGTGACCGATCCCCTTCCTTACGAAGATTAGTTTTTAATCTTAAGCTGATTTAAGCAGCGATAGCCTGGCAAGCAGTTATCGCTTTTTATGCGCCGGCATAATTTTCAGGGCAGCGTAGAATCAGCAAGGCAAAAGCACAGCGAGCATTAGTTAACTAATAATCGACCTTTTTGCTGCGCAGGCTTTTCGTCTGCCCGCGCTGCGTTTTTTTATCCATACGGCGACGTTGTGAGCCTTTGCTCGGTTTAGTGGCACGGCGGGCCTTCTGCACGGCCACGGCAGAGAGGATCAACGCTTTTAGACGCTGCAGCGCATCTTCACGGTTCTTTTCCTGAGTGCGGTACTTCTGCGCCTTAATGATAATCACGCCATCAGCCGTAATACGACTGTCAGATAATTGCAATAGGCGCTCTTTATAAAATGGCGGCAATGTCGATGATTTGATAGCAAAGCGCAGATGAATCGCACTGGAGACTTTATTGACATTCTGTCCACCCGCGCCCTGCGCACGGATTGCACTTAATTCAATCTGCCAGTCGGCAATCTCTACATTGTTGGATATTTTTAATGGCACGCGCTAGCCCTTCTGTTTATCGATATAATGTTTCTGGTAAATATTCGCCGGTATCTGCGCTATCTGATAATCAATCATATATTCAAAGCTTTTTAATAGCGGTGCGAACTTTTGACTGTTATTTTCCAGCTGCGCCAGCAAATAATAACCCGCTTCTACCGTAGACAAACCATCCTCACGGGGTGATTTACGGATTCGGTAATTGCTTTTTGCTTCGGCATTAATCGTCACTTTCGGCAGCGCTTGTAAAAAAGGATTGCTCATTAGCAGTTTGTAGGCTTTTTTCCAGCTGCCATCAAGTACAATAAACTGACTATGGGGGTCAATTGCAGCTTTTTGCATAAGCTGCCCGGCAGGTATGGCCGACTCATCCGGAAACAGCAGGTAACAGTTATCCAGAGCAAATAAACTCGCATCAAAGGTTTCACCTACCGTAATTTTACAGTGTTGCAGTGACAGCTCTAAAATACGGGCCGTACCGATTGCTTTTTTTTCTTCACTGGGATCTTGTAATATATGTACAAAGTGTTGATTATCAATCGACTCGATTGTCGAGCAGATACAGGCCGGTAGCGCTTTTAAACAGCGCTTACAAATGGCTCTTTTACCCATTACTACCTCTTGAAAAAGGACATGAATGCGCTCTCTTATTATTGAAACCGCACTGCTGATATTTATAACTGCCGTGATCTATCTGCTAGAGCCGCAGGCAAGTCAATTACTGGCATATTACCATACTGGTATTGCCCAGTTCGAACTTTGGCGTCTAATTACTGCCACTTTCTGCCATACTAACTTCAACCACCTGCTGATGAACCTGGTCGGCTTAGTGATCACCCTGGCTTTATTTATCGACACCTTTAAGTCCATTAAGATTTTTCCGCTGCTTATTTTCAACAGTATCTTTATTGGCCTGGCGCTGTTTTTCCTTGAGCCGCAGATTATCTGGTATGTCGGATTATCCGGCGTATTGCATGGGCTCTTCAGTTACGGCGTCGCTGCCGATATAGCCAATAAAGATCGCTGGGGTTACCTGCTTGGTGGCGGTTTTATTATCAAAATTATTTATGAACAGCTATATGGCGCGCAGCAAACGACTATCGATTTAATCGCCGCCCCGGTATTAGTGAATGCACATCTCTATGGCGCGTTAGCCGGTGTTGTTTTCTATTTTATACAACAGGCTTTTGATGGCCGGCCTAATTAAGCAAAACTACATTATTATTTTATAAATAGCTTCCTTAAAAAAAACAGTCGCGTAAGATGCACTCTTTTTTTATTCTTATAGTACTAAGGACTATTTATGCTTAACCCGGTTTTACTCTCGGTATGCGCCATGCTTGCCCTTTCTTTAATGCGTATTAATGTCGTCGTTGCCTTGACGCTGAGCGCTTTAATCGGTGGATTAACTGCCGGCATGTCGATCAGCGAGACGGTCAGCGCTTTTGAAGGCGGCTTGGGCGGCGGTGCAACTATTGCATTAAGTTACGCCATGTTAGGTGCCTTTGCCGTGGCCATCTCTAAATCAGGGATCACCGACCTGTTAGCACAAACCGTGATTAAACGTATTCACGGCAGACACCCGGATCACCTGACCTATGTGATTAAATATGTGGTGCTTGGCTTGATCTTATTAATGGCTATCTCTTCGCAGAATTTAATTCCGGTACATATCGCTTTTATTCCTATCTTAATTCCACCACTATTGACGGTATTCAGTAAGCTACGTCTAGACAGACGTCTGGTTGCCTGTGTATTAACCTTTGGTCTGGTTACTCCCTATATGGCGCTGCCGGTTGGCTTTGGCGGTATCTTTTTAAATAACATTTTATTAAAAAATCTCCATGAAAACGGCCTGGATGTAACAGCAAGCCAGGTACCGATAGCGATGATTTTACCTGCATTAGGCATGGTTACAGGCTTATTGATTGCGGTATTTTTCAGTTATCGTAAACCACGTGATTACCCGCAAACAGAGCCGGTAGTAAAAAATAAGCATAAAGAACTGGACACACGTCATATCAGTGTTGCGCTAGTCGCTATTCTTGTAACATTAGCGGCACAGCTTTCATCCGGCTCAATGATCATAGGTGCATTAGCCGGTTTTGTGGTCTTTACTGTCGGCGGTGTTATCGCCTGGAAAGAAACCCAGGATGTATTTACCAAGGGTGTTCATATGATGGCGATGATCGGCTTTATTATGATCGCCGCGGCAGGTTTTGCAGCTGTTATGAAAGCTACTGGCAGCGTTGAAACCTTAGTTGATATGCTCTCTAATGGCATTGGCCACAATAAACCGTTAGCGGCATTGTTAATGCTTGTTGTAGGTCTGCTGGTAACTATGGGCATCGGCTCTTCATTCTCTACCATTCCAATTATTGCTACAATCTATGTGCCCCTTGCCGTTGCCTTTGACTTCTCACCGATGGCCACCATTGCTTTAGTGGGTACAGCGGCAGCACTTGGAGATGCAGGCTCACCGGCATCCGATTCAACCTTAGGCCCGACGGCCGGCCTAAATGCCGATGAAAAACATGATCATATCTGGGATACCGTAGTACCGACCTTTATCCACTACAATCTGCCGCTGATTGCATTTGGCTGGATTGCGGCCATGACCTTATAGTTTTACAGTTGCCGAATTAAGCACTGAAAAGGGAAAGTCGTAACTGCTTTCCCTTTTTTATTGGCCGTTAACTAATGTTTAAGCCAATGATTTAGCAAGAATTAAATAAGAAATGATTGCATAATAGCTGTTTAGACAATAAAATTATAACCATCTCTTCATAGCTCAACAGGATAGAGCACCCGCCTCCTAAGCGGATGATCGGGGTTCGAGTCCCTGTGGAGAGACCAGTCAAGCAAAGACCTACAAGGTAAGCATCTACTAACCTAGCACTTAAAATCCCATTTTAGGTGTAGTTATGGGTGTAGTTAGTTCTACTGACTCATACTTGAACTGACGGTTCTGTAGATCAAACTCAACTTAATCTGACCAATCTACGCTGGAGAGCTTCCAGTTAAATGTGTGACAGAAGCTATTTAGCTTTCGTTTCCTAACCTTCCAAAATAATATATGTTATGTGCAGTATAACCGTTCGATCAGCACAAAATTATGTACCCGCATTGGAACAGTGAATTTACTCATTAAGCTGATTGCATCTTTAATTTGATGCCGGTTATTTGGGCTCTGGTAATAGGGTTAATTGACTGTTTACAGATAAAAGCACCTAAGCCAATCTTTACAGCGTCACTAGCAACATTGATCCAATCCAATTTTACGACTCCTGTTGATGATTAAATTTAAAACATAACATTTAAGTATTTATCCATTGTCGCAGCATGATAGATAAATACATTGTTGGACTAAGCCGCTTCTTTTATGGAATTTGCTTTTTTCGCCCACCTTCCATCATAACCAACTACAGCGGCTTTCGATAATGATGTGAGTTAATTACCTGTCATTACCGCTACTATCGTTATAGGTTATAGTACATCTATGCATATCCTATCACATCCTATTTGGACAATGCACAGCTCACCTCCTCGCTGTATAACAACGATATTTTTATTCCTTGTTATTAATCAGTTATCAATAGCCAAGTGTTAACTCGGTCGCTCTGTTATCCGTGTTGTAGCAGAAGGGAGATGTAAGGCAACCATCACCATTTCTGCTGAGCCACAATGTGGACAGATGACCTGTATTTTTTCACTACTATTTTCTTCTTTTAATGCCACCATTCCTAGTGATCTTCTGATTAACTCTACTGACTTTACTCTTACTGCATTCGCCATAAATCCATAATATCGGATCCGCATAAATCCTTTGGGTAACACATGCAATAACAGTCGCCTCAGTATTTCTCCAGCACCGCATACCATGGACGTTGACTTTTCATTACGGTAATCCCGATAATTCATCCGTATCAGGCCTTTGTCATGATGGAGTTGTGCTGGATTAATGCCTATACGATTACAATAACGAGAGAGATAACTCACTACAGCTTCAACTTTTTTAATCACTGGCTTGCTATACACTACCCACTTTTTTTGTTCTGCCTGTAACAGTAAAGGCTCACCTTCTGGTAATGCACTTCTTATTAGTTTAAGCATGTTCTTTTTAAAACGAACCGACAGCGCCTTCACTGGAAACAAGTAGGATTCTTTTCTCGTAGGCCTCCATTCCTGCTCTTTTGTTAATACTCCACCGGGAACTAAGCAATGAATATGAACATGTTGACTCAGGTTTCTCCCCCAAGTATGAAGCACCATTAAGGCACCTAATTGGCCTTCAAGGTGATGCCGGTCATTCGCAAATGCCTGCAACGTCAGCCATACAGAACGAAAGAGACAACCATATACGGCTTTATCGTCTAACTTTACTAACCCATTAAACTCATGCGGTAACGTAAATACTAAATGGTGATATGCAACCTGAAGAATATCTTTTTTACGGTGTTGTAACCACTTTTCTCTCATCTGCGTCTGGCATGTAGGACAATGTCTATCTCTGCATGAACAATACCACGTAATATCGTGACCACAATGGCGGCAGTGCCAATCATAACTTCCCATTCGCTCTGTTCTGCAATCCCGCAAGTGATTAAGCACTTGCCATTGCCGAGGAGTAATTTTCGCTGTATCTATCTCTTCGAGTCCTTTTGTCAGGACTGTTTGGTAAGCCGTTAACATCACTCGACCTCCCATAACTGTCCGACTAAATCATAGTCCTCGCGCTGTTCATTTTCATTGTATAAACCTATCCAATGCGTATATCTCAACGTCGTTCTTATATCACTGTGCCCAAGATAACGTTGTAGCAAGTTGATTGGCATTCCGGCAGCTAGCTGATGTGTGGCGTAAGCATGCCTCAGAGCATGGATCCCTCCCGATTTGGTGATCCCCGCTGATTTTTTTGCAGCCGTAAAGCATTTTTGCAATGACGTTGTAGCGAGATGCTTTTCTGGCTCTCGACTAGGGAAAAGAGCAATAGCCGGATGATAGTGCCGCCAATAATTCCTTAAATGATTCAAGAGTTCTTCACTAAGTGGCACTAATCGATCTTTTTTTCCCTTACTCTGATGCACATGAAGCCGTTTTGCCTCTCCATCAATGTCACATACGTTCAGAGCAACAACTTCACTGACTCGTAATCCACATCCGTAACAAAGCTCTAGCGCTGTTTGGTATTTCAATTTTCGACAATGACTAATGATCGCTCTTACATCACGACGGCTGAGCAACTCTGGAATTTTCTGGGCTCTCTTAATCGGTGGCAGTAAACGTTCTTCAAACTCTCGATGTATGATTTCTCGATAGAAAAACATGATGGCATGAAAAGCTTGGAAGCATGTACTCTGGCTCAACTTCCTCTCTAAATAGAGGGAACGAAGGTACTGTCTGACATCTTCATCACTCAATTCATCCGGTGAACGATAGTAGGTCTTAACTAAGTCAACGACCCAATACAAATATGCAGTTTTGGTTTTATCTGAGAATTGTCTCAGTGCCATTTCTTCAAGAAACTGTTGTCTTAATTTACTCATGGTGTCTCCTCCTGAAGGGTTCACCATAAGTTTGAGTAAAACTCTGTCACTCCGCGAAGCGGTTTAGTTCAACAGCTTATTAGATGGAATAATTCCGTGTTTCCACAAAAATATCCTCATCAAATATTTATGATAAAAACAAACATTACATGTATTAACACTATTTAATCAAATTGGTTATATTTTGTAATATAAACATCGTAGAAAGACGGAAAACTCCGTACTTGTGGTGGAAACACGGAACACAGTGGGGTAGTGTTCAAAAATATTTATCATTTCAGATGAAGAAATCGTCATTTAGCGGGTTAATTCTATATTATCAACCGAATATAATTCGATCCCCTAGCTTAATTGAGTGTGGGCAATGACCAATCACATGAATAGTACCGGGAAATTCAGGCTCTGTTCGTGCATCAAACTTAATCGTAATATGTCCCATCGTTATAAGATTCTTATTTGCAGCAGCACCCACGGCCGTCACAATGTAATCTTTATCACCTATTAACAAAGTACTTTCTGTTGTAATTGTTCCTACCGCGCTCCCTTGATCATGAATAAAACAATAATCAGCAACATCCTCAGGTGCACTTGAGTTGAATAAAATCAACATATTATCCGCCAGCGAATCTTCTGCATATTTACCTATTTGAGTTACCGAGGCTTTAAATTGCAATGCCATATATCCTCCTTATTGGTAAATAAACATAGAAACAAACCAGGCAAATAATACCGTTGGCGCCCCTGTTAAAAAGCGGGAATAAAGTACTGATGGAACACCTATTTCAACCGTTTCCTGTTTGGCTTCTGCAAGCCCTAGTCCAACTGGAATGAAGTCACATGCAGCCTGTGCATTGATGGCAAATAAAGCAGGTAGCGCTAACTGTGGCGGAATATTTCCAGCTCCGATTTGAACACCAATTAACACACCAATAACCTGCGCGATAACAGCTCCAGGGCCAAGAAATGGTGAAAAAAGAGGAAAAGAACAAATCAATGCCAACGTCACTAAACCCAAAGGATTTTGTGCTAATGGTGTTAATGCGTGAGCGATAAAATCTCCAATTCCCGAAGCCATAATCACGCCAATAAGCATAGATACAAAAGCCATAAAGGGTAATATCGTTTTCAATACGGTATCAATGGTATCGCGACCTGCTTGGTAGAAGGTTGACATGATATTTCCCATTCCTACACCGACCTTTGCTATTAGCCCATTATTTTGCTGACTTAAGGGTTTATTCATATCAAAACTGGGGCTGCTTTGCTTGAGGCTGCTTTCCTGTGTGATTTCTTCACGTTCTTCACCTCCTTCACTAACACTCACACCGGCCTTGTTTACTGAAGATACATAAATCTCCTCATTAATATATTCCGCCAGCGGGCCGCTTTTACCAGTAGCATGAATATTCAGCGTGAAAATCTTTTTCTTCGGATAAAGACCACAACGTAGCGTTCCACCACAGTCAATCACCACCAGAGCAACATCCTCATCACGGATAACAGTCTTAAAACCATCTACAGCTTCCAGGCCTGTCAGTTGACTGATATGATCAATTATCTCTGGCTTAGTACCACCAGTGACATAGAGAATTTTCTTTCCAGGAACAATAGGAATCGATAATGGTCCCCCCCAACCACCGTCGCCAGCGGTAACATTCAATACTCGACTCACTACCTACTCCTTTTCAGAAAAATCGACGGAATCTGACAAGATCTTGCCCTGCTGTTTACATACCATTGCGGTAGTAAAATCAGTAACCCATCCTCGAAAAAAATTAGTAACTAAACCAACTAATAAATAACTCACAGCCAAAGGTGCTAGCGGCAAATCAAGTTGGGTAAGCCCATTAGCGACGCCTAGATAGATGAAGAGTTCACCGGGATTAACATGAGGAAACATACCGTTCATAGAGTGGCAGCTATAGGAGGCGGCAGCATAATAAGAGGGCTTATAACGCTCTGGCAAAAATTTACCCAAACTTAAAGTCATCGGGTTGCAAAACACAAAAGTGCCTATAAACGGTAAAATAAGATAACGGGAAACTGGATTACTGGCACACTTTTCAGCGAACTTTTCAATCCTATGTGGACCAATAAAGCGAATAATGGAATTCATCGCAACCAATAGGCATATAAGAAGTGGCAGGATCCCCGTTATCATACCGGTTAAAACTTCACCGCCTTTTTCAAACAACCCTAAAAACCACTCGGCTCCAAAAGTTACAACATCCATAAAATCACAACATCCATAAAATTAACAATAGTGGAAATATTAAATACTACTGTTAATTATAACGAACACTTTAAAAGAAAAACCTTTCACTTTGTGACCAGCATCAACAAAAACTTTCAAATTGAAAATTAACTATAGAGAAAGTATGGATTAGCTAACTGCCAACCAGACAGCATAGAAAAGAAAATACTAAACCTGATAGACGGTAATTCCCTTATCTTCAAGACGGGCAAGGTCCTCTTCACTAAGATCTGTATCAGTGATCACTACGTCAATTTTATCTATCGGAACGACAACATTGGGGCTTTTGCGACCAAATTTTGATGAATCCAGCACCACGATAATTTTATTGGCTGACTGACACATCGCCTGGCTCACCTGATAGGCCTCGATAAATGTAGTACATCCCTGAACCGCATCAAAACCATCGGCGCCAATAAACAACTTATCAAATGAGAATTGGCTAAATGCCTGCTCTGCTAAACTGCCATGAAAAGAAGAAGATTTCTTGCGGAATGTGCCGCCGGGCATGATTACAGTGTGCTCGGAGTCTAAGTCTGCCATCGCATTGACAATATCCAGACTATTCGTCATCAGGGTTAACGACCTGATATTTTTCAGCTCAGGAATCATCTGCAGCGTGGTACTGCCACAATCAAGAATAATTGAATCACCATCGTTAACCAACTCAGCCGCTTTTTTCGCGATGCGCATCTTTATATCCAGATTTATCGTCTTTTTCTCATCCATGGCGATATCTTCTGTTTTCACAACCGATGGTAAGCAAGCTTCGGCACTGCCATAGCGTCGAACAATAAGACCTTCCTGTTCAAGACTGCGCAGATCGCTGCGAATAGTAGCACCGGATGTATCAAAAACTTTAGCAAGCTCATTAACAGCCGTTTTGCCATTCTCTCGTAAATAATTAACCAATCTATCTCTTCGATTATTCATATCGTCCCTTTTTTCGCCATATTTTTACTTAATATTACACGAAAAGGATTTTACATTGAAAGAAATAAAAAATTCTTATTGACTTACTTTGAAAATGCAACACTTAACGCTTCTTGAGTACCACTATCAAAATCTTGGATAATTTCTCTCTTAAGTGGATATTTTTTCCCTATTAAACCAGGTAACGTTTTAGGTCTGGCAAAAACGGTCCACCCTTTAAACACTTTTGCATCAACGATTGTCTTATCTGCGGACTCCACCAGAACGACTATTGTACGCGGCTTCCAACGGCTACTGGTTTTGCCCATTTTCACAGCCCCTTTTTGGGCCATTGCCTGCAGCATTCGGTTAAAAGCTCGAATCTGGAAGAAAGTCAACCCAATCTGCCCCGCCCATGCAATAATAGCAATCACAATCAAAGTCGTTATCGAATCCATAAATCACCTCAAGACCATTTAAATATTTATAAAAATAAGATTTACATTGACTATTAAAACAAAACTTTATGCTAAAGATCACCTAGAAACCAATGTGATAGGCTAAGTCTATCTTTTAACATCCCCTTTAGCAGCTCGTTTAAAAGCTCTGAATTTCATATAACCGATAAATATTTTTGTCGGCCAAGCCATAGCGCAAATAACTAGCAATGTAAAAATCACATCCATAACGTCACCCATTCTTCAGAAAATTAAAGGGGCTATTAATAGCCCCTATTATTTAGAACATTACCTGACCACCAGTAATATTGATCGACTGCCCGGTGCAGTATTTCGCACCTTCACTGGCGTAGAATTTAAGCACATTAAGTACATCATCATAGCCACACCCCGCTTTCAGCGGCACTTTATCAATATAACTCTGCATAACCTCATCTTCCGCTATGCCCAGTTTCTTCGCATACTGCGGGATCAGGCTTTGGAACATAGGAGACTCCAACAGATTACCCAGCATCAGGCTGTTGACGGTAATTTTGTCATCAGCTAAATCCAAGGCAATCGACTGGGTAAGTCCGATACCTGCAAATTTAGCTGAGCTGTATCCCGCATTGTGTTTGCTGCCTACTTTCCCTGACTTGCTGTTAATCTGCAGAATGCGTCCACCATTACCCTGCTCAACCATATGCCGCGCGGCTTCCCGTGCACATAAAAAATAACCATTAAGGTTAACATTAACATTAAAATTAAAATCATCGAGTGTGAAATCCGTCACTTTGGCAGCTTTCGCGACGCCTGCACTATAAACAAGCACATCGATACTGCCCAGATGCTCTTTGATAGCCGCAAAACAGTCCTGTACGCTGCTTTCATCTGTCGCATTAACGGCGACACCGAATGCTATATCTTCACCCTTCGCCTGGTTGATCTGCTCGGCAACCTTAACTGCATTTTCACCATTAAGATCGGCGACACCTACTTTATAGCCTTCTGCTGCCAACCCTTCACAAAGGTAAGCGCCAAGTGTTTGACCACCACCGATTACTACTGCCGTTTTCATATCTTTTATCCTTATCTCTTTCTTTTCAGATGGGATTTGCACTCAGCGGCAACTCCCTTTTTATTTAGTTAAATGTAATGGTTGAACCTGTTGCGAGTGACTTAGGCTGCTTACCGGCAAGGTGCAGGCTGCCAACGAAATCCGCACTGTCGCCACCGTCAAAACGTAATGTGATATGACCGAGATTACCCAAATTCTGGTTAACAGCATCACCGACTGCCGTAATGGGATAAGTCTCATTATCAATAACAACATTACCACCAACAACAATCTCGCCTTTGAGGGTGTCGTGATTATGGATAAAGCAGTAATCAGCGGCATCAGCAGGGGCAGACTCGTTAAAGATAATTAACATGTCATCACTCAGGGCTTCGGCTGCACACTCACCCACTTTTATAATTTCAACGCTATATAAACTCATTTTCTAATTCCTTCGTAATACTTAGTTATAAATGAACATTGATGCGAACCATGCTAGTAGCACAGTTGGTGCGCCTGTTAAAAAGCGACCATAAAGTACCGACGGGACACCAACACGGACGGTTTCCGGTTTAGCTTCTGCCAGTCCCAACCCAACAGGGATAAAGTCACATGCCGCTTGTGCATTGATGGCGAACAAAGCTGGCAGTGCTAAATGTGGCGGGATATTGCCCAGACCAATCTGCGTACCGATAAGCACACCGATCACTTGCGCGATAACCGCACCGGGGCCTAAAAATGGTGACAGGAACGGGAATGAACAGATCAGCGCCAGGATAATAAGACCAATCGGGTTAGTGGCTAACGGCACCAGCACATGGGCAATTGAATCACCAATACCGCTCGCTAAAATCACACCGATTAACATAGAGACAAACGCCATAAACGGAATGATCGTACTGATAACCGTATCAATCGTGTCACGTCCGGCCTGGAAGAACGTCGCCATCACGTTACCCATTGCCATACCAATTCGGGCCAGCAAGCCATCGGACTGTTCTGTTAGCTTTTTACTGGTATCGATATAACCGCCACCGGATAACGTTGCATTGCCTCCCGCATCGATTGAAATCTCTTCGGCAAAAACAGGCGCACTCTCATGTTCGCCAGGCAGGCTGATACAGCTGGCATCGACGCTGGAAACATAGTTGTTTTCATTAATATGTTTCGCCATTACCCCTGATTTACCGGTCGGCATCACATTCAGCGTTGGTACATTGTTCTTTGGATACAGACCACAGCGCATAGAGCCACCGCAATCGATAACTGCACACGCCATTTCATCGTAACCACAACTCTCTTTAAAGCCGTCAACTGCTTCTAGTCCCGTCAACTCCACTAAACGGTCGACGACTGCCGGGCGGGTTCCCCCTACCATGTACATGATCTTCTTACCTTTAGGGAAATTGATTAATAACTCATTTCCCCAGCCACCTTTGCCTGCGCGTACCTTAAGTGTTGTACTCATAATATTTCTCTCCGATTTACCAAAATTAATTGTTTGTTCTAGCTTTTAGCGTGATTAAAATTAACTGTGCGATCCAATGTGATACCTTGCTGCTTCTCAACCATCGCAGTTGTAAAGTCTGTTACCCAGCCACGGAAGAAGTTAGAAACCGCGCCTACAAGAAGATAAGAAACCGCTAATGGCGCAAGGGGTAGACCGAGCGTAGTCAGACCACTAGCAATACCTAAATAAACAAACAGTTCACCGGGATTAACATGTGGGAATAGGCCATTAAGCGAATGACAAGAGTACGAACCCGCTGCGTAGTAACTCGGCTTGTAACGCTCAGGGAGAAACTTGCCAAGCGATAGGGTCATCGGATTACAGAAAATAAATGTACCGACCACAGGAAGGATCAAGTAACGAGAAACAGGATTACTCGCACACTTACCCGCTAATTTTTCAACACGATGCTCTCCAACAAATGCAATCAATGCATTCATCGCACAGAGCAGCGCAATTAGTAACGGTAAGATCCCTGACATCATGCCAAGCATAACCTCACCACCTTTTTCGAACAGTCCGATAAACCATTCAGCGCCAAAAATTATAGATTCCATATTTCACCTCAGTTGTTGTTTAGGAAACTGAAGTATGCACGAT
Organism: uncultured Psychromonas sp.; assembly: GCA_963674525.2. GTDB lineage: Bacteria > Pseudomonadota > Gammaproteobacteria > Enterobacterales > Psychromonadaceae > Psychromonas. The sequence continues at coordinate 171,355 of CAXXRV010000026.1, read as the reverse complement.
CCCATTTGATTTGAAAGTGATCTCTTTCACAATATCGTTTAATGTGAAAATATAATTTTCAATTGAAAGTAAATTAAACTTAAAACTTTCATTTAAATCAAGTTGATTGCATTCCCTGCTATTTAAAAGCAAAATGGCATAATAACCGTCATTTAACAGATGCAATCAACTTTCACAGTGAAAAAGAAATATAGGAGTTTAATAGATGTATAAGAAGGAATTGTTTATTTTTGATATGGATGGTGTTCTGATTGATTCAGAACCGTTCTGGAGACAAACCCAAATTGAGTTACTGGCGCAATTCGGAATAACTATTACATCAGAAGATTGTATTCGCCATACTATGGGGAAACGTATTGATGATATATCGCAAATATGGATCAAGCGGTTCAAATTAGACACAACACAGGAAAGTTTAACGCAATCAATTCTAGAAAAAGCAGCGCATTTAATCGCCCTTAATGGTAAAGCACAACAAGGAATTTATAGATTAATAGAGTGCCTGCAGAATAAAGGTTGCCGCATAGCCCTAGCGACGTCTTCCAGTGCTCCTATTATATCGGCTGTTATCGATAAGCTGGATATTAGAAGTGTCTTTGAATTAACACTCAGTGCCGATGAAGTGGTTAACGGAAAACCATCACCAGATGTTTATTTAGAAGTATGCCGTAGATTGGAAGTATCTGCAGAAAACACCCTTGCTCTAGAAGATAGTTTAACGGGCGTTCGTGCTGCGGTTGCAGCCAACATTACAACAATTGCTATTCCTGAGCATGTTAGTGAAGAATTTGCTATTGCAGATCATATAGTTAAAAAAATTGATGACGTTATTGATATCCTAGAAAAATACTTTAATTAGCTTAACCTGGCTAATTTAGCATATCTATTCAGATGGCGTTGAGAGCATAAACGTAAGAAAACTTTTATTGATATCAGGAATTACTCAGTAGCAAGGTGAGAAACTCCCCCTGTTACTGAGTAATTAGAAATAGCCCCTAATCAATGATTTCACAATAGAAAAACTATTTCCAAGCTTTCCATGCGTTAATCAGGCCGTTAGTAGAACTATCATGAGTTTCTACCACGTCATCATTATTTAACTCAGGTAGAATTTGACCGGCTAGTTGTTTACCAAGCTCAACCCCCCACTGATCGAAACTGAAGATGTTCCAGATAATGCCCTGGGTAAATATTTTTTGCTCATATATAGCAACTAATTGCCCTAATGTTTTCGGTGTGATCTTTTTAACCAAAATAGAGTTGCTCGGTTTGTTACCGGTAAATACTTTAAATGGTACTAATGCTGCCACTTCTTCAGATTTTTTACCTGCTGCACTAAACTCAGCTTCAACTTGTGCTTTTGTTTTACCAAAGGCTAATGCTTCCGTTTGTGCAAAGAAATTAGAAAGTAACTTGCTATGATGATCACTTATTGGATTATGGCTGACAGCTGGCGCAATAAAGTCACATGGAATAAGTTTTGTTCCCTGATGCATCAACTGGTAGAAGGCATGCTGGCCGTTTGTTCCTGGTTCACCCCAGATAATTGGTCCCGTTTGGTAATCAACAACATCGCCATTGCGATCCACACATTTTCCGTTTGACTCCATATTACCTTGCTGGAAAAATGCAGGAAAACGGTGCATATACTGATCATAAGGGAGAATGGTTTCCGTCTCGGCACCATAGAAGTTGTTATACCAGATACCGATAAGTGCTAAAATAACTGGAATATTCTCTTTAAAGCCAGTCTCTGCAAAATGTTTATCCATTTCATGCGCACCTTCCAGCAGAGCTTCAAAATTATCAAAGCCAATCGTTAATGCGATTGGTAAACCGATTGCCGACCACATCGAATAACGACCGCCAACCCAGTCCCAAAATTCAAACATATTTTCAACATCAATACCAAACTCAGTGACTAACTGAGCATTCGTCGATAATGCAGCAAAATGCTTGGCAACATGCGCTTCATCTTCTGCGAAGCTTAAGAACCACTCTCGGGCGCTGTTGGCATTAGTCATTGTTTCTTGTGTCGTAAATGTTTTTGACGCCACTAAAAACAGTGTCGTTTCCGGATCAAGTAGTGCTAAAGTTTCAACAATATGTGTGCCGTCAACATTGGACACAAAATGAGCTTCAATGCCATCAACTTTATATGGTGTTAGTGCTTCTGTTGCCATGTACGGGCCAAGATCTGAACCACCAATACCGATATTAACGATATCTGTAATCGCTTTGCCAGTGTAACCTTTCCACTCACCTGAATGTATTTTTACACAGAACTCTTTCATTTGCGCCAGTACTTTATTGACTTTCGGCATGACGTCGATGCCGTCAACAAACACCGGTGTATTGCTGCGGTTACGCAGTGCGCTATGCAGTACAGCACGGTTTTCAGTCACATTGATTTTTTCTCCGGAAAGTTGCGCTTGAATTGCCCCTTTTAGATCGACTTGTTCTGCAAGCTCGACTAATTTGTCAAAAATCTCTTTCGTGATTAAATTTTTCGAGAAATCAAGTAACAGATGATCATTAAACTGGCAGGAAAACTGTTTAAAACGGTCCGGGTTATTGGCAAAAAGTGCTGCTAGCTCCATGTTTTTATTTTCATCAAATAAAGCCTGTAGCTCAGACCATGCGGCGGTTTGTCTGGGGTTGATATTTTTTAGCATTGTTATAGCCTCAACAGTAATGTTTAAGATATTTAGTTAACGTATTTCCGGCGGCTCCGGAAGCTGATTGGATTGTGCCGTCAAAAGGTAAAAGTACACGCCAAGGCGACTTTCATTTTGCAAGCAAATCACAAATTTTTTCAAAATAAAATAAAGCCAAATCACTATAGCGGTGTACAAATTGACAGATTGGCTGACTGCCAAAATGGCAGCAGAAAAAACTAGACCAGATAGACGGTAATTCCCTTCTCTTCAAGGCGGGAAAGATCCTCTTTACCAATATCAGTATCAGTGATCATTACATCAATTTTGTCTATAGGAACCACAACATTTGGACTTCTGCGACCAAACTTTGATGAATCCAGCACCACGATAACTTTATTGGCTGACTGACACATCGCCTGGCTGACTTGGTAGGCTTCATTGTAGGTAGTACAGCCCTGAACTGCATCAAAACCATCGGCACCAATAAACAACTTGTCAAATGAAAAGTGGCTAAATGCTCTCTCCGCCAAACTACCGTGGAAAGAGTCTGATTTTTTTCGAAAGGTGCCGCCGGGCATTATCACAGTGTGTTCGGAATCTAGGTTGATCATCGCATTGACAATGTCCATGCTATTTGTCATCAGAGTCAATGACCTGATATTTTTCACTTCCGGGATCATTTCCAGCGTGGTACTGCCGCAATCGAGAATAATTGAATCGCCGTCATTAACCAGTTCAACCGCCTTTTTCGCGATGCGCGCTTTTATATCCAGGTTTATAGTCTTCTTTTCATCCATCGCGATATCTTCGGTTGTCACTATCGGTGGCAAACAGGCTTCAGCACTGCCATAGCAGCGCACAATAAGCCCTTCCTGTTCGAGGCTACGCAGGTCACTGCGAATCGTTGCACCTGATGTAGCAAAGACTTGGACAAGCTCATTAACAGCTGTTTTGCCATTATCTCTTAAATAATTGACCAGCTTATCTCTTCTATTATTCATATTGCCTTAACTTAAGTCATACTTCCCCTTAACTCTACACCAAAAACATTTCACATTAAAAGAAATAAAAGGCAAAACAAACACTTCAAAAGCAATTAGCACCAAAACACTTTCCAAATGATTGATATTTTGCTTTAATAACTATTTATAAGGACAATTGAATAATAAACACCATTTGACAGACACAAAAACTTTCACAATGAAAACCAAATCGAGATATATGCCATGAACAATAACAATTCCGAGCTGAAACGCCTCGGCTATAGGTTTTTAAAAAATGAACTTAATGAAGCGAGTAATATGCTGACACGAATTGATAGCGGGTTTGTCAAAGCTTGTAATCTGGTTGCAAATACAGCAGGAAAAGTTATCGTAATGGGTGTTGGCAAGAGCGGACACATAGGCAGAAAAATAGCGGCCACATTAGCAAGTACAGGTACACAAGCATTTTTCATTCACCCGGCAGAAGCACTGCATGGCGACTTCGGAATGGTCGGTAAAGATGATCTGGTGATATTGATCAGTTACAGCGGAGAGGCCCATGAATTTCGAGTTTTACTGCCCCTATTAGCTACACAAGGAAACAGAGTTATCAGTATTACAGGCAGAGAGGATTCAACCCTGGCCAAAGGTTCTGATGCTGTACTCAATGTAGCAGTAAACCAGGAAGCCTGCCCATTAGGCTTAGCTCCAACCTCCAGTGCCCTCTGCACACTGATGATTGGTGACGCATTAGCCCTGACCGTAATGAGCCAAAAAGGATTCAGTCATAACGAGTTTGCCCGTAGTCACCCGGCAGGAAGCTTGGGTGCGGCACTTCTTACAACTGTAGGAGATGTAATAGACCAAAACCTAAAGGGAATATCTTGTTCAAGAGAAAGCTCAATTTTCGATGCTGTAAATAACTTATGCCTCAGTGGAAAAGGGTTAATAGCTATAACTGACAACAGCTTCGTTGTCGGAGTATTTACCGACGGTGACTTCAGGCGGGCAATAGCATCTGGCGCTAACTTAACCGATGGTGTTGCTAAATACATGTCTAAAGAGTTTTATCATGTCGATGTCACTACTATGTGCACAGAAGCTCTCGATAGCATGTCTAAACGCAGCATTACAGCTTCACCGGTACTGCATAGCAACCAAAGTTTAGTAAGTGTGGTAAATATAGCCCAAATTAATGCGGCAGGGATTCGTTAACTATTGAAGTGAATTATTACTTTTATCTATTAAGAGTAGGAAGGCTCAAGCACAACCATCGCCATTAATAAATAAAAGTGCAATTGTTAATTGAAATTTTCTCTGACAGATTATATTGTGGTTTAACTACGAAAGTAAGGTAGATCATGGTCAAGCAAAACGGTGCTCATATTGGTACTACTTTTTTATCTGTAAGTAATACATATAACAAGACGCAGCTTCGGAAAATTTACTCACTAGCACTCAAAAAGTCTCACAAAGAGCAGCGATAATACAGTCTATTGCAAAATTGCTTTCTAAGGCACTTTGTGCCACTCAGGGTGGTATGCTCAAGGCAAGTGAAACGCCTGCATAGTAAACACCTATACCGGCTGTAGCTCTTGTAGTTATTGAGCTGTAGCGTAGATGGTAGTGGTGGTATTTTACGCTTTTGCACATTCTGATATATGAATCGATAAATAATAATGAAAGGTATTTAATAAACTTAATCAATAAGCTTTTATGCTATATTCTTACTTAATCTGCGTCATTTGCTTGTGGGTTAATCCAAGTATATAGGCAATAACTCATAAAACTTTTTACTATGGATATTTAAAATATTAATCGACAAAACATTTTACTTTTCCGGTCAGTGAACTGCCCGTAATCCGCCACCTTTTCTAAACCTATTTAGGAAAGATGAAGAGTATCAAGCATATTGAGCGCTGAAATGGTTAGCCCTCTATTATAAGTGCAACTGCGAGTAATAGAATGTCGATGATTAAAAATCAAAAAAAGGCCACTGTGTTTGCATTGATAGCCGTACTGATGTGGTCAACCGTAGCCACTGCCTTTAAAGTGACCTTGAATTATTTTTCCCCGATTCAAATGTTGTTAGTGTCTTCCGCCAGCACTATTTTATTACTTATCGGCATCTGCAGTTATCAGAAAAAACTGCACCTTTTACAGCCTTATTTTTTGAGGCGGCCCTGGTTCTATCTGCTGATGGGGCTTATTAACCCTTTTTTATATTATCTGATTCTATTTCAAGCTTATGACTTATTACCTGCGCAGCAGGCACAGTCATTGAATTATACCTGGGCTATCACCTTAAGTATTTTAGCGGTGCCCTTTCTTGGTCAGAAGCTGAGAAAAAATGACATCGCTGCCATTGCGCTTGGTTATAGCGGTGTGCTAATTATCGCCACCCAGGGGGATCTGTTAGCGTTAAATTTTGTCAGCCCGTTAGGCGTTTCTCTTGCTTTGCTCAGCACATTACTGTGGGCGATGTACTGGATCCTTAACAGTAAAAATCAAGGCGATCCTATTGTTTCTTTATTGTTATGTTTTCTGCTTGGCTTTCCTGCAACCCTGATGGCAACCTCTCTATTAAGTGATTTCTCCATGCCGCACTGGCAAGGATGGCTGGGCGCAATTTACATCGGGCTTTTTGAAATGGGGTTTGCCTTTGTTGCCTGGCTGACGGCTCTACGTTATGCTCAAAATACGGCAAAAATAAGTAACCTTATTTTTATCTCCCCCTTTACTTCTTTACTGCTCCTTAGCTGGATAATCGACGAACCCATTTACCCGGCAACCATCGTCGGTCTGATCTGTATTATCAGTGGCTTGTTCATTCAGCAGATTAAAACGAAACAGGAAAAAACGATGCCGTTAGAATCTAATAACTCCTAAACAATTCCCAATACACTCGCCCCTTTATTTCGTCCCGACTCTTTAGCGCGATATAGTTGCGCATCTGCAGCGCACAATGTTTCCAATTAAATTGCTAAGTTGCAGAGCATTTTTAGCTAAAAAAGTTTCGTTGGGTATTGCAAACTTTACCAGGCTAAAGAACAAAACACTGCTTCTTAAAATGTATTTAAACATATTTAAAAATTTCTTCGCACTCTGTTAATGACCTGTTTCCAAGTGTGTAACTAGAGCCTTGGTTGGTCAGTTCCAACCGGTAGCGATCTGTCCGTTCCTGCAAGATGGATTTTACTTTCTTAAAGTTCATCCAACGACCAATCTCCTGGTCGTCAAGTCTTGCAAGAATGTTTCTCGCAGCATTATAATCTGCCTGCACAACTTCCCCGTTTTCACGGTAAAACTTATCTCCCCTTCGAGTGCCTGCTAAAAGCCCTTGATTGAAAGAGTCCATTTGCGAAGTATATGCCGCATTGATTAAATGCAAAGACGAACATCGTCTTTTAGATATTGTATCTAACGCTTCTGCCAGTATGCCTTTTACCCACTGGTTCAAGCGTCTGTTTGTATTCTTGCCGTAATTAGTTTTGCTTGCGATGGGACTGGTTAAGTCCTCTGCTACAACCATTCCTGCTTTATCAATTAAACGATGGGTTGCAGTAAAAATGAGTGTGCGTAGCTTAGTAAGCTGCGCATCTTGCCGCTTATCAAGCTTTTTACGACCTAAATTATTTTTCTCTATTACAGCGCGCTTATGCGGTTTTTTTCGAGCAATAGCGCGTAACTTATTACGGTTGCGGTATTTTTTGTTTAGGAAATCCGACTCTTTAGAAATCAGTTTTCCTAAACCTTCACCATATCTATCGTTATCTGAATCAACAAACGCTTCCGTATAGCCCTTATCAATGCCAACCACTTGATCACCACAGTTTTGTAGCACCTCAACTTCCTGTTGATAATGCACTTCAACTTTACCTTGGCGAAGAATAAGGCGCAGTGTGCCAGTTGGCGCATGCTCGATTGTTGTTTTTAATGGTATGCAGATAACCCGTCTTGGAATAAGGCCTGGTATTTTTAGCCAACATTGGTTATTTAGTGCAAAAGTTTTGCACATATCGGAACGAACAATAATCTGGTTTTGTGTCTGGTTAACACCATGTCTAAAATGCTTACGCATTTGTCTACGCAAGAAAGGATCGCTTTGCCAATCATCGTATTTTAGTAAGGTATAAAGCCGCTTTAGTTCTTTCTTATTACAGGTACGGGCTCTAATTGCCTGCTTAACTTTATCTTTTGCAGCTTCGCGGTACGCTTTAATGTCAGCCATGGCATCACGCAAGGTTTCTTTCCAAGCGTTTGCACTAACACCAAAGTCTCGTTTTTCTTTTATCCACTGATCGCGGATAGTGCGATCCCTCAATTTAACACCTGAGATAGAGCCAAACCGCTGCCATACCTCACTGCGCACAAGACCAAGCAAGTGAGCTTGTGCTTGTAATTGCTCAAGTTTTCCTTGGTTTAGTTTGTGGCTATAAAGTATGCGAGTGACTTTCACAGTCATTCAACTTCCTTGGTATGAACAAGCTCTTTTAGCTTCTTCCTGTACTTGCGTAGCCCGTAAAGTCTTGATGAAAAACAATGAATGATTGCAAGCAGATCTTGAGTGACTTCCTCTGTTGGGGATAGTGTTTCTTGGTTCATTACAATAATTTCACAACCATGCCTTTTAGCAAACTGCTCAAACCAATCGTAGCCAAAGCGAACAAGCCGATCTTTATGAGCAATAACTAATTGTGAGACTTTCCCCATTTCTATATCGAAGAAAAGCTGATTGAATTTTTTGCGTTTATAATTTAGGCCACTTCCCGTTTCAGACAGCCATTGCTCCACTGCGTAGCCCTTTGCAGAACAAAATAGCTCTAATGCTTTGATCTGGTTTTGTAAATCGGTTTTTTGTGCTGCACTAGAGACTCGGCTATAAACAACAATATGAGTTACGTCTATATCAGGTTTTTGCCCGATATAAGATAGATACTGGTCGTGCGTGTAGTACCTGCGATTTTGAGAGTTGCGGTGCGCAACTAGCACCCCTTCTCGATCCCATCGTTGCAGTGTATTTACCGATCTGCTTACCATTTCCCCAAAGACTTTAGGTGAGTACACTTAGTTATCCTTCAATAGAATACAATGTATTTATAATAGAGCCTAATGAGCATAAGTGTATATATTTTTTTTATCTAATGGCAACTCCTCATCTGCCTTGATTGTCAAAATGCAAGACTTGCCCTCATTAGTTTAATGTTTATTGGCCAGAGTATTTAAGCCTGCTTACGCGATTGCTTCTGCCATACTTTATGTTTGTACATCGCCTTATCTGCCCTAGCTATCATTTCTTTTGCTGTATCGGCTTTACCCGTTAATTCTGCGCAGCCGTAACTTAAACTCCACTTTCTCCCAACCTTTCTTTGTCCTAGTTCAGCATAACTCGACTGAATACATTGCAGAATAAGGGTTGCATCATCTTTGCTGCAGTCTGGCATGATAAGAAGAAATTCATCGCCTCCGATACGCGCGGCATAATCAGATTTTCGAATGCTCTGGTTAATTACCGTGGCGACACCTTTAATGAGCTGATCGCCCGCGTCATGGCCATAGAGATCATTGGTTATTTTCAAATCATTAACATCAATGTAGGCTAAAGATAAGCAGCTATTTCTTCGCCGTGCGGCACTGATATTTTTATTTAGAGAATTTAAAATTTCCTTTCTATTACTCAGCCCTGTTAACTCATCATGGCCCGCTTCAAACTTTAATTGATTAACTAACCTTTTTTGCTCTACCTGGTAACAGGCAAGTTTCCAGCTTAAGAATGCAAAGATCAGTGCCGTTAGCAGAAAACTTATCATTAACACTTTTTGAAATGCCAGGTACTCATTATCAATAATAAATTTAGGCACGTGCAGAATAAGAAAAATAGACTCTTCATTTACTACAGAAAAGGATGAATTGGGAGATAAAGAAAAGTAGCTAAAGTAATATTCGCCCTTATCAGTAATCACTTTGTCATTCTCATTGCCAAGCATCTGTTGCCATAGTTCGGGATGTTCCTCTGAAAAAAGAAACTGCTCTTTTTCCGGAAACATAAAACTCCAGGCGCGAGTGTCATCGCCGGCCAGATAATAGCCGCTGTTATTGATAAGAAAAAAATGCTCGTCTTTATCTACATTATGCTCTGCAAATATATGTAACAATTTAACTCCGTTGTAGTTAATGGCGCCTGCGCCAAGGAGCTCGCCATCAGTAGAGTGAATAGGCGTAAGAAAACGAAGCATAGGTTTTACCGGGTATTCAACCTCCCCTTTTTCTTTATTGAGATCAAATTTTGAAATATAAATCTGACCAGGCTGAAGCGCCATGGCATTTTGTAAATAGTAGCGGTGGCTCTTATTTTGTAATTGATTACGCGACAGCAGTTGCAATGAAAGGTCAGGATTTTGATCGATACGAATTTTCTCATTGCCCAAGCGATCAAAAAGGCGGATTTGCGCATAATTTTTCTGCAGTGAAGAGATACTGAACATCAAGGATGTCAGGTAGTGCTCGGCAATTGAGTCATCTAAAGCAAGGTTGGCTTTCGCCAGCGCACTGTGAGCATAATAAATAAGATCTGTTGCGACGTAGTTCAGTTCGTTGCTTATCTGTTCCCCTATAGTCAATAATTCAAGCTGTTTTTTAGCTTCCCGCTCTTTATCCACCTGTTGCTGTAATACCGTATGAATAAGCGCTGTGACCAAGCTTAAAAATAACAATAAGATTGCAAAATAAAGCAAAGCTAGTCTGAGTTTTTTATTTTTAGAATTTACAGTATTGCTGACTTTCGCGTCGCTCATTCGTACCTTTTACCTGTCAATTTTATATGCTCTGAAAATGATATTTATTGTAACCTTATGACCATTTGTTTAATAGGGCTTTAATTAAAAACACTGACACGAGCAAGCAGAATAAAAAGTCTAAAAGTAGAGCGTATTTTATTTTTAGAAAATCAACCTGATACGGCATCTCGAGAGACCATTCATATCGGCAGTAACGTGAAGGAGATGCTCGAAATGATTTAAAAGCCGAGTAAACAGTGGCTGAAAGTTTGCGCAATATCATGGGGGTATGCGAAGCCGAGAAAGATTACGTTACCCGTGACATATTAACTGAATTACTTAATGATACCGAGACAGATCATATCTATTGGCTAGAGCAACATCTGGGGTTAATAGAGAAAATCGGTTTACCCAATTACATTCAAGCGCAGATGTAACCTATAGCATTTCGCATATATAGCTGTTCCAGCTATCGCTGGGGCCTCGGCCTCACCCGAGCTATGCATATTCAAGCACATAACAGCGCGGCTGAGCCCGCGGCATTAAAACTCCGCATTCATTTTCGCCAGACACTGCAAGAGTATCGCACGTTCGTTGTCATCTAAATTAGCCGTGATCTCTTCTGTCAGTGAAAGGTGCAGATCATCATGCTCGCGGTACAGGCGTTGTCCGTCATCTGTTAATTCAACCAGAATAGAACGCCGATCTGAGTGGTGCGGGCGGCGCTGAATAAATCCGGCGTTAACCAGCTTGTCGACCTGCACCGTCAGCGTGCCTGTGGTTATCCCTAACCTGCTCGCAAGCTCTTTCATACGCATGGCACCATGGCTGCCCAGCACCTCAATGGTATGGGTTTGCGCAAGGGAAATGTGCTTGTCTCTTACAACAGACTGCTCCCAGGAAGAAAGTTTATCGTAAAATTCGATGATACAGTGGTTAAGCTTTTCAATCTCTTTCATAGGCAAGTTAATCTGTTTCTGTACAGTGATTGACTTCAATGGTCAGGTGATGAACTTTAACAAATTTATTTAGTAATTGCTTGTAATGATCTACGGGCTTTGGCACGTGAGTCACTATTGAGATCATGGCTGCATAGTGATCGGCGCTGATTTTCCAAATATGCAGATCACTGACTTTATTGTCATCTTGCCCTTCTAAGACCGTGATGATTTCATTTTGATACTCAGGCTCAATACTGGCGTCGAGCAAAATAGGACTGGTTTGTTTCAGTAGAGCCATTGCCCAGCGCGTAATGATCACTGAACCGACAATGCCCATGAGCGCATCGACCCAGCTCCAGCCCCAATATTTTCCGGCCACTAGCGCAAATATTGCCAGCAGTGATGTCAACGCATCGGCTAAAACATGGAAGTAAGCTGCTTTGAGGTTGTGATCATGATGATGGTGATCATGGCCATGGTGGTGATGATCATCTTTAAGCAAAAAGACGCTGATAATATTAACTAAGAGACCAATCACGGCAACCAGAATAGCCTCATTAAATTGAATCTCCTGCGGTGACATCAAGCGATGCACAGACTCGCCAAGCATGATCACAGCTACTAAGCCAAGCGCGATAGCACTGCTGAATCCCCCTAACACACTGGCTTTGCCGGTACCGAAAGTAAAGGATTCATTATGGGCATGTTTGCGCGCATATTGATAGGCAAAAATGGTGATCAGAAAGGCAACGACATGCGTGCCCATATGCCAGCCATCGGCCAATAAAGCCATAGATCCATAGATAGTGCCCGCGGCAATCTCTACCAGCATAGTTATGACGGTGAGGATAAGCACATAATAGGCGCGCCGTTCACCGTGATGGTTATGCTGAGTGAAATCATGGCTGTGCTGCCATTTTTGTATACTGTGAGTATGCATTGTACTTCCTTTTTTAGTTTGATCTTCAAATTAAATAAATAATATATAGTTTGATTATCAATGTAAATTGATATTTTATACTGTTTATGGGTTGATAAATGATCGCCACTGCACTGCGACTGCCACAGCAAGACGGCCATGAAAATAAAGATAGATGTAAAATTATCTAAGCTTTTACTTATTTGACCTAAATCAAATTACCGAGGTGAGCTAGAATTAGTTGAAGGGTTTCATTAAACGAGAATTCATTACTGATTTACTAATGAAAAGAGGGTCCGATGCAGAAAATCGACCTAGACGGGTGGCGTTTGCTACGATATGCCCTGTTTTTTTCAGTTTATTTGTTATTAATGACTGTCTTAATGGTTATCTGGTTTTCAGAGGGTTTCCTTGATGCCTGGCAAAATGCGAAAACGCTCACTGTATCGCAAGTTAATACGGCACTTTATGTAAGTTTGGCTGTTTTTATCTGTATTAGTTTTGCCGTTCTGCTCGCCCGCTTTTTATTCTATTTTTGCGGCATGCTCTATCGAGGTCGAAAGCCTGGAGTATCTGTTATTACCTACAAAACGCTTTTTAATCCTTTTAATTTCCTGTTGTTTCCAAGCCTGCTTAACCGCCACGGTATGGCTTGCCGGGCACGCTGTTTATGCTCACTCATTCTGTTAATACTGGTGTATTTGCTGATGCTGTTAATTATCTGACCTCAGGCTGAATGCTTGCCCTTGTATTGCTGGTAAAGATTTAAAGGTCAGCGGATATTCCAGAAATTGTGCTCTGAAAACACCGTTTATAAGTCATGCTTATCGATATTGCTTTAATTTATTAATTGAAAAGCGTATTTTGTGCGTTTTATGCAAGAGAGCAAAATCATGAGCAAAAATACTTTTTATCAAAGCTTATACAGTCAAGCAGAAGCCCTGCTCAGTGACGAGCCTGACATTATTGCCAATATGGCCAACCTTAGCGCTTTATTATTTGAGCAGCTGGCAGAAGTGAATTGGGTTGGCTTTTACCGTATGCTCGATAATGAATTAGTACTGGGTCCCTTTCAGGGTAAAGTAGCCTGTATCCGTATTCCTTTAGGTCGTGGCGTTTGTGACACTGCAGCCAGTGAAAATAGCACGCAGAGGATTGCCGATGTCCATGCGTTTTCCGGGCATATCGCCTGTGACGCCAGCAGTAATGCCGAAATAGTTATTCCGGTGACGGTCAATGATAAAGTCATTGCTGTTTTAGATATCGACAGCACAGCGTTTAACCGCTTTGATGAAGAAGATCAGGATGGTCTGGAAAAAATAGTGCGTTTATTTGAAAGCATCGTAGCTAAACATGGCTAACCACCGCCCAGATATAAAAAATCCGCCCTGGCAGGCGGATTTTTTATAAATAACAGCGTTTAAGCAGAGGCTAACTCATCTTCTGCTTGCGAGAGCAGAGCAAACTCTTCTTCCGCGTTGGTTGCCACCAGGTTTTTACGGCCAATGAAGAAATAGTAAACCATGCCGACCACAAATAACACTAATGTGAACAGGAATGCACGCACGTCGTAAGCATAGACACCGGTAAGGGCAACTAAAGACAGCACAAAGGAGATGCCTGAAGTCACAATACCGCCCGGTGTTTTATAAGGACGCTTCAGCTCCGGCTGCTTGATACGCAGTAGAATGTGGCTGCCGGACATCATCGCATAGGATACGGTCGCGCCGACAACGGCCATTGACAGGATCAGATCACCTTCACCGCTTAGCGAAATAACAAAGCCTAGAATCCCCGGATAAACCAGTGAACGCACCGGTACTTTACGCTTGCTGGTTAATGACAGTTTCTGCGGTAAATAGCCGGCACGAGACAGTGCGAACACTAAGCGGCTGTAACCGTAAATAATAGAGAAGAAAGAGGCGATTAATCCCGCCAGACCCAAGACGTTAACCATAGTGGCAACATTATTGTGGCCGGTTAAATTCAGCGCATCAACCAGTGGCACGGCACTCTCTCCGGCAACTTGCGCACCGGCAGCCCCTGCCACTAGAACAACAACCAGAACCGCAGTACCAAGAAGGAAAATCATCGCCGCAATAATCCCTTTGGGCACATCCTTGGCCGGGTTTTTTGCTTCTTCCGCCGCTAAAGGCACCCCTTCTACCGCCAGGAACAACCACATAGCAAATGGCAGTGCCGCCCAAACGCCGTAGTAGCCCATCGGCAGGAACTCAGTACCATTGATGGCAGGTTCGATATCAAATAGACGTGTCGCGTCAAATTCCGGTAGTAATACTACACCGGTCGCCACGATAGCTAATACCGCCAGGGCACTGATCACCATCATCACTTTCAGCGCTTCACCGGCACCGAAAATATGAATTCCGACAAAAGCCAGGTAGAACACGGCATAGACCATAGGTCCGTCAACGCCGAGCAGCTCATTGACTGCCGAGCCAATGAAAATAACAATCGCCGCAGGTGCCAGTGAATATTCGATTAATACTGCCAGTCCGGTGAGGTAACCACCAGCCGGTCCCATCGCCTGACGGGCAAAACTGTAACCACCACCGGCAGCAGGAATCGCCGCCGACATTTCCGCCAGAGACAATACCAGCGTTAAGTACATGATGCCCATCAGCACAGCAGCAACGACAAAGCCGCCCCATCCGGCTTGTCCGATACCAAAGTTCCATCCCGCAAAATCCCCCGAGATAACATAAGAAACACCCAGACCGGCAAGTAAAATCCACCCTGCAGCCCCTTTTTTCAATTGTCTTTGAGCAAGATACTCTTCATTACTTGACATAATTTTTCCTCTTAATTACGACTAGATAGTTAAATAAAATTGTTGTGTTGTGCTGCTTTGCAGCTGCACATTCTCAGAGCGATCTTTTAAGTTCACGCCTGATAACTGCAAACGCAGCGATTCCTTTAACAGGTAACTGCACTTATGTGCGGCCGCCTGGTAGTTAAGTCCCTCCGGTCTGATATTGGAGATGCAGTTTCTCAGCGAATCTTCGCTACCACGTTGAGCATTCCAGGTAAGATACAGGCCCATACTATCCGGGGAACTCAGCCCCGGGCGTTCACCAATCAGCAACACCACCTGTTTCGCATTGAGCGTTTGCGCAACATCATCTCCGACCGCTACGCGGCCCTGTTCGACAACGCAAATCGGCGCAATTTTCCACTCTTTATCGGCCTCCTTGTGCAGGTTGTTGATCAATATTTCTAAAAACGCTTGCGCATGATTCGCGATAGCGTAGGAAGAAAGGCCATCGGCAATCACAAAAACCAGGTCATAGGACTTTTCTTTACGCTGCTCACTAAGCTGATAAATAGAGGCTTCGTCGAGCTGTCGGCCGAGATCCGGGCGCTGCAGATATTCGATACGTTCGCGCGCTTTACTGTGCAGTTTTTGCAGCGGCAGATAAGGCTGTAAAAGAGTCGACTCGGCAAACTGCTCAGAGAGCTGCTCGACATTTAAGGGTACGTGCACAGCATCAATCGCCTGAGCATGAGAAAGCTGAAAACGCAGCAGCTCTTGGGTTGGAATGCTGGTGCCTACTCGGCCAAGGCCAATGCGCGCGTCGGTAAACTGACGCAGTTTTTCCCATGGATCTTTATGAACAATCTCCTGATTGATTGGCACTACATTATTCATGACGCCTCCTGGATCATTTGTAAGGGTTTAGCAAAGCTGGCCGGTACTTCGTTAGTAAGTTGAAAACGGTTATCCTGTGGCGATATATTCATTCTCTTCAGCCACTTATCAAATTCGGGTGCCGGGCGAAGTCCCAATGCCTGACGGGCATAAAGCGCATCATGAAAAGAGGTCGTCTGATAATTAAGCATAATGTCGTCAGAGCCGGGAATGCCCATAATAAAGGAGCATTCCGCCACCCCTAACAGGGTCAGCAGGCTGTCCATATCATTTTGATCGGCATAGGCATGATTGGTGTAACAAATATCACAGCCCATCGGCAGACCGAGTAATTTGCCGCAGAAATGATCTTCCAAGCCGGCACGAATGATCTGCTTGCCATCAAAGAGATATTCCGGGCCGATAAAACCGACCACGGTATTGACCAGCAGCGGGTTGAACTTGCGCGCCAGCGCATAAGCACGCGCTTCACAGGTCTGTTGATCAACACCATGATGGCCATTGGCAGACAGCGCACTGCCCTGCCCGGTTTCAAAATACATCAGGTTATTGCCGACACTGCCGCGTTTTAACTCCAGCGCCGCCTGATGAGCTTCATTAAGTACATTAAGGTTGACGCCAAAGCCCTGATTGGTCGCTTCCGTCCCCCCGATAGACTGAAAAACCAGATCCACCGGCGCCCCAAGCTCAATCGCTTCAATGGTATTGGTGACATGAGTAAGCACACAGGACTGGGTGGGAATTTCATAATGCTGGATCACATCATCCATCAACTTCATCAGCTTGACCGCCTGGGAGACGCTGTCCGTCGCCGGATTAATGCCGATCACCGCATCCCCATTGCCATACATTAAGCCGTCAAAAATGGAGGCGGCAATGCCATTAACATCGTCTGTCGGATGATTCGGCTGCAGGCGTGTTGATAAATGGCCAGACAAACCTATGGTATTGCGAAACTGAGTAATGATTCGGCATTTCTTAGCGACCAGGATTAAATCCTGATTGCGCATAATTTTACTGACGGCCGCGACCATCTCCGGAGTAATGCCGGGACGAATTTTTGCCAGCTCAACTTCAGTGGTTGTTTCTTTTAATAGCCAGTTACGAAAGTCGCCAACGGTAAAATGGGCAATCTCGGCGAAAGCCGCGGCATCATGCTCATCAATAATAAGCCGCGTGATTTCATCGCTTTCATAGGGAATCAATGTTTCCTGAAGAAAGACCTTTAAAGGTAGATCGGCGAGCAACATTTGCGCGACCACGCGCTGCTCAGCGGAGAGTGCGGCTACCCCGGCCAGTTGATCGCCAGAGCGTAAAGGAGACGCTTTTGCCATCACATCAGCAAGACTGGCAAACTGATAAACCTGGTTGCCGAGCTGATAACGATAATTGGACATTGTGAATACCTCGAATATTAAATTAGGCGTAAACTTTGCATGCATCAGCATGAGAACCTAATGAGATAACAGCGAATATCGTTCCAAATGAATAACGCAATTGTGCAAACTTTTAAAACATTTTCGAAACAAACGCTTAGGTACGAGGCGCATCAAAGTGATGCATAAATACCGGGAGGGTGAAAATAATGAATGTTATACAGGCGCACCAAAACAGGACGCCACTTGCACTGCAAAGATGCAAGTCCTTCACTTTTGACGTCAACCAGCAGGCGGAAAGCCTGGTGCAATGGGAGCAGCGCTATAATCAGCATAGCAGCGGTGCATTTAGCGGTTATCTGGATGAATTAAAGTTAGGCGGAATACACCTTTTTGAAGAATTTACCAGCCAGACACTGATGCAGCAATGTTGCGTCAATGACAACAGCATATGGCTCGGCTTCTCGCTGCAGCCGCAAAGGCCAAAGATAAACAGCAATGAGATTGCGGCCGGGCAATTAATGATCCGTCCATCGGGTGTCGAATTTGAGCTGATGACTCCGAAAGACTTTCATATTTTTGGTCTGGTATTGGACAGAGATGCCATATTGGCTGAAATGACCGGGCTAGATAGCGATCTGTGGCTGAACAATGCCAATAAAATATTAGTCTCTGAAGCCAATAACTATGTCAGTTACGAACTGGCCAAATTGATTCAGTTGCTGCTCAATAACAACAGCCAGGGGAGCTTGCAAAATTCCCTGTTAAATAGTGACAACTCTGCCCGGTTAACAAGGTTAAAACCCCTGATCGCATCTAAAATTGCCGATCTGTTAGCACAGACCGAATCAGGCTTAAAAGAGGTTCGAGTACTACGCCCCACCAGGCACAGAGTCATAACAGCCATACGTCGTCATATTGAGCAGACCGGCCATTACCCACTGACCGTCACTGAGCTATGTAACATTGCCCATGTCAGTCGAAGAACCCTGCACTATTGTTTCCAAGAGCAGCTTGGTGTTTCGCCTATACAATATATAAGAGACTGCCGGCTGAACGAAATAAGGCGTATTCTTCTAAAAAATGAGAGTAAACTGAGTATTTCTGAGCTGGCACTGGAGCTGGGATTTTTTCATACCGGTACATTTAATGCTCACTACAAGCAGCTATTCGCAGAAACACCGGGGCAAACCAGAGCACGGGCGGCTAATTATCAAAACGCCACTATTCAAGAACGCTAAGGCAAAAAACAACAGCCAGCTAAAAATCACTTCTTTTTGGCTGGTTTAGTTTTACCGACAGCAGGGCTTTGTCGATCCAATACTCCGATATGCAATAATGGTGACGCATCAATATCCTGAGCATCCATCATTTGCGCAACACGCTGCAGAGAAGAGATGATCATCGTCTGTTCCCACTCCTGAAGGTCTCCAAACTGCTGGGCAAAGTGCTCCTGCAGAGGAATAGGCGCTTCCTTTAATATTTCCATCGCCTGCTCGGTCAGGTAGGCATGCACTTTACGCTTATCTGTTTTAGAGCGCTCACGGTAGGCAAGTCCGCGTTTTTCCAGCCGGTCAAGAATGCTGGTGACCGTGGCCTGACTTAAACTCATTGCATTGGCCATTTCACCGATAGTGAAACCGTCCTTATTACGAATGGTTTGCAGTAATAATATTTGCGGGGCGGTCAACCCGGTTGTCTTGGCCAGATGTTTGGAGTGCAGATCTGTTGCGCGAATAACACGGCGCAGGGCCACCAATACTTGTTCAATACTGTTCATTCAAAAAACGCTTCTTATACTATGGGTTAAATCGCGCATTATATAGCGAACTATTTAGGAAGCAAACGGATTACTCGGTTCCATAACTGCTAGCATCGTAGCTTAAAAAGGCGCAACAAAAGAGCGCAGACACAAAGGCAAAATCGTATCCATTGCGATTGGCATCTGCTGCATTGCTCATCAGCCAATACACACCTTTCGCCGGCGCTTCTATTTGAGTTGGCACTTTTATTTTATTTAGCATACTATATTTATTTAGTGCTCTATACAACTTCTCAAAATAAACAGCTAAAAACTGAGTTGCGGTTTTTTGGCTTTTCCAGGGGATTGTATATTTTCAATCGTAAGTATTACTTAGAACAGCAACTGAAAGTATTAACATTGGAGTTTTTTTGTCTGAATTAGAAAGTATTATGTTTAAGCTGTCTGCGTTTGCAGAGGCAATACCTTTGTTCGCCAGGTGGCTCTTGCCAAGCGCCCTCTCGAGCTGCCATTGTCAAAACGCAAGTACATCTCCCACCCCATTGTGACGATATTTATTATTTAGAAACCATTATAATTCTGGAAAAGCAGACTTTCTGGGGTTTATGCAAAAACGTTGCGAAAAAGAAGTTATCCCAGATAACTCATTTTGCCGGACCACACGACTCTGAAGCGCTTCTGCGTATCGGAGCATTTTATTTACACAGCTAAAAGAAATAATATGACAATTTTTGAAGAAATAGAATCTGCAGTGCAGTGTTACGCCCGCTCTTTTCCGCGCATTTTTAATCGCGCCCAAGGTGAGATAATTTGGGATGAAGAGGGCAATAAATATTTGGACTTTTTAGCGGGTGCCGGCGCCCTGAACTACGGGCACAATAACCCGGCTTTTAAAAAGGCATTACTTGATTATATTGAAAATGATGGCATCAGCCATGGTTTGGATTTGCATACCCAGGCTAAAAGTGAATTTTTACATACCTTTAATGACAAAATTTTAAAGCCCCGCAATATGGATTATGTGCTTCAGTTTACCGGCCCTACTGGTACCAATGCCGTAGAAGCGGCGATGAAAATCGCACGTAATGTGACCGGTCAGCAAAACATTATCACCTTTACCAATGGCTTCCACGGGGTGAGCCTGGGTTCATTGGCCGCAACGGGAAGTTCCCATCATCGTAATGCCGCTGGTGTGAGCTTGAACGGCACCCAGCGTATGCCCTTTGACGGCTACCTGGGCGAGAATATCGATACCAGCGAATATCTGGACAAAGTATTGTCCGATTCCAGTAGCGGTATTAATTCACCCGCAGCAGTGATTGTAGAAACAGTCCAGGGGGAAGGCGGTATTAATGTTGCCGGCATTGACTGGCTGCAGAATCTGCAGGCTGTCTGTAAAAAACACGGATTACTGTTCATTGTTGATGACATTCAGGCCGGTTGCGGCCGTAGCGGCGACTATTTCAGCTTTGAAGAAGCGGGCATTGAGCCGGACATTATTACCCTGTCTAAATCCTTAAGCGGTTATGGTCTGCCTTTTGCCATGGTGCTGATGAAGCCGGAGCTGGATCAATGGAAACCCGGCGAACATAACGGCACCTTTCGCGGTAACAATCTCGCATTTGTGACGGCTAAAGAAGCCATTGATCACTATTGGTCTGACAAACAGTTCTCTGAAGAAATAAAACGAAAAGGACAATATCTATCTGCTCGACTCGAAAGCATTGTTAATCAATATGGTGAAGGTAACTTTACCAGCAAAGGGCGCGGTATGTTCCAGGGCATTAACTGTAGCAATGGTGAGATCGCCGCAAAGATTACCAGCCAAGCCTTTAAAAAAGGACTGATGATCGAAACCTGTGGTGCTGATGATCATATTATCAAGTTTTTTTGCCCGCTAGTGATTAGTGATGAAAACCTGAAAAAAGGTATTGATATTGTTGAATCTGCTATTCACGACATATGCGCCAAAGTTGATGAAATTCCGGAAGAGAAAATCTATTTCAAGCAAATTAAAAGCAATACTTCGAAGCTTGAAAATAAGCTAAAAGTTTAACGGTGAAGCGGATTAATTGTAATGCTTACTCTTTTAATCGCGACACTCATCCACAGGCTCTATTGCAACCTGCTTATTTTTGTATCTTAACGAAGATCGGGTATAAACTGTAAATGATCTGCTTAATGGAGCATTGAGACAGTGGAGAGCTTATGAAAAGCGTGCGCTTGAAAAATCAGATAGGCAGCCTGCTTGTTTTTATTCTGCTTTTCTTGATAAACGGCTGCGCGTATTTTTCGGCAGATGCAGACTATTCCGCTCCCCCTCCCCTTCCGGAGACAATAAAAGCCAGTTATGCCCACCATAAATATCAGGGTGACTATAAAACCAAGCTGCTTGACAAAAATAGCCATTATACTCTGCAACAAATTAGCTTTCCCTCGCAGCATGACACGCTGCAGCTGCAGCATGAAATCACTATTGATTACTACGCCATCAACTCGGCAGAAAAAGCACCCATTATTCTGGTGCTGCCGATTTTTGGCGGAAATAACAGTATCTCGTCGACCTTTGCCCGCTACTTCGCCAAACATGGTTTTGCAGCTGCCATAGTACATAGGCAAAACAAATATAAAGAGATTGGCTATCTCACACACCCCAATCAAATCATGCGTCAGATTATCTTCGATCACAAACAAGCTCTAGACTGGATTGAGAGCAGGCCTGAGCTGGATAGTGCACGCATTGGCGTATTCGGCGTGAGTATGGGCGGCATTAAGAGTGCCCTGCTCAGCGCTCTGGATCAACGCGTGTCCGCCAGTGTGATTGCCCTTGCCGGCGGCGATCTTCCCTACCTCCTTAGCCACACAGATGAAGAAAAAATTAAAAAAGAGCGTGAGTTACTGCTGAAAGAAAAAGATATCAGCCTGCAGGAGCTGCAACAGAAGTTAAGCACAGAAATAGAGTGCGACCCGTTAAACTATGCGCAATATATTGATGCCGGTAAGACGCTGATTATCTTAGCCGTTTTTGACAGAACCGTTGCTTTTCACAAGGGAATCGAGCTGAAGAAGAAAATAGGCAATCCGGACACCATTTATCTGTTATCCGGCCATTACAGCGCCATTATTTACTTACCTTATGTGAAGTATCAGGCCAGAAAATTTCTGCAGAGAAAGTTGCAATTAATGAAGCCCTAAGCTCCACTAATATTCTTTTCAGCTATTTTCTGCAAATGAGAGCCAGGTATTGTTAACGCGCTAAAAACAGCGACCAGTGTACTACTCTTATTTTAGAGTGTTATCAAGGAGCTGATATTAAACATGAAAAAACAACAGGTTATATTGGCTGGTTTAGGGATATCAGCCACTTCTCCGGCATTTGCCACTATGCATACCTTAGACTTAACCCAGTCAACCATTGGTTATGCTTCGTTAATTATTTTTGCCTTGGCTTACAGCCTGGTGATGGCTGAAGAGTTCTTACATCTGCGCAAATCAAAACCCGTGTTACTCGCCGCCGGTGCGATCTGGTTAAGCATTGGCTTTACGCTCAATCAACAGGGCGATATTGAAATAGCACTGGCGGCTTTAGATCATAATTTGCTTGAATATTCTAAGTTACTGCTGTTTTTGTTAGTCGCCATGACTTATATCAATGCCATGGAGGAGCGGCGCTTATTTGATGCCTTACAAGCCTGGATGGTCAGTAAAGGATTTAACTATCAAACCCTTTTTTGGCTAACCGGCCTGCTATCTTTCTTTATTTCCCCTATTGCCGATAACTTAACAACAGCACTGTTAATGTGCGCCGTGGTCATGAAGGTGGCAGGCGACAATGATAAGTTTATTAACCTTGCCTGTATCAATATTGTGATTGCCGCCAATGCCGGCGGCGCATTCAGCCCCTTTGGTGATATTACCACGCTGATGGTCTGGCAAACCGGCTTGATCTCATTTAATGAATTCTTAACGCTGTTTATTCCCGCCTTAACTAATTATCTGCTGCCGGCATTGATCATGTCGCGCTTTGTCCCTAAAACCCAACCCGATACGGTGAACGAATACGTTGAATTAAAACGCGGGGCGCGGCGCATTGTGCTGCTGTTTTTATTGACCATAGCAACGGCGGTGAGCTTCCATGCTTTTATTCATTTTCCTCCCGTTATGGGCATGATGATGGGACTGGGTTACCTGCAGGTCTTTGGTTATTTTTTGCGCCGCACATTACCCGCGTCACTGGCCAAAAAAACTAAACGCGCGTTGGCAAATAATGATGAAGCTGCACTTCGGCGCCTTGGCTCTGTCGTCCCTTTTGATGTATTTAAACGTATCTCCAATGCCGAATGGGATACGCTGCTGTTCTTTTATGGCGTTGTTATGTGTGTCGGTGGCTTAAGTCTGTTTGGCTATTTAGAGCTGGTCTCTGTCGTGATGTATCAGCAATGGGATCCGATCTGGGCGAATGTGATGGTCGGCTTGCTTTCTGCTATTGTCGACAATATTCCGGTGATGTATGCGGTGCTGACCATGCAACCGGAAATGTCTATGGGTAATTGGCTGTTAGTCACGCTGACCGCCGGAGTCGGGGGCAGTTTGCTCTCTATCGGCTCTGCAGCCGGGGTCGCACTGATGGGCGCAGCACGGGGTAAATATACCTTCTTCGGGCATCTGAAATGGATGCCGGTTATCGCTTTAGGCTATGCACTGAGCATTGTCCTGCACCTGCTGATTAATGAGTCGCTGTTTACCAGCTAAACCGCCATTCTCCCTTAGCGAGAATGGCGATATTGCTAATATACTATTCCTGCTCTTTCTTTTTACGACGCATGGGTGCAAACCCCACTTCCTGCGCTTCATGAAAAATTTTATTCGGCGCTTTTTTCACTTTATGCGCTTTAACTGGTGCTTTCTTTTTCGTGATGGCGCCGGAACCTTTTTGCTTCACCCTGTTCGGCTGTTTTTCTTTAATACCGGTAAACTTGGGATTAATGCCTTCAACACGCGCAAAGCAGATCTTCTGCTGCACAAAGGCCTCTACTTTTTTAAAGTTAAGCCAGTCTTTAGGACCGATAATTGAGATGGCATCGCCTTGTTCACCTGCTCGCCCGGTACGCCCAATACGGTGAATATATTCTTCTGTATGTTTAGGAATATCAAAGTTAATTACATGGCTGACATTAAGCAGATCTAAACCACGCGATGCAATATCCGTGGTCACCAGCACCTGCTCTTTACCGCGTGCAAAGGAGTCCATTATTTTATTGCGGTTACTTTGCGTTAAATCACCGTGCAGCGCGCTGCTGCTTAAGCCTTTCTCGTGTAAAACGGCACTTAAACGCTCGGCATCTTTACGCGTTGCCGTGAAAACAATTACCTGTTTGATCGCTTCATTTTTTAGAAAATGGAACAGTAACTTTTCTTTTTGATTCAGATTATCCGCCAGATAAAAGCGCTGAGTAATTTCACTGTGCTGCTGGCTCTCTTCGCCGACGGCAATGCGTACCGGCGCTTTCAGTAACTCGCTGGCAAACTCATTGACCTCAGCATGACCGAGAGTTGCTGAAAAAAGCAGGGTTTGACGTAAACGGTGATTCGCTTCTTCATTGACAGCTTTTAATTGCTCGGCAAAACCTAAATCGAGCATACGGTCCGCTTCATCTAAAATCAGCAGCTCCAGACCATGCAGATGCAGCAGCCCTTTTTTCAAATGGTCAACAATACGGCCGGGCGTACCGACAACAAAGTGCGGATCTTTATCAAGCGCTTTAACCTGCTCATTAAAGTTTTCACCGCCTAATACTAAGGTCGACTTGAGGTTGGTATTAGAGACCAGCAGACGCAACTGAGAGTAAACTTGTTTAGCCAGCTCGCGGGTTGGCGTAAGAATTAAAACACGCGGATCCCGCTTGCTCAGTGCCCGTGTTTTTAATACGCGCTGCATAGCCGGCAGCAGAAACGCCAATGTTTTACCCGAGCCTGTTTTTGATGATGCCAGTAGATCTTTTCCGGAAACGGCAACAGGAATGGCATCCGCCTGAATTTGTGTTGTTTCAGTAAACCCTAAATGCGACAGGGAAATAATTAAACGACGATCGAGGGGTAAATCATCAATGAGCAAAGGACTCTCCAGTTAAGCTAGTTTAAAAAAAGGAGTATAGCAATTAAGCTGAAAAAGAAGAAATTTAAAAGACAGGTTGTAATGAGCCGCTTGCTATTGACATCCTCCCCTACCTCGCTTGCGCGCCCGACAAGTCGGGAAAGGAAGGGGATTCCGGTTAGTTTAAAACCAAGTCCGGCAGTTTGCTCTCACGAGCAAACCTAGTTCCTGCTTCACTGAGTTGGCTAATGCCATGCTCTCCACAGGCTAACAAGCGGTGCCCCCGCTCTAAAATATTCAATGCCCCAACATGATCAGCATTGTTCGTGTAACCGCAGGCCACACATTCAAAGTGTGACTGTGTTTTGCGGTTATCTTTGCTTTTATGCTGGCAGACCGGGCAAGTCTGGCTGGTGCACTTCGGATCAACAAAAATCACCTCGCCCGATCGCCAACCTTGTTTGTATTTCAGCATCTCTTTGAACATGCCCCAACCCTGCTCCAGGATCATCCGGTTAAGTCCGGATTTCTGCTTAACATTTTTACCCGGTGATGCTTGATCGCCCTTACTGCTTTTCGTCATGTTTTTGATTTTTAGCTCTTCAAGCACAATGATAGCATGGCTTTTGCTCAATAATGTTGAGATCTTGTGTAATCGGTCATGACGAATTCGGGCAATCTTGTTGTGCAGTTCCGAAATCTTTTGCTTTATCTTTTTCCAGTTGTTTGAAAACTTAACTTTCTTAGCCAGCTTTCGCTGTAGGCGCTTTGTTTTTGCGGTGTATCGGGCAACATCAATCGGCTCAAAGTGCTGGCCATTGGAGAGCGTCAGCAGTCGCTTTACCCCCATATCGCCGGCAACCATACTTGCTGATGGATGAATGGACTGACCCATCTCCTGCTCTACCTGTAGCGAGACAAACCAGTGTTTTCCGGATTTGGAAATCGTGACATTTTTAACTTTACCAACCACTTCTCGTGACTTTCTGAAACTCACCCAGCCAATTTTCGGCAGAAAAATACGCTTCCCTTCGACCTTAAAACCTTGCGGCAAGCTAAAACTGTTCGAGTCATGGCGCCTTTTAAAGACAGGCAGGCGTTTTAGCGGCTGCTTCTTATCAAAAGCATCCTTAAAAGCCCGTTCAAGTTGTTTGAGTGTTTGCTGTAGGGTTTGTGCCGGGGAAAGTTTTAGAAAGCCATATTCTTCACTCTTTTTCCAGAGCTTGGAGAAAAAATCAAACTCTTGGTAATAGCAAAGTGGCTGTTTATTTTTTAACTTAAACAGGTTAACTGCCAATGCCTTATTCCACAAAAAACGACAATTACCCGCATATTGGGCCATCATTTGTGCAGCCTCAGCATTGGTATTAAGTCGAAATTTGTAAGCTTTGCGAATAAGCATGGCGCTCCCTTTCCCTTGCACCTGTAATTATAACCAGCATTGTTTGTTAGTCAATATTCAAACAAGAAAACACGCGGGATTGCTTCGCAATCCATGCCTTATATTCCCGCCCTAAAAGGACGGGGTTTTACGGCAAAATTGATAAAGAGCCACTCAATCTGACTCTTTATTAATAGCATTAACCTCTGCGGGGATTAGATTGTACTTAAACCCATTTCAAAAATAAGTTTTTCAGCCGTACATTCAAATGCCAGTGTCAGTTTAATATGCTCACCCTCAGCATCACTGCTCTCTTCTGTTGTAGCCACCACTTCCGGAAAGCGTTCTTTAGCAGCATCGATATATTTTTCTGCCAACTTCTGAACACTCGCTTTATCTGCACCGGTAAAAGGTAAGACTAATACTGTATCGTCCTCTGTAATAACACTGCCTAATTCAACAATAGAGCCACAGGTATCACATACATCAACAGTACATTCATTAGTGCTATTTTTATCTTCAGACATAACAACCTCTTCTTTTCTTTATTAGAATATCCTAATACATAGTTTGCGCTGTAAACAAAAAAAAGGCAATAATTATTGCCTTTTAAATCAGCTCAATAAGCTAATATTAAGCTATCGGGAATTTTTGCAAATGCCAAATATTATTGACGTAATCTTCAATTGAACGATCTGAGTTAAATTTCCCCATCGCTGCTGAATTACGAATCGCTTTTTCAGCCCATAATGATTGATCCCGGTAAGTCTGATCAACTTTCTGATGCGCGCTGCAGTATGAATCATAATCAGCCAGGCAAAGATAATTATCCCCCCAATCCAATAGACTGCGCTTGATATCTGATAGTGCTCCCGGTGTTCCCGGCGTAAAGAAATCAGAATCCAACCAGTCTAATACTGATTTTAACTCAGGGTTATTATAGTAGTAATCATAAGGGTTATAGCCACTTGCCTTTAATGCTTTCACTTCTGCAACACTTAAGCCGAAGATAAACATATGCTCGGCGCCAATCTCTTCTGCCATTTCGATATTGGCACCATCCATTGTACCAACGGTGAGCGCACCATTTAGCGCCAGTTTCATATTGCCGGTACCGGATGCTTCCAGACCTGCGGTTGAAATCTGCTCGGAGATATCTGCAGCCGGGATCATTTTTTCAGCAAGCGAAACACGGTAGTTGGGTAAAAAGACGACTTTGAGTTTATCTTTAACACGCGGATCGTTATTAACTTTGTCTGCTATTTTATTAAGGGCAAAAATAATCTGTTTCGCCATATGGTAGCCAGGCGCGGCTTTTGCACCGAACAGGAAGACACGCGGCACCATATCATAGTCAGGGTTATCCAATAAGCGTTTGTACAGGGTCAGGATATGGAGCAGATTTAACTGCTGACGTTTGTACTCATGCAGGCGTTTAATCTGCACATCAAAAATAGCATCAGCAGAGACTTCAACACCGGTCAGCTCTTGAATGATCTTAGCTAATTCGAGTTTATTATCACGCTTAATCTCCATAAAGTGTTTTTGTAGCACAACGTCTTTGGCTTTAGGCAAGACATCACGCAGTTTATCAAGGTTAACCACCCAGTCACTGCCCACTTCCTGATCGTATAAGGCAGCAAGTTTAGGGTTACATGCTTTTAACCAGCGGCGAGGCGTAATACCATTGGTTACATTGATTAATTTATTCGGGAACAGTTCATTGAATTCAGGAAACAGATCTGTTTTTACCAGCGTGGAGTGAACCGCAGCCACACCATTGACTTTGTATGAGGTAATAACACAGAGATTGGCCATGCGCACCATGCGCTGACCGTTTTCTTCAATAATTGATAGTTTCGTTTTCTTATCATTATCACCGGGCCATTTCTGCTCAACCAGCTCTAAGAAACGACGGTTGATCTCATAAATGATCTCAAGGTGACGAGGCAACACCTTTTCAAACAAACTGACAGACCATTTTTCTAACGCTTCCGGCAGTAGCGTATGATTTGTATAGGCAAAGACTTTCTGGCAAATATTCCAGGCAAAGTTCCAATCCAAACGCTCTTCATCGACTAAAATACGCATTAATTCCGGAATAGCAATGGTTGGATGCGTATCATTTAATTGAATGGCAACTTTCTCTGCCAGTTTTGACCAATCATTACCATTGGCACGTTTAAAGCGGCGTAGAATATCTTTAATCGAACAGGCACAGAAGAAGTACTGTTGCGTCAAACGTAACTCTTTACCTTGATCAGGTGAATCATTCGGATACAATACTTTGGAAACAGCTTCCGCTTGCGATTTTTCACTTTGTGCGTCAACATAACCACCGGCATTAAACACATCCCAATCGAATGCTTCATCAGCCCGGCTTTCCCATAAACGCAAAATATTAACCGTTTTCGCTCCGTAACCTACGATGGGCACATCCCATGGCACACCTTTAAGTTTTTGACCTGCGCGCCATACCTTGTGTGAACTGCCATCTTTATCAAAAACAGTTTCAACATAACCGTATAGAGGAACATGCTGAATAGACTCAGGGCGGCAAATCTCCCAGGGATTGCCGTATTCACGCCATGTATCAGGACGCTCAATTTGACGGCCATCCTGGAAAGACTGAGCGAACAAACCGTTCTCGTAATGAATACCGTAACCGATAGCCGGGTAACCTAATGTGGCTAAAGAGTCGATAAAGCAGGCCGCGAGACGACCTAAGCCACCATTGCCCAGCGCCATATCCGGCTCTTCTTCACAAATTTCATAGATATCTTTATCTAAACCTTTTAACGCTTCTTCAGCAACTTTAAAGAGTTCTAAATTATGCAGGTTATTGGAAAGTAAACGACCCATTAAAAATTCAAGAGAAAGATAATTGACAGCACGGGTATCGTGCCCCGCATGCGTTTTTTGTGTTTTGGTCAGTTTATCAAAAACTAATTCGTTAACCGCATAACAAGTCGCATTCCACCACGCTTTATTATTTGCCTTTACTATAGATGTACCCAAGCCTTTGCGCAGACGATCGACAATTGCCTCGCGCATCTTTTCGCTAGTGCATTCGATTGCCGGAGTTACTTTTTTGCTTGCTGCTGGCGTTTTTTTCGGAGCGGCTTTTTTGCTTTTTGCTGGAGTTTTTTGGCTTTTTGCTGGAGTCGTTTTCGAAGCTGTTTTTTTGTTTTTTGCTGGAGTTTTTTTAGTAGTAGCCATAATGTACCTATATATCCATATTCATAAATAGCGAAATTTTTACTAAACACTTTCTATTGTTAACTTTAGAATGATCAATTTAGTATAAAATTATTACTGTACTGCCTTTGTCATTTCTTGCTTTTCTAGCCATCAACCTCTTTAGATTAAAAATAAATCATAACAATAAAGTGAACATTAGTACCTATTTAACTGGTAACGTTAAGGGACGATTTTTTATGCACTGTTCAGAGAAAATAAAGCATTTAGCGACTTATTTAAAAAACGCTATCTTTTTCAGCCGTGATTGCTGTATTCAAGGCATATAAAAAAGATCTGCAGTGCTGAATAAAAACTATTATCAACCTCTACAGATCTTTACTTTATCAAAAAAAAATTTTAAAAACAGACGCTTACTTCACAATTTACTGTGACTAAGTAAACTTGTTGCTGTTGTGCAAAAAGTTACAGTCCGGCCTTGGCAAAAGCCTGCGCAACAATTTCCTGTGCTTCTTTTTGAATTAATGCAATATGCTCTTCACCAATAAAAGATTCCGAGTAAATTTTGTAAATATTCTCAGTACCGGAAGGACGCGCCGCAAACCAGCCATTTTCAGTGGTTACTTTTAAACCACCAATAGCAGCGCCATTACCCGAAGCATGCGTTAACTTCTCGATGATTTTTTCACCGGCGAGCATATCAGCTTCAACCATTTCCGGGCTTAAATTAGCCAGTACCGCTTTTTGCTCTGGTGATGCCGGCGCATCAAAACGCTGGTAGATAGGCGAGCCGAATTTTGCAGTGAATTCAGCATAGTGCTCAGCCGGATCTTTACCTGTTACCGCAATAATCTCAGCCGCTAGTAAGGCTAAAATAATACCGTCTTTATCCGTACTCCATACCGTGCCATCTTTACGCAGGAAAGAAGCCCCGGCACTCTCTTCGCCACCAAAGCCGAATTTGCCTTCATAAAGACCATCAACAAACCATTTGAAACCAACAGGTACTTCTGACATTTTACGGCCAAGTTGGCCTACAACACGGTCGATCATTGAGCTTGAGACCAGTGTTTTACCTACGATAAGCTCTTTTGACCATTGTTCGCGGTGAGTAAACAGATAATCAATAGCAACGGCCAGATAATGGTTAGGATTTAGCAGACCGGAACTTTTAGTAACGATACCATGGCGGTCGTAATCGGGATCATTAGCAATCGCGACATCAAACTTATCTTTTAAATTGATTAATCCGGCCATTGCATAAGGAGAAGAACAATCCATACGGATTTTTCCATCTTTATCCAGGGTCATAAAAGAGAAAGTCGGATCGACGCGATCATTGACAACTTCAATATCTAAGCCGTAAGTTTTTGCAATCACAGGCCAGTAAGCAACCCCTGATCCGCCTAGCGTATCAACACCAATCTTGATGCCTGCTTTAGCAATCGCTTCTAAATCCAGCACATTTTTCAGATCATCAACATAAGGCTGAATATAGTCATATTCTTCGACTAAATCTGACTCCATTGCTTCAGTGAAATCCCACTGCTGAATATCATCGAAATTATCATTTAGAATTTCATTGGCACGATCTTGAATTATTTTTGTAACATCACTGTCCGCAGGACCGCCATTGGGCGGGTTATATTTGAAACCGCCATCTTCCGGCGGGTTATGTGAAGGTGTAATAACAATACCATCGGCTAAATTATCAGGATTTGCTTTGTTATATTGTAATATCGCATGCGAGATAACAGGCGTTGGTGTGTAACCGCCGTTCTCCTGAACAATCACTTTAATACCGTTTGCCGCTAATACCTGCACTGCAGAGATAAAAGCCGGCTCAGATAGTGCGTGGGTATCTTTGCCGATAAACATAGGCCCAGTATAACCTTGTTTAATACGGTATTCCGCCAGTGCCTGACTGATTGCTAAAATATGCAGCTCTGTAAAAGCATTCTTAAATGAACAGCCACGATGCCCGGATGTACCAAATGCGACCTGTTCGCTGGCAACACTTACATCGGGAAGATTAACATAATACGCTGAAACCAATTTAGGAATATCAACTAAATCGCTTGCTTGTGCAGGTTGTCCTGCACGTGGATGAATCGCCATAATCTCTACCTCAAAAATATAAATAAAGTGTTTTTATAAACACGCTTCTAGAAAAATTGCTTAATAACTTAGTTTTGTTCAGTGTTAGATTTCATCTTTAATACGCGCAATCAAATCATCCGGGTAGCCCATCGCGGTCATCATTTGCGTTAAAATAATACGTTTTCGACCTGTATTGGCATTGGTAATAACCCAAAATGGGGTGTAGGGAATCTCACGAGGCTTGCTCGCTTTTAATTGCGCAACTTCTTCTTTATTATCAGATGCCAGCAGAGTGCTCAAATTCTGCCCAAAATAGTCCCGAGTCCGCCCTCTGGTCATATTAGCAGCGGCAATAAAGGCCGCCCTATTTTCATGGTACATAGCGGTCAGCATCATCTTAAATTTATTAGTGATAACCGGCTCTTTCTTAAATGCGGGATGGGCAAATAATGCGCCGACACCATGCGCAACCGCGGCCGGTAAAGACGAACTGGAATCAATGGAAGACGGGCTTTTTTGCTGAGTAACGGCAGGAGCAACTTGCTGCACTGCAGGTGCTACCTCATCTGAGTCTTGCTTAGCTTTATCTTCGTCAGCATCCGCAGGCAATGCCAGCAAGCGGCGGAGGATCTGTGAAGGTGTTTCACCAAAAGCCTCAATGTTAGCCAAAATATATTTATAAATATCGTCTTCTATTTCAATTTTCTTCATTACTTCACCGTTTGATTTTTACCCTAAGCCATTCACTGTCAATTCCATAAAAATCAAAATCACAAAAAACATCTGTCATATAATAAACATGTTAAAATAAAGTATAATCTCTGCTTTATTTATCATAACTGTCATTCTCGACCTCTATTTTTACTTAAAATTGGAACTTATGCTACTCAATTACCAACAAAAACAAACAGCTTTGAATGAAGTAGATCAAAATTTTGAGAATATTTTTGTAATTCATGGCTTATTTGGCAATTTATCTAACTTGACAGGAGTGGTTAATAGTCTACAGGAATATCACAATGTGATTCCCGTCGACCTGCGCAACCACGGCAACAGCCCCCATTCGCCCACTATGTCCTACCAGGAGATGGCCGATGATCTGTTTAAGCTGGCGGATCACCTTAATATTAAAAATTTTTCTCTTCTCGGTCACTCGATGGGGGGGAAAGTAGCAATGACTTGTGCCTTGCTGCACCCTGAGCGGATCAATAAACTGCTTGTTGCCGATATCGCACCTGTCATTTATGGCGATAAACATCAGGATGTTTTTACAGGCCTACAGGCCCTGGCCAATGAGCCGCCGGCAGACAGAAAAGCAGCAGACGTAATACTCAGTAAATATATTAACAGCGCAGAAGTACGGCAGTTTCTACTAAAATCCCTGCACAAAAAGGAAGGAAAATATCAGCTGCAGTTTAACCTTGCGGCGATAATCGCAAACTACAGCGCCATTCGCGGCTGGATAAACACTGACCAGATATTTAATAAAAAGGTACTCTTTATTAAAGGCGGCGATTCAGATTATATTCAAGCGCAGCATCAGGCTGATATCATGCGCCTGTTTCCTAAAGCACAAGCAAAAGTGATTAGCAATGCGGGACACTGGCTGCACGTAGAAAAGGCGAAAATATTTAACCGCCTAGCTGTGCAGTTTTTCAATTAAGTCCACACTCAGCGCTACAAGGCAATGCCGCTGAAGGTAATGATTGAGCATTTCCAAGTAGTTGGGGGATATGTTATATTCCCCATCCGTAAATGCAGTTCCAGTACTATAATTGCAAGAGCATACAGAGTCGATAGCAAGGACTGTTAGCTTTTGTTTTTCGGCTACATCGATTTTACCTGCAAAAATCATTGTAATCATCGGGAACAATGCAGCATTAATGAGTAACAAAATACCCAAACTGTCGCCAAAGAGTAATGCGAACAACTTGGGTATAACTACTTTTAGGTAAAAGAATGGCAAAGGAAACATATGATCGTATTACCCACGATCTTTTTGCTGATGAGGTACGTCTAGGTCGGCCTAAAAGCAACCCGCATCCTCGTAAGGTACAGCTTAAAATCAATAAACAGAAGCAGATACTACGAGATAAGCAAAAAGGTTTAAAACGCATTGAGTTAAAAGTTGATAAGCAGCTCTTTGAAACCCTCAATGAGTTATCAAAAGAGCAAAATATTAGTCGTGGCGAGCTGATCAATCAGCTCCTTCATGCACAAATAAATTAATCATTAAATAAAGGAACGATAGTATGGCTAGCGTAGGTATTTTTTTTGGTAGTGATACAGGTAATACAGAAGCTGTTGCAAACATGATCCAAGAAGAATTGGGTAAACAGTTAGTTGAAGTAAAAGATATAGCTAAAAGCACGAAAGAAGAGATTGCTGAATACAGCTTGCTGTTGTTTGGTATTCCAACCTGGTACTACGGTGAAGCACAGTGTGATTGGGATGATTTCTTCCCCGAGTTAGAAGATATCGACTTTACCGATAAATTAGTCGCTATTTTCGGCTGTGGTGATCAGGAAGATTATGCCGAATACTTTCTCGATGCCATGGGCCAACTTGGCGAGATCGTTGAAAATAAAGGTGCCATTATTGTCGGTAACTGGCCAACGGAAGGTTACGAATTTGAAGCATCAAAAGCACTTGTTGATGATGACCATTTTATTGGCCTTGGGATTGATGAAGACCGTCAGCCGGAACTAACCGAATCACGCGTTAAAGCATGGGTAAAACAGATTTATAATGAGATGTGCTTAGCTGAGCTTGCTGACTAACCATACGATAGCCAACCCTTAGGAGTGATAATGTTTTCAGAAAGCGATGAATTAAAAGAAGCCGGGTTAAAGGTAACTTCGCCGCGCGTAAAGATTTTACGTCTACTGCAACTGCTGAAAAATAAACATATTAGTGCTGAAGACCTTTATAAAAAATTAATCGAGCAAGGCGACGAAGTCGGCCTAGCAACGGTTTATCGCGTATTAAATCAATTTCATGATGCCGGCATTGTCATTCGCCATCATTTTGAAGGTGGTAAATCGGTATTTGAATTGGCCAATCAGCATCATCACGATCACCTTGTCTGCCTGAAATGCGGAAAAGTCATTGAATTTACTGATGATATAATTGAACAACAACAAAAGATCATTGCCGAAAAATATGGTCTTAAACTGACCGATCATAGTCTTTACCTCTACGGTGAACCCCTTGACGGTAAATGTAACCATTAGTCACCGTGCATTTTCTGCTAAAAGCCCGTTCTAAAAAACGGGCTTTTTTGTATCACCAGGGTAAACGACTTTAGAGAATTTTACGAATTAATACTTTGGAATTACGTTTTAAGTTATAGAGCTCTTTTTTAGCAGCAGGTAACTCATTGATCTCGGCAAAGCGGAAACCACGCTCTCTAAACCAATGAATACTTTGTGTGGTTAAAACAAAAATAGCTTCTAAGCCTAACTCCCTTGCCTTGCGCTCTATATGCACCACTAAATTATCGGCACGCGCGGAACGGCGGTATTTAGGATGACTCACCAGGCAGGCCAGCTCACCCATTTTTTCCTCCTGAAAAGGATAAAGTGCAGCACAACCGATCACCATACCGTCACGTTCGACAATTTGAAAATGCTCAATTTCATTTTCTAGTAATTCACGTGAACGTTTAACCAGAATCCCCTGCTTTTCCAGAGGTTCAATCAGCTCTAATAAGCCGCCGATATCATCAATCGTCGCGGTGCGAATGCGTTCATAACTTTCTTTTACAATCTGCGAACCGACACCATCGCGTGTAAACAACTCTTTTAACAGCGCACCATCCTGATAGTAACTTATCAGATGACTGCGTGTTACTCCTGCTTTACAGGCAGCAACTGCCGCACGTAAAAACTGCAGGGTATCAGAGGCCTGATCCGACTCCTGCTCCATTAAATCTATATAGTGCTGCGCCTGCTCAGGTAAAAGCTCGGAAATAACACGTCCCTGCTCGTCTAAGACGCCTTCATTAGAGCAGAAGCCGATTAATTTATCTGCGGTCAAAGCGATCGCCACTTGTGTTGCCACCTCTTCGGCAAGCAGATTAAAAACCTCACCGGTGACCGAATAACCGAGTGGAGATATAACCGGAATAGCACCTGATTGAAGTTGCTTTTTAATACCTTCGATATCTATTTTTCTTACCTTGCCGGCATGACAAAAATCGATACCGTCTTTAACACCAATCGGCTGTGCGGTCACGACATTGCTGATCACGGTATGGATACTCGCGCCCTGCATCGGCGAATTGGCCAGTCCCATCGACAGGCGCGCCTGCAGCTCAATCTGCACGGCCCCTACCGCCTGCTTAATTAAGGCTAAGCTTTTATCATCTGTAATACGCAGATTATTGTGAAACTTGCTGCTATGACCATGAAAATCAAGTTGCTTTTGAATTTGTGGACGAACACCATGTACTAAGACCAGCTTCACCCCCAAACTGTTTAGCAGTGCAATATCATTGATAATATGCTGAAAATCATTGCTGTCTAATGCCTCCCCGCCGATCATTAAAACAAATGTTTTGTTACGGTGAGCATTAATATAAGGAGCAGAGCTGCGGAACCAATTAACCAGCTGCTTTGAATCTTGTACAACTTCCATTTATTTACCTGTTTCAAAAAATAGCATTGTGGGAGTTTAATCTACCTATCGTGCCACAAGTCAATACATTGACTCGCGACTCTTTTACTAAACCAAAAACGCAGGCATAAAGGTAAAGGGCAGTCTTGGCAATGACCACTTGCTGACAGACAAGGCTTTACTTTTGCCTAAGCAGAAAGGAAATTAGCTTTTGCATCAGTATGTGCAGGTAGAGCAGCTACATTTTATCAACCACAGAGCTTTTAGCCAACCAAAATAACCACAGATCGCGGTGCGGCTAAGTAGGTATTCTGGCGAACCCAGTATTTTCTATCGCCCTCAATATAGATGTCTTTCCTCCTTGTTAACGAAGTATCAACAACACGTAGCCATTTCCCAGTCGGGGAAACAGGCAATGCAAAACTCAGCGCTTGCCAAAAAGCATTAAAAATCACATAGGTGACAGTGTCACAATGCGGATGCTGGCTTTCCAGGGCGATGGCATGCGAGTCAGCCCCCCAATTAGGCTTATTGAGCTCAGTACCGTGCCAGCTGATCCCCGCATGGGCAATCATATCGTGTAAAGAGTGGCGAAAGCTATCATCAAAACAGACCAGCTCCAGCAAGGGGCGCTGCTTGATCAGCCCCTTAGTGAAACGAAGCAGCTCTTTGTTTTTCTTAATCCCCTGCCAGTCAAACCAGAAATCAGGGTTATCCTGGCAGTAACCGTTGTTATTGCCTTTTTGGCTTCGCGCTATTTCATCCCCCATTAAAATCATTGGCGTCCCCAATGAAAGTAAGTTAATAGCCATCATGTTTTTCATCTGCTGTTTGCGCAGGCGCAATATTTTGGGATCGTCTGTTTCTCCCTCAACACCATGATTCCAACTGAAGTTATGCTCACAACCATCACGGTTATTTTCGCCATTGGCCATATTATGCTTATGGTTATAACTGACTAAATCGGCAAGGGTAAAGCCGTCGTGACAGGTGATAAAATTAATCGATTTAGCCGGCTCCAAGCTGCGATCTCCATAAATATCCGGACTGCCTATCAAACGCGAGACAAATTTACCTATCATACCTTGGTCGCCTTTTACAAAGCGACGTACATCATCACGAAAAGCTCCATTCCATTCCCGCCAGCGTTGTCCTGCCAGGCTGCCAACTTGATACAAGCCTCCTGCATCCCAGGCTTCTGCGATCAGCTTGACAGGCGAAAGAATCGGATCAGTATCGATGCTCCATAGTGTCGGCGGACTGGGCATGGGATCACCAGATTCATCACGCGATAAAATAGAAGCCAAATCAAAACGGAAACCATCGACGTGCATTTTTTCAACCCAAAAGTGCAGACTGTCAATAATCATGCGCCGCACAACAGAATGCGTTCCATTGAGGGTATTGCCACAGCCACTAAAGTTCATATAGTGCTTCCGGTCTGCAGAAAGAATATAATAATCACAACTGTCAAAGCCACGCAGTGAATAAGTGGGTCCCGTTTCATTACCTTCAGCGGTATGGTTATAAACAACATCTAAAATAACTTCGATATCGGCAGCGTGTAAGGCTTTGACCATATCGCGAAACTCATTGACCGGGCCAAATAAAGATTGATTCGAACTGTATTCACGATGTACTGAAAACAGTGATAGAGGACTATAGCCCCAGTAATTAACCAGCCCGGCATGATGTTCACTGGGATCAAACTGATAAACAGGCATCAATTCGACTGCTGTTATACCGAGCTCCTGCAGATAAGGTATTTTTTCTATAATTCCGGCATAAGTGCCGCGTTTATCGGCACTGATGCCGGAATTGGGATTACGGGTAAAACCGCCGATATGCATTTCATAAATAACGGTTTTTGCAAAGGTATGACGCGGATGACAATCCCCTTCCCAATCATAATTTTCGATATCCACGACCACACTTTTTAAGCATTTATCAACATTGGGCCCTTCGCCCAAAGCCGCTTCCCGGGAAAAATTTGCGCCGCGGGCCACCAATAATGCATAGGGATCTAACAGCACTTTTTGCGGGTAGAATTTAATGCCATCTAGAGGGCGATAAGGACCATCGACACGAAAACCATAAAGTTGTCCTGCTTTCACACCCTCAACAAAAACATGCCAGTAATAAGCAGTTCTATTTTCTACATCCGATAAATGAATAATATGACAGGGCTGAGGAGCGTCTCTATGGTCAAAAAAAAGCAGCTCTACAGACTTGGCAAGGCGTCCGTAAACACAGAAATTTGCCCCTTTATCAGTCAGGGTTACGCCTAGTTTATCGGGATTTCCCGCGGAAACTGAAAACATAAACATCTCCAACTATGCAGACAGAGTTGAGGCCGCTCATAAATCAGCCTAAGACTCATTTCATTTACCAAGTTCATTCGATAGAATGAAAACAAAAAAAGGCGAAATAAAAATCAATCATGAAATTTAAACATTTATCACAAATATTAATTTTAGTTCTGTTTAGTCGGTTTGCCCAGGCAGACACGCAAGGCATTGAAGCGCAGGCGCTTCTACAGCAGTTGGAAACGCAGCAAGCGGGGGTAATTGTCGATGTGCGCAGCACGAAAGAGTTTGCGCAAGGCCATATTCCCGGCGCGCTCAATATTCCTTATAACGACCTGGCGCACAACCGGCAGTTAACAGCTTATAAAGAGCAGCCTATTATTATCTACTGCCGCTCCGGAAGACGGGCGCAGATAGCCCGGCAACTCTTACAGGAGCAAGGTTTTAAACAACTGCTTCTGTTAAATGGGCATCTGCTTACATGGCAGCAATTGCACTACCCGCTTACGCGCTTTTAACATTACCTTTGCGCATTAAAGATAGGCAGAGAAAGCTTCCAGTAAATGGCCGATAAACGCAATAAAAGCGTACCGGACATGGCAACGGCCATTGCTATCATACCTTCTAAGCTAAAGTAACTGCATAGTACATACAAAGTAGCCCCTAAAATAGAAGCAGTCGCATAGATCTCTTTCTGCAGTACAAAGGGGGTTTGGCTGCTTAACAGATCCCGTATCATGCCACCGACGACCCCGGTCACACAGCCCATCACAACAGCAACCAGGCCGCTAAATCCCAATAGCAAGGCTTTTTGTGTACCGACAATAGTAAAAGTAGCCAAACCAAAAGCATCGATAATCGGCAATAGAGAAACAGAAAGGCGATGAATGTGCTGCAGCCAGAGAACAGAGATTAATACGGTGAGTAGAATGACATAGATATAATTGTTATCGCTGATCCAAAAAACCGGCGTAGCGCCCATCAGCATATCACGCACTGAGCCACCACCAATAGCAGTGACACCGGCAAGTACAATAATACCAAAAGGATCCATCTTCAAGCGGGTCGCCACCAGCACGCCTGATATTGCACAGGCGATAGTGCCGACCATATCGAAAATATAGATAAAACTTTGCAGCATGATTGAATTACTCAAATTTAAAAAAGCAGGATAATAAAGAGTAAGTCTGCTGATAGCAATAGCACTGCTATCTAATCTTGTACTTTATTAAATGCTTGAACCAGATTGAGCTCTTGGCACCAATCATCAGCAGACAAGGGGTTACAATCAGAGTCAACAGGGTGGCAAAGGCCAAGCCACCGGCAATAGCGGTCGCCAGCTGTGCCCACCATTGTGTTGATGGCGCGCCAAATTCGATGCTGCGTTCAAAAAAATCAAGATTGACTTTTAAAACCATCGGCATTAACCCGAAAATAGTGGTCACCGTGGTCATCAACACCGGGCGAATACGTTGTGCCCCTGTTGTTAATATCGCATCAT
This sequence comes from uncultured Psychromonas sp., assembly GCA_963674525.2. Lineage (GTDB taxonomy): Bacteria > Pseudomonadota > Gammaproteobacteria > Enterobacterales > Psychromonadaceae > Psychromonas. The sequence continues at coordinate 131,071 of CAXXRV010000026.1, read as the reverse complement.
GGGTATTTAACCCCTGCCCTTTTAAAACATTGTAAGTATCAATCAAAACAATATTGTTATTTACGACAATGCCGGCAAGCGCAATAATACCAATGCCGGACATGACAATACCAAAGGCGCTCTGAGTGATAAAGAGTCCGATAAAGACACCGCTAGTGGAAAATAGGACCGCACTTAAAATCAGAAAAGCCTGATAAAAAGAGTTAAACTGCAGTACCAGGATCAGCGCCATAATAGCCAGTGCCACCACAAAAGCCGTTTCTAAAAAACTTGCCGCTTCCTGCTGATCTTCATTCTCACCGCGCAGTTTGATAGAAACGCGCGGATCCAGCCCTAAGTTCGCCAGCTCTTTTTCCAACTCAGGCAAAATTAAACTTAAATTATAACTTGCGACTATATCCGCACTGACCGTCATCACTATCCGCCCATCTACTTTTTTTATCGCTGATTGTTTAGCCGCAGCTGTCAGATCAACAAAATAACTGACAGGTATCTGGCCTGCTGCGGTTTGTATGCGCAGCGCAGAAAGTTTACTTAAAGTGCGCTCTTTTTCCGGGTAACGGACGCGAATATCCAACTCATCATCAACATCATCCGGACGGTAAGTACCTAGCATCAAACCATTGGTTAAAAACTGCACAGCACTGCCCAGCAATGTCGCATCGGCGCCATAACGGGCAGCATTCGCTCTATCTATTTTAAATTGCCACTCCACACCGGGCTTTTCGCCATCATCTTCGATATTGGTAAAATAAGGTTTGGCCTGCAGCTGGCGATATAATTTATCGGCAACTGCCGGTAACAGTTCAGGAAAACGCGAGCCAATTTCAATCTGCAGATCTTTACCCGCCGGCGGACCGGCTTGATCTTTTTTCAGTTCAATTTCCAGCCCCGCTAAATCTCTGGTGCGCTGCTGTATATCGGCAATTATCTGATCAGCACGGCGGCGCTGCTGCCACTCTTTCAGGTTAATACGCATATTGCCGACAAGCTCACCACTTGTATCGCCTGTTTTAAGATAGAGCGTCGCAATTTCATCACTAAGCGGTAATATTTTCTGCTCAATAACAGACATGATGCGATCTTGTTCATAAATCGAAAAGTCACCATAGGAGCGCACCTTAACATTGATCCCCCTCGGCTCGACATCCGGAAAAAACTCCACGCCAAGCTGCGAAGTGGCAAAGAGTGTCACACCTGAAACCGCCAGCACGACTGTAAAGAGCAGTACTACCCCTGGTTTTTTTATCGCTTTATGCAGGACCTTTACGTACAAGCCGGTAAAACCGCTGAGCCTTAACAGCTCGCCTTTTTCTGCCAGCACGGTATTATGTTTTTGTTGTTCAGAAAGTACCCGTGGTTTGCCGAAGACACTGCCCAATACCGGAATAAAAATCAGCGCCATTAACAGCGATGCCGTTAATGTGGCAATCAGCGTCAGCGGCAGATATTTCATAAACTCTCCGGTGATCCCCGGCCAGAATAACAGTGGTGCAAAAGCCGCGAGCGTGGTTGCGGTTGAAGCGATAATCGGCCAGGCCATACGTTTAGCAGCATTAAGATAAGCCTGATGGCGGGAAACTCCGGCACTCATCTCGCGATCGGCAAATTCGCTAACCACAATGGCCCCGTCAACCAGCATACCGACGGCCATAATCAGGGCAAATAAAACCACAATATTGACGGTAATCCCGAAGATCCACAGTACTAGAATACCGGTTAAAAAAGATCCGGGAATAGCGATGCCGACCAAGGCCGCGCTACGCATTCCCAGTACGGCAATAATCACAATGACCACTAACAATACCGCACTCAGGACATTATTCTGCAGATCATTAAGCATCGTTTTCACATCTTTAGCACTATCACCGGTATAGCTGACCTGAATATTACTCGGCCAGAAGCTGCTATTTTCGGCAATAAAGGCTTTTACTTTATCAACGGTATCAATAATATTTTCACCGGGCCGTTTTATCACCTCCAGAGAGATAGCCGGCAGCCCATTGACGCGCACAAAGCTTGACGGATCCTTAAAGGTACGGCGAATTTGTGCCACATCAGCAAAACTAATCACTTTATCATCCGTGACCTTGATCGGCATCGCCATCACATCATTAATGCTGGAAAAGACCGCCGGCACTTTAATCGGAAAACGCCCTTTACCTGTATCCAGGACACCGGCGGCAACCAGACGGTTATTACGTGAAATAAGGTTATAGATAGTTGTCATATTGAGCTGATAACTTTCCATCAGCAAAGGGTCAACCAGTATTTCGACCATATCTTCGCGATCACCACCAATATTAACTTCCAGAATCTCGGCAAAACCTTCCAGGCTATCCTGTAGTGAGCGCGCCAGTGTCAGCAACGCGCGCTCAGGGGCGCTACCCGATAATAAAACCGTCAGCGCCGGATTTTCCGTCGCCAGTGTGATCTGTTTGATAATCGGCTCATCGCTCTCCTGCGGAAGCTTGCCTTTGGCCTGATTGACCTGCTCACGGACATCAATCAATGCATCGCTGATATCCACATCAATATAAAACTCCAAAACCAGCGACGCATAACCTGAGCTGGCGGTTGCTTTCATCTCCTTGATCCCTTCAATACCGCGCAACTCTTTTTCCAGCGGACGCAGCAGTAAACGCTCAGCATCTTCAGGGGAGATCCCTTCGTGAGCGACAGAAACATAGATAAAGGGAATGGGAATATCCGGATCCGATTCCTTAGGAATATTGATATAAGCGCTCAATCCGGCAGTCAGCAAAAAAGCCAGTAACATCAGCAAGGCACGCTTGCGGGATAGTGAAGCCTCAATCACCGTTTTCATGGTTATTGCTCCGCGGCAATCGCCTGCACGCGATCGCCAGGCTTAACGAATCCCTGCCCTAAGGTGATAATATCAACGGCTTCACTAAAGCCGGCTAACCAGATTCCGTTATTATCAGCATCAACAAGATCAATAGGCTTAAAAATCACCAGCCCCTCTTTGACCAGTTTCACCCCTAAATTGCCCTGCGCATCAAGGGCAAGAACCGCGGGTGAAATGTAGATCGCCGCAACCGAATAAAGAGGAATAGACAACTCTGCGCTGATACCCGAGCGTATTTTAAAATCAGCATTGGCAAATTCAGCTTCGATGCGGAAAGTGTTGCTTTGCGGATCTGAATATGCTGCAAGATAGCTTATTTTACCGGAAATTTTCTCATCAAACAGCAGCGTCGCCGATACGCTCTGGCCCAATTGCAGCTGCCCAATATCATGCTCAGTAACATCGCCACGAATAATAATAGGATCGAGACTTTCTAAACTGAAAAGCGTATCCCCGACCTGCAAATAATCACCTTGCTCGGCAAATTTCTCCTGCACAATACCGGCAAAAGGGGCCACTATAGTGGTTCGCTGTAACGCTAACTGCAGCTCCTTAACCCTTGTTTTCGCCGCTAGCAGCAAACTATTGGCGGCAGCGACAGCTGCCCTGTCCTGCAGTCCTTTGGCATTTAATGACTTAGCGGCATTAAAGTTTAACAAACGCTCTGCAAATAAAGCTTCAGCTTGAGCTAACTGCTGCGGTAATGCGCTCTTTTCAATCTTTGCTAAATTTTGATTTGCTTCGACATAACGCCCTTTTTGAGCTGTTATTTCTACGACTTTTCCGGCCACTTCAGCACGTATAACGGCACGACTGTTGGCTTCACTTTTTCCATATAGCGTCAGGGATTTGCTTATCTGTTGCGGGGTAAAACGGGTTACCTGCACGCGCGGTAACTTTTCTTGGGATGCTGCAGGCGCTACTTCAGTAATTGCCTCATTGCCGGGCTTTATTAACATCCAGGCTAATAACAGCGCACAGATCAGCAGAGCAAACCAATACGGCCGTAAAGCAAAGTAACGGTAGAAACGCGCAAACATAAGCAGATCCCGTAAAATGAAAAGCTATATACTCATTTTACTGCAAAATGCGGCTTAAGGAGGGTTTTATTAGAAAAAAGGAAATATTTTAAGCGGGAAGGAAAACTGCAGAAGCCTTTTTAAGGCTTCTGCAGAGACAATTTAAATAGAAAATGAGGAGCCGCAACCGCAGGTTGCCGTTGCATTCGGATTGTTCACTAAAAAACGCGCCCCTTCCAGGCCACTGATATAATCGACGGTACCGCCAACAAGATATTGAAAACTCATTGAATCGACCACCAGAGTGACACCATTTTTTTCAATTAAGGTATCCCCTTCATTTACTTTTTCTTCAAAAGTAAAACCGTACTGGAAGCCTGAGCAGCCGCCCCCGGTCACATAGACCCGCAATTTTAATGCGGGATTTTTCTCTTCAGCGATCAGTTCTTTTAATTTCTCTGCCGCACTATCACTAAAATTAATTGGCAACGCCATTTCGACTTCGGATGTCATGGTAACCCCTAACAATATAAGTAAATTGATAGAAACCGCATTACCTGAATTACAATTTCTATCTTAATTATTCAATACCCGACCCTTTCAGTCAAGCTTAATTACAAGGCCATTCAAGTAAGCCCTGCTGCATATCTGCAGTTATTACTCTTTGCCTGCCAATCGGCTCATCGCTCTGCGTGTTTTTTCCTGGCGTTTCTGACGCATTGACAGCTGCATGGTGCGCTCTAATAACTGCGTATAAATCGGTCGCCCTCCCAGTGATTGAGCCACCATTGTCGCACCTAAACAAGTAACAATAAGCGGTAAGATCATCTCATAATTACTGGTCATCTCAATAACCAGAAGTATCCCTGTGATAGGTGCACGCACCGTGGCCGCAAATAACCCGCCCATGCCGGCAATCGCAAAAGTACCGGCCTGCGTGACAATATCCGGAAATAACTCATGCGCAGCTAAACCAAAGAGCATGCCAAACAGCGTACCCAGCGCCAATGTCGGTGCAAAAACCCCCCCCGGCGCTCCTGAACTAAAGCTCAGCAGCGTTGTTAACACCCGAAACAGGAAAATAAGTAACAGCGCACCGGCAAAATAATGGCCGCCTTCCACCTCCGGAATAAGCTCCATACCGCTAAAGGCAAGATTTGGCTGTAAAACCGATAATGCGCCAAAAACACCGCCTAAAAACACACCTATGGCAACAAAACGCCAGCGTTGTCCCTGATGAATCGACAGGTAAAGATCTAATGTGGCAAGCACCATCTTATTAAAGAGAATACCAATCACACCAAAACAAAAGCCCAATAATAGGTATAACCACAATGACATTAAATGCGGGTGGGAATAACTGTTTACATCAACCACCGCTTCCTGGCTGGTGATTAAACGCATCACTATGGTCGCCATTACCGCGCTCATAAAGACGCTTTTGGTCGACGTTAGGCTGTAATTAAATTGCGAGCGCATCTCTTCAATAACAAACATAATGCCGGCCAGGGGCGCATTAAAGGCAGCCGCCAAACCGGCCGTCGCCCCGGCTGCCAATAAAGCCTGACTATCTACCTTATCGACTTTAAAAATATCCGAGATCATCCGCCCGACATTGGCACCCAACTGCACAGAAGGACCTTCCCGTCCAAGCGCCATGCCGCTGCCTAGTGCCAGCAGACCACCAAAAAATTTAACCGGAATCACGCGCCGCCAACGAACCGGGCGCATCCCTTCCATCGCCCCTTCGATTTCCGGAATACCGCTCCCTCCTGCTTCCGGTGCAAATCTATGGGTCAGATAAAAAGCCAGACCTGCCATTGCCGCGGAAACCGGAATCGCCACCAGCCATAATGGAATCTGTGAATCACTATAGCCGGCAATCAATGCTAAGCGCCATTCACTGACCCAGATAATGCCGTGGTCAAAGAGTGCCGACACGGCGCCTGCCAGAATACCGATAAACACTGATAGCCAAATCAATAATGCACTGCTTTTTCTGGTAAAAAAACGTTCAATAAAACGTTTAAGGTGTTCACTAAAAAATGCAGGAATATTTCTTTTCATATGGATTTAAACAACTAATCAGCAGTTAAAAGAGAATCTGAAAGAGCTTCAGCGATGGCCTAACTAAGCTGCGCATTATAAACAAAAAAAGCGCATAATTAAACAACCTCAGGATCTATTTATCTGCTATATTTCATGTTTAACTCAACCACTTGAAGAGCAATCTTCGAATCAATCAAACATATTTTCAAACTGTAAATTAATGGGATTTTCATGAGCAGATCTAAACAGCTTTTCGAACGTGCGCAATCCGTTATTCCTGGTGGAGTAAACTCGCCTGTACGTGCATTTAATGGTGTTGGCGGCGGCCCGGTATTTATTGAAAAAGCACAGGACGCTTATATTTATGATGCCGATAATAACAAATATATCGATTATGTCGGCTCCTGGGGGCCGATGATCTTAGGCCATAACCACCCTGATATTAAAGCTGCTGTCCTCGCTGCCGCAGAAAACGGCTTAAGTTTCGGCGCCCCCACCGAAGTCGAGATAAGTATGGCCGAAAAAGTGCACAGCCTGGTTCCTTCTATGGAGCAACTGCGCATGGTCAGCTCAGGTACGGAAGCGACCATGAGCGCTATTCGCCTGGCACGTGGTTATACCGGACGTGATAAAATTTTAAAATTTGAAGGCTGCTATCACGGCCATGCCGATTCGCTGTTAGTCAAGGCCGGCTCAGGTGCGCTGACCTTAGGACAACCAAGCTCTCCGGGCGTCCCGGCTGATTTTGCCAAACATACCCTGACCGCCAGTTATAATGATCTTGACTCAGTACAACAGCTGTTTGCCCAATACCCGGAGCAGATAGCCTGTATTATTGTCGAGCCGGTGGCCGGCAATATGAACTGTATTCCGCCACAAGCGGGCTTTCTGCAGGGCTTGCGGAAAATTTGTGACGACCATAAAGCGCTGCTTATTTTCGATGAAGTGATGACAGGTTTCCGCGTTGCTCTGGGCGGTGCACAGGCTTATTACGATATTAAACCTGACCTTACCACGCTCGGCAAAGTGATCGGCGGCGGTATGCCGGTCGGCGCCTTTGGCGGCAGCAAAAAGGTGATGCAGCATATTGCACCGACAGGCCCGGTTTATCAGGCCGGTACCTTATCGGGCAATCCGATTGCCATGCATGCCGGACTGGCGGCATTAAACGCGCTCGATACACCTGAATATGCACAACTGGCAGAAAAAACTAAGCAATTAGCCCTTGGCTTACAGCAAGTGGCCGCAGAAGAAGGTGTCCCCCTGGCGGTTAACTATGCCGGCGGCATGTTCGGCTTTTTCTTTACTGAGGAAAAGCAGGTAACTAATTTTGCTCAGGTTTGTGCCTGCGATACAGAAAGGTTCAAAACGTTTTTCCACTTAATGCTTGAGCAGGGAATCTATCTTGCCCCTTCAGCCTTTGAAGCCGGCTTCTTATCATTAGCTCATACTGACGAAGATATTAAAGCGACTTTAGTGGCGGCTAAAAAAGCCTTTGCACAGTTATAGTTGATTTATATGGCGCGAAAAATGCCCGCTTTTTAAGCGCTGCATTTTTTCGCGCACTTTCTTCATCAATCTCTGCTAAACATAGCCTCACAATTGCCTTAATTGCTGTATACTAGCGCCTTTTTAATTATCAGATAAACAGGGTTATTAAACATGAGTGAAGTATTAGATTTAAGCTTGGACGGTATCGAAAAACTTCCGCTTGCTAAATTCACCGAAGATGCCTATCTCAACTACGCCATGTACGTGATCATGGATCGCGCTCTGCCCCATATTGCAGACGGCTTAAAACCCGTGCAGCGACGCATCGTCTATGCCATGTCGGAACTGGGTTTATCCGCGCTGGCCAAATATAAAAAATCAGCGAGAACCGTCGGTGATGTGCTGGGTAAATATCATCCGCACGGCGACAGTGCCTGTTATGAAGCTATGGTGTTAATGGCACAACCCTTTTCCTACCGTTATCCCTTAATTGACGGCCAGGGAAACTGGGGCGCACCGGACGACCCTAAATCATTTGCGGCAATGCGTTATACCGAATCGCGTTTATCGCCATTTTCAGAAGTTCTCCTCTCCGAAATCGGCCAGGGCACCACAGACTGGAAGCCTAACTTTGACGGTACTCTTAAAGAGCCGGTTTTACTGCCGGCCCGTTTGCCGCATATTCTTCTAAATGGTATTACCGGCATTGCCGTCGGCATGGCCACCGATATTCCGCCGCATAACGCCCGCGAAGTTGCCGATGCCTGCGTACATCTTCTGGAAAACCCCAAGGCGACTATCGCCGATTTGATGGGCCATATTCAAGGGCCGGATTATCCGACGGAAGCGGAAATCATCACAGCAAAAGGCGATATTCAAAAGATCTACGAGAGCGGCCGCGGCAGCTTTAAAAGCCGCGCTGTTTATCAGGTCGACAATGGCGAGATTATTATCAACGCCCTGCCGCACCGCGTATCCGGCGGAAAAATCCTTAAAGATATTGCCAAGCAGATGCATGACAAAAAGCTGCCGATGGTTGCGGATCTGCGTGATGAATCGGACCATGAAAACCCGACGCGCCTGGTGATTATACCGCGCTCTAATCGCGTCGATATTGAAGCGCTGATGAATCACCTCTTTGCCTCAACGGACCTGGAAGTTAACCATAAGGTTAACCTTAATATGCTTGGATTAAACCAGCGTCCGCAGGTAAAAGATCTGCTCACCATTCTAAAAGAGTGGCTGCAATACCGTCTCAGCACAGTACGCCGCCGCCTGCAGTTCCGCCTCGATAAAATATTAGCCCGCCTGCATATTCTTGAAGGCTTATTGGCAGCCTACCTGAATATTGATGAAGTAATTGAGATCATTCGCAGCTATGATGATGCTAAAGCGGAGCTAATGTCCCGTTTTGACCTTTCAGAAACACAGGCGCATGCGATTTTAGAGATTAAACTGCGGCAGCTGGCCAAATTAGAAGAGATTCAGATTCGCGCGGAAATGAGCGAATTAAGCGAAGAGCAGAAAAAGCTGGAGCTGTTGTTAGGCTCAGAGCGGCGTTTAAAAACCCTGCTTAAAAAAGAGCTGAAAGCCGATGCGCAAAAATATGGCGATGCGCGCCGTTCACCGCTGGTGGAACGCATGGAAGCCAGGGCACTGACGGAAAAAGAGTTAATGCCAAGCGAGGCGGTTACTATCGTCTTATCAAGCCAGGGTTGGGTACGCGCCGCCAAAGGGCATGATATCGATGCCCATGCGCTGAGTTATAAAGCCGGCGACGAATACCTGACCAGTGCTCAGGGGCGCAGCAATCAGAGTTGTACCTTTATCGATGCCAGCGGCCGGGCTTATTCGCTCGATGCCCATTCGCTCCCTTCGGCACGCTCACAGGGTGAGCCGCTCACCGGGCGCTTTCATCAAAACAGCAATGTGCCTTTTGTTTGTGCGCTACTTGGCGATGATGACGACCGTTACCTGATCAGCAGTGATCATGGCTATGGCTTTATCGCCAGGTTCAGCGATATCAACAGTCGCAATAAAAATGGTAAGGCATTAATTAACCTGACCGAAAATGCACGCTTACTAGCACCGCAAAAAATCAGCGACAACCAGGAAGATCTCTGCCTGGCGATCAGCAATGAAGGACGTATGCTGCTTTTTCCGGTCAATAGTCTGCCGAGCTTAAGTAAAGGTAAAGGCAATAAAATGATCAACATTATGGCTGCCAAAGCGACGAAGCGGGAAGAGTTTGTTACAATGCTGCGGATTATTCCTGCAGACTGTGCGGTCACCCTGCATGCCGGTAAACGCAAGCTGACCTTAAAGGCCGCTGACTTAGCACATTATCGCGGTGAGCGCGGGCGACGCGGCAATAAACTGCCGCGTGGCTTACAGCGTGTCGATAAAATCGAAGTTATTGATAAAGAGAACTAAACAACCATGTTATTTATTATTCGTACAATATTGATTATTTTTTGTGTGCTTCTGATGAGTATTTATGCCATTTTTTACTGCTTACTCAGTCCGCGCAACCCGAAAAACACCTACCACTTTGCCATGCTGTTCGCCAAAATGGCGCCTTTACTCGGACTAAAGGTAACCTTAAGAATACCAGCCAGTGCCAAAAATAACGGCTCTGTTGTCTATATTGCCAATCATCAAAATAACTATGATATGGTAACCACCTCTGCAGCCGTGCAGCCCGGCTCGGTCACTATCGGTAAAAAAAGCCTGGTCTGGGTGCCCTTTTTCGGCATTATTTACTGGCTAACGGGTAATATTTTAATCGACCGTGATAATAAAAGCAGCTCTAAAAACACCATCGCTGATGTGGTTGCGCAGATGCGTGCTAAAAATCTGGCCGTGTGGATCTTTCCTGAAGGCACGCGCAGCCGTGGTCGAGGGTTAATGCCCTTTAAAATGGGCGCCTTTCATACCGCATTGCAGGCAGGCGTTAATATCGTCCCGACAGTGGTCTCCAATACCCACCAGCAGGTCAATCTCAACCGCTGGAATAACGGCGAAGTGATTGTGGAGATGCTCGAGCCTATTGATATCACCCAGTATAAAAAACGTGAAATAAGACGCTTAATGAACGATGCTCATGCCATTATGTTAGAAAAGTACGAGCAACTAAACGCAGAAGCAAAACGCCCCGACAGCAATAAAAAGTGTTGTGGCTAAGAGGAGTTGATAATGGAAAAAACGGCAGATTTAGCAGCGTTACTGGAAGAGTTTCGTGAAGAAACAGAAGAGATTGTTGAAGCAATCCTCGAAGACGGCAGTAACCCGGATGCTGTCTATATGATTGAGCATCACCTTTCCTGCTCTGACTTTGAGACCCTGGAAAAGGCAGCTGTGGCCTGCTTTAAAAAAGGCTATGAAGTCACCGATCCTGAAGAGCTGGAGCTTGAAGACGGCGCTATTATTTTAAGCTTTGACGTCGTGGTGGAAATGAATCTCGATGAAGAAGCCATTATGGAAGATGTCGAGAAACTGCTGACCTTAGCGCAGTCATTCAACATTGATTATGACGGCTGGGGCACTTACCCGGAAGAGTGATGGGTGCGAGTGAAGAGTAATGAGTGATGGGTGATGGGTGGTGGGTGATGAGTGATGGGCTTGGCTAATCACTATTTACTGTTCACTGTTTACCCTTCACTATTTACTCATTACTGTTCACTAATTACTCATTACTGTTAACTATTTACCCTTCACTGTTTACTGTTTACCCTTCACTGAAGAGTGATGAGAGGAGCGCACATCATCTGCGCTTTTAACTAGGCGACCGTTTTCAGGTACAGGTTATTTCTTATCAACCAATCATCAATGCTCGGTGCACTAATAGACATCAACAGAGGTTCATCTTCTGCTTTTTTCAGCTTGATACTATATTCGTGCAGACCTTTTATCGCGATTTTTATGGTATCAATATTTTCAATCAGATAAGGGCAATTAAGGCATGATAGGCGGCAAACTCTGCTTACATCACAACTCGCCGCTTGTTTTAGATCGTTAATCAGCCCCTTTGCACATAAATCTCTATAAGTTACGGTTCTTGTTTGTAATAATTTAAGCACGTTCACACCCCACAAAATAAAATCAAAAAAACATAACGAAGACTAATATAAGAGTGTAGGCCAGCAACAGCCCTTTAGCGCAAAAATGTTAAGCTGAGCAGCATTTTTTATCCTAAAAGTTACTTAGATCACAAGCTTTCAAGATGTAGGGTTATCACCAGCGACTACATTCCCGGCAATAGCCAACGGATCAGTGATGCCAGCAGCAACAGGACGCCGACACCGGCGGCCCATAAAGCGATAAACCACAGCCAGCGCTGTAACGACAGATTGCGCATTAGTGATAGCCCTCCCCTTCTTTAAGCCGTCCTCGGAATACCCAGTAGGAATAAGCTGTGTAGGCAATAATCAGCGGCAGCAAAAACAGCGTTCCGGTAAGTAGAAATTTCAGACTGCTATCCGGAGCCGCCGCTTCGCTGTAGGTCAGGCTATGCGGGACTATGTACGGGTAGGTACTCACGCCAAACCCCAGCGATGCCAGAAGAAATAGCCCTAAGCTGGCCAGGTAGGCCTGCAGAGGTTTATGTTCAATAAGCTCCTTAAACAACAGGTAGACCAGATAGCCGCAAGCAGCCGGGATCAGCAGAAAAAGCAGCGCCTGCGGAAAGGAAAACCAGCGCGCGGCAATATCACTGTTGGACAAAGGTAACCAGATACTCAAAATCGCGATCATCACCACCAAAGCGAGCGCACTGCGTTTCGCCGTGGCGTAATAACTGCTCTGATACGTTTGCGGTAATTTAATCAGCAGCCAGCAGGCACCCAGCAGACTGTAAGCAGTAATGGTCACTAAGCCGCAAAACAGGGTAAAGGGGGTCAACCAGTCAAACCAGCCGCCGTTGTACTGACGATCCAGCACCTCGACGCCCTGCAGCAGCGTGCCCAGCATCAAGCCCTGAGTAAATGCCGCAACCAGCGAGCCGATAAAAAAGGAACTATCCCACAAAAACTGTCCGCGCCGTGTGCGAAAGCGATACTCAAAGGCGACGCCACGGAAAATAAGCCCGAGCAGCATGATGATCAGAGGGGCGTAAAGCGCAGGCATGACCACGGCATAAGCGAGGGGAAATACCGCGAACAATCCCCCGCCGCCTAGCACCAGCCAGGTTTCATTGCCATCCCAAACCGGCGCGATACTGTTCATCATCAAATCACGCTCCTCGACAGAATCACCGCCGAGAAATAAAATGCCGATGCCCAGATCAAAACCATCCAGGGCCACATAGGCAAAGACAGCAATAGCAATCAGCATGTACCATATCAATGCATAATCCATAAAGACTCCTATAAATTGGCATGCGTTGTGGAAGTGATGGTGTCACTGCTCAGCGGCTGTTCATATTTGCTCGGTGACTTGCGCATCAGCCGCAGCAGATAGAAGAAACCGGCGCCAAATACCGTAAAGTAAACCACCACAAATGCCGCCAGCGAGACACTGACCGCGGCTGCATTGACCGGCGAGATGGAGTCAGCGGTACGCAGTAAACCATAAACCGTGTAGGGCTGGCGTCCCACCTCGGTGGTTACCCAGCCGCAGAGAATGGCGATAAAACCTGTCGGCGCCATCGCCACACAGCAACGATGGAACCATTTACTGTGAAACAGGGCTTGTTTACGGCGCAGCCACAAGCTGAGCAGACCCACCGCCAGCATCAGAAAGCCCAGTCCGACCATAATGCGAAAACTCCAGAAGACGATCGCCACCGGCGGGTGCTGATCATCGGGAAAGGCATCCAGGCCTTTCACTTCGCCATTTAACTCATGGGTTAAAATCAGGCTGCCGAGATAGGGAATGGCAATTTTAAAATCAACTTCTTTATTTTCCTGATCCGGCAGTCCAAACAAAATCAAAGGGGCGCCCTGCTGAGTTTCAAAGTGGCCCTCCATGGCGGCAATTTTTGCCGGCTGGTGTTTCAGGGTATTCAGGCCATGCATATCCCCGACAATCACCTGCACCGGCATCACTATCGCGGCCAACCACAGCGCCATTGAGAACATGGTCCGCGCCAGCGGGTTATGCTGCGAACGCAGCAGATGATAGGCGCCCACGCCGGCAACGACAAAGGCCGTGGTCAGATAGGCAGCCAACACCATGTGCACCAGGCGATAGGGAAAAGAAGGGTTAAAGACCACTGCCCACCAGTCTTCAGGAATAAACTGTCCCAGTTCGTTGATCGCGTATCCACTCGGAGTATGCATCCAGCTGTTGACGGAAAGGATCCAGAATGCAGAAAAAAGCGTGCCGATCGCCACGATCACCGTTGACAGAAAATGCAGTTTTTTACCGACGCGCTTCATGCCGAACAACATGACACCGAGAAAACCGGCTTCCAGGAAAAAAGCAGAAAATACTTCATAGCCCATCAGCGGGCCTAATACCGGTCCGGTTTTGTCGGCAAACACACTCCAGTTAGTGCCAAACTGAAAGCTCATGACGATGCCGCTGACCACCCCCATGCCGAAGCTGATCGCGAAAATCTTGATCCAGTATTGATAAAGCTCAATATATTTGTGCTGCCCGGTTTTCAGGTATAACCCTTCGAGCACCGCCAGATAGCTTGCCAGGCCAATGGTAAAAGCAGGAAAAATAATATGAAATGACACGGTAAAGGCAAATTGAAATCTTGCCAGATCAGACGCAAGTTCACCCATCATGGCTCCTTAATCCAGCTTCTCCTGCCGGTTTCGCCGAATTCTTCTGTTATCAATTCCTCAGGCAGATAAGCTTGCTTGAGATTATGAGTATAGGAACAATAAAGGCTCTGTGCGCACTTTTTATCTCAGCTTTTATAGTTACCCTATAAAAATTTTTTACCAGGGAATGCTTTTGCCCTGCCAGTCAATATAATCAACTGCGCCATTCATCGGCCGATTTGCAATCAGGTTGCTGAGTCGCTCGGCAACAAAATCAGGAGTAAAGAGTTTGCCCTGCGGTACATTACGCTGAAAGGGTTGTGACAGCGCGGTATCTGTGGTGCCCGGATGAAAAAGCACTAATTTGCAATTTTTCGCGCGCCGTTTCAGCTCCACCGCGGCGCTTTTAAAGCCCATATTAAGCGCGGCTTTTGAGGCTCGGTAGCTATACCAGCCGCCTAGCTGATTGTCGCTAATACTGCCGACGCGTGCGCTTAGCGCGGTGATCACGCAGTGCTGGTGATGGTCTAAATATTGACTTAAATGCTTTAGCCACAATAAAGGGATCAGGGTATTGACTGTAAAAAGCCAGGCAAAATAGTCTTCGTTTAAGTCCGCCAAACGCTTCTCCGGTGTAAAGCCCTGCGCTTTATTATGTAACTGGCCGTTAAACAGAGTAACGCTTTGCAGTTTGCCAATATAGGCGCTTAACTCTTTGAGGGCATGGCCGATATTGGCATCGCTATAGTGCAGCACCTTATGAATATGCTGTTCGTCACAGCATTCAAGTTGCTGCTGACTGAAGGTAATAATAATATGTTCAGGAAAGCGTGCCCGCTGCTCGCGGTAAAAGGCGCGCGCGATGGCACTGCTTGCCCCGACAATTATAATGCTATTTTTGTCGTTCATTGCTCAGACACACTCCCTCTTTGCAGTTATTTGCCAGCAGCAGCCTGGAAATACGATTGCGCTTTCTGGCAAAAAGCGAATAGGCTCGGTCAGCAAACCATTTGACAGGCTGAATACGCAGCAGCTTCAGCCAGCGGTGTTTACCGACAGCCGACCAGGCAAGGTAGGTGACGTCCAGACCATAATACATTTTTCCGTCGTCGCTCTGGCCATGCAATATCTGCATTGCACGCTGTTTATCAATATTCGAATAGTTGCGGCTAAAGTCTTCGCTTTGAATATCAATCAGCTGCAGCACCCTGTTATGGTCGCTCTGCTTTAAACTTTGCATCTCTTTGACGCAAAGCGGACAATCTCCGTCGTAAAAAACTTTCATCACCATTCCCAATTACCATTGCCATAATCTTGAATACGTGGACGCACTGATCTTGGATCAGTGCGCTCACGTATATACTTGCAGAAAAGAATGATACGAGGCAGCGATGAACATTTTTATATTAGATGAGAATATTGAAAAGTGTGCGCAATACCATTGTGACCAGCATGTGGTAAAGATGATTTTGGAAAGTGTGCAGATCTTATGCACGGCGCTCAATAAAAAAGGCTTTGTCACCCCCTATAAGTCAACGCACGGCAAACATCCCTGCGTGTTATGGGTTGAAGCCTCCTACGATAACTTTGCCTGGCTATATCAGCTTACCCTGGCGCTGAATAAGGAGTACAAATTCCGCTATCAAAAGCAGCACGACCATAAATCGATCGCCGTTCTTAGCAAGATCCGTGACCTGCATTACCCACGCATCGGATTAACGCCCTTTGCCCAGGCGATGCCACAACAATACAAAGTCAAAGGCAATGCGGTATTGGCTTATCGGCAATTTTATATCGCCGAAAAGTCCTGTTTTGCAAAATGGACAAAACGACAACCTCCAGCCTGGTTTAAAAGTGACGGCATCTCCTCACCCTCAGCGCATCAGACAAATACTTAGAGTGCAATATATAGAAGTAGCTAAAAATAGCTTGAAGTCCTTACAAAGCTAAGTAATTTGTGTTTGCAAGGTAAAATTGTTAATATTTCTGACAATTTTTTATTTAGTGGTCTAATGATGACTGTTGCTATGACCACTTTATTTTTCCTTTTCGTTTAGAAAAGTCTCAAGGACAAGAGAGTGAGTACCCTTTATGGATAACACATTAAATAAATACAGTATCGAAACGACCGATTATCAGGTCGGTCAGGATAATATTCAGAAGTGGGGCTTTGATATACATAACCCGGTCTTCGGAATCAGCGCCGGTCTTATTACGCTGTTTATTGCAGCCATGCTTATCGTCGACCCCGGCACCGCCAAAGAAACATTAAACAGCGTCAGAAACGGCATTATGGAAGACTTTGACCTTTTCTTTATGTGGTCAACCAATTTCTTTCTGCTCTTCACTATACTGCTGATGGCCTCCCCCTTTGGTAAAATTCGTATTGGCGGCAAAGAGGCTAGCGCGGAGTTCTCTACACTTTCCTGGCTGGCCATGCTGTTTGCTGCCGGTATGGGCATCGGCCTGTTGTTTTGGGGCGTCGCTGAGCCAACGGCTTACTTTACTGACTGGTGGGGCACCCCCTTTAATGTTGAGGCCTATTCAGAGGAAGCTAAATCTCTGGCAATGGGCGCAACTATCTTTCACTGGGGGATTCACGGCTGGGCTATCTATGCGATTGTCGCGCTGGCACTGGCCTTTTTTGCCTATAACAAAGGCCTGCCGCTGTCGATTCGTTCCGTTTTCTACCCGATTTTTGGCGATCGCGCCTGGGGCTGGTTAGGCCATGTCGTCGATATTATGGCGGTACTGGCAACCCTGTTTGGCCTGGCGACCTCGCTTGGCCTGGGCGCGCAGCAGGCAACCAGCGGTATCAATCATGTCTTTGGCACTGACGGCGGCATCGCTATGCAGCTGATTATCATTGCCTTTGTGACTTTAATTGCTATTTTCTCTGTTATCCGCGGCATCGAAGGCGGAGTTAAGCTGCTCAGTAATATCAATATGCTGTTTGCCTTTGCGCTGCTGCTCTTTGTCACTTATGTCGGTTTTGATGTCGTTGTCGTCTCACTGCCGGACACCTTTATCGCTTACGCCGAGAATATTATTGCCTTAAGTAATCCGCATGGCCGTGAAGACACAACATGGATGCATGGCTGGACGGTCTTCTACTGGGCATGGTGGGTTTCCTGGTCGCCATTTGTCGGAATGTTTATTGCACGAGTTTCTAAGGGCCGCACGGTACGCGAGTTCCTGTTTGCCGTGATCTTTATTCCCACGCTGCTAACCATTATCTGGATGTCTATTTTCGGCGGGCTGGCGATCGATCAGGTAGTCAATAAGGTCGGCGAATTAGGTGCCAACGGCTTAACCGATATTTCCCTAACCCTGTTCCATGTCTACGATGCACTGCCCTTTAGTTCGGCTATTTCCATCATATCCATTGTACTGGTACTGATCTTCTTTATTACCTCCTCGGACTCCGGCTCGCTGGTTATCGACAGCATCACGGCCGGCGGTAAGATAGATGCGCCTATTCCACAGCGAATTTTCTGGGCATCGGTAGAAGGAGGTATTGCCGCTGTGATGCTTTGGGTTGGCGGCAAAGAAGCCCTTCAGGCACTGCAGTCGGGTGTAGTTATCACGGGACTGCCCTTCGCCTTTGTACTGATACTGATGTGCGTAAGTCTGCTTAAAGGTTTAAACAGCGAATATACTTTATACAAACCCGCGCTAATGCGCTAAAAATTAAGCCGGCTCTTTAAAAGAAGCATAAGCTCATAGAAAAACCGCTGGCAAAGATGCTTTGCCAGCGGTTTTTATTTCAATGCCTTACGACTTAGTATGGTACATCTGCTGATCTCTTTTATCAGAATCAGACCAGAAGTTAATATTAAACTGCGCATCATCACTGAGTTCGATCCGATGCCAGTATTGCGGCGGGCTGGTCGCAAAACTGCCAGCCGGAATCACCACCTTGACCTCTGCCTCAGTGGCATGCTCATCGGCAAAGCCGTAGTAGGTAACCACCCCTTCCATCACACAAAGCTGACCAAAAACATCTTTGGCAGTATTGTGATGGGAAAGCAGTGCTGCCGGCACATTGTCTTTGGTAAAGAACGGCGTTGAACGCTGAATCGTCCAGTTTTTTGGAATTCGTTGATGACTCACAATTTTTCTCCTGGTTTAATTTATATCTGCTGTTCAGCTCGCCCTAACTAACAGGGCTGCCTTTTACTCTTTACTCTTTACTCATCACTCTTTACCCTTCACTCTTCACGCAAAACTCAGAATATAATGATCCGGACAGCCTTCTAGATCAAAATGCAAAACCTCAAACCCAGCCTTTTGTACTTCATCTATCGCCATTTGCGGTGTAACACGGGCAGTGCTGCCTTTGAAATCAACAAAGACAAAGCGGGTTTCCCTGCCTGCCTGCGCGCGCATTTTCTGCAGAAAACTGTCGCGGTTATGAATAAAGCGGTAAGTATTGGCCATAAATACAATATTTGCATCTTCCGGAATGCAGGGATTATCCGCTCGCGACTGGCGCACCTGAAGATGGGCAAACTGCTCGGCGGCAAATCTCTCCTGCATATACGCAACCATATTCGGCTCACAGTCAATGGCGTAGACCTTGCCGCTTGCGATCTTTTGCGCAAAGATATTGGAAAAGTAACCTGTTCCCGCGCCAATATCGGCAATAATGTCGTCCTCTTTAAGTGCCAGGCTGTTGATAACATGACTGGTTCTCTGCCACTGCTCACGATTTTCCCCGTCGAAAATCTCTTTCAATCTTTGTGGCTCTGCAAAGCTGATACCCATAAAATTCCTCTGTATAAAGTTGCTGCCTAGGCAGTCTGTAGTTCGCGCAGTAACGGAAAGGCCTGTTTGACATGTTCTTGGGTCACCACAAAGCCGGTCAGTTTCTGCGCCTGATCGTAAGCTTTCGCCATTACCCCCTGCTCGGCAAAACTTACCTGCCAACTTGAGCTTGGATCATATTGACCGCCCAACTGGATTGGATAGCTCGGCGTTTTCACCTTGACCATCATCGCCGGAATATTCAGCTCTGCCGTATTACCCAGCAGATGGCTGGCCAGCGTATTGGCACTGAGCACTATCGGCTGTAAAAAGGCCATCACCTTGCCGTCAATCTCTGCGCAGTCACCGAGCGCATAAATGCCCTCCACTGATGTGCGCAGCTGCTTGTCGACCACAATACCGCGGTTAACCTGCGCACCCGCCAGTTTCGCCAAGGCCACATTGGGCACCAGCCCGGCAGCGGAAATCACACAATCCGCATGATAACGGCTGCCATTGCTGGTGGTCACGGATAAGCCGCTATCGCTGCGGTCAATGGCCGTGACATAACTCAAGCAGTCCATATGCATACCATCATTACGCAGCTGTTTCTCAAGCGCGCTGGCAACAAAATCAGGCAGCTGACTGGCCAGCAGGTGTGCACTCGGCTCGACAATGCGCACCTGCCTGCCACTGTTAGCCAGATCCATCGCCAGTTCAACACCAATCAGGCCTCCGCCCATGATCAACACCCGTGAAGCCGCTGCGATTGTCTGCTGCGCATCCCGGTATTCCTGAAGGCTGTTCAGGGTGATCACCTCCTCTGCCGCATCCCCTTTTAGCTCGGGGACAAAGGCTTTCGCGCCGGTCGCCAGAACGAGCCTGGAGTAGGGGTAGCTGCGACCATTGGCGCTAATGGTGCGCGCCTGCGCATCGATCTCTTCCACTTTGCTATGAGCAAACAACTCAATCTGCTGCTGCTCGGCAAATGCGGCCCCGCTTAGCGAGATAAGATCATCCGCGCTCTGCTCCCGGGTAAAAACATGGCTTAAATCCGGCTTATTGTATTCATCGCCGCTATCTGCCGTAAATACCTGAATCGCCATCTCGCTATTCTGCCGGCGCAGCGTTTTAACCAGTTGGTAAGCGGCAAAGCCGCTACCGATAATAATCAAGGGTGCATTCATTATGCTGCCTCCGACTCATTTTTACTGTGCTTAACAAAAACGTCTTTACCTAAATTACAGTCCGGGCAGAGGAAGTAATCCGGCACCTCACTCCACGGCGTATTGACTTCAACGCCCTGATTCGGCTCACCGATTGCCGGATCATAAACCCAGTTACAAACCGTACAGATCATGCACTGGCAGTCCGCCGGGTGCTCCGCCTGCGCAGAGCTTGGCGCAGCGGCCTGCGGCACTGGCTGTGGCTTGCTCGCAGCAGGCTCTAGGTCAATTTGCTTGAGTACCGGCTGCTCACTAGGCGTATGCAGAGACCACTGTTTGGCGATTTGACGGCCGTGCTCACGGCATTCACGCATCGCCTTACCGTCCGGACGCCATTTAGTTTTCAAACTGACCGCCGTTTCAAATCCGGCATCGGTGAGGCGGGCATGAATACGGTCAACCGCCCCGCCATTCCAGCCGTAACTGCCAAAAGCGGCGGCTTTTTTACCTTTAAAGCGCAATCCGGTTATCTCTTCAAGCATGCCTGCCACCTTCGGCATCATAACGTTATTCATGGTCGAAGAGCCGACAAAAACGCCCTTGGAGCGGAACACATTGGCCAGAATAATCGTTTTTATCGTGTTTAGAGACATTAAACACTTTTACCGCCACCTGCGGGTCGACATCATGGATCCCCTGGGCAATGGCATCGGCCATCATACGGGTGTTATTAGACATAGAGTCGTAGAAGATGGTAATGCGATCTTCTGATAGTTATCCGCCCACTCCAGATACTGATGGACAATCTGCGTCGGGTTATCACGCCAGACGATACCGTGCGAGGTGGCAATCATATCCACCGGCACATTAAAGCTCAGTACCTCTTTGATCTTCGCCGTTACCAGACTGCTGAAAGGGGTCAGAATATTAGAGTAATAACGCAGGCACTGCTCCATCAGTTCATTCTGATCCACCTCATCATTAAACAGACGCTCATCACAGTAGTGCTGGCCAAAGGCATCATTACTGAACAGCACCGCATCGCCGGTCAGATAGGTCATCATGCTGTCCGGCCAGTGCAGCATAGGCGCTTCGATAAAGATAAGCTGCTTGCCGTTACCGATATCAATAGTGTCGCCGGTGTTAACGGTTTTGAAGTTCCATTCCGGATGATGATGATGGCCGACAATAGAATCAATCGCCGCTTCGGTACAGTAAATCGGTGTACCCGGGATCTTTTCCATCAGCGCCGACAATGCGCCGGAGTGATCTTCTTCGGCATGGTTGACCACGATAAAATCGATGCTCTTTAAGTCAATCTCCATTTCCAGGTTCTGTAGAAACTGATGGCTGAAGCGGTGATCCACGGTATCAATCAGTACCGTCTTCTCTTCTCGGATCAGATAGCTGTTATAACTGGTGCCTTTGGTCATCTTATACTCTGTACCGTGGAAGTCCTGTACTTCCCAGTCACGTTGGCCTACCCAGTGGATGTTATTTTTTACATGAATCGTCATTATACTTTTCCCTTACAACAAAAAATTAATTAGTGAATTTAATTCTTATACAGCAGCAAGCGTGCCAACTTTTTATGTTATTGTTTTTAAAGGGTTTTAATACAAAAACAAATCCCAGGTGTGTCCTTACAACAATATTGACATGTGTCACAAAAACACTACAATTGTCGTATTGACACACTATGGAAAAGAAAATGAATACAGTTTCCAGCCAATGGCTGCGTATCGCCCTGGATCTTAATGCCGGACTCTCCAACCAGGACAGATTTGATCGACTACTGGCAACCATTCGTCAGGCATTAAACTGTGACGCTTCCGCTCTGCTACTTGTTTCAGGAACGGCAGTTTATTCCGCTGGCGATTAACGGACTGGCCACAGAAGTACTGGGCAGACGTTTTTCTCTGGATTCGCACCCGCGCCTGGAAGCTATTGCCCGGGCCGGCGATGTTGTGCGTTTTCCGGCAGACAGCACCCTGCCCGATCCCTATGACGGCCTGATCCCGAACCACGAAGATAAACTGCACGTGCACTCCTGCATCGGACTGCCGCTGACTATTGATGGCCGCCTGATTGGAGCAATTACCATTGATGCTTTCGATCCCGAGCAGTTTTCATCTTTTGCCGATGATGATTTAAGGATTGTCAGTGCGCTTGCCGCCAGCGGGCTGCATAGCGCACTGCTGCTGCAACAGCTGGAAAAGCAGGCAGTGGTCAGTCACGAGGCCGCTCACTGAAAAGCACAGCAGCCGCCAGGATATGATCGGCACATCAAAGGCCATGCATGATCTGCAGGCGCAGATAGATGCCGTCGCCAATACCGATCTGACTGTTCTGGTGAATGGTGAAACGGGGGTCGGTAAGGAGCTGGTAGCCAGCGCTATTCACTTTCGCTCGCATCGAGCCAATGAAACCCTAGTTTATTTAAACTGTGCGGCGCTGCCGGAGTCCGTTGCCGAGAGTGAACTCTTCGGTCATGTCAAAGGCGCGTTTACCGGTGGCGATCAGTAACCGCAAAGGTAAATTTGAATTGGCAGATAAAGGGACTCTGTTTCTCGATGAAGTCGGTGAGCTGTCACTGGCACTGCAGGCCAAACTACTGCGCGCGATACAGTACGGAGATATTCAGCGCGTCGGCGATGACAGCCACATCAGGGTGAATACGCGCATTGTTGCCGCCACCAACCGCGGTCTGCATGAAGAGGTCAAAGAGGGACGTTTTCGCGCCGATCTCTACCACCGTCTGAGTGTCTTTCCTATCTTTGTTCCAGCGCTACGGGAACGAGAGAACGATGTTGTTTTACTGGCCGGTTTTTTTGCCGAGCGCTGCCAGCACAAACTCGGACTCAATAGCATTCGTCTCGATCCATCGCTAATTGAAGCCATCAGAGCCTACAGCTGGCCGGGCAATGTCCGTGAACTCGAGCATGTTTATCAACCGCGCAGCTGTTATTGCACGAAGCAGCGATAATAATAGCGATCTGCTGCTAAAGGGCTGAGCATCTGCTACTCTCCGAAACGCAGCACAGCAACGAATGCCAAGGTCGAGAATACCCAGGCTCCCCCTGCCGCTGCCAACTATCAGGGGCAAGGGTTCAAAGAGGCCACCGAGCAGTTTCAAAAGGACTTGATTGAACAGTGTTATCAGAAAAACAACGGCAACTGGGCGGCTAGCGCACGTCAATTGGGGCTGGATAATGGTAACCTGCATCGTCTGGCAAAAAGGTTGGGACTGAAATAAGCAAAGCTAAATTTAATTTTACACCCTACTTAGCTGAACTACACTGAGATTATATTGAGCCTAATAAAGAGGGGAATATTATGACTGAAGCTGCTGTAAGCAACAAAATTAGCAAGGAAACACTCGATAGTATTCAGGAAACCATTGAGCATGATCTGATTATCGACAATGTGGCTAAAGAGCTGTTAAAAGAAATTATCAGGGATGCCGTTGCCTTGGAAAATAAAAAAGCAAATCCTTCGCTGCAAAGCGTCATTGATCATATCAATGGCGAGGAATGGTCGGAATTATTTGCACAATCGGCGCAAAGAGCCACAGAGATCCTTGCCGAATATGCTGCAGATTGATAGTAAATGACGCCAATAAAAAAGCCCTTCCTGTTCGCCAGCAAATAGCTTGGTGATTCTCAAACGGCAACGCTTAAGCAACACCGCCTAAGTGCATGCGCCATGACGCTTTTCAAGGAGCCAGCAATGTCAGAGATTAATAAATACTCGAAAACAATCACCTTAGACGAATCACAACCCGCTTCACAGGCCATGCTTTATGCGATTGGCTTAACTGAAAAGGATATGAAAAAAGCACAGGTCGGTATTGTTTCTACCGGCTGGGAGGGAAATCCGTGCAATATGCATTTAAACGAACTGGCGAAACAAGTCAAAAAAAGTGTTATTGGCGCTGACTTAGTCGGATTAATTTTCCACACTATCGGGGTGAGCGACGGCATTTCCAACGGCACGCCAGGCATGAAATATTCTTTGGTTTCCCGCGAGGTGATTGCCGATTCCATCGAAACCGTTGCCGGCGCGCAATATTATGATGCCATTGTGCCTATTGTCGGCTGTGATAAAAAACATGCCCGGCGCCATGATTGCGCTGGCGCGCGTCAATCGTCCGGGGATACTGGTTTATGGCGGAACGGTCAAAGCCGGTAAATGGAAAGGTGAAGACTTAAATATCGTTTCCGCTTTTGAAGCTTACGGTAAAAAATTGCAGGGGCGTCATCTCCGATGAAGATTATAAAGGCATTATTCAACATTCTATTCCCGGCGCGGGCGCCTGTGGGGGAATGTACACGGCCAATACCTTGTCCTCGGCGATAGAAGCGCTAGGCATGAGCCTGCCTTACTCTTCATCCAACCCGGCGGTTAGCGATGAGAAAAAAATTGAAGTCACCAAAGTCGGCGATGCGATCAGAAACCTGCTGGAAAAAGACATCAAACCACGAGATATCATGACCAACAAGGCCTTTGAAAATGCACTACGCCTGCTCATGATCCTCGGCGGTTCGACCAATGCCACCCTGCACTTAATTGCCATGGCCAGAGCCTGCGGCCTTGAACTGACCTTGGATGATTTTCAGAAAATGGCCGATAAAACGCCGTTTCTGGCAAATTTAAAGCCTTCCGGCGAATACTTGATGCAGGATTTACACGCTATCGGCGGCATACCCGCGGTGATGAAGTATTTACTGGAAAAAGGTTTACTGCATGGCGACTGTTTAACGGTTACAGGTAAAAGCATCGCTGAAAACCTCGCCGATTTACCCGGCCTGCCTGCAGAGCAGGATATTATCAGGCCGTTAGAGAAGCCCTTAAAGGAAAGCGGCCATTTACAAATTCTTTATGGCAATTTAGCCGCGCAAGGCTCCGTTGCCAAGATCACCGGTAAAGAAGGTGAAGTATTTACCGGTCCGGCGCGCGTTTATGATGATGAATTTGCCGCCATTGCCGGTATTGAAAAAGAGGTTGAAAAAGGCGAGGTGATCGTTATCCGTTACTCAGGTCCTAAAGGGGCGCCGGGCATGCCGGAAATGCTCAAACCGACGTCAGCAGTGATAGGTGCCGGTCTTGGCAAAGATGTCGCACTGATCACCGACGGCAGATTCTCCGGCGGCTCTCACGGCTTTGTGGTCGGTCATATTGCGCCGGAAGCTGCAGAAGGAGGACTGCTTGCTCTAGTGGAAAATGGCGATATGATCCGTATTGATGCCATTAACAACAAATTAGAGCTGCAAGTGCATGAGGATGAAATAGCCAGACGCAGAGCCGCCTGGGTGAAACCTCCCTACAGGGCAAGCAATGGCGTATTAAGAAAGTATATTGCCACGGTAAAATCCGCCTCGTTAGGCTGCGTCACCGATGAGATAGATTAACATGTATTAGTTCAGGCTAGATCTGACCATTCTAATAAAACGAGTTGATTAGATCGTACAAATAGGTGCAGTCGCTTTCGGGCAAAAGTGTTTTACGTTTTGCGTGGTTTCGGGAATTAGCGAGCAAGGTAGAATTGATGATAATTCATTTTTATTGAGGTTCTGAGGCGATTCGGGGTACAAAGGGCCACAAAATAAACTACATAACAGCCAATTTTGATATTTAAGATCTAACTCGCGCTGATAAATTACAGAGCTGTTTTTTTCTTAAGTTCGGCAATTTAAGATTAAGAAAGGTTTTTCAATTTGAGTTGATAGGGTGTTACCTCACTTCACAGCTCAGTTTTCTAAAGAGTGTAAAGATGTGTTACATCTTCCTCCCCCAACTATTCATCACCTTAGGGAGCAAATTTCAAGTTGTGCCCTGCATTAGCCGCTTTTGCTTTAAGGTAAGATTCATTATCGTCTTTAAGATGTGTGGATGTATTAATCACTTGCTTGATATCGATACCATAATTTTGAAGCGCCTTCACTTTAAGGGGATTGTTTGTAATTAAGCGAATTTCTTTTAATGCTAAAGCTTCAATGATCTGGCCTGCTTCATTAAAATCTCTAAGGTCATCCTTGAAACCCAGATGATTATTCGCTTCGTAAGTATTCATGCCTGCATCCTGAAGTTTATAAGCATCAATCTTATTATATAAACCAATCCCACGACCTTCTTGGCGAAGGTATAAGATAACTCCCCCCTCTTTTTCCATCCGTTGCATGCTTTCATCAAGCTGCTCACCACAGTCACAACGTGAAGAATGAAATACATCACCAGTTAAGCATTCGGAGTGTACTCGAACAAGAGGTGTTTCCTGAAGAATGTCCGCTTGCTTAAAAATAACAGCAATGTGCTCTTTATCTGACGTCAGGTTGTTAAAAGAAACAATTTCAGCCTGAGTTTTACTTTGTTCACCGACCTTTAAAGCAATTCTGTTTCGTACTTCAGCCATTATTTTTTCTCTATTTTCAAATTCTTATTACAGGTATTCATCACTCCCGGCAAAGCCGCATTGGCACTTATGCTGAGCGCAATGAATACCTTATTTGTTTGCTATCAGGTTTAGCTTGTCGATGGTTAAGTCGGGTTAAACGGCTTAAGGTGCAACAGGATAATCAATATAGCCTTTCGCATCACCGCCATACAAAGTTAAACGCGCATCAGCATCAAATTCAGCTAATGGAATATCCTTCTCAAGACGATAGACAAAATCCGGATTGGTGACAAAGGGTGTACCGAAGGCAACCAAATCCGCATAGTTTTTCTCTAATAACCCTTGTGCCGTTTGTTTATTCAGCTTACCCGCAACCATAATTGGATTAGGATAAATGCGACGAACTTCCTGGCGGAATGATTCGGGTGCTTCAACGTAGTTAGCAATATTTTCGGAGAAGTGTATATATGCCAGATTCATCGTTGCCAGCTTTTGCAATGCTTTTAATGTCAGTTCAACAAGCTCAGGATCTTCCTGTGCATAGCCTTCTGTCACATGCGGAGATAAACGAATCGCGACTCTATCGCCACCAATCGCATCCACCACAGCCTGCACCGTTTCAACTAAGAAGCGCATACGGTTTTCCTGGCTACCGCCATATTGATCATCACGCTGGTTGCTCGCAATATGCATAAATTGATCAATCAAATAACCATGTGCACCATGCAGCTCAACACCATCGAAGCCCGCTTCCATGGCATTTTTTGCAGCCTGAACAAAATCAGCAATCGTACTTTGAATCTCTTCAATAGTCAGTGCACGCGGCACGCTGGTTTCAATCATACCAAATCCGCCTTCAGGCAACGGACCGAAGACCTGATCGGCTTCTTTGATTGCAGATGCCGAAACAATCGGCTCACCAGCAATAATCTCATGGCTGCGACGGCCTACGTGCCAAAGTTGAATAAATATTTTCCCGCCTTGCTGATGCACGGCTTGCGTGGTCTTTTTCCAGCCTTCGATCTGCGCTTGCGTGTAGATACCCGGAGTCATTGAGTAACCGCGTCCAACCTTTGAAATGGGTGCGCCTTCGCTGATAATAAGCCCGGCAGTTGCACGCTGTTGGTAATAGGTTGCCATCATTTCATTCGGCAGATCGCCTGGTTGGCTGGTGCGCGAACGTGTCATCGGCGCCATTGCGATGCGGTTCTTTACCTGGAAGCCAGCAAAATTAAATTCATTGAATAACATGACTCATTCCTTATTTGTGAAATTATTGAAAAAGATTATTGCTGAGTAAATTCAGGGTAATCAATTAACCCCTTTTCCGCTCCGCCAAACAGCGTATCTGGATCGTGTGTTGCCCATGCTTGATTATTTTTAATGCGCGATGGCAGATCCGGGTTTGCCACAAACGGGCGGCCAAAGGCAATCATATCTGCAAGGCCGTCTTCAATGGCTTTCGTCGCCCGCTGTGCAGAATATTTACCCGCATAGATCAATACCCCTTGGTAAGCGCTGCGCAGAGCTTGTTTAAACTCAAGCGACATCTCCGGCGCATCATCCCAGTCAGCTTCTGCAATATGCAGATAAACAATCTTATGTTTGTTAAGCAGCGCTGCGGCCGCGCTATAGGTTTCTTCAGGGTTGGCATCAACGGTGCCATTGAGTGTTGTTAACGGCGCTAAACGTACGCCGACTTTTTCAGCGCCAATCGCATCAACCATAGCAGCAACGACTTCATCTAAAAAGCGCAGGCGGTTTTCAAGGCTTCCACCGTAGTTATCAGTACGAGTATTCGACTGCGAATCAATAAACTGGTTAATTAAATAACCATTTGCGGCGTGTAATTCAATGCCGTCAAAGCCGGCCTCAACAGCATTTAATGCGGCCTGACGAAATTGTTCCACCACCTCTTTGATCTCTTCCACGCTCATTTCACGCGGTTCAACAACATCAACAAATCCCGGCAGATCGCTGCCATTGTCGATAAATACTTTGACGTTTTCCGCTTTAATCGCAGAAGAGGAGATAGGCTGTTTACCATCAATATTATCCGGGTGAGTCACACGACCTACGTGCCAAAGCTGGGCAAACATCACGCCCCCCTTTTCATGCACCGCATCAGTAACCTTACGCCAGCCGGCAATATGCTCAGGCGTATAAATGCCCGGTGTCCATGCATAACCTTTTGCCATTGCAGAAATTTGCGTGCCTTCTCCGACAATAAGGCCAGCCTCATTGCGCTGTGCATAGTAAGTTGCCATTAGTTCGTTAGCGGTATCGCCCGGCTGAGAGGCACGAGAGCGCGTCATTGGCGGCATAACAATACGGTTTTTTAAGGTGATATTACCCAGTTGAATGGGCTGGAAAAGGGAAGTTGTCATAATAGTATCCTCTGATAATAATCTAAGAACATACTAGCAAATGAATTTACCTGCACTAAGAGCATCAATGACAAATAACTTTTGTAATATTCACAAAAATAAAGTGGTTTTTATAGGGCAGATTACAAAGACAGCCTTGGCTGAATAAAATCAATATTTTCTAACAGCCACATTCGAGGTGTGAACTGCTCTAGCTATTTTGTGCAAAACAGTTTTGTCGTTGTGCCGCTTTTTCTTGCTTTTTAAATCTCATAGCATCCTAAGCGCAATATTAACCATGCTGCATACACATACTTAACAACAGGATTCACTATGCACAAAGATTTAAGCAAGACCTTTACCATTGGAGTTGAACTTCCTTTAGACAACGATTGGACACGAGAAGGCCAGGCAAAACGTTTACAGCAACATAAACCCTTTGGCGTACCGGATATGAGCGCGCATAAGGAACGAATTATGCTTGCTGATCAGTTAGGCTTCAAAGTCGCATGGGTTCGAGACGTGCCGTTATATGATCCCAATTTTGGCGATGCTGCTCAGATTTATGAGTCATTCTCATATTTGGGGTATTTGTCAGCTTGTACAAATAATATTTTGCTGGGTACGGCGGCAATCGTTCTCCCCTTGAGGCAACCCTGGATTGTAAAAAAGGCGGCCGCCACTATTAACGAGCTGAGTAACAACCGATTGATTTTAGGCGTGGCCAGTGGTGACAGGCCCATTGAGTATCCGCTGTTTAATGTCGATTTCGATAGCCGTTCACAATTATTTCGAGAGAGCCTGGATATCCTAAAAGATAAAGAAGATAGTAAGCTGAATGAAGGCCAACAACTTCTCCCTGAGTTTAAGAATATTCCAATATATGTGGCAGGCTTAGCGCAGCAGACCCCTGACTGGATTGGCGCACATATGGATGGCTGGCTTGCTTATCCGGGCACAGCTGAAGATCACCAACATCGCGTCAATCTTTGGCGCTCTGTCGCAGGGAACAAGCCTTACGTAAGCTTTATTCATCTCGATTTGGTCGATGATCCAGATGCGCCAATCGTTCGCCATCATTTCGGCGTACAGACGGGAGTAAAGGGGCTGGTAGCCGAACTGCAACGGATGAAACAGGCAGGTGTTAACCATATCGGCCTGCACTTTCGAAGAAATACACAATCTATTGAAGACTCACTAAAACAAATTGCCCGTGATGTACTGCCTCATTTCCAGTAATAGCAATTGACAATGCCGCCATTAGCAAGAGGCGGCATTGTCAGTCATAGCCATGATAAATAAGGCATCGTGCCTTAATCAATTTTGACCACTGTCTTGCGTTTTGTCTTTTCACTGTGTTGCAGTGCTTGTGGTAGTTTATCAAAGGAGAAAACCACAGGTTCATCGATTATCAGTTGATTTGCAGTAATGAGCGCCATCAACTGTTCACCGTCTTTCATCAGTTCAGCCCAGTCTTCACTGTCTCCGTAATCGTGTAATGCCCCCAATGCAATCTCATGATAAGAGATACTACGCGTGAAAGGAGGATCAAGCGGTTTATTTATGCGATCTTGAATAGAAACGATATGACCATTTGCCTTTAAATGCTGGACGAAGTGACACGCGCTGTCCTGGCCGACGGCATCAAAAATGGCATGATAGACATCACTTACCTCTTCCGGGGATCTCAGGACGCGGCGAATACCGAGAACTTGCGACGCTTGCGCTGAAAGGCTTCTAGAAAGAACATCAACGTTAAACCCCGCTTTCGATAATAACTGAATGACAATTTTGCTGACTGCACCAACCCCAACGATCAGGACACTGCGCCCTGCCTTAACCGGTATTTTGCTAAAAGCTTGCCAGGCTGTCAGCATAGGGCAAGGTAATGCCCCCGCCAAAGCAGAAGACATGCTTTCCGGTACCTTCATCACTCGTCCAGCATTTAAAACGCTAAAACGAGCAAAACTGCCCTGCTTTTTTAATGACTGATGAAAGGCGACTCTCTTGCCAAGTAAAGTGTCACTCACGTCTTTGCCGACTTTTACAACTCTACCAACCCCATCGACTCCCGGCGTGTGCCCGTCTTCCCAGTTAAGCGGATTTGAATGAATGAACTTCCAATCAACTGGATTGATGCCTGCGATTTCATTTTCCAGCAAAATCTCGTTTGCATTAATCTCACAGTGACTGACACTTGATTGCTCAACCAAATGGCTAGAAGTGTTATACGACCAAGCGGATATATGTTTGTTTTTCATAGTGATACATGCCTACCATAGATGAATTTACGGTCATATTAGATGACCTTAAAAGCCCCATTGTAGGTGCGCTCTGAGTAAATGACAGTGCATCAATGACAAATAACTTTTGTAATATCTGCAAAAATAAAGTGGCAGATTACAAAGACAGCCTTGGCTGAATAAAATCAATAAATGCCGATATCCGTTTAGCAACGGAAGAAGACTTATAAAAGACCGCATTAATCTGTTCGCGATCGGTATTAAGCAGTTTTCCTTGCTCTAATAACGGCACTAATCGACCGGCCGCGATATCTTTATTGACCATAAAACCTGATAAGCAGGCAATACCATTGCCTGCAAGTGCCAGTTGCCGCACGGTTTCACCATTACTGGCTGTCAATGTCGGCTCAATATAATCACTTCCGGCTAATGGCCAGCGGTTTAATACTTTTGCGCCGGCAAAACCAAGCAGTTCATGACTCGATAAATCACTGACTTGTTTAGGCACGCCTCTTTTGGCCAGATACTCAGGAGATGCCACCATATACAACAAGCTTTTTCCTAACGGGCGCGCGTGTAACGTGGAGTCGCTTAATTTACCGATACGGATCGCCAGATCGGTTCTTTTTTCTAACAGATCCACAAAGCCTTCATTGGAAGTGATCTCTAATTGGATATCAGGAAAGGCTTGTGTAAAAGATTGAATCAGTGGCACCAGCTGATGAAATACAAAAGGACTTGCCGCGTCGATCCGCAACCTTCCTGCGGGCAGCTCACCGCGAGAGACAAGCTCTTCTTCTGCCTGCTGAATCTGTAACAACCCGACACGCACAGAGTCAACAAACTGCCGCCCTTCATCGGTCAGTTCGATCCGCCTTGTAGTGCGATTTAAAATAGTCACAGCAAGCTGTTTTTCGATTTTGCTTACCGCACGGGACACTCGGGCGACCTGAATATCGAGTGCATCCGCCGCCGCAGAAAAACCGCCACTGTCGATCACCGTCAGTAAAATCTCTAAATCATCAGAACGCGTCAGCATGCCATTCTCCTTTCATTATCAATATTTATATTTGCAATATTAACAAAAGTAATTTGTCAATAACACCATTTATTACAACTTAAAATCAGACAATAATGCCGCATCAAACGAAAACAGCTACTGAGGAATCGTTACAAAATAACTTTCTCTAAATTATTTCCAAAAAGCCTCAAGTTACTGGCTATTTTGAAAACAAAAGATGAAGTAATTTTGAAACCGATCCTTAATTCATTTTTAAACCTGAAAAAGGAAAAAATTATGCCTTTAGCATTACTTGCATTGACGCTCAGCGCCTTTGCTATCGGAACAACCGAATTTGTCATTGTCGGGTTAATCCCAACCATGGCGATGGATTTAAACGTTTCATTGCCTTCCGCCGGACTGTTAGTCAGTCTCTACGCACTAGGTGTTGCCATTGGCGCACCGGTATTAACGGCGTTAACAGGTAAATGGAATAGAAAACACGTTTTACTGGCGGTGATGACACTTTTTGTCGCGGGTAACTTACTGGCATGGCAAGCGCCGGGGTATGAAACGCTAATTGCTGCGCGTATATTAACCGGTTTAGCCCATGGTGTGTTCTTTTCCATAGGCACCACCATTGCCACAGGTTTAGTCTCAAAAGAAAAGGCGGCGAGTGCCATTGCCATCATGTTTACGGGTTTAACCGTCGCACTGGTAACGGGTGTTCCGCTGGGGACCTATATAGGCCAAACGTTCGGCTGGCAGGCAACCTTCTTAGTCGTGGCGCTATTAGGCTTGATTGCACTTATCGGCAGCGCGCTGTTAGTGCCAAACAACTTAAAACAGGCTGCGGCAACTAAAATTTCAGCGCAATTGAAAGTACTATCAGAGCCTCGTTTACTCCTGGTATACGCCATCACAGCGATTGGTTACGGCGGCTCATTCATTGCCTTTACTTACTTAGCACCGATTCTAGAGCAGATTTCAGGTTTTGATTCCAGCGCTATCGGTTTAATTATGTTGGTTTATGGGGTTTCCGTTGCTATCGGTAATATCTGGGGCGGCAAAATGGCGGATAAAATGGGCCCGATTAAAGCGCTCTCCATTATTTTTACCGGCCTTGCTGCGGTGCTGCTGGTGTTCAACTTCACCGCGGTTAACCCCATTGCAGCGGTAGCAACTATCTTAGTTTGGGGTGCCTTTGCCTTCGGTAATGTTCCTGGCCTGCAAGTATACGTGGTAAAACTGGCTGAAAAACATACCCCTGATGCTGTTGATGTTGCATCCGGCCTGAATATTGCCGCATTTAACGTCGGTATTGCACTGGGCGCCTGGGGAGGCGGTTTAATCGTCGAACAAGTTGGTCTGATGAATACCCCTTGGATTGGCGCGATTGTGGTGTTACTTGCTCTGGTATTAACACGCTTTAGCGGCGCATTAGACAAGAAAGCGCAACAACGAGCACTGATGACGCAAACGGCTTAATTCTTAATAGTCTCAAAGCGCATTATCATGAGAAGCGATATTTATAAAAATATCGCTTCTTTTTTTTCTCATTTTTTCTTAGTTTGATAGAGATATAATAATGGCAACTGTTTTTATTACCGGTGCAAACCGTGGATTAGGTCTTGAATTCGTAAAGCAATATGCACAGCAAGGTCACAATGTGATTGCCTGTTCTCGTCACTTATCGCAGGCAATAGAACTGTCTCAACTGGCTACACAGCATAGCAATATTCAACTTCATGAGCTGAATGTGATGGATGAAATTCAGATCGCTGAGTTAACAACAAGATTTAAAAATCAACCCATAGATGTACTTATTCATAACGCTGGCGTGGGTGGATTTCAGTGTGAGGCCTTAGGAGATATGGATCAAAAGGGCTGGCTAGAAGTGTTAACCGTTAATACCGTTTCCCCGATGCTAATCACCCAAGCGCTATTGGCAAATATTCTTGCGGGTAAAGCGAAAACCATTATCGGACTCACCTCTATTCTCGCCAGTATTGATGATAATAGCTCGGGTGGCCGCTATAGTTATCGCGCATCCAAAGCGGCGCTAAATCAAATCATCAAATCGCTTGCCTGCGAACTCTCGGATGATGGCGTAAAAGCGGCAGTTATCCACCCTGGTTGGGTAAAGACAGCAATGGGCGGAGCCGATGGCAAAATAACGCCAGCGCAAAGTATTACCGGCATGATAAATGTGATTGAAAACCTGCAAAGCAAACATTCTGGCTCTTTCTTTGTCTACGATGGAACACAGTTGCCATGGTAAGTGTTGTGACTAATGAATTTGGTCAAAAATTTTTAGATTTGTAAGCAAAATTGGGCAAAACACAAAGTGCCCAAGCTGTTATAAACGAGGGAGATAAAGAGTAGAAGCCTTACGCTCGCTATTGGGAGCAAGCGAGCAAAGGTTTGCCAAGTTAAGTTGAGCCTTGCTTACTTAACTGCCAGCTCTGGTCTGAGCCAGTAAAATTAACAGGCTGTTTTGCGGTGCCGCGGCTGAAACCGCAGTCCCGTGTATACTGTTACTCTTTTTCCTGCTCGCTGAGCTCCTGCGTTTTTTCCAGCAGCGAATTTTTCAATACCTGTGCTTCTATTTCCAGGCCATAGAGGTTTTCATCCCAGTTGACACCGGCAAAAACCTGCTGCTTATGCATACCGTCCAGCCAGGACTCGAGAAAAACAGGCAGCGAGATAGCCTCAACCTTATAGTCACTCCACTCTTCATTCTGCAGTTTTTTAGCTAAAGCCGGCTTAGACCAGAACAGATAAACCGCCTGCGCCTCTTTATTATCATGTGCCACACAGTGCGCCCAGCCTTTATTTTCATCAAACAAGCCGAATAACTGCCCGTCTTGGCTTACCTGGTCAACAAAGGACTCGGCATTTTTTAAGTACTGTTCCTTCATATTACTTCTCTGCCGCCTGATCTAATTTCTTTTCAATCTCAGCCAGTTTCGCTTCCATTTCCGCTAACTTTTCACGGGTACGCAATAAAACATGCGTCTGCACTTCAAACTCTTCACGGCTGACGATATCAAGCTTACCTAATTGCGCCTGCAGCACCTGTTTGATTTTGCGTTCGCTTTCTTCACCGAAACTTTTTACTCCTTCCGGCATCGCATCACCAATCTGCTTGGCTATCTCTTCTAATTTGTGTGGTTTAAACATCACTGACCTCCTGAAATTTTTGCCATTGTATACCTATTCTGCTTGAAGATGCTAATTCAACTTGCTTAAGTGTATAATATGCTAGATTTTATTCATGACCCGGTATTTACAATGACACAACTAACAATGACAGACATTAAGCAGCAGCTCAGTGATTTAAATTTAAAACCTGAAAATATCCGCATCGTCACGGTGAATGCGCTGCCGAAGGAGGCACTGGAAAAATGCACCAGTAAAGCGGAACAGAGTTTTTACAACAGCTATATGAATGTTATTTTTCATCATGGCGAGCGTTATGTACTCGGCTACCGCTGCGAAACCCCTTTGCTGGAGCATGCGATCATTAAAAAAGGCGATCAGTATTTCGATCCAACCCTACAGGCCAACGGTGATTTTAAGCCCTATCAATTCGCCGTGCTCACTGAATTTAAGATTTTTGATATGATGAAAAAGGCCAAGGCCAATAAAGATTTTCCGCCCGATGTCGATTTTCTCTTTGCCAAGAAAAAGCATTATAAAAACATTATTGCAGAATAAGAAAAGGCGCTAAAAGCGCCTTTATTATATGTGTTAAACGTTACTGTGCATTTTCCGGCAAAGGCTGCTTTTGAGCGCGTGGCAGCTCATCGGCAGAAAGCGTGCCGTTGCCGTCTTTATCCAGTTGCTCAAAGTCAGCCGCTAAACGGCCGCGCACTTCCTCTTTGGCCAATTTACCATCGCTGTTTTTATCCATCTCGGCAAAAGTGGGACGTTTAAAGTCTTTGCCGTGGCGTCCTTTTTTCATGATTGGCAACTCATCGGCAGAAAGTGTCCCGTTGCCGTCTTTATCAAGCTGCTCAAAGTCAGCCGCTAAACGGCCACGCACTTCCTCTTTGCCCAGCTGGCCATCGCTGTTGGCATCCATCTCGGCAAAAGTCGGGCGTTTAAAGCCTTTACCAAAACGGCCTCTTTCCTGTGCGGCAAACTCACTTTCTGAAAGGCTACCGTTACCGTCCGTATCCAGTTCTGCAAAGCTTAAACGCTGATGATGACGGCCTTTGTGATGCTTACCTGCGCCGCGCTGTTTAAGCACCGACAGCTCATCCGCGGAAAGCGTGCCGCTGTTATCCGTATCCAGCTGTTCGAAATTAGCCAATAGACGTCCGCCCACTTCCTCTTTGTCTAATTGGCCGTCACTGTTCTTATCCATTTCGGCAAACTTGCCTCTTTTATGGTGTTTACCCGCCCAGCCTTTTTTAAATTCTGACAGTTCATCAGCAGAAAGTGTACCGCTGTTGTCCGTATCCAGCTGCTCAAAATTAGCAGCCAAACGTCGGCCCACTTCATCTTTGGCTAATTGACCGTCACCGTTTGTATCCATTTGGGCAAAAGCCATGGTTTTAAAGTTGCCCGCCTCCGCATAGCTAAAGCTCGCCGAGCCCATAAGTAATGCCGCTGTGATCAATACTGTTTTTTTCATAATAACCTCACTTTGTGTCTCTTTGTTTTATTAACAAGCGCTTTGCTTGGATAACTAAACTATAAAAGCAAAATAAGCAGGAATTATGGAGAAAATAAGGAGATGTTAAATTTCTAATTTATAACCGACACCATAGATGGATTTAATGCATTCGCTGTCAGCGGATACCGCCTGCAGTTTACGGCGCAGGTTTTTAATATGGCTGTCGATAGTACGGTCGGTAACCACACGGCTATCTTCATAGATATGGGCCATTAACTGCTCGCGGCTAAACACCTGTTCCGGGTGCTTGTCCAAAAAAGAAAGCAGGCGAAATTCCGCAGGGGTTAAAGTAAGCTGCTCGCCATGCAGGGTAGCGGTCATTTTTTTATCGTCGATAACAAGGGCTTTATCACGCTTGCTGAGGCTATTTTCATCATTAAAGCGGCGTAATATATTTTTCACCCGCACCACCACTTCTCTTGGGCTGTAAGGCTTGCAGATATAATCATCAGCGCCCAGCTCAAGGCCTATCAAACGATCTATCTCATCGACTCTGGCAGTGGCCATGACTACCGGCACTTCACTGAACGTACGCAGCTCGCGATAAATATCCAGGCCGTCACGCCCCGGCAGCATTAAATCCAGGATCAGCAGATCCGGCTGGTGCAGTTTCACCCAGTTTATCACCTCTAAGCCATTATCAATAATATGGGCTTGAAACCCCGATTGCGACAGATATTCGCATAACACAGTGGCCAGCGAGGCTTCATCTTCGACAATAAGAATGCTTTTCTGTTGATAATTCATCGTTTATATATCCTTAATCGGTAACGAAATGCTAATTTTCAGCCCCCCTAACGGTGAATGCTCTGCCACTATCTTGCCGCCATGGGCATTAACAATATTCTCGCAGATAGATAAGCCCAGCCCGGAACCGCCATTGGCTCTGCTGCGTGATTTATCAACGCGATATAAGCGCTCAAAGAGCTTGGGCAATGACTCCTGCGGCACCCCCGGCGCACTATCTTCAATGATCAATTCAATGTTTTTATTGCTCTGCTGCAAAGAGATCTGCATTGAACCGCCGGGATCGGTATAACGGTAACTGTTTTCAAAAATATTGGCAATTAACTGGGTTAATGACTTGCCATCGCCCTTAAGCATAACCGCTTTACTGCTGTCATAAAGGCGTTTTAGGTGAATATTTTTTTCCGCTAAACGCGCTTCACTTTGATTAGCCACCATCTCTAACAACTGCGTCAGATCGACCTTCTCTGAGCGGTCAATATTGACCCCTGAGTCAGACAGCGATAACTGGTAAAGATCATCCACCAGGTGGCGAAGCGTCATCACCTGGTTATGCAACGAGCTGATATATTTCGGCTCAGGCTGACGTATACCGTCTTCCATCGCCTCGATCTCACTGAGCAACACGGCAATAGGGGTGCGCAATTCATGGGAGATATCCGCCAGCCATTGCTCGCGCGACTCTTTCTGCTGCTTCAATGTCCTGGTTAAGCTGTTAAAGGTCTGCGATAATTCCGCCAATTCATCATTGCCGCGTACCGCAATCTGCTGTTGATAATCGCCCTGTTGCAGCGCTTTGGCACCTGCATGCAGACTTTTCAGCGGCTGCAGAAAATGGCGCACCAGTAAGCCGGCCACAATAAAGGAAAACAGCGCCACCCAGGCGGCAATCAAGTAAAAATTATTTAACTGCTGCTTAAAAAAGCTTTCTGCCAGTGCGCCGGTAATGGCTTGCTTTTGCCGGAAGGAGATCCAACCTATGGTGTTATCATTATCGGTTATCGGCACTTTAATAAAGTTTGCATCGCTATAGATATGTCGGTTCGAATAATTGAAAACGGGCTGCCCCTGCGCATTGAGCAGATGAATTCTCTGATGCAGCTGCATCGATCGCCGTGATTGAAAGTGCTCTGCTCGCGGCCGTCTTCTTTGCGGCGCCTGCTCGCCAATATGAGTAAGTAGATTCTCCCATAAATGCGGCTGCTCTTTGAGCATTTGCCAGCCATTCTGAGCAGAGTAGTACTGACTGACCTGCAGGGCAACCACTTTCAGTTTTTCCACTTCACGCTGGTTAAGGTAAGTTTGCAGGCCGCTTTGAAAGCTATGGTTAATCAGTAAGGCCATGCCCAGTACCATTATCATACTGGTCAGTAATAAAGAGACAAACAACTTATGAAAAATGGTGAGACGCATTTTAATAACCTTGCAGTAATAAATTTAAGAGTCAGTTGCTGATATTACGTTATTTCAAAAGTGAATAACTTCCCTACCTGATTATGCCGATAAACAGGTAAAAATAAGGCTGTTGAAATAACAATAGATCTTCTTTTTACACTTTCATCTTAACCTTGCCCATCGCCTTTGCACTATACTTTTAGCGTAATGATCATTAAAGGAGAGTAACTCATGAGTATTGTTAACAAAGTGAGTGCGTACCTGGATAAAAATCATATTCACTACCAGCTATTAGAGCATGCACCCAGTCATAATTCCATCAGCTCGGCGATTAACGCCAATATTCCCGTCGCCCAACTTGTTAAAGGCGTAATGCTTGAAGATCATGATGGGAAGAAATTAATGGCCATTTTGCCGGCCACCCATAAGGTCAGTTTAATCAGTCTTAATGAGAAATTAAATCGGCAATTTCATCTAATGAAAGAAGCCGCTGTTTTTGAGTTGTTTGCTGATTGTGAGCATGGCGCCGTACCGCCTGTTGCTGAAGCCTATCATATGGAGCTGGTCTATGACGTCTGCTTACTGCAGCAGCCCTACTTATACCTTGAAGGCGGCGATCATAAATCCTTAATTAAGCTGACTCGCGATGAATTCGGGCAGTTAATGCATGGTGTGGAGCCGCTACATATCTCGCATCGCGTCTTTCATTAACACGCGGCTTAATCTGCAGCCGGATCAGAGGTATGACGAAAAAACTCTTTCTCGGGATCAGTTTGAATGACCGGCAGCGGCAGGAGATTGTACGGCTGCAGAGCTATTTGGGGGATGACCTGCGCCTGGTGCCGGCAGCTAATCTGCATATCACCCTGGCTTTTTTCGGGCAGGTTTCCAATAAAATACAGCGCAAGCTGGAAAAACGTATTGCCGCGCTGCATAAACCGCCCTTCAGCGTCACCTTAGACCAGCTCAGCCATTGGCAAAAGCCAAGAATACTCTGCCTGAGCGGCGCAAGTAAAGATAAAGGCTTGCTGCAGATAGTCCAAGAATGCCAGTTATTAGCCGCAGATCTGCATCTGCACCACAGTGAGCATGTGTTCACCGCGCATATTACCCTGGCGCGTAAAGCGCAGCACAGACCGGTTTTACAAATCCCCCTTAAGCCGTTGCTTATTCAGCCCGATGCCATCCACCTCTTTGAGTCTAAAAGCGGCCCGCAGGGGGTTGAATATCCAATACTAGCCTCCTGGCCTGTACATTAGCGGCCCCCATAGCAGGCGCGACTTTCAGGCACAGCACAAAAAAGCAATCACGAACAGCTCGATTTCCAGCACATCTCGCTGGCTTCCACTTCATTGGGGGCAGCGCCCAAGCCGCCAACCACACCGCCGGCATCATTATCGACATCCCAGCCGCGCGCACCGGTTGATTTTAAAATTAAGATGCCGTCACCGGCCTGCGCATTGACCGGCTCGGCGGCCAGCACGTAGGTACTTGCAGCAGCAGATTGTATTTTCAGATTATAATAGGTATCTGAACCATCTATCGGCGATTTTGTTGAGAAGATAGCCGGTGCGCCGGTATCTGCGCCCGATGCCGCGGCTCCTTTATAAGTACCCTCAGTGGTATAATTACGCTCCATCGCCTGCGCCAGCCCCATCAGCGCCGCCTGCGCATCTGCGCGGCGCGATTGGCGCACAGTATTCTGATAAGAGGGGTAAACGATGGTCACTAATATACTGATAATAGCGACCACTATCATCATCTCGATAAGGGTAAAGCCTTTTTTTATTTTCATTATCATTCCTTTTGCCTACTGCACTTATTGCAGTATTGATTACTGAGGAGGGCTCAGCTCTTCCCAAGAAAGCCTGCCATTAAGCTGACTTGCACCTGTCGTTACCTCTCTTTCTGCTAATGTACCGGCACTGCTCACGGTATATTGCGTGCCTTCCAGAATACTTGATTCAGAAGCCAGGCCAATATCAAACAGCTCCCCTATATAGCCGATATCACCGTCGTCAACCACGCCATCATTATTTAAATCA
Organism: uncultured Psychromonas sp.; assembly: GCA_963674525.2. Lineage (GTDB taxonomy): Bacteria > Pseudomonadota > Gammaproteobacteria > Enterobacterales > Psychromonadaceae > Psychromonas. Next base: position 90,144 of record CAXXRV010000026.1, on the reverse strand, counting down.
TTTTCAGCAGTAACAGTAACAGATTCCTGATCAATCACGCCGTCATCATTGGCATCAAAGATAGCGTATTTAGGCGCCAGGCCGGTTGCTAAATTTAATGACATCAGCCAGCTTTGCCCGCCGGAAGAGCAGACGCTGCCTTCCGGGATAATGGTATTGAAAAACAGTATACTGTTACGCACTGTTGAATCAGTAATAACGCGCTCGCCTACCCCTGTGCCACTGCCTCCTACACTCGAGCGGTTAACCAGATCAAAATACCAACCGGATGAGGTCGCCCAGTTGATTTTCGAGCCACTGATGCTGCGCAAGCCATTAGCTGTGGTCAGCAATTCCCTAGCGGTTAAATCGGCACGTGTTTTGCTTGAATAACCGGCATCGAGCACAGCGTAATAACTCATCACATCGGTGTTACTCGACACATCGCTTTCTTCTAAATATTTACCCGTACCGAAAAACACTAAAAGGTTAGGTGCATTGCCAGCTAATGGACTTGTTGTTACCTTAGGCGCAGAAGTAATAGGTTGTATCTCATCTGAGCTATTACGCGCGGTAAAAAGCGGCTCAGGTGTATTGCCTGATTTATAAGCAACCTGCCATTGATTTGTATTGTTAGCACTCACATCAAATGCCCACATATTGCCCTGTAAATCCCCGGCATAAATGCGGTCGGCAACGCTGTCACCATCGATATCGACAACCGTCGGCGTGGACAATCCGTTTGGTGTGCTGGTATTCCCGACTTTGCTATCAATTTTTATATAATCATTTGCGCTCCAAGTACCGTCACTGCCCTCTTCAATAAACAGAATAAACAGTTGCGCTGTGCCGCTGCCACTATTGTTATAACCATTACCGACAACCACCGCCCACTTGCCATTATTCATCATGGCCACGCTCGGCTTGCTATAGCTGTAGCCGAAATCACTATCATTCGCGCTGCTGAACTCCCATAGTACGTTCCCCGCGGCAAAATTATCCGGATCCGTGACATCCAGCGCAAACAACCCTTTACCGCCGGCACGCAGCCCGCCAATCAACAGTGAACGCCAGGCGTCATTAATATAAACATCACTGACCGTTGGCGTCAAATCAACATAAAAGCGGTGCGCATAATCCTGCTCCGCCAGGTAGTGTAACCCTTCTTGATCAGAATCTGAGGCAATCATTCCCGGTATATAGGCAAATTTCTCGGTACCCGTAGCCGCTTCGAATCCATGCAGCATGCCGTCATTGGCGCCGACATACACCATAGCGGTTCTACTCGCAGCGGCACCGTTTTTAAAAGTAGAATAGCTATCAGCAGATGCACCGAATTTATCGTTTGTGCCGTTATCAGGCCAATCCAATTGCGGCGCACCGACATAGATAGATGTGGAATTAACAATATCGCCGAGGCGACTGGCACGAACCCGATACTGACCTGTAGCACTGCCTTCATTGCTTTTATCGCCTTTGAGATAGTTTATTAAGTTATCTACACTGGCATTTGCGCCACCTTCAGGGCCTTGTTGAAGATCATTTAATTGCGTTGTGCTTAAATTAGTTCGCGTAAACGTAACCCCACCGTTATTATAAGTGAATACCTTTCTGGCAGTATAATCCATTGCATCAAGCTCGGTTGCCGCATCCCAGGATGCGCTGGATGCAGCATCGCCGGTATCGGATAATTCATAGGCTTTTATTGAACCACTCCAACCTGCAGTATTAAAGCTGGCCTGATACAGCGCAGAATCATAGCTTAACTGGCTGGAATTAAAGGAGACCGCACTCCATGATGCCACTTCTGCAAATATACTTTGCGAAGCACTACTAAATGCGCCGGCTAAACTGTTGCTATCTTTTGCCCCCATAAAAGTACCACCGCCATTTTTAGCCGCATTTTCCATCAGTGTATTATTTAATACATCTGCATCGGCAAAACCAATAACATGAGTTACCACATTGTTTTTTATCGCTTTATTACCATCCTTAAGGTCGGGGCGCAAATCAATATCAAACAGAGCTAGCGCCACATCATCAAATATCTCACCGCCATTAGCATAAACTTCCAACTCATCGCTTACGTCTGTATCGCTTGTTGGCACACCATCGGTCATTGCCACCACAAAGTTCTGCTGACACCACGCTTGGATTACTTCGGCAGGCTCATCTACTACTAAATACTTAGGTTTGTGTTTGAAAAAATCTTTTGTTTTAATGCTTGCAGAACTGCCATCTGGATGTATCAGCAATGGCTCATCTTCGTCGTAGCCTAAAGTAAAGTAGCGTCCGATCTCTGCCAAGGACTCGCCTAACGGCGTAGCTCCATCATTGTCTATAGTATCGATTTTATTTTTTAAAGTATTTTTCTGCTCGGTGCTTAGCACGTCAATATTGGTCAGGATTTCTGCACCACTGCCACCATCGTATTTGGCCAGGCCGACACGTATCCCGTCCAATCCGTCAATCAATCCAGTTGCCGCCTTCTTGGCTATTTGCAAACGGCTAAAAGTCCCTACTCTCTTACCGCCAACAAAATAGCTATTTGCGCTATTAAAGTACCAGTTTAAATAATTTCCTGTATAGTTTGCCGGCAGATAACCTGAAGGTTCTTTGCCATCGTCTTTATCTGCGTAGAGCCTGGCACTGTAGATAACCTCATCCGCAAAACAGCCGTAATCTTCACTGCTCGCATCAAATACATAACCTTCAAAAGAAACCTCCTCAACCTCACCATCATCGTAATCGATTTTAATATCAACTCGATCATCATTATCTAAGGTATTAGCAGTCGGGCAGTCATAATAATCAATATCGGCATCATAAGGAGCGTCTTCGACTATATTCCCCATCGAACCTGAACTGTCGAGCAGCAGCATCAAATTAGGCTCTACAGCAGAGGCGGTAATTAGCGGGGTAGTCGGCAAGCTTAAAGGCGATGCAAAAGCCAGTGGTGCCATACAAGCAGCAACAATGCCCTCTACGATAAGGCTTTTTTTAAATAGACTGTTCATGCTTTGTTTCCTTGTACTAAATGGCTAAATTAACGCGCTATCTCTTTGCCCTATAAATTCTTACTGTAGTAACTGACCAGTATGCGTTCGCTATTCCCACTGCCGCCCAGCGCACGGGATACGACCTTAAAAAGATGGGCATTGTTTTCTACCGCCGTTTCCCCATATCCATGGATAGTGACAGTATCATAGTTACCAGTGAGCGGCATCACCCCCATATATTCAATAAAGTAGCGAGCCTGCTGACCTGAGACAGCAGTCGCAGCAGTGTGGGTGATATCAGTCTCCCAGGTACTCTCAGTAAAAAGATCGCTGGGTCCAAAGCCTTCACTGTAAAAGCCGTTACTCCCAGAATCATTAAATTGACTAAGATCAGTAAGCCCAGCCACAACCACTTCACCATCTTTTAAACCGGATTCTGCTATTTCCAGAGAAACATGAATATCACGCACTGCCGCGGTCATTTTTTCCTGCATTACCACAGATTGACTGCCTGACAGGACAAAAAAGGTTAATGCAAAGAGGATAATCAAAGTGGTTACCAGAATAGCGCCGGACTGTTTGTTAAGCATAATATAAGTCCCCTTATTGCAATGTTCTATTACGTATATTGACAGTAACTGTATAGGTTCTTGCTAACAGCGGTGCAGAGGAAGCATCGCCGCTTTCACTCACTAGCTGCACGCGGATTGCACGTACATTGTCCATATCAGATACGGCCGAAGCGTCAGAGAAGGTATCCACAGAACCATTGGCAGTGGTATCTTCTCCATAGAGTAACTGCAGATCACTTACTCCCCTGACCAGTTCACTGGCAGTACCCTCTTCACTTCTATACAAAGAATAACCGCCTGCGCTATTTTCACCGATAAAATAGTTTTTTACATAGGGTGTAAGAATCTGTGCACTGAGCCCGTAAGTCTTGGTAAGTTCTTTGCTCTTATTCTTGACAGCCCCTGCTACATTTATCGTGCCTGTATTGCGGCCAATGATGCCGCTCTGAAAAGGATCCGCTTTGGTATTGGTAAACATATCTGCAGCTGTGCAGTCGCCAATCAGAAGAATATCACCTTCCTTGATGACCTCCTCTTTGCCTATGCCCTTGACAATATGAATAATGGCGGATTTAGTATTCATCAGCTTATCCGGATCAAGCTTTATTTCGGAAAAACTTTTCGCGCCGCGCAGGGTCAGCGTATCGCTGCCTTCCTTAACCGTAATTCCGGCAATGCTGGTATTGGCTGACACATTATTTTCACCGGCGACAGTGGCCTGATCGTCCGGCAGCAAACTGTCATCATAATTTTCATCCTCCGTATCTAAAAGGTTGTTTATCGCTGTATCTCCCCGATAACAGCCCCAAAAACCAGCGCCACGGATATCACGAATCATCAGTTCAATCGACATCCGGCCATTTTCCTGAACGCGGGCAAAAGCATGCTGCAGATTCACCCCCTGCACACTGCCGGAGAAGACCTGCAGAACGGCAAACATAAGGAGTAAGCCAAGGGGTATTGCTATCATCAGCTCTATTAATGATAAACCACGCTGCCGCGCAAAGTTGTATTTATTATTGATATTAATAGGCATATATTCCTCTACCATAAAAGCTCATCGAATAAGCACTTTATTTCCTTGATGGTCTCTAAGCTGCCTTTAAGGCTGAATGCTCAAAGTGAACTCTTCTGTACCGACCTTGCCGCCTGAGCTGTCACGCTGCTGCTCCTGCCATGCCACTTTGATATTGAACAGCTCACCACTTTTAGTGACCGTGCCTGCTCCTTCCGGCAATCCGCCGGCATTAACATCCTGGCTGATTTGCTGATTCCATTGATAGCCATCCATTTGTGCTATCTGTGCAGGCGTGCAGGAAGAGCACTGAGGATCGCTGACAGTGGCCGTAATGGCATCATAGTCGCCTGATAATATAGCAGCCCGGTTGGAACGCATGCGTTCCGCCATATCATAAGCATAAGCGGTGGCTAAGGTGCGAAATTGCGAATTATTGATATTTTTGAGGCTGTAGGTCTGCAGTGCAGCCAGTCCAAGCAGTCCAACCGCGAGCACTAATAAGGCCACTAACACTTCAATTAATGAGCTACCCTTTTCATGCCTGGCTAATAAGCGCTGCCGGTGTGCTGATTTATGCTTAAGTTTATTCACAAGTGATCCTCTCGGCAAAAACAGCACCGGATATTAAAATATCAATTCGCCGCCCCTGCTCTTCGACCCGGTTATCACAAAGCGTCAAGCTATCAGCATTATTGACATCACCGGAAGCATTGAAAACAAAACTTGTCAGTTCGTTAGCACTGGCGACACTCGCATCGTTACTGAAGGCTTCCCATAAACGCAGCTCTTCGCCGGCATCCATGCTGCCGTCAGCATCACTATCCAGCCAGACAGCAATGCCACCCGCCCAACCTGTACCATCTCGCTGGCCTAACCGCACTGAGTCGCCGCGTTTAATGGCTTCCATGCGCGCGTACTTAAAGGCACCGAGCATATCATTGCTGTTAGAGACCATATTACTACTGTTCATAAACTCTTTAAAACCGGGCACGCCAATGGTTAATACTATTGCCAGAATGGCTATAGTTATGAGCATTTCTATCATAGTAAAACCTGAACTTTTCATATCACCCCCATGAGCCGTAATCACTTTTATAGTAGATATTAATAAGCGGTGTATTTAAGGTTTGCCAAAATTATTAACTTGGACATTGGGTAATCTTTAATCACATAGCAGAGCATACAACACAATGACAGGCAAATGTTTCATACTGGATCACAAACTCAAACAAAAAACAAGCGCCAACAAATATTATTTTAATAAAAGTAACATCTACTAGAAAGACTGCGCAGGCTCACTGACGATGAAAATATTACAGAGAATTGATTTTCTATTAAGCGAGCAAAGTAGGCAGGCCGAGTTCAGCCACACAGCGGGTTACGTGTTAACTGCATCCGTTCAAAAAGTGCATTAAAAAAACGAAGAGAACAAAAGCGAGGTGTTATCTCTTAAATCACAGCTTTTTCCTGATAATCAAAATCACTTCCCCCAGGGTAAATCCCCATTTTTTGATATAGCTGCGGTTGATCACCAGTTCCTTATCCACTTGATATAACCAGTCATCAAAAGTCACGCGATACTTCTTGCCGTCGACCTTAAGATCAAGCTGGTAATCCCAGTGCAGCGCCATACCGTTACTCGCCCCTAAGGCCATCCCCACTATATCTTCGGCGCGGCCGGTATAACTGCCATCGGCCTGCTTGGTGATCAGCCAGGTGCGCGTGGTTTTTTCGCCGTCATCAAAGACAAACCACTCTTCCAGCTTACCCTGCTCGTCCGTCCAGCTGCCGAGCAGCTCAACAGTGAAACGGCGAGTCACAGTGCCGCTTCTATCAAGCACTATGCCCTGCGCCTGCAGCGGGCCATTAAAATACTCTTCAACCTTAAAGGCCGGCTGTGTATCGTTGTAATCACTGAGGTTTTGCGAGCTGCATGCTGCTATTAACAGACAGCTGCAGATAACCACCCATATTTTCATCGCCTTTCTCCTAGCAATTGCCGGCGTAAACCGGGTTCACTGGTTCTCGGAGATAACCAGATAGATAAAAATGCTTCGCTGAATGCCGGGCTGTCAATACGCCCCAGCCAGGTACCATTATGATAAAAGTTACCATGACCGTTGTCGGCTACCAGAAAAGTCAGGTTATCCCCATCTTTGATTTCAGGCCATAGCTTAGAAAGTTTCTGCAGCCAGGGGGAATATAATTCCTTATCCACCGAAAGCTTTTGCCATTGCTGCCGGGTTGCTTTTAACAGGGCATTTTTACTGATATCGCGCTGATAATTTATGCTCAGCGCCTGCGGGTACTGCCCGGGTTGATAGCTGCCATCTGCGCTAAATAAGGCGACCTGGTAGATATCCATAAATAACCAGGACATGCTTCCCTGACCGACATTTTTTAGTGTCGGCGTCACCGCTGCAGAAGCAGCAAAAGAGAGCGTCATTAATAATAAGCTGAATATGCTTATTCGCGTGCTAATGGCTGTGCTTGTTTTCATTACTGTTACTCCGAAAATATCGCCTTGCTCTTACATATACGGGTAACAGGCAAAACCAGATCACAGCGAAAATAAGTAAGGTCTTTAGCAGCGGCAGCGGAAAACTGACCGCCCCCATTTTATAGCCGATATAATAACTGAGCGGTCCGAATAATCCGCCGAAAACAGCCTGTAGATAAAAAGGCACACGCTGTAGCCAGGACAGGCAATGATTAAGCGCCAGGGAAAAATGTGTCCATAGCATCAATAACCACAGCGGTAACAGCGCACCGTCAGGAAAGAGCATCACTCCGGCCTGCGTTAACAGTGCATCACAACTTCCTCCCACTAGGGTGACACAACCCATCAGCCAAAGATCATGGCGGCGGGTTGGCGTCAGGTAAAAATGGCAGAGCAGTGAAAAAACTAAAAAACAGAGTGCCTGATTGTTAAAATAGACAGCAATCAACCAGATCAATTGAAACCAGATCAGATTGATCCAAAAAAACTGCCGGCTAATAAAAGCGCGCATCTCTATAACCTGCTTTCGCCGCGACTAAATGTACGGTACTGATATTGCGCTCTAAAAAAGCGCCTTCACAATAGCAGAAATAAAACTGCCATAGACGAATAAAGTCATCGCCGTAACCGAGCCTTTTAATTTCCAGGTTGGCCGCATCAAAACGCTGATACCAATGCTTTAGAGTGCGCGCATAATCCTGGCCGATATCATGCAGGGAAGTGATCACCATATCGGTTTTCTCGGTGATCTTATTGCTCATCACATTGATCGACGGCAGGCAGCCGCCGGGAAAGATATAACGCTGAATAAAATCAACGCCTTTGCGATATTGCCGGTAACGCTGATCGGAAATGGTAATAGCCTGAATAAGCATTTTGCCATCGGCCTTTAAATGCCGGTTACAGACGCTGAAAAAGCTCGACAGATACTCATGCCCGACCGCTTCGATCATTTCAATAGAGACCAGCTTATCAAAGACCCCGTTTAACTCGCGGTAATCCTGCTTCAACAGGGTGATCTGCTTGTCCAGCCCTAATGCATGAATACGCTGCTGTGCATAGTCATACTGCGCATCCGAGATGGTCGTGGTGGTGACTTGCACGCCATAATGCTGCGCAGCGTAAATCGCCAGCGCGCCCCAGCCGGTGCCTATCTCCAGTAAAGTTTCCCCTTTTTTAAGCTCCAGCCGTTCGCAGATAGTTTTTAGTTTATGCCGCTGCGCTTCTTCCAAATCGGCATCAGAATGCGGATAAATGGCACTTGAGTAAAGCATCTCTTTATCTAAAAACTGCTGATACAAAGCATTGCCTAGATCGTAATGGGCGAGAATATTCTTTTTTGAGCCGTCACGGGTATTTTTATGCAGCTTATGATACAGCCAGCTCGGCAGCATGGCGATTTTCAAAAAGCCCTGACCTAAGCTGTCACAGACCGCCTGCTCCCGTGCCAGCACGCGAATAACTTTGGTCAAGTCAGGGCTGCTCCACCAGCCTTGAATATAGGCTTCAGCAGCGCCGATACTGCCGGCCAAGATTAATTTACGATAGGTTTTACGGTTATGAATAATAACTTTTGCCTGCAGATCCGCAGCGGGATCACCTAAGCATATCTGCTGTCCATCCGCGACTAAAATCAAGCAGGCGCGTTGCATTTTGGCTAATGATGAGAACAACAGCTTCTGCGCCATTTTATCGATAACGCTGCTGTTTTTGCGGCTAATACTCACTTGTGTTGTTTCAGCTGACATCATTAAACTCCTTTTTTCCTGCATGCGGCACATAGGGCACCCCCTTAACAAACAATTTCAATGCCTGCCAGTAAATACCGGCCAGGGTTTTCAGGGTCATCGAGGGTATCGCTAAAAAACAGCGCCGTAAATTCTGATTATTGAGCTCCATACGCTGCATCATTAAGGTAGCATCAAACACTTTATGCTCCTGATGGTTTTCAATATGCAGGTTAAGTTTTTTGCCCGGTGCTTTAATGCGCCAATGATACTGCATATTGATATCCATAAAAGGGGATACGTGAAAAGCTTTCTCGGAGATCATTTTTTCTGCCATTTCAATTAAATAATAATGGCGCTCATTCCAGGGCGTATTGCTGACCTCGGCTAATAAATAACGCAGCTCATCCTTTTGATCATAGCAGTAATACAGGTTGATCGGACTGAAATAGAGACCGAAACAGCGCAGCTGGCCAACAAAGAGTACCCGCCCGGTTAATGCTTTTCCGCCTAATGCTCGAACCTTTTGCCAGACATCCTGCTTGCTCAGTGAGGCTTTATGGTTAAGATAGTCTGTGCAGCGAAAGCTCATCGGCGCAAACTTATTCTTTTTCAACCAGGGGCCAAGTGCAGTAACCTGCTCCAACTCATCGAGATCGATGGCCAACAAAAACAGCTTATAACTAAAGTTATGTTTTTTAGGCGAAAAGCGTCGATGGCGAACGTCGCCGACATAGATAGCTGAATGCAATGTCGTCATAGCTGCACTCCGAAACGCGCACAGACATCCAGCGCACTTTTTACCCCGTCTTCATGAAAGCCGTTGTACCAGTAGGCTCCGGCAAAATGACTGTGATTATGACCGCAAATCTCTCCGCGCCTGGCCTGTGCATCAATAGTGGCGCGGTTAAACACCGGATGGGCGTATTCAAACTGCTGTAAAATTTTATCCGGAGCAATGGCATCATTTTGATTTAATGAGATACAGAACAGAGGGGCATCAGCGGGTAAGTTCTGTAGAATATTCATATTATAGGTCACCGCTGCCGGGCAGTTATTATCAGCGCTTAAATGATAATTCCAAGCCGCCCAAGCACGCTTATTGCGTGGCAATAAATTGCGGTCCTGGTGCAGCACGACCTGATTTTGCTGATAGTCAATGGCACCTAAAATAGCCTCCTCAGCGCTGTTGATATCGCTTAATAGCGCTTTTGCCTGGTCGCTATGGCAGGCAAAAACCACCTCATCAAAACTTTGCCAGCCCTGCCCTGCAACCTTTATTTTCACTTGCTCATTTTCGCGCAGCACTTGTTCAACGGCCGCATTGAGGTGGATCTTATTCTCAAAGCCTTTGCACAGCGGCGCAATATAGCTGCTTGAGCCTCCCGGAATGACATACCATTGCGGGCGGTTGCGCAGCGTTAATAAACCATGATGATGAAAAAAGCGCACAAAGAAGTACAAAGGAAAGGCGCGCATATCCGCCAGGCTTGACGACCAGATTGCCGCGCCCATCGGCAAAATATAATGCTCGGCAAAATAGTCACTAAAGCCCCGTTTATGCAGAAAATCCCCGAGACTGATATCAGGCTCCAGCTGCTTATTTTCCCATGCCTCTGTACAGCATCTGTTGAAGATAAGGATCTCTTTAATCAGCTTTAAGAACTTGACATTAAAGAGGTTGCTGCGCTGAGCAAAAAGCGTATTGAGACTGCTGCCGTTATACTCCAGCCCGGTGCTGGGATTACTGACGCTAAAGCTCATCTGCGTGGCAGAGCGACCGATAACGATACGCTGCAGCAGTTTTTCAAAATTGGGATAGGTGCGATCATTAAAAACGATAAAGCCGGTATCGATATGCCAGCTGCGCCCGTCAACAGTGACCTCCCTGGTCGCGGTATGACCGCCCAGGTAACTGTTCGCTTCAAAGAGCTCAATATCATATTGCTGATGCAGCAGATGAGCGCAGGTCAGCCCGGAGATACCGCTGCCGACAATGGCTATTTTTTTCATTTTTTGGACATCCTTATCGCTATTTTTTCCCAGATAACGCTCGGCAGATAAGCAAACAGCTTCAATAGCAGGGTAAATTTAAGTGGAAAGTGGATCTCTTTTTTACCTTTTTTTAAACCTGTTACTATGTAATCGGCCGCCTGCTCAGCCGTGATCAGCATCGGCATGGCAAAATCGTTTTTATCGGTAAGCGGCGTTTTAACAAAGCCCGGGCAGATCAGTGAGACACTGATTTTTTCCGGCAGCAGATCAATGGCCAGGGTTTTTGCCAAATAAGCAACAGCTGCTTTGCTGCTGCCGTATGCTTCGGCGCGGGGAAAAGGCAGATAACTGGCGCTGGAGCCCATTAAGGCTAAGCGTCCGCCGGGTTTTATTTTTTTCAATAGCACCGACAAACAATAGCCTAACGAAATCAGATTGGTGCTTATCACCCGTTCAAAGAGTTCGCTGTCAAAATGCCGGGCATCATCGATATATTCGCAGTTGCCGGCATTAAGTATCAGCATATCCAGATCATCAAGATCCTTGGTGGCTTCGGCTATCTGCTCTTTATCATTGATATCAAAGCGCAATCCGCTGATATTGTTGTTTTCACTTAAGCTCTGCAAGACCGTCTGATTACGCCCGCAGGCAAATACCTGCCAGCCATGCTCGGCATAAGCTACTGCCAGGGCCTTGCCGATACCCGAGGTTGCACCTGTGATTAATATACGTTTCATTAGCTCACCCGCTTTTTAATAAATTTAACTGCGCTGCCAAACAAAGGCAGGTGCTCATAAATCATCTGCCCCATATCCAGGTAATCGCGATGATAATAAATTTTTTCGGCGAACTTCAGATGCGAGCAGCCGTTTACGCTGATACTTTGGCCCGATTTAAGTTTTTTATGGGCAAAGGTCATGGTCCAGATAATGCTTGCCTGCTCCTGCTGAACTATGGTCTGTTCAATTTCAAACTGGCAGAAACTTATATTCTCGTATAATTTACTGAAATAGTTCTGCAGGGCATCAAGACCTTGAATCTCATGCACCGCATCAATAAAGATAACGTCTTTGCTATAAATTTTAGCTAATTCATGAAAATTGTTTTTGCTAAGTTCCTGATAGGTATCACAAAATTGCTCAATAATGGCTGCATTCATGGCTTATCCCTTTTTTAAAACGGAAAACCTATCCAATGCGTTGATGCGTGCTTGTTTATGCTCAACCAGCCCATTAACCGGAAAATGGATATTTTTCGCATCGCAATCGAATAGCTCTTGTACATATTTACGAATGAAAGTGCCTTGCGGATCAAATTTCTGGCTTTGCATAATCGGGTTAAATATACGGAAATAGGGTTGCGCATCGCAGCCGGTACTGGCCGCCCACTGCCAGCCGCCATTATTGGAGGCGAAATCCCCGTCAATCAGGTGACGCATAAAATAGGCTTCGCCCCAGCGCCAGTCAATTAACAGGTGCTTAGTTAAAAAACTGGCGCTGACCATGCGCAGTCTGTTATGCATCCAGCCGGTTGTATTTAACTGGCGTATCGCCGCATCCACCAGGCCATAACCGGTTCTGCCCTGACACCAGCGGGCAAAGTATTCAGAGTTATTGTCCCAGACAATGGCATCGGCTAAGGGGTTATAGTTTTTGCCCATGCACAGTGTTGGATTGGCCACCATTAAATGCCGGTAAAACTCCCGCCAGACCAGCTCATTGATCCAGATAAAGGCGCCGCTTGCTTTGTCATCCAATGCATAGGGAAAAGCCCGCAGTACTTGATAGACACAGCTTTTGACGCTAAGCACGCCAAGGGCAAGGTAAGGCGAAAGGTGGGAAGTAGCATCGAGGCTGGGAATGTCCCTCTGCTGAGCATAATCCTCGATATTGTGGTCAATAAAGTCGCTTAGCAGCTGCCTGGCGTACTCCTCTGAGCCGGGAAAGGCCGCGCTGGATACTTTTGCATAATTAACCGCTACCGGCGTTGCCTGCAGCGCCGGGCCGACGGACGCAGGTGGCGCTAAGGGGGTAATATCACCTTGTTTGACCTGTGCCATCCAGGCATTACGAAAGGGCGTGAACACTTTATACATGGTTCCCTGCTTGGTCTGCACTGTGCCGGGATCGAGCAGACAATCTCCCTGGTATAAAAGTAACGGCAGGCCGCTGTCCAGCACCGCCTGATCACGCTTAATTTCGTTAATTTCCGGTTCGCTATTAGCATGAATATGCTGCACTCGATAGTGTTCGCTTAATACTTTCAGGCGCGCAGGGATCGCAGCAAAGTCATCAACCTGGTCAATAATTAAGGCGATGCCAATTTGCGCCAGAGATTGACGCAGACTGTTTAAATTAGCCTCGATAAAGTCGGCCTGAATAGGCGCTAGGTTATGCGCATGCCACTGCTTGGGGGGGACAAAATAAACGGCGGTTACCGGTCCGCGCTGACAGGCGTAGAATAGTGCCGGGTTGTCATGAACACGCAGATCCTTGCGCAACCATAGTAACTGCATCGATTTTCTCCTTTATCCCTGCCGCTTTCGCTTTAATGTGAATATCTTAACTTCAGCGCTTCCGGGTGCGGATTCAAGTAGACCTGCTTCTGCAGATAAGGGTCCGGGTAAAGGGTAAGAAAATGCTTGATCAGCGTGATCGGCACCATCAAAGGCAATAGGCCCTGCCGGTATTTATCAATCTGCTCAGCAAGATCAACGCGCTCAGCACTGTTTAATTTCCGTTTGAAGTAGCCCTGCAGGTGCTGCAGGGTATTGGTGTGACCCTTACGATTGGGGATTTTTTTCAATATCGCCATAAAGCCTTCAATATATTGCGCACTGACCTGCTCCAGTGGTTGCTCACTGCCCGCCAGCAGCGGCCCTAATTTACGATACTGTCCAGGGTGATGCGCCATCAGCAGGTATTTATGACGGGCATGAAAATCAATTAATGCCGCTTTAGTGATGCCATTTTTCACCAGGCATAACCATTGATGATAAGCCAATACGCGAGTGATAAAATTTTCTCTTAATAAGGGATCATTTAAACGGCCATCCTCTTCCACCGGCATCAGCGGATGATCAGCCATCACTTTGGCAGCAAACACGCCTACCCCTTCGCGATTGCCCTGTTTGGAATCTTTTTGATAGACGGTCACTCTTTCCATGCCGCAACTTGGTGATTTCGCACAAAAAATATAACCGCTTAACGACGTTAATAATGGGCTGGTTTGCTCGCCATACTGCTGCAGTTTATCGGTGACATCAAAACTGCCGTCACTGGCAACGACGCGAATGCGATCTTCATCGCGTATCAACCTGATGGCTTTTCGCGGTGCCCCTAAACCAATCGCTATCTCCGGACATAAAGTTTGAAAATCAAAATATTGCGATAAAACATCAACACAGTATTTACTCTGTTTATGGCCGCCATCAAAGCGTACTTTATTGCCTAGTAAGCAGCTGCTGATACCTACCTTTATTTTCTCGACTGAAAAATCATGCATAGTGATTCCCTTTTTTCAAATTTCATGCGCTTACCTGCTTCTGCAGATAACGCTGCCGGTATAGGCTTTTATTAGTATAATAGACCTGCTAATGGATTAAGCACCTGGCTGACTCCGGCAACAAAGTACAGCGGGGCATTTTGTACCACATAACAAAGGCAACCCTTTTCACTATATGGCGCATGCGCCTGTGCACCGTCCAGGAAAATAAAGTCGCCCTTATGATAACTGCCCTTTTCATCGCTAAATGAACCATCCAATAACAGTGTCAGTTCATAGCCCTTATGCTGATGTCTGGCAATAGAAGCGCCTTTACCTATATGCAGTAAGTTGGCACGTACCTCATTTTCATTGTTGATCACTCGCGCCCTGCTCACCGGGCCGAGTCGCGACCACTTAAGGTCAGAAAAAATACTCAACGCGACAGGTAACCGATAGTGCTGCTGTGCAACTTCAATCATCGCCTCAGGCTTATTCGGCGCTTTGCATGTTATTTCCGGCTGCTCAGCCAAAATGTCATGCAGCATATCAGAAAAATCAACAGGCTCTTCATTGCCTGTCTGCCATAACTGCTCTGCTTGTGATGACTCTAATTTTTGTGCCGCCTTTTGACACTGATCGCACATCTCGATATGCGCGCTCACGGCAACGCTTAACGACAGCGGCAAATTACCGGCAATATGGTCATTTAACATGGCGCTGCTTGGATGAAATTTAATCATGACCTTCCTCCAATTTTGACTTTAACTTTGCTATGGCCAGGCGCAAACGCGATTTGACTGTCCCTAAAGGCACGCCCATATGCTGCGCCAATTCCTGCTGGGTCATTTCTTTCAGGTAGATAGCCTCGACAACCTGCTTCTGCTGCTCAGGTAAGCTGTTAATATGGGAGAGCAAAGAACGCGATAAAAGATGGTCTGCTGCAGACTTCTGCTCATCCTGCTGCTCGGCATCAAGCAGCGGCCAGAGCCGGTCACTGACCGTCTCTTCTTTACCATGTTGTATTTTGCGTAACATATCAAAGCAGTAATTACGCATCACGGTATAGATCCAGGTTGAGGCTTTGCCTTTACTCTCGTCATATAAAACCGCTTTTCGCCACACTAACATCATGGTTTCCTGTACTAACTCCATGGCCACCGCCTCCTGCTGAAAACGCTGCAGACCATGGGCGCGAATTTTAGGTGCAAAGTATTTAAACAGCCTGGTAAAAGCTATTTTATCCTGCTCACAAGCAACTGACCTTAGCCAGTGATTGATCTGCACATCATCATCACTTAACTCACTAATATTGCTACTATTCAAAGTCTTGTCCGTCGATAAATTACCAGATAATCGGATTCTCATAGTTAACGCCTTTAATAGTATAGAACGAACCGTATAATTGATACGCAGAGAGTTTGAAAAGAGATCACAAGCAGCAGTAATTACTTGTTTACCGGGCAACAATAAAAAAATAACGCTCACGGTCGTGAGCGCTATTAACTGTGACTGGATATTGATGCTTTAATCATCAAGACTGAGCACAGACACGCCAGTTGCAGCATCGGGGTCATCAATGGCCACCAGTGTGGTAATGCTGCTTGCTGTCAGGTCAAGTAACGCAGGACCAATGTCAATGGTATTGGCATCACCGGCAGGCGTCACTATCACATAAACCTCACCCGGGGCAACCTGCAGCATAGTGCTGTCACCTTTATAGGGAACATTGCTCAGTTTGACATCATCATCATCCGGGGTGGCATCGGCACTGATATAGATATCGACATTGCCCGCCAGGGTTGAAGCATGAATGGCTCTAAGTTTAGCAGCTGTTGCCAGACGGCGCGTATCATCAGTAACCACAAACAACTCATCGTTAGCGTCACCATCATTAAGGTTACCGATAGCCAGCGCAGTGTAATTCAGCGCCGGCGCTAACGAGGCCTCCAGACTTAGCGCATCGACCAGGGCAACAGGGTCTGAACCGTTAACCGCGACATCAAAGCTGTAGTCACCAGCAGCTACGGCTAGATAATCAGTAAAATCTTTAAACTTGAGATTATACAGCGGACTATCCGTTGCCGGCGCGCTGTCATTAACCCAGACATCGACGCCAGGTGCATCGGAAATAGTATGCACTACGCGCAGTTCACTACCGGTATCTTTATCGCGTACCACGAGCGAGTCACTACCGGTATCAAGCAATAAATTCACCGGAGAAGCACCGGCTTCGGTATTATTGGTGGCCACGGCAAACCAGTCTTCACCAGCAGGGACCTCAACAGTACCTGAATCAAAATAGACCTCGCTGCTGTTCGTTGCTGAGGTGATACGGACTCGATAACTGCCTGCTGCGACTTCCACCGCATCGCTGAATTCCAGATAGGCAAGATCATCGGCAAATGGCTGCGCATCGGCTAAATCAGCATCGGGAGCCGTAATATAGACATCCACCACAGGCGCATCAGGAGCACCATGCATAGCCTGAACACGCGCGCCTTGAGGAGTAAGCGCATTGCGGGAAATAATTTGCGGAGCGAAGGCCTGCTCATTATCTTCTCCAAGCAGGGCCGCTTTACCCGCCGCGACAATGTTATATTCTGTATCGGCAAGCAAATCCAGCTCTGTTTCCGGAACCACCGTTAAGCTGCTGCCGTCCGCTAAAATAGCATCGACCTGCACAGTATGATTGCCCGCGGCAAGGCTGATTTGACCTGAACTCTGCTGGTAATCAACGCCCTCTAGCGCAGCTTTACCATCTAACCAGACATTTACTTTCGGGGCATCCGGGGAAGCATGATAAACCCGTAAATAGGTATTATCAGGATCGTCGCTAGAGCCGCATCCGACCAGGGTGGCAGCCATAAAGGATGCTACTAATGTTTTATGTAAGTTTTTCATTGCGCCTACTCCTCTGTTAAGTGTATTTATTACTACGTCGTCACTTAACAAAAGGATCAGTACAATTTACAAGCGCAATGAAACTACAGAAAGTTTTACGGCAACGGATAGTGCGCATAATGCAATCTAATCTGCTGCGCAATTTTTGCCTTTACCTGATCGTTTATTTCGCAGATCTCATTCTCGCCCAGCACATGCAACAGCCGCGCAATTAGCTTATTCTGCGGTGGCGCTGTTTTTTCCAGCCAGCTCGCCAGCAAGCTGCGATCAATACGTGCCGGCAGTGAGCCGAGCGTGCCGATATCGTTTTGTCCATGGGCTAATAGCCCGGCTGTGGTGCCGCGATCCAGGGTTAAGACCTGATAAAAATACAGCGTATGGTAATCAAGTTGTAAACGTTTCTGCTGCGCGGTCGCCGCCTGCGCTGCTGCTAAATGCTGCTTTACAATAGCGCAGTAGCAGCTGATCACTGCTTCAGCAAAGTTTTCTGGCGCACTGAGTGCTCCATTACTGTCCGGATTGAAGCCTTCAAGATAGAAATGGCTGACACCGCGGTATCTTTGCAGCGCCGGGATATAAAAATAGTTATCACCGGACTGGCTGGCGCTGGCAAAGTAGTTACCGGAAAGCGCCCGTAATGTATCGTCAAACAAGAGCTTATCCAGCTTATTGGCAATAGCCGGGTTCAAATCCGCCATAATCCGCCAGTAGCTTCTGCCGCTTTTCAACTCACTCCAGCTAAGATGAATATGCAGCGAGGGGGCAAGCGGATGATCCGGGTGAATAATAGCGGACAGCGCAGTGGCAGAAAGCAAAGACTTGTCCGGCAGATCGGCAAAATGGATTTGCGAGACATTAATCGAAGCGCGATTAAACAGCCCCTTATCGGCAACAAAACGCAGCCCGCCACCGTGGCGGCCATCATCACGCAGCCACTCGACGGGCTGGAATTGAGTGCTCACGCCTAGTTCTTTCGCCATTTCCTGCAGCTTATCCACAAAAAACCACTGTAATTGACTCATTAACAATAATCTTTGTTGTGCTACTGCTGAATCAACACTCTTTCTCATCGCTATCTCTATGTTTTTTTAAATATTGCTGCTGACAATAAAAAAGGCGCTTAAGCAGCGCCTTTATATTTCATTAAGCAGCCTGGCTGCTTAACAAGGTTTCTCTTAAATTGCAGCCAGCGCGGCATTTAAGGTTTTACTCGGACGCATCGCCGCTGCCGTTTTCACCGGATCGGTATGGAAGTATCCGCCAAGATCTACTGGCGAACCTTGCGCATCATTTAACTCTTTAATGATAAGCGCTTCGTTTTCCGCCAGTGTTTTCGCAAGAGGCGCAAATTTCGCCTGCAGTTGGGCATCCTTAGTTTGTGCTGCCAGCGCTTCTGCCCAGTACATGGCCAGATAGAAGTGGCTGCCGCGGTTATCGAGTTCCTTCACTTTACGCGAAGGCGACTTATCTTCCTTAAGAAACTTAGCATTGGCAATATTGAGTGTCTCTGCTAAAACAACGGCTTTTGCATTGCCGGTTTTCTCTGCAATATCTTCGATAGAAACCGCCAGCGCCAAAAACTCACCCAGAGAATCCCAGCGCAGATGCCCCTCTTGCACAAACTGCTGCACATGTTTCGGCGCAGAGCCGCCGGCACCTGTTTCAAACAGACCGCCACCGGCAAGCAGAGGAACAATCGAGAGCATTTTCGCACTGGTGCCCAGCTCTAAAATCGGGAAAAGGTCGGTCAGATAATCACGTAATACGTTACCCGTTACCGAAATCGTGTTTTTACCCGCTTTTACACGCTGCAGAGTATATTTAATCGCATCATTAGGCGCTAAAATTTGAATATCCAAACCGGCAGTATCGTGATCCTGGAGATAGGTTTTCACTTTGGCAATTAAATTCGCATCATGAGCACGATTTTCATCCAACCAGAAAATAGCCGGTTGACCGGTTGCTTTGGCACGGCTGACCGCCAGGCGCACCCAGTCACGAATAGGAATATCTTTAGCCTGACACATACGCCAGATATCACCTTCCTGTACGGCATGCTCCATCAGCGTATTGCCGGCCTGATCCAACACTTTTACCGTGCCTGCTTCTGCAATTTGAAATGTTTTATCGTGTGAGCCGTACTCTTCTGCTTTTTGTGCCATCAGGCCGACATTAGAGACATTACCCATAGTCGCCGGATCAAAGGCACCATGTTCACGGCAGAAGGCGATGGTTTCCTGATAAATGCCCGCATAACAGCGATCCGGAATCATCGCTTTGGTATCTTCAAGTTCACCCTGTGCATTCCACATCTTGCCGCTGGAACGGATCATCGCCGGCATAGAAGCATCGATAATCACATCACTCGGCACATGCAGGTTAGTGATGCCTTTATCAGAATCGACCATTGCCAGTGACGGACGAATTGCGTAAGCCGCTTTAATATCAGCCTCAATCTCGGCTTTCTGCTCAACGGGCAGATTGGCGATTTTCGCATAAACATCGCCCAGGCCATTACGCTGATCCACGCCCAGTTCGGCAAACAGTGCTGCGTGTTTAGCAAACACCTCTTTAAAGTAAACCGTCACAGCATGACCAAACATAATAGGATCAGAGACTTTCATCATGGTCGCTTTGAGGTGCAGCGACAGCATAATATTATTCTCTTTCGCATCCTGCATCTGTGTTTCATAAAAACTGCGTAATGCCGCACGGCTCATCACTGCTGCGTCAATCACTTCATCTTTTAATACCGGTGTTGATGCTTTTAGAACAGTGACTTCACCGGAATCTGCCGTGAACTCAATTTTGACATCATCATCCTGGCTTAATACAACTGACTGCTCGCTCCCGTAGAAGTCCCCCTCCTGCATATGCGCAACATGGGATTTTGAATCGGCAGACCATGCCCCCATACTGTGCGGGTTATCCTGCGCATATTGTTTAACGGCATCAGCCACGCGGCGATCCGAGTTCCCTTCACGCAGAACCGGGTTGACCGCACTGCCTAATACTTTAGCATAACGCGCCTGTATCTCTTTTTGTTCATCTGTCTGTGCATTTTCCGGATAATCAGGTAAGTCGTAGCCATGCGCCTGCAATTCTTTAATCGCAGCCTGTAATTGCGGAATGGAAGCACTGACATTGGGTAGTTTGATAATATTGGCTTCCGGTGTTTTTGCCAGTTCACCTAATTCCGCCAGGGCATCGGAGATTCTTTGCTCTTCAGTCAATTTGTCTGGAAAATTAGCAATAATACGACCAGCTAAAGAGATGTCTCGTGTTTCTACGGCGATATCAGCAGCTTGAGTAAAAGCATTAACAATAGGAAGCAGTGAATGCGTTGCCAGAGCGGGGGCTTCATCCGTTTGTGTATAAATAATCTTCGCTGATTTATCTGTCATATTATTTCCTTTAACAAGAGTTAAGATTTTTAAAGCTAAGCGTAATAATAGCTTTCGCAGCAGGCGCAAATCTGCATCTGATACGGCAGTTAATTTGTTACGCCGCCGAAAATGAGGGCTTTATCATAGCGAAAACTGCTAAATAGTCCAATCACAAGCATAGCTTAGCAGTGAATTGTTGCTCCATCGCACAATCCATTGTTTATTAAACAAGCAGAAATAGCGCTATTTTGATTAACGGCTAACCACTTTCACTGCGCGTTTTCTGCTACAATCAGCACTCTTTAATTTGATAACGGGTAAAGGCCGGTGTTTAAAAAAAATAATCACGCATTTAAAAAAAATCGCCCTAAAAGCAGCAAGACAAGGCCGACAAAAAGGCCCAGTGCACAGAAAAACAAAGCGCTAATGGTCAATGGCGAACAAAAAATCGTGCTCTTTAACAAGCCCTTTGATGTGCTTAGCCAGTTTACTGATCAAGGCAACTCAGAAAACAGCCGCCAGACGCTCAAAGATTTTATCGATGTTCCTGATGTTTATGCTGCCGGGCGCTTAGACAGGGACAGTGAAGGGTTATTGTTACTCACCAATGACGGCAGATTACAGGCAAAAATCACCCAGCCGGGTAAAAAAACCAGTAAAACCTACTGGGTACAAGTAGAAGGCGCACCTAGTGAAGCGGATCTGCAGAAACTGCGTGATGGTGTTGAGCTGAAAGATGGTTTAACTCTGCCGGCCAAAGTGGCCATCATTCCCGAGCCGAAAGTCTGGCCGCGCAACCCGCCGATTCGCGAGCGCGCCAGCATTCCCACCACCTGGCTGAGTATCACCATCTGCGAAGGGCGTAACCGTCAGGTGCGGCGCATGACGGCGCATATCGGCTTTCCGACGCTGCGCCTGATCCGTTACCGTATCGGCAGCTGGACCATTGATGGCATTGCCAACGGCCAGTATAAGTTACTTAGTGATTAAGGCGAGTTTAGTCTGAGGAATCCCCACAGGAAAAACTGTGTAACTTATTAAATATATTAATTTTAATGGTGAACAGTGATAGGTAAACAGTGAATGGTGACTGGTGATGAGTAATCGGTGAATAGTGAATGGTGAATGGTAACCCATTACTAATCACCCATTACTCATCACTCATTACTCATCACTCATTACTCATTACTCATTACTCATTACCCATTACTCATCACCCATTACTAATCAGGGCTTCAGACAGCTGATAACCGCTTTTAGGGGTGCGGATTCCTCAGAGTTTAGTCCCAGAGCTGTTCTCGGAAATGTTTGCGGCATACTGATTGATAGGTCTCATTGCCGCCAATCTCCACCTGCGCGCCCTCTTTGAGCGGATTTCCATCGGCATCAAGACGCAAAACCATATTCGCTTTGCGCCCGCAGTGGCAGATGGTTTTTAACTCCACCAGTTTATCCGCCCAGGCCAGCAGATAATGACTGCCGCTAAACAGCTCGCCCTGAAAGTCGGTTCTAATACCGTAGCAGAGAACGGGAATATTAAGCTTATCCACGACATAGGTCAGCTGTTTGACCTGTGCTTTGCTTAAAAACTGCGCTTCATCAATTAAGACACAATGCTGCATCTGCCGACAATGCTGCTCGCTTATTAACTCGGCTAAATTATCCTCCGCAGTAAATGTTTGTGCGTCCGTTGCAATCCCCATCCGCGAGGCAACTTTACCCACCCCGGCCCTGTTATCAATAGCGGGCGTCATCACCAGGCTGTTCATGCCGCGCTCGCGATAGTTATAAGATGACTGTAACAGAGAGGTGGATTTACCCGCATTCATGGTCGAGTATTGACATCCTCCTCTCCCTAAAGGAAGAGGATTCCGGTTAGTAAAAACCGGTGAAGAACTCTCGCGAGTTTTCAGGTTTCTGCTTCAATGTACACTGCCCAGAGAGCGATGCTTGGTTTTCGCGTTTAGCCCCCATAGTGGGAGCTTTTACGCGCTTCACGCAACTCATGCTCCCCAGGTCTGACACGTACTCCACAGACTTAAAATCCCGCATGTCCTGCGGTATGTTTTAAGTTTAGAAGCAGAAACAATATTGTCAAACCATCAGCGCTTTGCTCTAATCGCCTTATATCCTCTACCTAAAAGGAAGAGGTTTTACGGCAAAACAGATAAAAATAAAGCTGTGCCAAAGTGGGCTCCTTGCTGGCCATTAAAATTAATGGCGAATGATATTAAGAGCCGTATTATCAAATAATTTAAATTAAGGCACAAACCATAGGCCTAAAATGATAAAATTTTGTCTGTATTTTTGTCTGTATTTTTGTCTTAAAAGTAAAGGCGGCACAGTTCACTCAACTTGACAGCAATCAGAAGTGCAATGACACAGAAAAACGCCACAATAAAGCCTGACAATGAGGGTAAATTCTTCCCTGCTTTCTTATTTAATATCTGCTAAAATCACGCACCAAATTAGCAGGAGATCTATTTATGACAGACAATAGCCAAATAAAAGTGATCGTCGGCATGTCCGGCGGTGTTGATTCATCCGTATCCGCTTATCTATTAAAACAGCAGGGATACCAGGTTGAAGGGCTATTTATGAAGAACTGGGAGGAGGACGATGATGATCAGTATTGTGCCGCCGCCGAGGATCTTCAAGATGCGCAGGCCGTCTGTGATAAACTCGGTATTGAGCTGCATACCATCAATTTTGCCGCAGAATACTGGGATAATGTCTTTGAGCATTTTCTTGCCGAATATAAAGCAGGGCGTACTCCAAACCCTGACATCATGTGCAATAAAGAGATCAAATTCAAAGCCTTTTTAGAGTTTGCCGCTGAAGATCTCGGCGCGGACTATATCGCCACCGGCCATTATGTGCGCCGCCGTGAAGTAAACGGTCATGCGCAACTGCTGCGCGGGCTGGATAATAATAAAGATCAGAGTTACTTCTTATATGCGGTCGGTGAAAAACAGATAGCTAAAACCCTCTTTCCGGTCGGTGAACTGGAAAAACCGATCGTGCGACGCATTGCCGAAGAGCAGGATTTAATCACCTATAATAAAAAAGACAGCACCGGCATCTGCTTTATCGGCGAGCGTAAGTTTACCGAATTTCTGCAGAAATACCTGCCGGCACAACCGGGCGATATCGTGACCCCGACAGGTGAAGTCATCGGTCAGCATCAGGGGCTGATGTACCATACCCTTGGCCAGCGCAAAGGACTGGGCATTGGCGGATTACAAAACGCCGGCGAAGAGCCCTGGTATGTGGTCGGTAAAGATTTACAAAACAACCGCTTACTAGTCGCACAGGGGGCGGATCATCCGGCGCTTTTCTCCTACGGACTGATCGCGAAACAGTGTGACTGGGTGGATCGCAAAGTTAAAACAGAAAGCTTTAAATGCACAGTAAAAACCCGCTACCGTCAACAGGATATCGCCTGTACGGTAACACCGCTTGATGACGACACCCTGCAGGTTATCTTTGATGAGCCGCAGGCTGCGGTCACGCCGGGACAATCGGCGGTCTTCTATCAGGGTGAAGTGTGTTTAGGTGGCGCAATTATCGAACAGCATTTACAGAAATAACTGTCTTAAAAATAATAATACGGAGAGCTATTATGTCATTTCACAATTTACAATCCAGGTGTATCGCATTTGCCGGAATGTGCCAGGCAGCCTACTTGGTTGATAAACTTTCCACGACAGGCTCATGTCCGGATAAAGCTGCATTTGAGGCATCACTGCAGTCAATTATGCGCACCGAAAGCGACTCACCCTTAGCGGTTTTCGGTGGTCATCATGCGCTGCACGTTGGTTATAAAAGTATGCTCGGGCAACTGGAAAACAGCAATAATGCCCGCAATATGCAGATCACTAAATATATTATCGGCATGATTGTGCTTGAAAAAAAATTGCGCCGCAATGCAGCAACATTAAACCTGTTAAGCGAGCGCATTAATCAGGTACAGCGTCAATTAGCGCATTTTGATATTGACGACCACAGCGTGCTGAGTAATTTAGACAGCATTTATAAAGAGTTAATCAGCCCTCTGGGACCAAAAATTCAAGTAAACGGCAATCCGTCGACCTTGCAACAGACTCAGACACAGCATAAAATCCGCGCATTATTGCTTGCCGGTGTACGCGCGGCCTTTTTATGGCGGCAGATTGGCGGTAAACGCCGGCAGTTAATGTTCTCGCGCAGAGCAATGATTCACCAGACTAAACAACATTTACACCATATCTAAGCGTTCATGATGAAGGCTTAAAAACCATAGTTTTAAAACAACCTACGATTTAGGAGCAACAAATGGAACTTTCAGGATTAACCGCTGTATCACCCGTTGACGGCCGTTACGGTAGCAAAACAGCTGTGTTACGCAATATTTTTAGTGAATTTGGTTTGATCAAATTCCGCGTACAAGTGGAAGTACGCTGGCTACAAAAACTTGCAGCAACCGCTGGTATTGCAGAAGTTCCTGCATTTTCCGATGCCGCCAACGCACACCTGGATGCAATTGTTGCTAACTTCAGCGAAGCAGATGCCGCGCGCGTTAAAAGCATTGAAGCGACAACCAACCATGACGTAAAAGCCGTTGAATATTTCTTAAAAGAAAAAGTCGCGGATGTTGAAGAGTTAAATGCCGTTTCAGAATTTATTCATTTTGCCTGTACTTCTGAAGATATCAATAACCTGTCACATGCCCTGATGCTGAGCACAGCAAAAGAACAAGTCATTCTTCCTTACTGCAACAAAATCGTTGCTGCGATTAAAGCACTGGCTGTTGAGTACAAAGCGATGCCGATGATGTCCCGTACACACGGCCAACCCGCTTCACCAACAACCCTTGGTAAAGAGATGGCGAATGTTGCAGTGCGTCTGCAGCGTCAGGTTAAACAGATTGAAGCAACTGAAATTCTCGGTAAGATCAATGGCGCTGTCGGTAACTACAATGCCCACCTCAGTGCTTACCCGGAACTGGACTGGCAGGGTTTTGCAGAGCAGTTTGTCACGGGCCTGGGCGTAACCTTTAACCCTTACACCACACAAATTGAACCGCATGATTACATCGCTGAACTGTTTGATGCGATTGCCCGTTTCAATACTATTCTGCTCGACTTTGACCGTGATATCTGGGGCTACATCTGCCTGGGTCACTTCAAACAAAAAACCATTGCCGGTGAAATCGGCTCATCAACCATGCCGCATAAAGTGAACCCGATTGATTTTGAAAACTCTGAAGGTAACTTAGGTATCGCTAACGCTATCTTTGACCATCTGGCGGCTAAACTGCCGGTTTCCCGCTGGCAGCGCGATCTGACAGATTCAACGGTACTACGTAACTTAGGCGTTGCTATCGGTTACTCTGTGATCGCTTATGAAGCAAGCTTAAAAGGGATCAGCAAACTGGAAGCTAACGAAGAAAACATGCTCAAAGATCTGGATGCCAACTGGGAAGTACTGGCTGAGCCAATCCAGACCGTGATGCGTCGTTACGGTATCGAAAAACCCTACGAAAAACTAAAAGAGCTGACACGCGGTAAGCGTGTCGATGGACCGGGTATGGCGGCATTTATCGACACCCTTGAGCTCAGCGATACAGTTAAAGCTGAGCTAAAAGCGCTGACACCGGCCAACTATATCGGTCAGGCAATTGCATTAGTAGAAAAACTAGTCGACTAAGCTCGCATATCCTGATTTTATTTAAGGCAACCTTCGGGTTGCCTTTTTTGTATGCAGTATAATAAAAGAAAACAATAACTCAGAGGTTTTTATGTTCGAACTAAATTTAGATATTAATCATTTTCTCGATACTTACTGGCAACAAAAACCCACTGTTATTAAACAAGCTTTTAGTGATTTTACCGACCCTATCATGGCCGATGAAATTGCCGGTCTGGCGATGGAAGAGGAAATTGAAAGCCGTCTTGTTTATAAAAAGCAAGGCCAGTGGCAGGTCGAATCAGGTCCCTTTAGCGACTTTGCACAACTGCAGGAAGATGGCAGCTCATTGCTTATTCAGGCTGTTGATCACTGGCATGAGGAAGCACAGGCGCTAGTGCGCCCTTTCCGCTTTTTACCAAACTGGCGCATTGATGATCTGATGATCAGCTATTCAACAGCACAAGGCGGTATCGGCCCGCATATCGATAATTATGATGTATTTATTATTCAAGGTCAGGGAAAACGCCACTGGCGTGTCGGTAATAAAGCCGCTGTGCAGGAGTTTGCTGTACATGACGCGCTCAAGCACTGCGCAGAGTTTTCTGCGATTATTGACGTTATTCTGGAGCCGGGCGATATGTTGTATATTCCCGGCGGCCACCCGCATGAAGGTTATGCGCTGGAGCCGGCAATCAATTACAGTGTCGGCTTTCGCGCACCGGATCAAAATGATCTGCTCAGCAGTTTTGCAGACTATTGCCTTGATAGATCCGGACCGGTACCCCGCTACGCTGATATCGATATGCAGATCCGTGAGAAACCCGGACAAATTGAAGAGCAGGAGCTCGCTGAAGTACATAGAATGATGCTCAGCGGCTGTCAGACTCCCGAAGATCTTATTCCCTGGTTCGGCATAATGATCAGTACCGCTACCCATGAACTCGATATTGCTAAAATAGAGCAGCCGCACAGCACCGATGAGATACTGGCGCTGTTTAGCGAGGGCGCACAATTTACCCGTTTAGGCGGGCTGCGTGCCGTCTATTTCCAACAGTCACCGGATTTGCTGTTTATTAATGGCAAGCAGTTTGACTGCGAAGGCTTTAATGAATTGGGCCATTATCTCTGCGATCAGGATGATATCGGCTGTGAAGTGGTTGAGCTGCTCAGCGACGACCTGAATGCGTTAACCCTGTTTACCAGATTAGTCAATATGGGTTATTGGTACGCCATATGATCATCTCTACTCTTTAAGCGGATTTTGAGCAGCACGACTCGAATTCGCTTATGCTTTCTTAAGCAGTTTTTCACTTTTTCTGCTGTCCTGTAATAACAACTGTGTAAACTGCGCCGCTGTCACAGGGCGGCTGAACAGGTATCCCTGACCATATTCACAGTTTAATTTTTGCAGCAGGTCGGCCTGAAAATCATCTTCAATGCCTTCCGCCACCACTTTTAAGTTAAGCGCTTTTGCCATGGCCAGTATTGCCGTCACTAACGACATATCCGCAGGGTTAGTCTCCAGATCTCTGACAAAGGCACGGTCAATTTTCAATTTAGAAAAAGAAAACTTTTGCAGATAAGAGAGAGCCGAATAGCCGGTTCCGAAATCATCCATCGCCAGCTGAATACCCAGCTCGGTTAAACGTGCCAGCATATTGGCAAACTCGCAGCTGTTATTAACCAGCAGACTTTCGGTCACTTCCACCGTTAATTGCTGTGCTGCCAAGCCACTCTGTGCCAATACGTTTTCTATTTTATTGAGCAGTTTATTCGGATAACGAAACTGCACCCCGGAGAAATTAACTGCAATTTGCAGGGGCACAATACTCTGCCACTGTGCCGTCTGAATACAGGCCTGCTGTAGCACAAACTCGCCCAGTTCATTAATCTTACCGTTTTTTTCCGCCACCGGAATAAACTCTTCCGGGGAGATAAAGCCCAAGCTACTGTTATTCCAGCGTATCAGCGCTTCAGCAGCGACAATTTTGCGCGTTTTCAGGTCGATAATAGGCTGATAGTAAACCTCGATCTCATTCTTAGTGAGTGCCAGGTGCAGATGATGGTTAAGCAGCAGGCTGCGCTGCAGGGCATCATTCATAGCATTATCATAAAAACTAAAGCCGTTGCGACCGTCATCTTTAACCTTGTATAGCGCCATATCCGCGCATTTCAGCAGCTCATCCGGCGTATCGCCATCCTGCGGATAGACAGCCATACCGATGCTGGTGGAAAGAAAAAACTGCTGCTCTTCTACTGTAATAGGTTTTTCAAACAAGGTGAGAATTTTAACGGCCAGTATTTTGGCACTTTCACTGTCCGCTAACTCCGGAATAATTAATAAAAATTCATCCCCGCCCAAACGGCCAACAGTATCGGTATCGCGCACCGCTGACTTTAATTGCCTGCTGATATCGATAAGAATATTATCGCCGGCAATATGACCGAGCGTATCATTAATATTTTTGAAATTATCCAGATCGATAAACATCACTAAGATTTGGCTGTTGTTTCTTCGCGAGTGGGCAATTGCCTGTGCAAGGTGGTCAAGGCTGCAACTGCGGTTGGCGAGTCCGGTGAGTGAGTCATGACTGGCCTGATATGCCAGCTTGCTTTGTGAAATCTTGCGTTTGATGATTTCACTCTGCAGCATATCGTTTTGCACGGTCAGTTTCTTGCGCTGTTTAGCCGATACTTCTATTTGCGTCTGCAGAACCGTATTGCGCTGATCGATACGCATTAAATAGAAAAATCCAAGCATCACCGGAATGGCCAGCATTGAAATTGCAACAACAAACCAGGTCGAAGTGAGAATGTCTTTTTCGTTAATTCCCTCAAACCTGGCAAGTAGCTTAAAGGGAGTACCATTAACGGCCTTTTCAATATAGATTTGCTGGGGTTGTGTTCTCTTTAACGGATTCTTATTGGACTGCAGCGACCCCCAGAGAAAGATATTACCGCGGGGCGTGGCAAGCGACAGGTGACTGCCGCTGCCCGAATGCTCCAGCGCCGTTAACTGCTGCACCAGTAAGTCGCTATTAATATCCGCCACTAATAACCCCACCGCTTTTTGCTGCTGATAAATGGTGACTAACATCTTAATGGCCAAACCAGCCGGGGTTTCAACAACCAGCATTTTAAACTTTCTGGCGGCCATCTCCGGCCATGGAATCTGGCTGATATTCAATGGCGCATCAGGGTTGCTGTCGACAACCACTTCCTTACCAAAATCAAGCAACAGCAGGCGTTTATAAACCGGCGTCTGTTCAATTTCACTATCGAATAACAGGCGTTCTATTTCCCTTTTTAAGTTAAATAGACTTGAGCCTAAGCCGTACTCCATCGACATTCCGGAACTGCGATTGGCGAAAAAGGTAATCATCGCCTTATCGCTAGCCAGTACCTCAAGATCACCTTTAGTGATCTTTAAAAAGTAACTCAAGCCATTAACATAGTGATTGACCTTAAGCTGTAATTCATTATTTCGCGAGTCTTCAAGGCGTTGCTGCCCTAAGTTGGTGACCACAAGAATTAACACCAGGTAGCCCGCGAGAATCATGCCGGCAGCGATAATGGCGGGTTTACTGGTGAGTCTTTTTTTTATACGCTGCATTTTATATTTCTTCTATCGGCATTGAAAAAAATTCACCGTAATAGTCAAAAACAGCAGGGTAATATTTTTCTACAAGTTGGTAGTAGCTACCATCGCTGCGAATCTGTTGCAGATAAGCATTAAAGGCTTTGCGCAGCTCGGGAGAATGCTTACGAAACGCCACCCCCATGGTTTGCTTTTCAGAGATGGGACCAATCACTTTAATCTCCCCCGGCCACTTCTGCAGGGCGGCCAGAGTATCGCTGACATCAAATAGCGTCATTTCCGCATCCCCTTTAATAATGGCCTGCACCATATCAGTAAGCTTGTACCCGGCAGGAGGAAAAATAATGTTAGCGCCGGTTGCCTGCAGATTATACAGGTGCGGGTCGAGGCAAGTTTGTTTGATAGCCAGCAGGTTACGGCCATTGAGAAGCGACTTGACCTGCAGAATATCCTGAACAATAGAGCCGGTCGGCTCAATCGGCTGTAAATCTGCATCGGCACGGGCAATCACCCATACCGCAGAAGGAAAATAATCATCGGAAAAGTCGACTATTTCTTTACGCCATGCGAGTTTGGTTGCGCCGCTGGCAATAAGGTCGCCGGCAATGGCAACGTGATCGCGATAGATAACCTTTTCACCATCAAATAGGACATTCTGCCCGGTCAGCAGTCCCGCTGCATTGGCTGGCTTTGCAGGAACAAACTGATATTTAACCCCTAAGTAGCGGGCAAACCCCTGGATTAATTCCACATCCAGTCCGCTTTTGCGCACAGTTTTGTCTTCTAAGTAATAATTCACAAAATTCGCATAGGAAACGCCAAGATGACGTAACACACCTGCTTTTTTAATCTCCGCGAGATCCCGCGCAGCAGTCTGATGGCTTGAAAAAAGCAGCGCTGCATATAAAAAAATGTGGAGAAAATGGGCGGTTTTGTTTTTTATGCTCATATCCAATTGATTGACCTTTATTTAACATCCTGTCGGCAATTCGCTGCTTATGGCATTTTACTGCCTAAGTATTTTATATCTTTTCTTTAGTCATTGAAAAAATCACCATAATAGTCAAAAACGGCAGGGTAATATTTTTCCACGAGTTGATAATAACGACCATCAGCACGGATCTCTTTTAAATAGCGATTAAAGGCTTCTCGTAGCTCGGGAGAATGCTTACGAAATGCCACCCCCATAGTTTGCTCTTCAGAAATAGGACCGATGACTTTAATCTCACCCGGCCACTTCTGCAGCGCTATCAGCGTATCACTGACATCAAGCAGGGTTGTTTC
This sequence comes from uncultured Psychromonas sp., assembly GCA_963674525.2. Lineage (GTDB taxonomy): Bacteria > Pseudomonadota > Gammaproteobacteria > Enterobacterales > Psychromonadaceae > Psychromonas. Next base: position 59,029 of record CAXXRV010000026.1, on the reverse strand, counting down.
TGCATCCCCTTTTAAAATGGCAGGGACCATTTCATTGAGTTTGCGCACATTAGGAGGAAAAATAATATTTGCCCCGGTTGCCTGCAGATTATAGAGATCAGGATCGAGGCAGGTTTGCTTCATTGCCAATATATCGCGCTTATTGATAAGTGACTTAACCTGAATAATATCCTCAGCAATCGAACCACTTGGCTGAATTGGCTGTAAATCTGTATCCGTACGGGCAATCACCCATACCGCAGAGGGAAAGTAATCACCGGAAAAATCAACTATTTCTTGGCGCCAGGCGAGTTTGGTTACGCCACTGGCAATAAGATCGCCCTGAACGGGAGTCTGCTCGCCATAAATGACCTGTTTGCCGTCAAAATTGACATTTTGTCCTGTCAGCAGGCCCAGCATATTTGTAAATTTGGCCGGCACAAACTGGTATTTAACCCCTAGATACTGCGCAAAGCCCTGAATCAAATCAACATCTAAACCGCTTTTAACAAGAGTATCACCTTGTTTGTAATAACTGACAAAATTCGCATAGGAAACCCCGATATGGCGTAATACACCCGCTTTTTTTATTTCCGCAAGATCCCGTGCATTTGCCTGCCACGATAAACTAAACAGTGTAAGGGATAAAACAATAGGTAAAAAACCGCGCATTTTTATTGTTGCTTTCATCTTTAATTTACAACCCTACTTAAGTGATTATTTTTAAAGTATACTTGGCTGAACTTACAAAAAAAAATCAAAAGCAATTCAAGCATACAAAAAGATCAAATATTTACCACATATAAAAATGAGAAATGCAATATTGCCGCTTGCTATAACTAAGAAATAGCCGGTTAACTTCTCAGTTAGACTGCATCAATCTAAGCTCGGCGATGAGCTGCAGAAAAAACCACACCGTTAAGGCATGGTTTACTTGCTCAATAATCCGGTTTTATGCCATGCTTAAATAAAGCTCCTGCATAGCAGATACCAGACCAACCACATCCTGCTCATTATGGAACAGGTGTGTCGAAATACGTAAGGCATGCCTGTCACTCTGATCCGTCGATTTCACTTTAAAATCGGTAGTACGGATAATATAACCGTATTCTTCACGTAAACGATCCCGGAAAGTGGTTAGTATTGCTGAATCATACTGATCGGCAAAAGGATTAAAAGAGCTGATCGCACTCGATAACCCTGCCACATCAGGTGAATAAATATTGGCTGATGGAAAAGCTTCACGCAGCAGCTCCTTACAGAGTTTACTTAATGCCAATACGCGTGCTTCAATGACATCGCGGCCAATGCAGTCCCACATCAAGCAGGCGTCAGTTAGCGCTTGTTTTGCAGGGTAATTATCATTGCCGATATACTGCATCTGTATTTGTGTACCCATATAGGAGTATTCGGCTAATGATGAATTAATAAGACATAAGGGGTTGTCGCGATCCGGCCAATATTCGGCTAAACGTTGGGCATTATCCTTAACATAGAGAATCCCCGTTGCACCGGCACCGCACTGCCATTTATGTCCGGCTCCGGCATAAAAATCACAGTCAATATCATGAAAATCAAGGTTCAGCATACCGATACCATGCGCGCCATCGATTAGCGTAGGAATACGGTGCTGATTGGCAAGCTTACAGATACGTTTGGCCGGCAGTACCGTTCCTGTTTTATAAGTGATATGAGAAAAAGTGATCAAGCGGACTTTGTTCCCGTATTGCGCAATAGCAGCTTTAAAAACGTTGACAAAATCTTCTTCGCTGATTGCCTCACTGCCGGTATAAACGGGAATTTGCAGATATTTCACTTGCACACCATAACGCTCTTCCAGCACATAAAGAGGGGAATCAGCAGCGATATGCTCGTGATGAGTAGTCAGGATAACATCCCCTTTCTCGAACTTCAGGCCATGAAGTATGCTGCACATGCCATCTGTGGTATTACGGCTTAATATAATCTCATGGCTGTGAGCACCGAAACCGGGCGCAATGGCTTCCGCCATCTCAGTGACATAAGGCCAGGAGCCAAACTTTTCCTGCATATCCCATGGATTTTTTGCAACTATTTCATTATTGCTGGCATATTCAGTCAGTACATCCCGCGGCATCGATCCTGTGGTACCAATATTCATATAGACGCTTTTTTTATCAAGAATAAATTCTCTGCGTACCTCTTCCCAAAAAACTGATTTTGAGTAAGAATCAGACAAAGCACGCCAATCCTTGTTTGCCTGGCCTGCCTGCGCTGTTCCAGAAAGTAGAGTTAGCCCTCCTCCTGCTAGCGCTAAGCCGGCGCTATTCTTTAAAAAATCGCGACGGTTAAGCCCTGCTGATTTGCTCGTATTCTCGCTCATTTGACATTCCCTTAAGTTATTTTAAAGCTAACAATAATCACATTGGTGATTGATATTTGCATTGATTAAAAGCACTAAGCATAGCTTGTTTATTGAATAAGAAACTTATCAACCAAAAACAAGTTACACCTTTTGCCCATTTATCATGCAAAAAAATCCAATAATAATAGCCAACATTTACTCTTTTGATGGTTAATTGTTGTTTTTTTGTGATCGGGAGAGCATTTATGGCGACTCGTATAAACAAACGGTCAATAATCATACACAGGGTTGGTAAGCGCTTAATTTTAAAAGGTTAGTCAAGAATACGCCGGGCTTGCCAATACTTAGACTGCCAGTAGGCATTATTCAGAGATGAAATCATCACTCCTTGACTGGTGGATGCATGCAGGAACTGCTGTTCGCCGATATAAATGCCGACATGACGCACTCCTCGACGAATTTTGAAAAACACCAGATCAGCCACTTGAAGTGCATCAGAGGCCACAGGAGCACCTAATTTGAGTTGTTTGCTGGTGGTGCGGGCCATGGCAATATTGAAGCTGTTTTGAAAAACAGCCTGTACCAATGCCGAGCAGTCAATGCCTTTTTTATTATTACCGCCTAAACGGTAAGGAGTACCCCGCCAATAGCGGTATTCATTGCGCAGTAAGCTAAAAAGCAGCTCTTCCTCGCTCATCACTTTGTCTGTTTGAGCCGCTTTTTGCTGATTAGGCGATTTTTCAGAGACGTTTTCAGAAGCAGCACGCTTCGCTATTGGCTGAGTACTCGAACACGCACTGAGCAATATCAGCATAAAAAGAAGCAGACAAGCAGTTTGCAGCTTAAATTTCAAGATGCATTCTGATAACGGCAATAACTTACGACTTAGCCGTCGCTAATGCGCGCAATAAGGCGATATGCTGATCGCCATCATTTAAACAGGGAATATAATGATAGCGCTTGCCGCCATTGTCCAAAAATAAGGCCTTATTCTCCATGGCTAATTCTTCCAGGGTTTCCAGACAATCGCAGGCAAAAGCCGGGCTGATAATATCAACAGAGCTTACCCCTGCTTTTGCCATTTCTGGCAAGCTGACATCCAAATAGGGTTTTAGCCACTCTTCACGGCCAACGCGAGACTGATAACAGAGTTTGTACTGCTGCTTTGTTAACCCAAGCTTTTCCACCACCAGTTTTACCGTCGCTTCACACTGTGTCTGATAAACATCGCCTAATGCCACATAACGTTTGGGAATACCATGGAAAGAAAAGATTAAACATTCACTCTGGCCATGTGCTGCCCAGGACTGTTTAATCGAGTTAACCAGCGCATGGATATATAAAGGATGGTCATGGTAATCATGGATAAATTTAAGTGCCGGAAAGTTAAACTGTTTTTTAATGGCATCACTGAGCTGGTCAAAAACGGGTGCAGTCGTTGAAACACTATATTGCGGATATAAAGGTAAAACCGTTAAATCGGTAATGCCCTGCTCGCTAAACTGCTTTAGCTTTGCGGCAATTGAAGGCTGTCCATAGGTCATCGCATAATCGACACTAATATTGTTACCCTGCAGCTGCTGTGCTAATTTTTCAGCCTGTGAGTGCGTGTAAAAGCGCAGGGGTGACTCATCCTGCAACCATATTTTTCGATAAGGTTTAACCAGGCGTCTCGATCGTATCGGGAGAATAATTAAGTATAAAATAGGCAGCCAGATAATACGCGCGACATCAACCACCCGCCTGTCAGATAAAAAATCACGCAGAAATGCCCGGATGCTTTGCTTGTTTGGCATTGAAGGAGTACCCAAATTGACTAATAAGACCGCCTGTTTTTTATCCATAACAACTCTATTTTTTTAAAGTTATAAAAAAGGGGCCAAAAGCCCCTAATAGCTATAAAGCAACTTGGCTTAACCAAGAATTTCCGCTAATTCAGCGCTGATAACATCGACCGCTTTAGTGCCGTCAAATTTGTGATATGCGCCATTGCCTTGTGCTGCTTCATTTTTATAGTAAGCAACCAGTGGCTCAGTTTGCGCATGGTAAATATCTAAACGCTTACGTACTGTTGACTCTTCATCATCCGGGCGAATAACCAGATCTTCACCGGTTACATCATCTTTGCCTTCAACTTTAGGCGGATTATAGACAATATGGTAAGTACGACCTGATCCCGGGTGAACACGACGGCCAGCCATACGTTTTACGATCTCTTCATCCGGCACATCAAACTCAAGTACGAAATCAACAATAACACCCGCTGCTTTCATGGCATCCGCTTGTGGAATAGTACGCGGAAAGCCGTCCAGCAGGAAGCCTTTAGCACAGTCATCTTCGGCAATACGCTCTTTTACTAAACCAATGATTAATTCATCAGAAACAAGTTGTCCTGCATCCATTAACTCTTTTGCTTTTAAACCCAGCTCGGTACCCGCTTTTGCTGCTGCGCGTAACATATCACCGGTAGAGATTTGCGGGATATCATATTTGTCCATCATAAATTGAGCTTGCGTGCCTTTACCAGCGCCTGGAGCACCTAATAAGATAATGCGCATTGTTGCGTCCTTTGTAAATGTTATAAATTGAGGTGGAAATTTACACTTTTATGGCAAATTACTCAAGACCACAAATTAAAAAGGCCGGCATAAACCGACCTTACGTCTGGGGGGGTGACCTTTCGACGCGTATTTTTATTTATCACCCTTGGCTATTTTCCCAGCCTGGCTTATTGCGCTGCCTGCGCCTTTTTCAGCCAGTTGCGCATAAAATCAATTTCAGTCTGTTGCGACTGTATAATCTCTTTTGCAAATATAAGGGTTTCTTCGTGGACATCCTTAAAGGTTAACAGCTTTTTCGCCATATCCAGCGCGCCCTGGTGATGCAGGATCATATCCTTAACATAGAGGATATCTCTTTCCCGGCCGCTAACCTTATTGAGGTCGCGCATCATCGGCTGATACATAGCGCCCGTTGGAATAAGGTTATACCAGCGGGCATATGCCAGCCTCATCTCCAGTATTTCCTCTGTTTGTGCATTGAAAATAGCTTTAGTCAGCATCTTCAGTTCCGGATCTTCGGTGCTGATAAACAGAAGCACTGAAGTATCCACCGCTTCCTGATGATGGGGGATCATCTCGCGCAGAAAATCCTGTTCAGAGTGGATCATATCAAAGTGCGACATATGCATGATCGCCGGACTGGCTGCTTTCTCTGCGCCAGCATGGTGGTCTGTGCCATGCATCGGCTGATCAGCATATAGCAGGCGGGTAAATAACAATAAAAATAAAACCTGTGCTGCAAATAAAATTTTTGGCATCAATAAGCGCATTTTTTTATCCTTGCTTTACTTTTATTAATATTAAAATCGACAGCCTGTTATAGGAGCTGGATTTTCAGGCAAAAAAACCTCCAGCAAGCTGGAGGAGTGGAGCTTAAGCTGTTTTTAATCAATCCTTTCATTATCCACAGAGTAATGATAAGTGACATTCACTGTTCCTCTGTAGACAATTCTTCCCTGTTCGTTCATTATTTCTTGAACGGATATATAAGCATTTTCCAGGGTGACACTGTCTTTTTCTTTTGGTGTTTGTAAGTTAAGTCCAAATATATCATTGAGTTCACGACTGGATTTTGCCTGCAAATCTTTTAATTTTTGTTGGCCGATAGCATAAGCCTCACTCTTGCTATCCACAGGCACTATGTGCATCACAGTTTCGCCGCTGTAATGGCTAAAATTACCAGGAACCACTTTTGCCGCATAGGCATTTGCACCCAGTAATAATAGTGATAATGCCATCACTAAGCTTTTCATCATATTATTCATGCTTCTACTCCTCTTTTACTTTTGCACACTAAAAGAATAGCTGCAATACCCTATAGAACAAGTCAAGCTCTTGCAAATATTTAACAAAAATTTCACATGCATTTATACCTCCATTAACATCCCCGCGCTTTATTACAGTATGCTATTGTTTATAAAGACTTTATTGTTTGCAGTTCAAGCCAGCATCAAAACCAAAGATAAACAACCTAATAAACATCTTCGCGATAACGATGCGCGTTTTTTATCTCTGTTAAGCTTATAGTTGTTGCTGACAGTATAAACTCCAGGGCTTCTTCAACGCCTGCCGCCATTTCTCTGCCTCCGCAGATCATGATCTCGGCATTGTCCATCAGCAGTTGCCTGATCTTATCGCTATCATCACGAAGCAAATCCTGTACATAGGCTTTTGTTTTACCACGAGAAAATGCAACCCTTAGCTCAGTCAAATGCTCATTTTCCAGCATCTGCGCCAATTCATCCTGATAAATGTAATCACAGGCAGGATCACGTCCTCCCCAATAGAGATAGATGGGATGGCGAGCGTGATTATTGCGAATAAAACCCATCAGAGGAACAATACCGGTGCCCGCGCCAATCAAAAGCAACGGCTTGCCACTGCCGCGGAGATGGAAGCTTTCATTAGATTTGACAAAAGCGTCAATGGTCGCCCCCTTGTTCAGCGCAAACAGCGCATTTGAGCAGAGGCCCTTTTTATGCACAGAAACACCCAGCTCAATAAACCCCTCTTTTTCACAGGAGCCAATGGAGTAAAAACGCGCCATATCAGCAGCATCGCTCTCGGCACCTTGTCCCACCGTTATTGGCGGAAAAATTCCAAGCAGATCGCCGACTGAAAATTTAGGCAGCTTTTTGCCTTTTTGCGCACAAAATCTCAGTATCACAATAGGCATACTACTATCGGCAGCATAAACCTGCCGTTTTACTAAGATTAAAGTAATGGTTTTAGGCCGTTCGGGGATGTAATTAAGTTCAAAGGTTTTATTGAGTTTGGCGCTTAATAGCTTGCCCCAACGCGCAAAAGCTTGCGGGGATTTGCGATCTATCAGTTCAATCGGCAGCAGGGGTTGCCAGCCTTTGTCGATTAATAGTTTTTCAACATGCAGCGCAAAACCACAGAAGTTAGGGTATTGACGATCACCAAAACCCAGTACAGCAAAGTTATACCTGGTATTCTGCTCTATCTGCTCCAACCGCTGCTGGAACAGTGCCGCACTTGCAGGGGGGCAGCCATCACCATAGGTTGAAGTAAGAATTAAAATGTGTCTGGCGTTTGGATAATGGTGGGCGATATGGTTCATATCGTTACAGTGAACTTTTAACCCCGCAGCCATCAATGCGTGATGCAGAATTTGTGCAAATGGCCAGCTACTATGCCCCTCACTGCCAACCAGAATAACGCTATCGGCAAACTCCGGCGGCGCATTATGCTGCAACTGCTTACTGTGCAGCCGTTGCCTGCGCCGCCACCAAATATTGATACCGGTGAAGACCATCACAGGCGTCAACAATGCAGCTAATGCTAAAAAGATCACCAGCCACCACAGCCCTTCGCCCGTATGCACTGCGTAAACAAATTCATACATTTTATTGGCGCTTGTATGAGGCTGAAAATTCAGCCACTGCCCGGTAACAGGGTCGACATACCCCTGTCCTTTATCCGTATGGATAAAGAACAGCCCTTCAGGATCGTCCGGATAGGGAAAGCGAAGCTCCCGAAGCTCTGCTACATTTACAGCCTGCAGCGCCTGCAGAGAGAGAACAGGAAGGTGTTGACCAACACTTATTTCAACCGGGTAGTCGGGCTCAAGCAGTTCATCACCAGGCAGATATTCAAACCTCACCAGGGACAAATAGACGCCCGACAGGGAAGAAAGCAAAAGCGGAAACAGCACAATACGGGCAAGAAAACCATGCAGGCAAGATGCTGGTGAGCCTTTGAGCGGCTTAAACAGCCGTTTCCATCCACCCAGGCATTTAGCAAGCAGCGGAATCCCGCTAATAAGGATAACCAACAGCAGGCCGGAAACAATGCCCACCAGCATTCGCCCGAGATCATTGAGCATTAGGGAACGGTGAAAATAGCGCACTTCATTGAGCAGTGACGGGCTATTCCCATAAGGCGCAATAGACTGCCCGGTAAGCGGGTTGATAATATCAGCAGCAAAATCGCCATTATCAGCCATGTAATAAACGACAACTTGCCCCGTAGCAGAGCGCACAATCTGCTCTGCAGCAGGGTAATGCGCGAGACTGTTTTCAGCCAACTGAGCAAGCGAGATATCGCGCTCACTGCCCGAGTAGAGCTGCATGCTCTTAATGCTTTCCGATACCGGTGAAATGGCAAGCAGTACGCCGGATAGGGTTAAAATAAGAATAAAGACGGCAGCCAGCAGCGCCGTTAGCGAGTGAATTTTTCGCAGCGGCACTCTTATGCAAAGGGGGTTAGAAAACATAACTAAATTCTTTTACATACACAGTTCCCGCTACAGGCTGCCCGATATCCGCGGTCGTCAGAGGCGCGATTATATCAGCAGCAACCCTGCGCTTGCGCTCCACTGCGGTATCAATGCGAATCTGATAACCGGCATCAATCCATGCATCATCGAGTGTTACTGTCATGGTAAAGGTTTGGCCGCTCTTTAAACTGGCTCCTGTTTTACCATCATATTCAGCTCTTCTCTTTTTGCTGCCATAGGCCCAATCCAACAGCCCCCGGTAATATTTTGCTTTCTTGCCGCCAACCCAAAAGGTCTGTTGATAAACGCCCTTGCTGTCGGTCAGATAAATCGCAAAATAAGCAGCTTCACCCGAGTAGTTTTTGAGGATAGTGGTCAGCGTCATTTCTTTGCTTTCTGCTAACGTCCCTGTTGAAAAAATGAATGCAGCAGTAAGCACCTTAAGCATTTTGTTCATTTTTTCCCCCTTTGCCTTTTATAGTAAAAATCTCAACGAAAGGAATAAGTTGTCTGCAGGAAAATGCCCAGCTAATGATTAAATCGCCACTCTGTCAAGACAGTGCTTAACGGCAGCCTTTTAGCAGCAGGGTTAAGCAGCTGTTTAATTATTGTGCAACATTTAAAATATACTCTATGGCAGAGCTTTTAGCCAATCAACGACATTCAAGCATTCACATGGCAAGTCTTTAAAAGCATATTTGTCGGTTCTGAATTGAACGAAATGTGAACCTTGATGCTCTGTTTTCCAAGAGCAGCAACAAGAAAGGCCGGCATAAGCCGGCCTTGAAGAGAATAGTTAAATAAACAAATTATCCAAGCAGTAACTTGTTGATACGGCCGACAAACTCGGACGGATCATCGAGACTGCCTTTTTCAGATAGAATAGCCTGTTCAAGGAGCAGCTCGGTCCACTGCGCAAACAGCTCTTCATCAGCCATATCCGCCAGCTTGGTCACCATCACATGTTCCGGGTTAAGCTCAAAGATAGGCTTGCTTTCCGGTACCGGCTGGCCCATCTGTGCCATCAGTTTCGCCATCTGTGTACTCATATCTGTACTATCGGCAACAATACAGGAAGGTGTTGAAGTTAAACGATGCGTCAGACGTACATCCTTAACCTTCTCCCCCAACACCTCTTTAACACGCTCGATAAAGCTTGCAAATTCAGTTTCCTGTTTCTCCTGCTCTTTTTTATCTTCTTCACTGTCCAGTTTGCCTAAATCCAGATCACCTTGAGTAACAGAGGTAAAGGTTTTACCCTCATATTCCGGCAGATGGCTTAGTAACCACTCATCAATACGGTCGCTCAGCAGTAATACCTCAATGCCCTTCTTACGGAATACTTCCAGGTGCGGACTGTTTTTCGCAGCATTAAAGCTGTCGGCAGTGATGTAGTAAACCTTATCCTGGCCTTCCTTCATACGCTCAATATAAGCATCTAAAGACACCGTCTGTTCGCTTGAATCTGTTTCTGTTGAAGAGAAACGGAACAGTTTAGCGATTTTTTCTTTATTCGCCGGATCTTCAGCAGGACCTTCTTTTAATACCTGACCAAACTCTTTCCAGAAGCCGTTGTACTCTTCTTCATTTTTATTGGCAAATTTTGACAGCATTGACAGTACACGTTTTGTACAGGCGCTGCGTAATGTCGCCGTAACACGGTTATCCTGTAGAATTTCACGCGAGACGTTAAGCGGCAGGTCATTGGAATCCAGCACACCTTTAACGAAGCGCAGATAAGTCGGCATAAACTGCTCGGCATCATCCATAATAAAGACGCGTTGCACGTAAAGTTTCAGGCCATGCGCTTTTTCACGGTTCCACAGATCAAAGGGAGCACGTTTAGGAATATATAATAGACTGGTGTATTCCTGCTTACCTTCAACCTTGTTATGGCTCCAGGTTAACGGGTTCTCAAAGTCATTGGCAATATGCTTGTAGAACTCCTGGTATTCTTCATCTTTTAATTCACTTTTATCACAGTTCCACAGGGCCGTTGCTTTATTAATCGCTTCCCAGTGTGCCGGTGTGCCGGGAATTTTTTCACCGTCCGGGCCTTCTGACTCTTCCGTTGCTTCTTTGTACATCTCAACGGGAATGCTGATATGATCTGAATATTTAGAAACAATTGAGCGCAGTTTGTAATCGTTTAAAAACTCCGTTTCTTCTTCACGAAGGTGCAGGATGATCTCGGTACCGCGATCCGCTTTTTCAATATCGGCCACGCTGTAAGCATCTTCGCCGGTTGATTCCCAGCAAGTGCCCTGCGCTGCCTCATCACCCGCTTTACGGGTGTTAACCGTCACTTTATCGGCAACAATAAAGGCCGAGTAGAAACCGACACCAAACTGGCCGATTAACTGTGAATCTTTCGCCTGATCGCCAGAGAGTTGCGCAAAGAAATCGCTGGTACCGGATTTTGCAATAGTACCTAAATGCTCGATCACTTCATCACGAGTCATACCTATGCCGTTATCGCTAATGGTGATGGTTTTAAGCTCTTCATCAAAGCTTAAACGGACACGCAGATCGGCATCATTTTCAAAAAGAGAACCATCAGAAAGAGCTTTAAAACGTAATTTATCAGCGGCATCAGCTGCATTAGAAACAAGTTCACGCAGAAAAATCTCTTTATTGGAATATAAAGAATGGATCATGAGTTTAAGAAGTTTACCGGTATCGGCACTAAAGCTATGATTTTGTTGATGTTCCATAATATCTATTTCTCTTTGGATTAGCCTAAACAAGACTTGGGTTTAAACGATAAGAGTAAGATGGGGCTGTTAGATCACTTTTCAAGGGAGAAAATAAATAATTTTAAATTTAACGGCTTTTTTACATAAAAAAGCCGTTAAAAGCGAGCTCAGTCAGCTTTGTTAACACTTATGCCAGTGCTTTTAATGTCGCGATTAACAGCTGCCAGTACTTATCAACACTGGGAATATGCACTTTTTCATCCGGGCTGTGCGGGAATTTAATAGTCGGGCCAAAGGAGATCATATCCCAGTGCGGATACTTGGCACTGAATAAGCCGCACTCCAATCCCGCATGAATAACCATGGTTTCAGGATCACTATTAAAGAGCTGGCTGTACTGCGCTTTCATCACTCGATAAACGGTTGAGTCGGGATTGGGTTTCCAGCCCGGATAATTGCCCTCTTTACGGCATATTGCCCCATACGCCTGAAAATGCGCGGCTATTTTTTCCGCGTAGTGCAGTTTTTCCTGATCAACCTGGGAGCGCACTAACAGCTGCATGGAAAAACTTTGCTCCTGCTGGGTGAGCACGCCTAAATTACTCGATGTTTGTACCACATCGCTAAAGTTAGTATCCATGGCAAAGACACCGTTGGCGCAATCTTTAACACTGTTTAACAGGTTATCCCGGCATTGTGTCGTTAACACGCTTTCCGGTAAGGCAGTTACCGTTAAACAAAGCTGCAGATTATCCTCAATACCCTGGTATTCATTGCGCAGATTTTCTAACTGGCTATTGAGCAGTGCTTCCAGACGCTGCTGATAACCGGCATCACAGGTGATCAGTGCCCGCGCTTCACGGGGAATGGCATTGCGTAAGCTGCCGCCTTCAAAACAGGCCAGATTAAATGGCACTTGCTCAAGGTTATGCAGCGCCTGCGCTAATATCTTAATGGCATTGCCGCGCTGCAACTGAATATCACAACCGGAATGCCCGCCTTTTAAGCCGCTCAGCTTAATTTCATAGGCGCTTTCGCTGTCATTCGCCGGCAGCCTTTGATAAGGCAGGTCGACATAGACTTTTACGCCGCCGGCACAGCCTATATACAGCTCACCTTCCTGCTCAGAATCGGTATTGATTAAAATCTTTCCCGCTAACGAGTCGGCCTGCAGCGCAAAAGCGCCGGTCATGCCACTCTCTTCATCGGTGGTTAGCAGCACTTCCAGCGGACCGTGTTCAATACTGTTGTCGGCCAATACCGCCAGACAGGAAGCCATACCTATGCCATTGTCGGCGCCAAGCGTGGTATTTTTGGCATGCATCCACTCGCCATTGATAATGGGCGTGATGGCATCGCTTGCAAAATCATGGACCATATCGCTGTTTTTTTGCGCCACCATATCCAGATGTGCCTGCAGTATTAGCGGAGTTTTATGCTCAGAACCACGGCTGGCCGGTTTGCTGAGAATAAGGTTGCCAATTTCATCCTGGCGACAGGCAATCTTTTTTTCTTCTGCCCAGTCCATAATCCAGCTAACCAGCTGCTGCTCATGTTTAGAGGGATGCGGAATGGCACAAATATTGAGAAAATATGACCATACTGGAGCAGCTTTAGTGCTTTGTAATTGTTGCATATATATTGTTTCACCTTTTGATTTATCTGTTTTGCTGTGCGTTGCTGACAATGATTTTAAGATGCTAACTCCAGGTTGTGCTTTGCATCCTGTGCTGTACCGCCGATAAAACTTTTCTTTACTCTTGCGGTGAGTTTAATAACCAACTCGTAAGCTATGGTGCCGACGTGCCGCGCTACCTCTTCAACAGCGAGTCCAGGCCCCCAGAAGATCACCTCATCACCGACCTGATCGCTGCTGTCGGGACCAAGGTCAACGGTGATCATATCCATGGAAATAGTACCGACAATAGAGACACGCCGTCCGTTAACCAGCACCGGCGTACCGCTTGGCGCTGTTCTCGGATAACCGTCGCCATAGCCCATCGCCACCACGCCGATCCTTGTATCCCGGGAAGCCACCCATTTTTTGCCATAGCCTACCGCTTCCCCCTGCTGATGCTCGCGTACCGAAATCAGCTTCGACTTTAATGTCATTACCGGATGTAATCCTTCCTGCTGACCACAGGATTCGACCCGTGGCGCAATGCCGTATAAAGCGATCCCCGGGCGCAAGTAATCATAATGCGCACTCGGCCAATGCAGTATACCCGCTGAATTACTTAAACTTTTAGGACCGCAATAGGACTGCGTTGCCTGTTCAAAAAGCCTAATCTGCTCAATAGTCGCGTCACTGTGCAGATCATCGGCACAATTAAAGTGGCTGGCAAAACCAATTTCATCCGCGGCGTTAGCAGAGCTTTTAATACGCTGATAATAGTCGTCGAGCTGCTCAGGCTGAATCCCCAGGCGATGCATGCCGGTATCAATTTTAAGCCACACCGCAATCGGCTTGCTTAAATTTGCTCGTTCGAGCTGCTGTAACTGGGTCTGATTGTGGATCATGGTATGCAGGTTCAGTGCTGCTGCCGACTGTAACTCTTGCGAGCAAAAGCAGCCCTCAAGCAGTAAAATCGGCTGTAAAATACCCGCTTCGCGCAATTCAACCGCTTCCGGCAGACGGGAAACGGCAAAGGCATCCGCTTGCGGTAACGCTTTAGCAAACTGCAGCGCACCGTGTCCGTAAGCATTTGCTTTAAGCACGGCAATCACTTTGGCAGTGGCACACTTTGCCTGAATAAAGCGGTAATTGTGCTGCAGAGCATCGATATCAATAATGGCTTCGGCTGTTAGCATAATGATTCCTTGATGATGATCAGCCCTCTTATATAGTGAAGGGGCTTTAAAATTAATGACTACAGACAACAAGCAATTTATAAGCCAATAAATAATTGAATATTCAGGATGGCCAGTATAAGGAAAAGCGTCATTAACCAGGAAAAATTCACAACAGTCATATAAACCGCAATACACAAAGAATACAACATATCCTACAACAACAGAAATCACCGTTAATTCACCAGTTTTTCGCTTTATCCTAAAACAGCAAACAAAAAACAACAGCAATAAATGACCCTATATAAAGCAACAAAGCAGCCACTCAGCACCACAAAAGTGCAGACAAGCCCCATGCTGGTGCCTTTTATCATGGGTCTTGCAGCTATTTTTAGCCAAGCGAGCAAAGCGGCAAAGAAAAATTAACAAAAAACAATCAACCACTCATAAAATAAAAACTTAAAAGTACCATCACAAAAGAAAAGCCGCCCTTCACCCCTACAAAAAACTTAATCAAAAATAGAATAAAAAACTTTAAATAGATAAAAAATCAAGATAAAACACTACAGAAAAACAATAAAAATACACCGATTCAGTGAATTCTATTTTAGTGAGAGTTAGGCAAAAATAGTTGGCAATTTAGCGGCATCGAAAACAACAAATATTCTGGCACAGAAGCTGCTATATAGAATTTATCTAATTTAATTTACTTACGATAAATCTCATCGACAGCACTAATGACATTTAGTCGAGAATAATGAGATCGGCTCTACTACTAATAGGAAGCACTACAATGGAAATTCAAAAACCTTATCTGTTATTTTTAGGCGATGCACAGGATCCACTAGCAGCAAAAGTCGCTCAAGGCATAAAACAATGGCACCCTGAGTATTGTGCAGGTCAATACCGTATGCCGGACTGTGCAGCCGACTGTGGTTTAACCGATATGGATATTGCCCAGGCTAAAGAAGCAGGCGTAAAAACACTGGTTATCGGCGTGGCTAACCGCGGCGGTATTATTTCCGATAAATGGATTGCGATTTTAACCCAGGCGCTTGAAGCAGGTATGGACTTAGCCGCGGGTCTGCATAATAAGCTTAATGATGTTCCTGAACTAAAAGAGCTCGCTGACAAGCTTGGCCGTAAAATGTTTGATGTACGCTTCCCGACGCAGTCTTTCCCGGTTGCCAACGGCTTAAAACGTAGCGGTAAACGTGTACTGCCTGTGGGTACCGATTGCTCATGCGGTAAAATGTACACGGCATTAGCCATCGAAAAAGAGATGCATGCTCGCGGCATGAATGCAGATTTCCGTGCAACAGGTCAAACAGGCATTCTAATCAGCGGCTCAGGGGTGAGTGTTGATGCCGTGGTTGCCGACTTTATTTCCGGCGCCGTTGAGCAGTTAACACCGGATAATGAGCCGGATCACTGGGATATTATTGAAGGTCAGGGCTCTCTCTTCCACGCCTCTTTTGCAGGTGTCAGTACCGGACTTATCCACGGCGCACAAGCTGACGCACTGGTTTTATGTCACGAACCGACACGTACGCATATGCGTGGTTTACCCACTTACCCGGTTCCTGAACTGCAGGCTTGTATGGATGCCAACCTTGCTGCAGCGCGTTTGACCAATAGTGAAGCACGTTTTGTCGGTATTTCGGTTAACACTTCACAATTAACAGAAGCGGAAGCCAAACAATACCTTGCGGAAGTAGAAGCTGAATTTGCTATTCCAGCCGTTGACCCTTTCCGTCAAGGTGTCGCTCGTATTGTTGATGCACTTGCAGCAATCAGCAGTCCGGTTAAGGAACTCGAGAAAGTATAAGGATAAGATTATGAAGGTTAAACTAATCGATGAAAGCTGGCCTATCCGCGGTACCTTTACAATTTCTAGAGGTAGCAGAACACATGCCAAAGTGGTTGTTGTTGAATTGCATCAAGGCAAACATGTTGGACGGGGAGAGTGTGTACCTTATGCGCGCTATGGTGAATCAGTCGAATCTGTACTTGCAGAGCTGGCACCATTAGCTGTCAAAATAGAGGAAGGTTTAACCCGACAACAGATGCAGTCCCTACTACCCGCCGGTGCCGCGCGTAATGCTTTGGATTGTGCCTATTGGGATCTGGAATGTAAACAACACGGTCAGCGTATTTGGCAGCGCTTAGCGCTTGCCGAACCACAACCCTTAGTGACCGCCTATACGCTTTCTTTAGATACACCGGAGCGGATGAAACAGGCGGCCGTTGACAATGCTCACCGGCCATTGCTAAAACTCAAACTGGCCGGTGAAGGCGATATCGAACGCGTTGCTGCGGTGCGCGAAGGTGCGCCTGATGCCCGCATTATTGTTGATGCCAATGAGGGCTGGAATGAAGCGCTGTACCTGAAAATGGTTCCGGAACTGGTGAAACTGGGTGTGGAAATGATCGAGCAGCCCTTGCCGGCAAACAATGACTCGGCGCTGGCCCGCCTGCCCAGACCGATCACGCTCTGCGCAGACGAGTCCTGTCATGATCGCAGCAGTTTAGCGCAAATTATCGGCCGCTATGACATGATCAATATTAAAACAGATAAAACCGGCGGCCTGACCGAAGCCTTAGCGCTGAAAGCAGAAGCTGAAAAGGCTGGTTTACAGGTGATGGTTGGCTGTATGCTGGCCACCTCTTTGGGCATGGCACCGGCTTTTATGGTTGCTCAGAATACTCAGGTGGTCGACCTTGACGGCCCTTTGCTGCTGGCGCAAGATCGCGAGCAATCTATCACCTTTAATAACAGCCAGATGAATGTTTATCAAGGCGGCCTTTGGGGTTAACGCTAGGGCCTGTTTATCTTTCGTCGCCGTTCCTGCTGGAGGCTATTTTTTGCTCTGGCAAGGCGGAAAATTTAAGTAATAGCCATCTATAGTTAACGTTTGACAACGCAGTCAGAGTGAAAAATAGCCCCAGCCCTTCGGGCAGTGCCTAAAAATCACTCACCCTGTGTTGCTCAAAGTTCATTTAGAGTAACTAAATCACACTTTTCGCGCCTTGATTGAGTGATTTTTCGGCGACTGCAGGTTAGGCTACGAAAGATAAACAGGCCCTAAAAATATTATTAATAGCAGTAGCCCCACTACTGCTATACAACAAGGAATAAGCTATGCAACGTATCGTCTACTTAGATGGTGAATATATTAAAGAGAATGAAGCTAAAGTTTCCATTTTCGATCGTGGTTTTCTTTTTGGCGATGCTGTTTATGAAGTAACAGCCGTCATCAACGGTAAACTGGTCGACAATGAAGGCCATATGCTGCGTCTGCAACGCTCATGCAGCGAACTGCAGATTGAACTGCCGGCGACGCTGGAAGAGATCACCGCCATTCAAAAAGAACTGGTTAAGCTTAACCAGCTCAATGAAGGCGGCGTTTACCTGCAGATAAGCCGTGGCTCGGCCGGTGACCGTGATTTTGGCTACCCTGTTGATGTTAAACCAACCTTAGTGTTATTTACCCAGGCACGCAGTCTGCTGGACAGCCCGAAAGCGGTCAAAGGCATGAAAGTGATCACTACCGAAGATATCCGCTGGAAACGCCGTGATATTAAGACGGTTGGTTTACTGGCGCCGTGCATGGCCAAACAAGGCGCACTTGAACAACAAGCCGACGATGCCTGGCTCGTTGAAGATGGCTATATCACCGAAGGCAGCTCCAATAATGCCTATATCGTCACCAATGACGATGTATTAGTGACTCGCCCGCTGAGTAACGATATTCTGCATGGTATTACCCGCAAGGCATTGCTGGAGCTTGCCGAGCAGGCGCAGATTGAAGTGCAGGAGCGCCCTTTTACAGCTGAAGAAGCCTATCAGGCCAATGAAGCCTTTGTCAGTTCAGCGACTACTTTTGTCTGGCCGGTTGTTGAAATTGACGGCAACACCATCGGCACCGGCAAACCCGGCACTGTGGCTAAAAAGCTGCGTGATATTTATATCGAGCTGGCAACACAAACAGCTGAATAGCTGTTTCTAGTAGTAGAGATAAAGACAGTACGATTTAAGGCAAAAGGTAACTGGATATTTCCATTTACCTTTTGCCTGCGCATTGATAGTTCAACTTTGCGCTGCCGCGCTGTGAATCAGACAGCAGATCGCCAGGGTCAATCAGCTGCTCCAGCACCTTCCAGATTGGCAGATATAATGCCGGCAATGCGGGTAAACTCCTGCAGCTCTTCAGCACTGAGGTTTTTCTGCATTTTTTTCTGTATATGATTTTGTGCCTCAGTAATACGCGCTGCGAGCATTTTTCCCTCGGCGCTTAATGACAGAAGATAACTCCTCTTATCCTTGGGGTGAGCGCTTTTATTCAGCCACTTTTTATCCAGCATCTCTTTTATCAACCGTGCTATCTGCCCTTTGTCCCTGTGAAAATGATTGACGATATCATTAGCAGTGCAGCTTTGTTGTTTTTCTATAAACGCCAAGCATTTAACATGCATGGCATTTAATCCCGTTTCATTGGCCTTAAGCGCAGCGCGCATGGCTAATCGATAGGAATGCGCGATTGCGAAAACAGTATTGGCCATCGATTCATTTTCCATAAAAACTCCTTTTCAAAATAAAGTTGATAAAATCAACTAATATCAATTACTGTTGACTCTATCAACTAAACTAAACACCTGCAAGAGAAGGGAATGGTAATGAAAAAGAAAAAAGCACAGGTGCGCTTAACGCATGTTTCTAACGTTATTGAGCTGTCTCCTCATTTGCGCCGCATTAGCGTTACCGGTGAGAGTCTGCAGGATTTCCCAAGTGCGATGGAAGGTGGTTATGTCAAAGTTGTGCTGCAATCAGCGGGCGATTCGGAAGTAAAAATGCGTTCCTACACCATTCGTGCTTTCAACCCACAAAGCAACGAGCTGTCGCTTGATTTTGTCGTCAATCGTCATAACGGCCCGGCAACTAACTGGGCCAGACAGGCCAAGGTTGGCGACAGTGTCGGCATTGCCGGACCCGGACCGATGAAAATGACCGACTACGATCATCACAGCTACCTGCTCGTTGCTGATCTTACTTCAATCAACGCGATCAACGGCTATATGCCCAGGTTCAAAAAGAATGCTGACGCCCGGGATAGTAAAGTGTTTTTAGCACTTGAAGCGGGCAGTATTCGCGCACTTCGCCCTATCCTGCAAAAAGAGCTAGGTTTTGAACGACTCAATATATTTACGGTAGGTTACTGGAAAAAAGGCGTCGATGCGGATCGCTTTGGCGCACAAAAGAAGGCTAATCCACTCTAGAGCATGGAAAGGCAAATCCAGGCACACAAGTATGCTGCATTTGCCGCTTCACTCACTCTTCTTTAGCTTAATAAAAACACACTCAGAAGCATATTTTCATGAAAATAGAAAGTAGGGAAAAGACACCATTCGTCAGCTAAATATTGGCGCTATCATTTAGTTATAGCCGCGAATAAACTCATGGGTAACAATATCATTCAATGGCGTTTCAAATAACGGATCCACTTTTTTTTGTTGCGCCTTATTTTTCGCTCGCGACTGCTTAAGTTGAAAAGCTAAATGGTTAGTACAGTCGTTCAGTAGTGGGGTGTTAAAGGTGGTGTCGCTTGTATCTTTGTTCATTCTCTCATGTTCCGTTACAAATAATCTTCGCCGCCAATAAAGCGGAGATTATCATCTAGTTATCAGCTATGGTTGTTAATTTATAGTAAGCATTATCAGGTCTATTGACCTGGTGCCATTTTTCAAAAAACGGGCTATTTAATACTTTCTTTTTCAGCCCGGCAACGCTTCGCAGCCAAGGCTAAAATTTGGCGCAAAGATACTCTTTTGCAGTCACTTCTACAAGCAATTTTCACCCTAATAATTAAACTATTTTTATCCTGTTTATTGCTGCTTCATTGAGTAGAAAAATCGAGGTCAAAAAGTGATTTTGGCATACTGTTTGCTTGTTTGTTTCAAGCGAATTCTAGCGCTTATTTTCTTGAATATACTGGCTAAAAAAGCGTTCTGAGCAATGTTATTACTCGGCGTTACGTTTGCTGCACAGAACGCTTGCAGAATAATACAGGGTTACTCGCTGACCAGTTCGGCAAGCACGCTATCTAAGGTTGCCACGATAAAATCCGCTTCTTCTTGAGTCAGGGTTAATACCGGACATAAGCAGAGTGTATTATTAAAGTTGACAAAGGAGCGATTGGTGCGGCCTATAATCAACCCTTTCTGCATACACAGAGCAGCCGCTTTCATGGCCACCTGTTCGGCGACCGGCTGTTTTCTTTTTCGATCACTGACCAGCTCAATACCCAGTATCAGGCCTTTACCGCGGACATCACCAATAATAGGGTGGCGCTCTTTCAGCGCGCTAAGCTCAGCAAGCAGATAATCGCCCATTTGCGCGCTATTCTGTACCAGATTTTCACGCTCTAATATTTCCAGATTAGCTAAAGCCGCAGCCGGCCCCGCTGTACAACCGGCAAAAGTACTGACATCCCGGAAATAGGCTTCACGGTCACTGGCATCAGCAATAAACTCATTAAACACTTCTTCCGTTGTTACTGTGCATGAAATAGCCGCATAGCTGGATGCCACACCTTTCGCCATGGTTACTATTACCTTGACTCATTAATTATGATTGATTGAGCTGTTCATAAGCTCGCGTTAATTTATTACGTGCCCCGTCAACATTAAACATCCAGTTGATGGTTGCACGCTCTTCATTTTTACGAGTTTCCCAAGCGGCTAACTCTGAATGCAGTTTGTCCCAGCTTGGGATCCTGCGATCAAGGCTCTGTTGATTCATATTGCCTATTTCTATCTCCACCATATTCAACCAACTGGCATGCTTAGATGTATAATGAAACTCCAAACGTTTTAATATTCTCAATGCCTCTTCAGGTGCAAATGCTTTATACAAAGAACCCGCTTTGTGAGTGCTGTAATTATCCATAACTACATGAATTTTATGTGCATCGGGATAATGTATATCCACAAGGTCTTTCATGCATTGAGCAAAATCCTCAGCCTTTTTATTTTGCGTCGCTTTAGCTTTTCGCCAGCCTCGGTGACGGTCAAAAAACATAAATATGTTCGCTACACTAACACGCTTATACTCATAATCTTCTCGAGCTACTTGGCCCGGTTTAGTCGCGGTTGGCGAGTTAACATCAGATACCAGTTGCTTCATCGCTTCATCAAAATTAACCACCGGCTCCATGGGACTTTTTGGCTGAGCGTATAAGTCTAGAATGTGCTCCATTTGAGCAACATAATCCGCATTCATCTTCCCGACACACCACATTTTCTTTTGCCAGGGCTTCAAGTTATTTTATTTAAAACGACGGATAGTTTCTGTTGAAACAACTTCCATATCACTTAAGGATATGAATTTGTCCGCAATCAAGTTCAGTGTCCAGCGGCATAGCCCTTCAGGTGGCTGACTGCATGCCAAAGCAATAAGTAAAGCCTCTTGGTTTGCATCAAGTTTACGAGGCATACCTGGCCTAGCTCCTTCATTTAACGCTTCTGTAAGCCCGTATTCGACAAACCTCTTTTTCGTTCGATAAATGGTGGCAGTGCCAACATTTAGAATTTCTGAAATATCCTTATCTTGATACTTTCTTAAATCAGCCATTAGCAGGATATTTGCTCTCTTTAGTTGTCTGGCTGACGACTTTCCTTTTGTCAGTAACTCGTTCAGGTGATTTTTTTCTTCTTCGTTTAGCTCTACTATATATTTGATATTCATGGCATTATCTGAATAATTAACAACATCCATAATTGATCATAAAGAGCGTCAAATGTCGATCCCTGAACAAGAAATATTTTCATTTACTGACAAGCAAGGCCAGTACTTAGCCTACATACACCACTATACAAAACTCAACGGCATGCCACCTGCGCATACAGACTTTCAAAAATTCTTTAAGGTCACACCACCCAGCGTGAATCAAATGATAAACACGTTAGAGAAAAAAGGACTGATTCAAAAACAGTCGAGAACGGCTCGCAGTATTTCACTACTTATTCCGGTAGAACAACTACCGGAGCTCAAGTAAATTCAATCGATCATCTTCATTGTGTTTAGGTACTAGGGCTTCCTGCGCACTGCCCCTACCGCTATTTTCCATGTTGCTGAAAAAGCGCTTGTTGATAACACCAGGCTCGTTGCCAGTGAAATCGCTTTAAAAAATTTAACGAACCTTGCGGAATTCTCCACCCATAACTTGTTTGGGTGGAGATGGATAGCAAACCAGCCGCTAGGTTGGTCTATCTTAGTTGGATACACTATCATTTTTGCCTGTATTTACATCCAGATAAATCAGGTCTACTATGATCATTATGAAAAGCAAAGTACACACAAAAACGCTAAAAATAAGGATCCGTGACAAACATGTAAGCACCCTAACCAAATGGGCTTACGGTGTGAATCAGGTGTGGAATTTTTGCAATGAAACCTCAATGAAGGCACTGAGCAATGTGAGTGAATTTGGTCCAGTAAAACCCGCTTTCCTGTCAGGCTACGATCTTCAAAAGTACACCAAAGGCATCAATAAAACGCTTGGCCTGAATTCTGCGACCGTGCAGATGGTTGGGCATGAATACGCTACGCGCCGCAAACAATTCAAGAAATACAGATTGAATTGGCGTAAATCTGGTGGCGTTAGACGTTCGCTGGGTTGGATCCCGGTTCGTAAAGACTGTATTGGCTTCAAAAATGGTCAGGTTTATCATAACCGCTACTATTTTAGCGTTTGGGATAGTTACGGATTATCTCAATACACCTTCAAATCAGGCTCATTCAATGAGGATTCAAGAGGCCGGTGGTACTTCAACGTTGTGGTTGAGGTGGAAGCAGAGCAGGGTACAGGCAAAGCCAGTGTGGGTATTGATTTGGGTTGTAAAGAAGCAGCCACCGACAGTAACGGCTACAAACTAAAAGGCCGTGAATACCGCGAGCTAGAGGAAGAATTAGGTATTGCGCAGCGTGCAAAGAACAAAAAGCGCGTCAAGGCAATACACGCGAAAATTAAAAACCGCAGAGTAGATGCTTTGCATAAATACAGCCGCAAACTTGTCAACGAAAATGCGGCGATATTCATTGGCAACGTAAGCAGTCAGAAACTGGTCAAGACTAAAATGGCTAAGTCCGTTTTAGATGCTGGCTGGTCTACATTAAAAACACTATTGGAATACAAAAGCGCTCACGCTGGTATTGTTTTTGAAGAAATCAATGAATCGTACACCACCCAAACTTGCTCGTGTTGTGGCTCTCGCCAAAACAGTCCGAAGGGTAGAGCAGGACTTGGAATAAGAGAATGGACCTGTGAGTGTGGTGTCACTCACGACCGCGATGTGAACGCGGCCAAAAACATTCTTGCGCTCGGGCATGAGCGTCTAGCAGTAGGAATCCCCCACTAAAATCTTTGATTTAGTGGAGGGAGGATGTCAAGTTTATGCATTTCCATTACCTCATTAATTGTTACAAAATGTGTGCATGCTTTAAATTGAATCCTTTCCTGAAAGATATTCAGTGTACGTCCTATTCAAATTATCAAGCACAATACAGGCCAGCACATATGAACCGTTTTATTGGCTTAAAAAATCATGACGTTGCAGTCGTTATTTAAGCTACGGACTTGTGAAAACAAGAGGTAGAGCCAGTTTGTGAAATCGGTGGTCCACTCCAACACATTTTCCATTAATGGCACGAATATTGCTTTAAAATGAGAATATGGTTGCTTGTTAACACAGGTAAAATCATAAAGAGAACAATATATTGCAGAGATTCGCAGAGAAGGCTTCATGACTGATTTTTTATTAAATATTGAATTACATAATAAGAACAGTTATCAGCAGCAGATCCGTGAAAAGTTAGTTGAGTTGATCAAGCAGGATGCCTTTGGTGACAACCCCTTACCTTCAAGTCGTAAGATGGCACAGCTGATTGGCGTATCAAGAAATACCGTGGTGCTGGTTTACGAAAGCTTAGTCGATGACGGCTATTTGATTGCCCGCAAACGCAGCGGCTTTTTTGTTCACCCGGATGTACATATTGAGCCCATGGCTAAGCTGGAAGAGCTGCCCTCTTTTGGTACCTCTTGCGCACCAAAATGGGGCAAGCTAATGAAGACGAAGCCCAGCCAGTTCACATCACTCAACAAAGATAAAAACTGGTTCGACTACCCTTACCCCTTTATTTACGGGCATATCAATATCGAGGAGTTTCCCCTTTATCAATGGCGGGAGTGCTCGCGCATAGCAGAAAGTCGCGGCAAACTGCATGAATGGGTAGAAGGCTTTATTGATATGGATGATCCCGAGCTGATCACGCAGATCCGTCAGCAAATTCTTTCTAAACGCGGTATTGTTGCCCAGGACGATGAAATACTGATCACCCTGGGTACTCAGAACTCCCTTTATCTACTGAGCAGCTTACTGGGTGATAAGGAGGTTACCTTTGGTATTGAAAACCCGGGCTATGTCGAGTTGCGCCATATTGTCTCTCTGGGCGGGAGCGCTGTAAAACCACTTGCAATCGACGCCGAGGGGTTACAGCCCGGTCAGCAGCTGCAGGGGTGCGACTATGTTTTTGTCACCCCCAGTCATCAATATCCAACCACAGTGACCATGACGGTGGAGCGGCGTAAAGCACTGCTCGAGCAAGCTTGCCGGGATAACTTTGTGGTGATTGAAGATGACTATGAAAGTGAAGTTAACTTTATTGAAGCGCCTCTTCCGGCGCTGAAAAGCTACGATCAGCACGGTAGAGTGATTTATGTCGGCAGTCTGTCCAAGTCACTCACCCCGGGAACGCGTATCGGATACCTGGTCGCCAATAAACAGCTGGTTAAAGAGCTGCGTAAATTACGTCATTATCACTATCGTCATCCACCTTCAAATAACCAGCGCATTACCGCCATCTTTATCAGTCAGGGCTATTATGACAGTCATGTACGGCGCATGCGCCGCACTTATGAAGAAAAGTGGCGGTTAATGCAGCAAGGCCTTAAGCGTTACCTCAGTAACTGCGAGATCCACTCGACGGAAGGAAGTTTTTGTTTCTGGATAGGTTTGCCTGCCGGCATCACCAGCCAATTATTGCTGGCCAGGGGGGCAGAAAAAGGGATATTAATCGAATCTGGTGATACACTCTTTATCCAGGAAAATGCGCCGAAAAACTATATTCGACTTGGCTTTTCAGCGATTAACAGCGATAAAATTTTACCCGGTCTGGCACTGGTGGGCGAGCTTATTGATGAGTTGAGTCAAGGCTCTGCCAGTGCTTAAAAAATCGAATAGCATTGCACTGAGGCGTCAGGGTTTTTGAATACTTTAAAAAGGGGAAAGCGTTGCTAACACTAGACAAAATAGATCGCAATATATTACGGGAGCTGCAGAAAAATGGCCGTATCTCTAATGTTGAACTGTCCAAAAAAGTAGGTTTAAGCCCGACGCCCTGCTTAGAAAGGGTGAAACGCCTGGAAAAAAACGGCGTTATTCAATCCTATACGGCACTGCTTGATCCCGAATACTTAAATGCCTCGCTTCTGGTGTATATCGAAATCACCCTTAACCGCTCCAGCGCCGATGTCTTTGAACGCTTCAATAAGGCGGTCAACCAAGTCAGTGAGATTTTAGAGTGTCATCTGGTTTCCGGGGATTTTGACTATCTGTTAAAAACCCGGGTAGCGAATATGTCGGCATACCGTAAGGTGCTTAACCAGACCTTACTAGCCCTGCCGGATATCAAAGACTCGCGCACCTATGTGGTGATGGAAGAGGTTAAGTATTTAACCTCGATTAATATCGACGATGAATAGCAGAGTATCGAAGCTCTACCACCGAGGACACAGAGTTAAAAGAGAAAAGCTAAAACATTAATGAGTTTATAATTTCGACGGCTTTTCTCTGTGTAGCGCGCAGCGCTTCTGTGCTCTCTGTGGTAGTGCTTTTAATTTTTAAACGACTTAAGTCATCTGCATAAGCATTAAGGCTTATTTTTTAGCACGCGTAAACAATCTAAAAAAGTTTTCTGTGGTGACCTGTTCCAGCTCCTGCACTGAGATGCCCTTTAAATCGGCGACAAACTGCGCGACATCGCGGGTAAAAGCCGGCTCATTTTCCTGTCCGCGATGCGGCACCGGTGCTAAATAAGGGGCATCCGTTTCGACTAATAAACGCGACAGTGGAATTTCTTTAATCACCGCCTGCAACTCCTTGGCACTTTTAAAGGTCACAATACCGGAAACGGAGATATAAAAGCCCAGCTCCATCGCTGCCTGCGCCATCTCTAATGATTCAGTAAAACAGTGCAGCACACCACCGACCTGCTCGGCGCCCTCTTCACGCAGCAGCTTCAAGGTCTCCTCGCGAGCATCACGGGTATGTATAATCAGCGGCTTATTGACTTGTTTAGCAATACGAATCTGGCTGCGAAAAGAGGCCAGCTGCTGCTCTTTGGTTTCCGGTGAGTAGAAGAAGTCCAAGCCCGTTTCACCAACGGCCACCACATTGTCATGCTGTGCATATTCAAGCAGCAGCTGTTCATCGAGCGCCTCATCATACAAAGGGTGTACACCGCAGGAAGCAAAGATCTGGGCAAAGGGCTTAATCAGCTCCGCCATCGCCGGATAATCTTTAAGCGTAACACAGACGCTGAGCAGGTATTTTATCCCCTGCGCCTGCGCTTTATTAACCACATCCGCTAAGTCGCGGTGTTTATTTTCATAATCTAAACGGTCAAGGTGACAATGTGAATCCACTAGCATGATAAAACTTCCTTAAATTCGTTTTTTATTTTTATTAGTAAGGCATTAATTAGCAGCTCTTTTTTTAACGCTGTATTTTCCCGTAATAACGTGCGGGTATGCAGCAACTCAGCGCATAAAGTACGCAGCCCGTGCAGCGTTACCTGTGCCTGCCAGATTTGTAACTGCGGCAGAGCAAATCCATAGACGGCATCATCAGCCAGGGTGTTTGCCGAGAGCTTTAATTTATGCAGATCGTGTAGCATATAAAACAGTAACTGCAGACGTGACTGGGCAGATTCAGCTAGAAAACGGCTGAAGTCAAACAGCGTCTGCGGCTGGTTAAGCAGGGCAAACAGTCCTTCGATACACATTCGGCGTTCATCCTGAGCTTCACTGTGCAGATGATTAAGCAGTGCCAGCGGACTGTTTTGAAATAACCTGAGCAGGCCTTTATCCTGAACGGCAAAACCTAATTCGCCCAGCCAGGCCAATAACAACTGATCATTTGGCGTATGCAGATGGGTATGCTGTACGCGGCTAAGCAGGGTCGGCATTAACTGATGATGAGTCCGGGCAAGTAAAATAAGGTAGCTGTTTCCCTGCGGCTCCTCAAGCGTTTTCAGCAGCGCATTGGCAGCCGCAATGGTTAATTGTTGCGCATTTTTGATGATCACCACTTTATTCTCACCCAAATTAGGGCGCTCATTAATCAGCTCTATCAGGGCGCGCACCTGGTCAATACCAATCGACTTATCAGACTCATTGTGCAGCAGGTGAAAATCTAAATGATTATGCGCGATAAACAGCTTACAGGCGTGACACTGCTGACAGGCCCCATGCGCCTGTTTGTCGGTACACAGCAGGTATTGGGCAATATTCTGCGCCTGCTTGAACTTACCAACCCCGGCACTGCCGGTAAACAGCAGGCCGTGCGCCAGGCGCCCTGCCCGATACGTCTCTATTAAGTGCGCAAAAGCAGGCGTTAACCAGGGCGTGGAAACATTATCAAATTGCTTAGTCGAATCACTGCTCATGCTAACCAAGGCCCGCTAACCAGTTATCTAATTGAGTAAAAATTGCTTTTTCTACCTGCTTGGGCGTTTGACTGCCGTCAATACTAACAGCATTATCATCAGCGGCAACCAGCGCAAGAAAAACTTTGCGTGTACGCTGAAAAAAATCGATCGCCTGACGCTCAATACGATCCAGCTCACCGCGGCCTCTTGCGCGGCTTAAACCGAGCTCAGGATCAATATCTAAATAAAGGGTTAAATCCGCCTTAAAATCGCCCAGCGAAAGCTGCTTGATGCCATCAATCAACTCTAAATCGATACCACGGCCACCACCTTGATAGGCAAGCGAAGAATAGTTATGGCGATCGCCGACAACGATACAACCATCAGCCAAAGCCGGTTTAATCACCTGCTCAACTAACTGTACGCGTGCCGCATACATCAGCAAAAGCTCCGCTTTATCCTGCAGCGTTTCCCCCGACACTTCCATTTTAACAATATCACGCATTCTTTCGGCCAGTTCAGTCCCCCCCGGCTCGCGTGTATAGACCACTTTTTCAGGCGGCATATTATGCTGCGCCAGCCACTTGCTAATATACGAGATAGCGGTACTCTTTCCTGCGCCTTCCAGGCCTTCAATAACAATAAATTTATGCGCTAATTTTTTCGCTGCGGACTCTTTTGAAAACGACATCACGTTATTTTCCTAAAATATATTTTTGCACGGCACGGTTGTGCTCAACTAAAGTTTTCGAGAAATAGGAGCTGCCATCGCCCTTACTGACAAAGTATAAATAGTTGCTTTTTGCCGGATGCAGAGCTGCATGCAACGCAGCTTCACTGGGCATGCAGATAGGCGTTGGCGGCAGACCATCAATTCGATAAGTGTTATAGGGGGTTTTCTGACGAAGATCCTTACTGCGGATATCTCCTTGGAAATTCTCCCCCATCCCGTAAATCACGGTCGGATCCGTCTGCAGGCGCATCCCTCTGCGCAGGCGATTGACAAACACCGAGGCAATTTTATCCCGTTCGGCAGCAATACTGCTCTCTTTTTCAATAATGGAAGCCAGAATTAAGGCTTCATAGGGCGTTTTTAAAGGCAGGTTTTTATCACGCGCCGCCCAGAGTGTCTCGAGAATCTGCTGCTGATGCAGATAAGCCCGTTCGATCACCTTCAGCGCGCTCATACCTGCATGGTAATGATAGGTTTCCGGAAATAACAGTCCCTCCAGTTTCTGATGCGCACTGCCCAGCTGCTGTAACAGCTGCGCTTCATTTTTCTGTAGAGGGGCTAAGGCCTGGGCATTCGCCAGCGTGGACAGCCACTCATTAAAGGTACTGCCTTCAACAAAGGTGACCTTAAACTGATGCTCAATCCCTTTATTTAAAATGCTTAAGATCTGCTGCAGATTAGCGCCGGCCGGAAACTGATAAGTGCCCGATTTTATTTTAGTGAGTTGCGGATAGAGTTTGCCGGTCACTTTCCACCAGCTAAGATCGTCAATAATCGACTGCTCTGCAAGATGACTGCCCAGGCGGGAAAAGTTACTGCCGGCTTTAACGGTAAATAACTGCGTTTTTTCGATGCGCGGCACACTCAGATAACGTTCGATTTTCTGCTGTACGGTAAAAAATACGCCTGCCAGCACCACACACAACAGCGCCAGCACAATCCCCATTTTTTTAAAAGTCATTGGCAGTCCCCTTCTGCTAGCATTTGCTGCAACTGCTTGGTTAACGCCAAACCTGATCGCCCATAGCTGTGTGATTGAAACTGTTTGACCGGCACAACTCCCATTAGCGCATTGCTTAAACAAAGCGCCTGAGCATTAAGCAGATCAGCCACGCTAATATCAGCTTCACGCACCTTTACACCGGCTTGCGCGGCTGACTCCATCACCTGCCGGCGTTTAACACCGGCCACCCCACAGTTATCAAGCTTAGGAGTCTGCCAGTGATTGTCTAAATAGATAAAAATATTGGCCGTGCAGGCTTCAACCACCAGGCCATTACTATCACAAACTATCCCTTCAACAGCCTTCTGCAGCTCTAATTCATGCTTGATTAACACCTGCTCCAGGCGGTTTAATGTTTTTAACCCGGCTAATTGCGGATTAATCCCCAGCTGTTGGCGGCATAAAATAACTTTTATCCCTTCATTTCGCCAGTGTTGATAAAAGTCAGGGAAATCATGGCAGGAGATAATCCGCTGTGGCTGGCTACAACCTTTGCAGCTATAACCGCGCCCGCCCGAGCCGCGCGTCAGCATAATTTTAATCACCGCCTGCGCTCTATCACTCAGTGTTGCTGCAACTGACTGTACTTCAGCGCTTAATAAAGGCCAGTCGACATCAGGAAAAAACAAGCGCTGCGCGCCAAGCTGCAGGCGCTGCAGGTGAAAGTCCCATAACTGCAGCTTGCCCGATTCCACCTTAATGGTTGAGAAAAGCCCGTCCCCATAGGCCAGACCGCGATCACTTGCAGCCAGGGTGGTTGATTGTATTCCGTTAATCAGCATAATTTCTTTTTCTTCAGCTATAAAAAAACCCAATCTTAAGATTGGGTTTCTATTTTAGCTGGATTTAATAAAACTAGATACGTTTAAAAATCAAAGTCCCATTAGTACCACCAAAGCCAAAGGAGTTAGACAGTGCATACTCGATATCGGCAGGACGCGCTTTACCATCGGTAACATAATCCAAATCACAGCCTTCGCTGGGATTTTCCAGATTAATTGTCGGTGGCGCAACCTGATCACGCAGCGCCAGAACACTGAAAATAGCTTCAATGGCACCCGCTGCACCTAATAGATGGCCGGTCATCGATTTTGTCGAACTCATCATCACCTTATCGGCAGCCTCTCCCCAAATACCTTTAACGGCTTGAGTTTCGGCAATATCACCAGCAGGCGTCGAGGTTCCGTGGGCATTGATATACTGAATATCAGCGGCATTGATCTGTGCATCTTTGATGGCATTTTTCATTGATAATGCAGCGCCGGCACCGCTTTCTGGTGGTGACGTCATATGGTAAGCATCGCCACTCATACCGAAACCGACCAATTCCGCATAAATTTTTGCGCCACGAGCTTTAGCATGTTCATACTCTTCCAGCACTAAGACACCCGAGCCATCACCCAGTACAAAACCGTCACGATCTTTATCCCAGGGGCGGCTTGCCGTTTCCGGCGAGTCATTACGGGTTGACAATGCTCGGGCAGAAGCGAAACCACCCAGGCTTATTTCACTTGATGCTTTTTCAGCACCACCGGCGAACATCACATCCGCATCACCATACTGAATCATGCGTGCAGCTAAACCAATACTGTGCGTACCTGTTGTACAAGCAGTTGTTACAGCAATATTCGGACCTTTAAGTCCTTTATTGATGGATACATGACCGGAGATCATATTGATAATCGATGCTGGTACAAAGAAAGGGCTGATCTTACGCGGGCCGCTTTTGTCAAAGTTACGGACATTAGTTTCAATTGTGGTAATACCACCGATACCAGAGCCGATTGCCACACCGATGCGTTCGGCATTTTCATCAGTAACCGTTAAGCCTGAGTCTTTAAATGCCTGTTCTGCAGCAGCCACACCATATTGAATAAAAACATCCATTTTTCGCGCTTCTTTACGCGGCATATAGTCTTCAACATTAAAGTCTTTAACCATACCGGCAAATTTTACTGAAAACTTTTCAGTATCAAAGTGCTCAATATTTGAGATACCACTTTGACCGGCCTGCACAGCCTGCCATGATTGCTCTACCGAGTTACCAACAGGTGATAACATCCCTAAGCCAGTAACTACAACTCGACGTTTTGACACTATAACTTCTCCTAATACGGATGGATTAGACTAAATAAACTTCAGCATGATTTTAAATGATAACAGTCATTCCGTTAAGTGCATGATCGACTTGAGTGCAGCACCGCTGATGAATAGATAATTATCGTATTTTCTATAACTTAGTTAGTCTAACTTTTATCTGGTATAAAACACAAAAGGCGGTCAGAAGACCGCCTTTTAAAATTTTTCATCACTCAAAAAATGAATGATTAAGCGTTGTTTACAACGTAATCAATCGCTGATTGAACTGTAGTGATTTTTTCAGCTTCTTCATCAGGGATTTCTGTATCGAATTCTTCTTCAAGCGCCATTACTAGCTCAACAGTGTCTAGAGAATCAGCACCTAGATCGTCAACGAAAGAAGCTTCGTTTTTAACTTCGTCTAGTTGTACACCAAGTTGCTCAACGATGATGTTTCTTACACGTTCTTCGATATTGCTCATTTTTTTGTTTTCCTTTGTGAATACGCTATTGCGTTAATGGCGGTAGTTTATTCTATCGCACTTAATATTCAAGTCTTCTGTAACAGGTTAGACCAGTGATATGCGGATTTTAATCAAAAAAAGATTAAATTCCAACTGTTTTTTAAAACTAAGGCCTAAACCTAGACCATGTACATGCCGCCATTGACATGAATAGTTTCACCGTTAATGTAAGCTGCGCCTTCTGAAGCCAAGAAAACCACTGTTGCAGCAATCTCTTTTGGCGAACCTAAACGACCAGCCGGTACAGCTGATAGCGTAGATGCACGCTGCTCATCTGTTAATGCCTGGGTCATATCTGTTTCAATAAAACCCGGGGCAACAGTATTAACCGTAATACCGCGACTGGCCACTTCACGCGCCATTGATTTAGTAAAACCAATCACACCCGCTTTAGCCGCTGCATAGTTAGTTTGTCCCGCATTACCCATAGTACCGACCACAGAGCCGATATTGATAATGCGACCCGCGCGTTTTTTCATCATCGGACGTAATACCGCTTTACTCATTTTAAAGATTGGCGT
The DNA here is from genome assembly GCA_963674525.2 of uncultured Psychromonas sp. GTDB lineage: Bacteria > Pseudomonadota > Gammaproteobacteria > Enterobacterales > Psychromonadaceae > Psychromonas. The sequence continues at coordinate 26,292 of CAXXRV010000026.1, read as the reverse complement.
CAAGTTCGTTTCAATGATGTCGTTCCACTCGTCATCTTTCATACGCATCAACAGGTTATCGCGCGTAATGCCGGCATTATTGACGAGCACATCAACAACGCCGTATTGTGCTTTAATATCATTAAAAAGTGCAGCGATTGAGTCATTTTCTGTGACATTTAATACAAAACCTTGACCTGCATCACCAAGATACTCACTAATGGCACTGGCGCCTTTTTCACTGGTTGCCGTCCCCAACACGGTTGCACCGAGCTCAACGAAGCTTTCCGCGATGGCGCGGCCGATACCACGGCTTGCGCCAGTCACTAATACAATCTTATCTTTCATGCTCACAATTATTCTCCTTTAACTGCTGCTAATGATTTTGCCAGCGTCGCTGTGTCATTAATAGCTTGTGCTGTAAAACTTTTATCGATACGGCGAACTAAACCGCTTAATACTTTACCCGGGCCGGCTTCAACCTGTAATGAGATACCCTGAGCCGCCATTTTCTTGACGATTTCGGTCCAGCGAACAGGACAGAAAAGTTGACGCACCAAGGCATCTTTAATCTTGTCAACATCCGTTTCCGCAACCACATCAACATTATTAATGACGCTGATTTGAGGTGCTTTAAATTCAATATCCTGCAGAGCAAGGGCTAATTTTTCAGCCGCCGGCTTCATCAGTGCACAATGTGACGGCACAGAAACAGGTAAAGGCAGGGCACGTTTTGCGCCGGCTTCTTTACATAAAACGGCAGCACGTTCAACGGCCGCTTTATTACCGGCAATCACCACCTGACCAGGCGAGTTAAAGTTAACCGGAGAAACCACTTCACCCTGCGCAGCCTGTTCACACGCTGTTGCAATGGCATCATCATCAAGCCCGATAATCGCATACATAGCGCCGACACCTGCCGGTACCGCCTGCTGCATTAACTGACCGCGCAGCTCGACAAGTTTTACTGCATCTTTAAAATCAATCACGCCCGCACACACTAATGCCGAGTATTCTCCTAAGCTGTGACCGGCAACAACGCTAGGTTTTTCCCCGCCCTGCTCAGCCCAAACACGCCAGATAGCCACAGAAGCCGCCAATAGTGCAGGCTGTGTTTTATCGGTTTGATTTAATGTTTCTGCCGGGCCCTGCTGAACCAGCTGCCACAGATCATAACCTAATGCCTCACTGGCTTCCTGATAAGTGGCCTCAACAACAGGAAATGCTTCAGCAAGCTCAGCCAACATAGCTACACTTTGCGAACCTTGTCCCGGAAAGGCAAATGTAAAGTTTGTCATTATTCTCTTCCTAATATTGTTATTTTTAAATCATTGCGTTTAAAAATGTATCTACTCAACATCCTGTTAAAAGGAGTGCTTTTATACGAAATAGACTGTAAATGCTCAGGGCTAAGCAATTTATGCTTAGTTCAAGGCGAAAAAGCGCAGTTTAGTCTTTTAAATGAGCATTTTTCAACGATGAAATAGGCTTAAATTGCGACGACCTGAGTAGTAACATAATTACATGCGAACTAAGGCGCTGCCCCAGGTAAAGCCGCCGCCAAATGCTTCCAGCAATACCAATTGCCCCGGTTTGATTCGACCCGAGCGGACACCTTCATCAAGCGCCAGCGGTACAGACGCGGCCGAGGTATTACCATGCTTATCCAGGGTCACAATCACCTGCTCCATCGGCATAGCCAATTTTTTGGCTGTAGCAGCAATAATGCGCATATTTGCCTGGTGCGGCACTAACCAGTCCAACTCTGCCCGGTCGATATTATTCGCCGCCAGCGTATCAACCACCACCTGGCTTAACTTTTTAACCGCCACTTTAAAGACATCGTTACCCGCCATTACCATATAGGCATCATTAACTGTCTCGGTATTACCGCGTTGTGCATTGGGTAATTTTAATAAATCACCAAAACGGCCATCAGAGTTAATATGAGTAGAAAGAATACCTTCCTCTTCAGTGGCAGTTACAACAGCAGCACCGGCGCCATCACCAAACAAAATAATGGTCGAACGATCGCTCGGATCACAGGTGTTCGCTAACGTATCAGCACCGATCACCAGTACATTTTTAGCACTGCCGGCTTTGATAAAGTTATCGGCAACGCTCAATGCATAGGTAAAACCGGCACAGGCCGCTGAAACATCAAAGGCTGGAATATTATAAATGCCTAATAAGCTTTGCACTTCACAAGCTGCCGAAGGGAAGGCATTGTGGTTACTGGTCGTGCCGACAATGATCAGATCCAGATCACTGGCACTTAAATTGGCCGCCTGTAATGCTTTTAAGCCCGCTTCTTTACCCATAAAGGCAATCGTTTCCTGTGAATTGGCAATACGTCGCTCTTTAATACCAGTACGGGTAGTGATCCATTCATCACTGGTATCCACCATTTTTTCTAGATCATCATTCGTACGCACTGCTTCTGGTAAATAGCTACCAGTACCTATAATCTTGCTATTCATGTGATAAACAATCTCGCTCTAATAAAACAGTTTCCAACTTGCTGGAAATATTTGCAGGGATCTGCCACTGTATTTCTTTTATGGCTTGTTCAATAGCACAGGTAAATGCAACTTCATTGGCACTCCCATGACTTTTAACAACAATACCGCGTAAACCAATTAAACTCGCGCCATTATACATATCTGGATGTAAATGTTTTAACTGCTTTTTTAAAATTGGGCTTAATAATTTGCCGAGTAACTTGCTGTAAAAATTAGCGTTAAGCGCTTTTTCTAATTGTTCTAAGCATACTCGGCCCATGCCCTCATAACTTTTTAACGCGACATTACCGCTAAAACCATCACTGACAATGACATCCGCCGGACATGAAAAAAACTCATTGGCTTCCACAAAGCCCATATAGTTTATATGTTTGGTCTGTTTCAGCAGGGCCGCACAGTGCTTAATAACAGCATTGCCTTTATTGCTCTCTTTACCGACATTGAGCAGTGCCACGCCAGGTTTTTTGAGCTGCTCGACTTTTTCACAGAGGACACTGCCCATAATCGCAAAGTTAAACAACGTCTCGCTGTTACAGTGCAAATTAGCACCTAAATCAAGCAGATAAGTATGGCCGCAACGATTGTTAGGCAGGCCGGCAATAAGCGCCGGACGGGAAAGGCCGGGCAGCATTTTAAGGATATGTTTGGCCAGCAGCATCAAGGCCCCGGTATTACCGGCACTGACACAGGCATCCGCTTCACCTTGAGCAACCAGCTCTAAAGCGATATGCATAGAGGAGCCGGAAACATGACGCAGCACATAAACAGGATCATCTTCCATTGCGATAAAATTATCGGCACGGAGAAAACGCAAACGCGGGTGATCGATAAGATCATATTCTTGTAATAGCTTTACTAGGCTTTGCTCACCGATAACAATAAGTGATAAATTCGGGTATAGATGAAGAGATTTGGCAGCGGCTAAAAGGGGAATATGGGGGCCGAGATCGCCCCCCATGGCATCAAGCGCAATGGTAATTTTACGCAAAGCAATAACTTACTTCTCGATTACTTGCTTGCCTTTGTAGAAGCCATCAGCAGTAACGTGATGACGACGGTGAGTTTCACCTGACGTAGCATCAACAGTAAGTTGAGCTGGAGCAGTTAGTGCATCATGTGAACGACGCATGCCGCGTTTTGAACGAGTTTTACGACTTTTTTGTACAGCCATTTTAAAAATTCCTGCTTGTTACTTGTGCTTTAGCTTAGCTAGAGCATCAAATGGGTTGGGACGCTGTTCTTCTTCATCAATTTCACCAAAGGTCAGCTCAAAGTCATTAATCTGACAATCCTCAATTGCATGCTTTGCAATTTGCGGAAGAGTCAAGATTAACTCGTCTTCAACAACCTGATGAAGATTTACCTCCCCATTTTCATCATAGTAAATGGGTTCATAGGCGTCTGGTAATTTATTTTCCTGCTCTTGGTTATGAACTGGACAATACGTAAATTCAGCTTCACACTGATAAATCATAGGTTCATTGCACCGTTGACAAAGAAGCTCTACTGCAACACTTGCTTTACCATGAAATATTCTCAACTTTTGTCGATCAATTTCAAATGAAAAAACCGTGTTGATATCAGACTGAATACTGATTGTTGATTCTGCTAATCTGCTTAAAAGCTCTTTTGGAATTCGAGCATCGAGTTCCAAATGCTTTTGCGCAGCGCGAACAGGATCAACGCTAATCGGTAATTTAACCTTTTGCATAGCCGCGAATAATATAGATTGCTGTGAATATAGTCAAAGAAATAGTAAAAGAAATAATGATTTTTTTACTAAGCTGCCGCTTTATGATTTTTCAAACCATAGAATCTATACTCATTCCACTTCAATATGTAAATTCAGAGGCTAGCTCAAACAGCAGAGCAAGGCGCAACATGATGAAAATGGATTCCTTTTTCAAGTGCTGCGGCGCAGTACTGATTTTCGAACTGCCTCCCTTAGTGTAAACCACTAGGCCCCTGTTCTGCGTTATCAAACATAGATTTAGATAACTAAACCTGCAACTGCATAGCGTGAATATACCTGCAACTGCATAGCGTGAATATGCGCGCCTTCCGGCTTGCTGATTTTTACATATTAAAGTAGATTGGGTATATCTTGCTTAATAATAACAGAGCGCATTATGTCACAACAACTTGTTTTAGCCTCCACCTCCCCCTTTAGAAAACAACTCCTGGAAAAGCTGCATCTGCAGTTTATTACCGATAAACCCAATGTTGATGAAACACCGCTTGCCGGCGAAACGGCGATTCAACTGGTTGAGCGTTTAGCCATCGCTAAAGCACAGGCGCTTGCCAGTAATTACGATAACGCGTTGCTGATCGGCTCGGATCAGGTCTGCGTCAATAACGGTGAAATTCTCGGTAAACCGGGTGATTTTGCCAATGCTTTTGCCCAGTTAAAAGCAGCCAGCGCTAAAAAGATCACCTTTTATACCGGCCTGGCTGTGGTCAACAGTAAAACAGGCGATGTGCAGTCTTTAGTTGAGCCCTTTACGGTACAGTTTAGGGAATTAAGCGATGCGATGATTGAAAATTACCTCAATAAAGAGCAGCCCTTTAACTGTGCCGGTAGCTTTAAAAGCGAAGGTTACGGAATTGCACTATTTGACAGCCTTGAAGGTAAAGATCCGAACAGCCTGATTGGCTTGCCCCTGATCTCTTTAATTCGCATGCTTGAAGCAGAAGGCTTTGCTGTTATTTAAGGGAGCATAAGCGCAGGCGAGTCTATGGTTTTTTGTTATTGCTATCGCCTAACCAAAAACCATTATCATTACAGTACCAGTAACTACGCATTACGCCAGTTTTCTGAGCGGCTCTTCCAGGTAATACCAGGCAACGCATGCTTTACTCAATGCTCTGGTGGCATCAATAGTATAAGGCAGGTAAGCGGAGTTGATATGCGCAAGGGCAAAGGGAATTTCCGTACAGCCAAGGATCACTCGCTCGACCCCGTTGTCTAGCGCATCTTTGACGGCCTCCTCAAGCAGTTGGCCACCGATGGCAATATCACCGGACTTAACCTTATAGATCCCCGCCATGACCTTTTCCTGAATAGCCGAGGAAACAGCGCTATAGGCAATGCCTTCCTTTCTTAGCTTCTCAGGGTAAAAATCAGCTTTGAGTGTACCATCTGTTGCCAGAAGGCTGACTGATGCAACCTGCTCTTCCTTTATCTCGGCAATGCAGGCATCTGCGATATGCAAAATGGGCACGCTGCTTTTTCTTAGCAGATCATGATACCAGTGGTGGGCGGTATTACAGGGAATAACAATACAACCGACCCCCGCCTGAATAAGGGTTTGCAGCCCTTTATTCAGCGCCGTCAAGGGAGATTCCTTTTGCTCCATCAGACATGCCGTGCGGTCCGGTATCTGCGGAATAGAATGGATAAGAAGAGGAAGGTGATCCTGATCCTTCTCTGCGGCTGTTTCTGCAATCACTTTATTAATAAAATCAACGGTTGCCAGTGGTCCCATGCCACCCAGTATTCCTATCGTTCTGCTCATATTAAAATCTCCATGTTATTGATGGAACGATAGGGAATAAATACTTTTGCGACCAATGAGTAATTGTATTAACCTATGCACAAAAGACATAAGCCTGTTGGCTTCATATATGCTTCAATAGCTTATACCTTTTATGTTAAAACGGTATCCGCTATACCTATTATGCATAATAGTAATGAGTCTCCGTTGTTATGAATATTGAAAGTAAATGGTTGGAAGATCTGCTCAGCCTGGCAAAAACCCATAGCTTTTCCCGCTCGGCCGAGGAGCGCTGCGTTACGCAACCGGCATTTAGCCGCAGAATAAAAGCCCTGGAGGCCGCGCTGCAATGTGAACTGGTTGATAGAAGCGGCACACCGGTTCAGCTTACTGAGCAGGGAGCGCTGTTTGCGGTAACCGCAAGCAATTTGATCAACCAGCTCAAAGATAGCGTCAGTTACCTGCAGTCTTATAAGCAGCGCACAGAGGTTATCGATTTTGCCGTGTCACATACACTGTCACTGTCTTTTTTTCCTTCGTTTTTAAACTCTTTTCAACAGGATCTGGCGAATATCAGCACTCGTCAGCTGGTAGCCAATGTCGATGACAGTATTCAGGCATTAAAAAACGGTATTAGTGATTTTCTGATCGCCTTTGAAACCCCTTCCTTACCCACAGAGCAGTTCCAAAAACTGGTACTGCAGACAGAGTATCTTATTCCTGTCTGTAAAGGCGATAAACACGGAGCTCCTCTTTATTCACTAAATGGTGAGGGGAAGGCCCCTATTCCCTACCTGAGTTATTCAAAAGAGGTTTATTTTAACCGCTGCGTTGAGGGGCGCTTAAAAAAAAGCAATAGGCACAATATATTAAATCAGACATTTGAATCTTCCATGGCAGACAGTTTAAAAGCGATGGCGATGCAGGGACTGGGACTGGCATGGATACCGACCTTTGCTATTTCCAACGAGCTTAAACAGAAAAGCCTTATTGTCTGCGGTGATGAGTCCTGGAGTATTCCGCTGACCATATGCGTATACCGCTGTAAGCGCTTATTATCTGATTCGGCAGAAAATCTGTGGAATGTACTTGAACAACATTGGGCAAGTAAGTGAACAAGCAAAATTGGCCATTCAACATGCAGTTTCTATTTTCCAGCCTGCTAATTGCAGCGCTGCTTGTTGTTAACAGCAACGCCTTTGCCCGAGCGAATAAAGTTTCAGTTATCACTGTCGGTGGTGATCATGATTATCCCCCCTATGAATTTATTAATGAGAAAGGCGAGCCTGACGGTTATAACACAGAGTTAACCCGGGCAATTGCCGAAGTCATGGGCATAAAGGTTGAGATAGTACTGGCCAGTTGGGATGACATGAAAGAGCGACTAAAAGGTGGACACATTGATCTGCTGCAGGGCATGTCCTATTCACAGGAGCGTGCGAAAATATTCGGTTTTTCTCCCCCCCACTCTATTATTCAAGAATCCGTCTTTGCTCGAGAAGGGACACCTGCTGTTGAACATATCAAAGATCTTGCCGGCAAAGCGGTTATCGTACAGAGTGGCGGAATCATGTTTGAACACCTGGCTGCAACAAATGTCGATATTGATCTGGTTAATGTCGATACCCATGTGGCTGCATTACGGCTTTTGGCCTCCGGTGCGCATGATTATGCCTTTGTTGCTAATTTACCCGGCTTATACGTAGGGCGGGAATTGTTACTGTCAAATATTAAGCCTGTCGGCAGCCCATTAGGCCAGCAGAAATATGGCTATGCAGCCTTGAAGGCTAACAGGGAGTTACTCGCCCAGTTTAGCGAAGGTCTGGCTATTTTAAAGAAGACCGGAAGACAGCAGGCTATCTATAACAAATGGTTCGGTCCGCTGATAAACACAGGGCCCGACTGGGAAAAAATAGGTTTATTAGCAGCGGCACTCTCTCTACTTCTTAGCATTATTGTCGGCGGTGTTGTCATCTGGAATAGAAGCCTGGCCAAGCAGGTTGCCAGAAGAACCACAAAGCTGGCGCTGCAGCAGCAACAGTTACTTCAGGCTGATAAAATGACCTCGCTGGGAATTTTAGTTTCCGGGGTTGCCCATGAGATCAATAACCCGGCCAGTCTGCTACTGCTTAATCTGCCGGTAGTAAAAGAAACCTTTGATGATTTAGAAGAGATATTGGAAGAGCATTATCATAGCCAGGGTGACTTTTATCTGGCCGGTTTGAGATATAGCCGTATGCGCGAGGAGATGCCGTTGATGCTCGATGATATGTTAGAGGGTACGCACCATATCCGCAGGATCGTTAACGACCTGCGCGATTTTGCCCGTCAGGAGCCGTTAGAATCCTTTGAGAACATCGATTTTAATGAGATTGTGATGACCGCGATTCGCTTAACTGACAATACCATCCGCTCCTCTACGCAGGACTTTTCGGTCAGCTATTGTGATGCTCTGCCGCGCATTCAAGGTAATGGGCAACGCCTGCAGCAGGTAGTCATTAATCTGATTGTCAATGCCTGTCAGGCTTTACAGTCGCTAGCGCAGAGTATCAGCATAAAAACCTATTACGATAGCGATAGGCGGACGGTCTGCCTATTGGTTAAAGATAACGGCAAAGGCATAGAGCAAGAGCACCTGTCACGGTTAAGGGATCCGTTTTTTACGACCAAACGCGAGCAGGGAGGAACCGGACTGGGTTTATCAATCTCCTCGAGTATTGTCGAAGAGCACGGTGGACGATTGGAATTTTCCTCCACAGCTGGAGAAGGGACCTGCGTTACCCTTTATTTACCGCAAGCAAGAGAATAATTTCGATGAAAAAAGCACTTTATCCAAGTTTTGGTATTTTACTGGTCGATGATGAGCCGGGTTTTATCCGCAGTTTATCCATTGCGCTGGAGCGTAAAAGCGGTATCAATCACACCTATCAGACAAGTGACAGCCGCGAGGTGATGGCAATGATTGCCAGGGAGCCGATAGGACTGGTGCTGCTCGACCTCAATATGCCGCATATCTCCGGAGATCAGCTTCTGCGGCAGATAGTGGAAAAACACCCTGAGGTGGGCGTTATCATTATCAGCGGTATGAACCAGATAGAGGTTGCCGTTGACTGTATTCGCCTTGGCGCCTACGACTATTTTGTCAAGACAACGGAAGAGAGCCGTCTGCTTGAAGGTATTAAACGCGCCATTGAACGGCTGGAAATGCGCCGCGAAAATGAGGCTATGCGTAAACGTTTTCTGACTGACACCTTGGAAAACCCGGAGGTTTTTTCACAGATCATCACGCGCAATAAGCAGATGCGCTCCATTTTTCAATACCTGGAGTCGATCTCATCGAGCCGGCAACCGGTGATCATTACCGGTGAGAGCGGCGTCGGAAAAGAAGAGATTGCCAACGCCGTTCATAAACTCAGTAAGCGCAAAGGGGAATTGGTCAGTGTCAATGTTGCCGGGATTGATGATAATGCTTTTGCGGATACCCTGTTTGGCCACAGCCGCGGCGCATTTACCGGCGCAGATAAAAAACGGACCGGCATGATAGAGACAGCCGCCGATGGCACGCTCTTTTTAGATGAAATCGGTGACCTCAGCGCAGCATCACAAATAAAGCTGCTGCGTTTACTTCAGGAAGGCGAATATTACCCGCTTGGCAGTGATCGCCCGAAACGCAGCCGGGCGCGTATTGTTGCTGCAACGCATCAGGATCTCTATAAAAAAGTGCAGGAAGGCAGCTTCCGTAAGGATCTTTATTACCGACTTTATATTCACCATATTGAAATTCCCGCGCTACGGCAAAGAAAGGATGATATTCAGCCATTATTTGAGCATTTTCTTGGCAGGGCATCGGCTGAATTAAAAAAATCAATACCCACTTACCCTAAGGAGCTGCCGGTTTTATTGTCCAATTACCCTTTTCCCGGCAATATTCGCGAGCTACAGGCATTAGTTTATGATGCTGTCAGTCAGCATAAACAGAAAATGCTTTCGATGGAGGTGTTTCGCCGGGTGATTGATAATCCTAATCTTCTCTCGGCACCAACTGAGCCGGAGGCAGATCTTTTTGATCCCGATAAACCTCTACCGACGCTACAGGAGATAAGTGAATTACTGATCGGCTCGGCAATGAAAAGAGCACAAGGCAACCAGTCTCTGGCATCGAGAATGCTTGGCATCTCGCAACCGGCATTAAGCAAGCGCTTAAAAAAAATGCCAGCAGGATAAATAACCCCCTATAACAAAAGTTATAGCATAGCTATCGTTATATATAGCTATCTAATTGATTAATAAAGATTTATTGTTGACACTCCGATTCCTCCATTACTTTTGTTATACCCCTTTGCTTCACTAAGGAGATGAAATACATTAACAATATCAAAGAGTTACCTTTAATTTTCAAACTGGCACCTTTGTTGCAGTTTAAGTGATGAAATCGCTATTTCTTTTGTAATAGCGAATTAACTTTAAATTAATACAATACAAAGGAGAGTCATATGAGTGGAAAGGATACAGGGGCGCTAAAAAGCGCTGGCTTTTGGGGACGACTGGAGTTGTGGAAAAAAATAGTTGTCGGCATGTTGCTTGGCTGTATTGTCGGTGTGGTGATGGGACCGGATGCTGTCATACTTAAACCTATTGGTACCTTGTTTATCAATGCCATCAAGATGTTAATTGTTCCTCTGGTTTTCTTCTCCCTTATTGTTGGTGTTACTTCAATGCAGGATACCAGTAAAATGGGACGCATCGGATTAAAGGCGGTCCTTTTATACCTATCGACTACCGCTGTTGCTATCAGTATCGGTCTTGGTTTTGCTGCCATTTTCGGCCCGGGCGAAGGCCTTAATATGGTCGCTTCTGATACCGGTGCCGTCGCCAAAGAGGCGCCACCGCTGATACAGACATTATTAAATATTATTCCTAAAAATCCCGTCGGTGCTTTAGCGGCAGGTAACATTCTACAAATCATTGTCTTTGCTCTTGGCCTGGGGATTTCATTAACACTGGTTGGCGAAAAGGCGAAACCTGCTATTGCTATGTTTGAAAGCTTAGCTGAAGCTATGTACAAGCTGACCGAGCTGGTTATGAAGCTGGCTCCTTATGGTGTATTTGGTTTAATGGCCTGGGTATCGGGTAAATTCGGTATTGAGATACTGCTGCCTCTGATCAAGGTGATCTCTGTCGTCTATCTCGGTTGTCTGGTGCATGTCTGCGTTTTCTACACAGGTATGATCACTTTCATCGGTCGTTTAAACCCGGTTCGTTACCTGAAAGGCTTAGCGAACCCGGCAGCCGTTGCCTTTACCACCACAAGTAGCTCAGGTACCCTGCCGGCAACTATTAAGGCATCCCGTGAAGAGATGGGCGTCTCTAAAGGCGTAGCAAGCTTTGTGCTGCCATTAGGTGCCACTATCAATATGGATGGTACGGCACTTTATCAGGGTGTCTGCTCACTTTTCATTGCCCAGGCATTCGGTATTGATCTGGAGATGTCTGACTTTATTCTTATTGTGATGACATCAACGCTGGCGTCAATAGGTACTGCCGGTGTTCCGGGTGCAGGCTTAATTATGCTTTCGCTGGTTTTAACAACAGTCGGGCTGCCGATTGAAGGGTTAGCTATCGTTGCCGGTATTGACCGTATTCTGGATATGGCAAGAACCAGTGTTAACGTCTGTGGCGATCTGATGGTGACAACGCTTATCGGTAAAAGTGAAAATGAGCTGGATGAAGCTGTATACAACGCTGAAAAACCTCAAACTGAGGAAACAGAGTTAAAAACGGCATAAGCTTTTTCTCCTGCAGATCATATCAAGGCAGATAAACCTCGTGTTTCTCTGCCTTTTTCTTATTTTTAGCTGTGCCATTTCATAACAATTTCGATATCGTTTATTCACTTTACTTTTACAAATTAACAGATATTAATATTAAGATAAGAGAATAAAGCAGTTAATTGAACCTGATTAAATTTTATTCTTGGTGCAAAAAACTAAAATAAAGCACCGAAGCTGTGCACCACCATTCATCTAATCCATCCACAAGGCATACAACAGCACTGTGATCAAAGCGTGACGCTGAGAAAACGGCTAAAAAACAACCAAATAAAGCTGATTTTTTCTTTTTAACTGAAAATAAAAGTTTTGGCACACAGGTTGCTTAACCCTGTGTAGACCTTGCTTTTAGTAAGGAAAAAATACAGCAGGAGGCCAAAATGGCAACAATAATTGATTTTTTAAACGGTATTATCTGGAGCCCGGCACTGATTTTTTTATGCCTGGGTGCAGGACTCTATTTTTCGATACGCACACGCTTTATGCAGATCCGTGGTTTTAAAGAGATGATAACTCTGATGTTTAAAGGTGAAAAATCACCTTCGGGCATCTCTTCATTCCAGGCATTAGCCATGTCCCTTTCCGGGCGTGTCGGTACGGGTAATATCGCAGGTGTTGCAACAGCAATCGCTTATGGTGGACCCGGTGCGGTATTCTGGATGTGGGTCGTTGCCTTTTTAGGGGCGTCTACGGCTTATGTCGAATCAACCCTCGGTCAGATCTACAAAGAAAAAGATGACAACGGCCAATATCGTGGCGGCCCGGCTTTTTATATTGAAAAAGCAATGAACATGAAATGCTACGCATGGGTTTTCGCTGTTGCGACAGCTATTGCTACCGGCATTTTCCTACCGGGTGTGCAGGCCAACAGTATCGCTTCCGGTGTTGAAAATGCCTGGGGCATTACTCCTATTATCACTGCCATCGGTATTGTAATCTGTCTTGCCGCTATTATCTTAGGTGGTGTTCGCCGTATCGCTGCTTTTGCGCAGGTCGTGGTTCCTTTTATGGCACTGGCCTATATTCTCATCTCACTCATTATTGTTGCTATGAACGCCGAGCTTATTCCGGATATGCTGGCACTGATCATCGATAATGCATTAGGCTTTGATGCCGGCTTTGGTGCCATGATTGGCATGGCGATTATGTGGGGGGTAAAACGCGGCGTCTATTCCAACGAAGCCGGTCAAGGTACTGGACCTCACCCAGCCGCCGCCGCTGAGGTATCTCATCCGGCCAAACAGGGTTATGTACAAGCTTTCTCTGTTTATATTGATACGCTATTTGTTTGTACGGCAACGGCATTTATGATCCTGGCGACCAATAGCTACAATGTCCACGGCGCAGACGGCAATATGCTGCACCAGGGTCTAGCGGGTATCAGCGCCGGTCCGGGCTATACACAGGCGGCCGTTGAGTCGGCACTACCCGGGTTTGGCGCAAGCTTTGTCGCGCTGGCACTGATATTCTTCTCTTTTACTACTATGCTTGCTTACTACTATATGGCAGATTCAAATATCGCCTACATTAACCGTAAGATTAATCGTCCCTGGTTAACCGTGCTGCTGAAGGTGCTGTTTTTAGGCGCAGTCGCTTACGGAACAGTGCACAGCGCCGGCGTTGCCTGGGGCTTGGGTGATGTGGGTGTCGGTCTGATGGCGTGGTTGAACATTGTCGCGATTATTATTCTGCAGAAACCGGCACTGGCCTGTCTGAAAGATTATGAAGCACAGAAAAAAGCCGGCTTAAACCCTGTCTTTGAACCGGAAAAGCTGGGCATCAAAAACGCAGAACTGTGGAATGAGATTAAAGCGCGCAATGAAGCAGAAGCCAAAGCAGGCAAGTCTGCAGATGCTGATGGCGTCATAGATCCGGATTTTGCGACTGCAAAACTGACCAGCTAAACCTCCCCTGCAAAGCAGATAACCCGTTCCAATACGGGTTATCTGTATCTCACCAGATCAAAATCAAAGTGAAGACAAGACTTCCCTGAGTTAAAATAGCGCCACAGTAACTGAACAAGGATCTTTATGCGCAGCCTCACTTTTACGGGCAGCCCCTATCAAATCGGCTATCAAATGGGTTTGCAGGGCAAATCCATTTTTGCTTCCTATATAAAAAACAGTCATCATTTTAGCAAGCTGTTGCCCTGGCGCGACAGTGATTGTTCTAATCCGCTTAAAACACACTTGCTACTGGAATAGTCTGCACATGTTCAGAACAGACGCATCTGCTGCGAAATCAATTGCTCAAAGTTTTTGCCGAGTAAAGGCAAAATAGCCTCAGCAATCGGCCTGAGTTGCTTATCTATATAGTGCTGATAATCAATTGCCGATTGCCTATATTCCTGTGGCTCCGGGCCGTTTATGGTTATCAGATAGGCAATGCGCCCGCGCTGCTGATATTGCAGCGGCCGACCAAGGCGCGCGTTATGCTGATCCGCCAAACGGGCTGCGCGAACCTGAGGCGGAACGTTTTTCTGATAAGCATCCAGCGGCCGGCGCAGGCGCTTATAATAAATGAGCTGCGCATCAAGCTGGCCGCTTTTAAGTTGATTAACCGTATCAATAATTAAACTCTCAACAGGCTGCTCGGCAAACACTCTAGCATAGAGCGTCTGCTGAAAGGACTGGGCCAGCTCAGTCCAGTCCGAGCGAACGGTTTCCAGTCCTTTAAATAACAACTGCTCACCATCAGCAGTTAATTTTAAGCCGGCATAACGCTTTTTCGATCCGGTATCCGAGCCCCTTAAGGTCGGCATAAAAAACTTACGAAAGCAGGTCTCAAATTCAATTTCCAGAAAACTATCGAGTTGTAACTCATGTTGTAATTTTTCCGTCCAGTAATCATTGATCAGCTTTTCCAGCTGACGTCCTCTGCGCTGTGCCTGCTCAGCAGTGTCACAATTTTTAAGCCAGACAAAGGTCGAATCCGTATCACCGTAGATCACCTGCTCATCGTGCTTTTCAATAAACTCACGCGTTTGCTGCATGATTTGATGGCCGCGCAGCGTAATTGAACTGGCCAGACGGGTATCATGAAAGCAGCAACCGGCAGAGCCAAGCACGCCATACATGCTGTTCATAATGATCTTGATGGCATGTTGAAAGGGCTGATTATTTTCTTTCTTCGCTCGCTCTCTGGCCACGGCTAATTTATCGAGAATGCCCGGAAGATGATGCTGATGACGGCTAAAGCGCGCGCCTTTAAACCCGGCAATAGAATCTGACGGCGCTACCTGCAGCCCTTCTATCATGCCCATAGGGTCAATCTTGAAGGTGCGGATAATAGAGGGATAGAGGGATTTGAAGTCTAAGACCAAGACCCAATCATAAAGCCCCGGCGTAGAATTCATGACAAAGCCGCCGGGCGAATGCTGCGCCTCAATATCGCCGATATTAGGGGCAATATAACCACTGCGATGTAATAATGGCAGATACAGGTTGATAAAGGCCGCCACAGAGCCGCCCCGGCGATCCAGTGCCAAGCCGGTTAAACGAGCGCGCTGTATGGCATATTCGGCAAGTTGTGCTTTAGCAAAAATACGTTCAACCAGTAAAGCGTCCTGCAGGTTATAGCGGGCCAGTGCAATAGGATCCTGTTCAAAAAGGCGTTTTATTGCTAAGCCTTTATCAGACGCTGCACTGATCAGCTTGCCTTCCGCGAGCATTGCGCGACTGACAAATTCCAGACTAAAGCTTTCAAACTGCCAGCTGGCATTTTTAAGCTGCTCAATGCCATCGAGCACCACGCGGCCATTAAGGATAACCCTGCCCTCTTGCGCATCATTACGATAGGGTAACCAGCGCAGCGCTGAGCCGTCTCGTCCGAGGCGCAGCTGCATATGATTCTGTTGCGCCCGTTTAGCCAGCAGGCGCAGATCAAAGCTGGCCACCGCCCAACCGATAATGGCATCCGGATCATGCTCCTCAAACCACAGCTGTAGTGCGCGCAGCAAGGCCGGCTCATCTTGACACCAGTGAATATCAATATCATGCACGGCTTGCGCCGCCCCAATCATCAGCACTGTAGCATGCTGGGTTTGCTGATTGCTCCCTGCACCTGAGGAGCCATTACCATAACTCAGGGCGATCGAGTAGAGCTCGCCCGCGGGACTGCACTCAATATCCAGTGACACCAGGCTCAGCCTTGTGCAAACATCGGCCGGTGAAAGCTTTGCGCCTTGACACTGCCAGTAACGCCCCGACCAGCGCAGATCCGCGCTGACCTTTAGTGCGCCGTAAATAAAGCGCTCCATCAGGTAACGATCGCTAAGCTTGATATCGCTTTCAAAGCAGGCAATAGCGGCTGCCTTTAATGCCTCCTGCAGCGCTCGCGACTGCTGAGAAGACAAACTGTAGATTGCGGCCACTCGCTGCGCATTAAATGTCTTTAATGTTAAAAGACGGATTTCCTCTATCGGCAGTTGTTTTTCAGCCCATAACGCCTTGGCCTGCGGTAAATCTTTTTCCAGCACAAGAAACACGTGGCGCTGCTGCGGTATCACGACTCGGCAAGGCCCGGAGTCGCTGGCAAGCCATAAAATCAGTTCTACCCCCTGCGGCGTTTCTCGCTGCTGCCGGGAAAGAATTAAGCCTTCAAGTTGCTGACATTGCTGCTCTGCCATAAATAATACTTTCCAGAAAGGGGGATGAAAAATGTAACAGCTATACGCTGTTAGGCATAGCAAATAAAAGAGCAGTATCGCAATATCGGCACAGTGCTGCAAGATGATGCTGATTATAGCCAAACCAGCTTAGGTTAGGTGATTTTTGCGCTGCACAGCGCAAAGTAATTGGTATTGCAGGTGATTCCTGATATAAGAAAGCATCACTTTTTTACATGCTTAACAGCTTTACTCTGCTAAAATATTTCGATATCGGGGACTCAAGTCCCGTCTCCTATTGATGCCTGTTAAACAGCACGCGGGTTATCAGCATAAGCATAATTTTATTTACGGGGCTTTTGTGTATATTCAAAATTTACAAGCATTTTTAATTGCTATTACTATTCTGACCCTGACGCCGGGACTGGATACCGCCCTGGTGATCAAAAACACCAGCCGCGCCGGAACCAAAGATGGCTGTGTCACCAGCTTAGGTATCTGCAGCGGCCTGTTGTGCACGCGACCTTTTCCGCTATTGGTATTTCTGCTATTTTACTGCAGTCCGCGCAGCTTTTTCAGGTGATGAAGTGGATCGGTGCGCTGTATCTTATCTGGCTCGGCTTCACTTCATTAAAGGCGAGCTATCAGGGGGTTAAAGGCTTTCATCTTGGCCAGGCTGATGGCTACCGGGCGTTTTCACTTCCCCGCTCACTGCGTGAAGGTTTTCTCTCCAATGTGCTCAATCCGAAAACCGCGGTCTTTTACCTGGCCTTTCTGCCGCAGTTTATCGATCCCGAACATTCTCTGTTTATGCAGTCATTCTTTATGGCCGCTATCCATTTTTTAATCGCCATGCTCTGGCAATGCAGCCTTTCAGCCGCCGTCAGCTCCGCTCAGAAACTGCTTAAAAATTCCTCGCTGCTGACCTGGATGGAAGGCATTACCGGCACGGTTTTAATTGCGCTGGGGATTAAACTTATTATGGATGATGGCGCGGTTTCGAGTACTTAGGCAAATGACTGATTAACGCATGCTGCCAATAAGTTCATGGCAGCAGAGCGCATCAAATCAGCCCATTGATACTAACTGCTCATGCAGCTTTGCAACCTCATCTCTAAGTTGTGCCGCTTTTTCAAACTCCAGATCTTTGGCATAGGCAAACATCTGTTTTTCCAGCACGGCGATCTGTTTAAGCAGATCCTGCTCACTGGAGATCTTATAATCAGCCTGATATTCAGCCACCTTATCCGCTTTCTTCTGACCTTTTTTAAGATTACGCTGGCCAAGCTGCAGCACATCGCCGACCTGCTTGATTAAACCTTGCGGTTCGATGCCGTTTTCCTGATTGAATTTATGCTGCAAAGCACGGCGATCTTCGGTAACTTTTATCGCTTTCTGCATCGACTGGGTGATATGGTCGGCATAAAGAATCGCCTTGCCTTTAAGGTTACGGGCAGCGCGGCCCATGGTCTGGATCAGCGAACGCTCGGAGCGCAGAAAGCCCTCTTTATCGGCGTCTAAGATAGCCACTAAAGAGATTTCAGGAATATCCAGGCCTTCGCGTAACAGGTTAATGCCAACCAAAACATCAAAAACGCCGAGGCGCAGATCACGAATGATCTCGACGCGCTCAACGGTATCCACATCAGAGTGCAGATAACGCACCTTAATGCCATGCTCATGCAGATAATCGGTGAGATCTTCGGCCATTCGCTTGGTTAGCGTGGTTACCAGCACCCGCTCTTTAAGCGGCAGCCTTAAATTGATTTCCGATAACAGATCATCAACCTGGGAATTAACCGGGCGCACTTCAATTTGCGGATCCAGAAGGCCCGTCGGCCGGATCACCTGACGCACCACATCGCCCTGCGATTTTTCAATTTCATAATCACTCGGTGTTGCCGAAACATAGATGGTTTGTGGGGCCAGCGCTTCAAACTCAGCAAATTTTAACGGCCGGTTATCGAGCGCCGAGGGCAGGCGAAAACCGTAATTAACCAGGTTCTCTTTACGGGATCTGTCCCCTTTATACATGGCACCGATTTGCGGCACGGTAACGTGGCTTTCATCAATGATCAGCAGACCATTTTTAGGAAGATAATCAAGCAGGGTCGGCGGCGCCTCGCCGGGCTTTCTGCCGGATAGGTAACGGGAGTAGTTTTCGATACCCGAGCAGTAACCCAATTCATTCATCATCTCGATATCGTACAACGTGCGCTGGGAAATACGCTGCTCTTCAATCAGCTTGTTTTCTGCCAGAAACACCTTTTTGCGCTCCTTTAACTCCTCTTTAATACCCTCTATCGCTTTTAAAATCTGCTCTCTAGGCGTGACATAATGGGTTTTCGGATAAACGGTCACCCGGGTTAATTTATCCAGTTGCTGACCCGTTAAGGGGTCAAAAACAGTAATATTTTCAACTTCATCATCAAAGAGCTCAATGCGCAGCGCTTCTTTTTCTGAATCGGCCGGAAAAATATCTATAACCTCGCCACGCACTCGAAAAGTACCCCGGCTCAGCTCGGTTTCATTACGGCTATACTGCAGATCAACCAGGCGTTGTAAAATCTCGCGGCTGGAAATAATCTCCCCGACCGTTAAATGCAGCATCATCTGCAGATAAGCAGCCGGATCGCCGAGGCCATAGATCGCAGAAACAGAAGCGACCAGGACAACATCCTCACGCTCTAATAAGGCTTTGGTCGCAGACAAACGCATCTGCTCAATATGGGCATTAACTGCGGCATCTTTTTCGATAAAAGAATCAGAGCTCGGCACGTAGGCTTCCGGCTGGTAATAGTCATAGTAAGAAACAAAGTATTCCACGGCATTATTAGGAAAAAACTCTTTCATCTCGCCGTACAGTTGCGCCGCTAATGTTTTATTCGGTGCAAGAATAACCGTCGGACGATTTAAGCGGGCAATGGTATTGGCCATGGTAAAAGTTTTACCCGAGCCGGTGACCCCTAATAATGTCTGAAAAGCCAAGCCCGACTCTATCCCCTCAACCAGCCGCTCAATCGCCTGAGGCTGATCGCCTGCCGGTGAAAAGGTCGATGCGAGTTGAAACTGTTTCTTCATAAAAACCTCAATATTTATACTCAAAGCACTGCAATATTCGCTATCAACAGCCTGAAATCGATTATTATATAACCGATATTAATGGATATAGTAAGCTGTTTAGCGGCAAAGATCTTTTTATTTACTCTACGAAAGCTGCTCTGCAAACAAATTAACCATAAAACACACAACTGATGCATATATTTTTAGCAAACAGCTGTTTTCATATATTAAAACAACAGTCAAGAGCCTTTTTTAACCTTTCTATGTTTCAATCTCAGAGAGTAACCTAGGAGCTGATAATGATCACAGGAAGATTTTATGCTAAACAGCAATTATTCACCGCTTATAAAACAAACAATAAAAAACTCTTTTATTTTCCCCTTGTCAATTACTTTATTGAAATTTAAATTTAAATAATACACATAAGAGTATTGACTTTTAAAGGATCATAGTCAGCCTCAAAATAATCAAATAAAAACAATCCCCCTCAACTTGACATATTTAAGTCATTGATTTTATTGAGTTTACAATATTGACTGTTTTTGCCGCAATGTAAGGGAAACTAAGCAACCATCAGGCTTGCAGCGACTTTTAATAAAAGTTCCCACAGAGTTATCCACAGAAAAAGTGGATAACCAGCTAAAAGCCAGAGAGCATCGGCTTTACAGTCTATTAGCTGTAAGTTTAACAAGATCTTTTGCACAAAAGATTTCACTATTCTGATCGTGTTTTGTACAAAAACAAAAAAAACATATAAATACGGACAATCACCACTAATAGACGCAAAATGGGAAAAATCAAGTCCAAACTAAACATTTATGGGCTTACTGTTGAATATTTAATATTATCAGCGTTTAAAAATCCCCCATATGCGATCACAGTGAATTTATTTGCTATGCTTCGCTGTACTATTTAATTAAAGGAAAACAATTGTGATTGATTTATTACTTAAAAACATTCACCGGACACTCTTTATTATTGCCCCATTGCTATTAGCTGCCTGCAGCAGCTCTCCAATCAGCATGCAGCTGCAACCAGAATTAGCACTCACTCAGACGAGCGAGCCGTTAATCAGTCAATCAAGCTGGGGAATCAACAGCCAGGATCATCGCATCGAAAAATACCTGATAGAAGTCAGCAAGGGTGAAAAGGCAGCCACGCTGATTAACGAATCACAAAGCAGCCGCTTAATTATTGAAACGGCACTGCAGCAGCAATGGCACAAACAGGGGCTGAGGTTTAATGCAGAAAGCAGCAATAACATTAATATTAAGCTCATTAAGCTGTTAGCAAAGGTCGAACAAAAGACACTGACTCACCATATTGCTTCAAAGATAGTCATCAAAGTGGAGTTGAGCAGCAAAAAACAAACCTTCAGCAAAATATTCACATTACAGTCAAGCAAAAAAGGGATATTTAGCGCTAATATCGACAAAGTAGGTGAACAATTAAATATTCAGCTCACACAAGTATTAAATGAGATCATTAAAGATCCACAACTTAACGCTAAACTGCAGCAACTTTAAAATCACTGATAAGGAATTATTCAATGAAGCAACTGTTGTCGCTTTTTATGCTTTTACTTAGCAGCAGCGCCTTTGCCGCAGGCAATCCCAGTGTGGTGATGGATACTTCAAAGGGCAAAATTATTATTGAACTTTACCCGCAACAGGCGCCGAAAACTGTGGCCAACTTTTTAGCCTATATACAGCAGGATGGCTTTAGGCAGATCACCTTTCACCGGGTTATTAAGGATTTTATGATCCAGGGAGGCGGATTTGCAGCAACAGGAGAGCGGGCCGATGTCTTCGCTGCGATTGAAAATGAATCAAAAAATGGCCTGAGCAATCGCCGCGGCAGCATTGCCATGGCAAGAACCAACCATCCGCACTCGGCTACCCGCCAGTTTTTTATCAACCAGAGCAATAACCCCTTTTTAGATGGACAAAGCCATAAATGGGGTTATACCGTCTTTGGGCAAGTCACCTCAGGTATGCAGGTTGTTGATGATATTGCGACGGTCAAAACAGACCGTTCCGATAAACCGCTGCAAGCAATTAGCATCAATAGCATTACTGTGCAGAAGATCCGCTAACCTGAAGAGATAGTGCCAGGGAGGTTAACGCTACTGCCTCCTCTATTTGCAGCACAGTGTATTTACTGGTTACAATCATGACACAATTCATATACCCGCTGGCACTCTCACAGGGATTACTTGGGTATATACCACCACTTACATAAATAGGGAGCAACATGGAATTTTCAGTATTAGGCAGCAGTGCTATTGATGTCTCGCGAATCTGTTTAGGCAGTATGACCTGGGGTCTGCAAAATAATCAGGCGGATGCCAATGAGCAGATTGAATACGCACTCGCGCAGGGCATTAATTTTATTGATACTGCCGAAATGTATGCCGTCCCGCCCTCTGCGGAGACTTACGGTAAAACAGAAACGATTATCGGTAACTGGCTGGCAGCGAACCCGACTCGCCGTAAAGAAATTGTGTTAGCCACTAAGATTGCCGGTATCGGTTTATCCTGGGTACGTGACGGCGGCCCGATAACGGGTGAAGCCGTGGTGCAGGCCGTTGATGCATCATTACAGCGTCTGCAGACCGATTACATTGATCTTTTCCAGCTGCACTGGCCGAATAGGACTTCACCGCACTTTGGCAAGCATTGGCCTAACCAATTTAAGTTTAGCGATGCCAATGGCGCCGATCATAGTGCGCAGATGCTGGATATTCTGCACGGCCTGAAACGCTGCGTGGATGCCGGTAAAATTCGTTTTTGCGGATTATCTGACGACACTCCGTGGGGCATTAATACCTACCTGAAATTAAGTGAGCAGCATGATCTGCCGCGCATGGTATCAATCCAGAATGAATTCAGCTTACTGCATAGCAAAGACTGGCCTTATTTAATTGAAAACTGCATTCAGGAAAATATCGCTTACCTTCCCTGGTCCCCCCTTGCAGGCGGCCTGCTCAGCGCTAAATACTGCAATGGCGCAAGGCCGGCAGGAAGCCGTTGGACATTACCGCAACGCAATGGCCTGTTGCGCGACACGCCGAGCGTACATCAAGCGGTTGCTGCTTATGCCGAAGTAGCGAAAGCGCATGGCTTTACGCCGGCGCAATTGGCGCTGGCATGGTGTGATCAGGTTGACGGGGTCACATCGACCATTATTGGCGCGACTAATATGGCACAGTTAAAAGAAAATATTGAAGCATTTTCCAAACCGCTTAACCCGCAGCTAATAAGTGACATTGATAAGGTATTGAAAACTTATCCAGTGCCCTTTTAACTTGCTCTGGGCGCCAGCATTTTTGATAATGGCGCGGAACAAGTTAAGCTACATTATGCCAGTATCTTATCACTGGCATAATGGCGCCAACACGCCATCGACCAGCCCTTGCAGATCATCTGCAGCTAGCTCAATATCCAGCCCTCTGCGACCGCCGCTGATATAAATAGTCGTATAATTTTTCGCTGACGCATCAATCACCGTTTTTAATTTTTTCTTTTGCCCGAGTGGACTTACGCCGCCTAACACATAGCCGGTGGCACGTTCGACCTCTTTCTGCGCTGCCATCTGTGCTTTTTTCGCAGCAGCGGCCTTCGCCATCAGTTTCATGCTCAGCATAGATGATACCGGAATAATGGCCACAGCCAGCTCTTGATTGTTAAGAGAGACGACTAAGGTTTTAAATACCTGTGCCTCCGCCACGCCTATTTTTTCAGCAGCTTCCAGGCCATAGGAATCACATCCGCTATCATGCTGATATTCATGTATTGTATGATTTATTTTACGCTTTTTAACGAACCTTGCGGAATTCTCCACCCATAACTTGTTTGGGTGGAGATGGATAGCAAACCAGCCGCTAGGTTGGTCTATCTTAGTTGGATACACTATTATTTTTGCCTGTTTTTACATCCAGGTAGATCAGGTCTACTATGATCATTATGAAAAGCAAAGTACACACAAAAACGCTAAAAATAAGAATCCGTGATAAACATCTAAGCACCCTAAACAAATGGGCTTACGGTGTCAATCAGGTGTGGAATTTTTGCAATGAAACCTCAATGAAGGCACTGAGCAATATGAGTGAATTTGGCCCGGTAAAACCCGCTTTCCTGTCAGGCTACGATCTTCAAAAGTACAGCAAAGGCATGAATAAAACGCTTGACCTGAATTCTGCGACCGTGCAGATGGTTGGGCATGAATATGCTACCCGCCGCAAACAATTCAAGAAATACAGATTGAATTGGCGTAAGTCAGGGGGTGTTAGACGTTCGCTGGGTTGGATCCCGGTTCGTAAAGACTGTATTAGCTTCAAAAATGGTCAGGTTTACCATAACCGCCACTATTTTAGCATTTGGGATAGTTACGGATTATCTCAATACACGTTCAAATCAGGCTCATTCAACGAGGATTCAAGAGGCCGGTGGTACTTCAACGTTGTGGTTGAGGTGGAAGCAGAGCGGGGTACAGGCAAAGCCAGCGTGGGTATTGATTTGGGTTGTAAAGAAACAGCCACCGACAGTAACGGCTACAAACTAAAAGGTCGTGAATACCGCAAGCTAGAAAAAAGTTTAGGCATCGCACAACGGGCAAAGAATAAAAAGCGCGTCAAGGCGATACACGCAAAGATAAAAAACCGCAGAGCAGATACTCTGCACAAATACAGCCGCAAACTTGTCAATGAGAATGCGGCAATATTCGTTGGTAACGTAAGTAGTCAAAAACTGGTCAAGACTAAAATGGCCAAGTCTGTTTTAGATGCTGGCTGGTCTACATTAAAAACACTATTGGAATACAAAAGCGCTCACGCTGGTATTGTTTTTGAAGAAATCAATGAATCGTACACCACCCAAACTTGCTCGTGTTGTGGCTCCCGCCGCAACAGTCCGAAAGGTAGAGCAGGACTTGGAATAAGAGAATGGACCTGTGAGTGTGGTGTCACTCACGACCGCGATGTGAACGCGGCCAAAAACATTCTTGCGCTCGGGCATGAGCGTCTAGCAGTAGGAATCCCCCACTAAAATCTTTGATTTAGTGGAGGGAGGATGTCAAGGACTTCTATTGCCGGTGTCATAGCTTTCCTCACTTTTATGTTCGTTCAGTGTTGCAAATAAACCTTAGTTGGCCTAACTAAAAAGGCCGCTTACTTAAAGTAAGTGGCCTTTTGTTATGGGATAGCTATCTATTACTGCAGGATCATACGTGCATTAACAGGCTGCAGTGGACGGTTATTCGGGCCGTGCATAGTGCTTTTAAATGCTGCAATCTGCTCTTTTGATGCGCTGACCGCATCCTTCATCACAAACCAGCGCACACCTTCTGAACAAGGCGGCGTGGTTAATGAACCATTAAAGCGGTAGTAGTCTTTATTGGCAGGTAAAATATCGCTGGCAACAATATTTTCAGCAAATTTATTTTTATCGCCGGCATGCATCGGCAGTTTCTGCCATGCCGCAGCTAGGCCTTTATTTTCAGCGCCTTCTTTAAACATAACGGCAACAACAGCAAGGTTACCCTCTTTATCGGCATGCACAAGGTGCGCTTCCAGCGGAAATGAGTGACCCTTTATATTATTTTCGCTAGGCGCATGGAAATGGAACTGCAGTAAGTTAAACTCGGTATTATCAACAGTAAAAGTACTGCCTTGCTGGTAGTTGATCTGTACTGTGTGACCATTATTGATAATTTCACTGCCACCGGCGCTGTAGTTAAACGCAAGTGGTGTCAGCTCTGCTTCAATAAACCCCGTCAGGTTGATTGGCGATTGATTTTTTCCGGTACATGCAAAATTATCCCCGCTTAATTTTGCCCAGTTTTCCGGCCCCGTTTCGCCTGAGTATCCCCAGTGTGATCCATGCGAAGCCGAAAACGCACTGCTTGATGCAAACACAGCACATGCCAATAAAATAGATTTTTTCACTTAATTTCTCCAAAGTTAATAATAAAATTTTTATCTCCTTATTATTAAAAGAAAAAACAATCTAATCAACCACTAAATAAAAGGTTATAGCTCTGGTTACATCATTTACGTAGCCAACAGCATTGTAAATCTCCTGTCGCTTGTTCATTTTTTCATGATTACTGTAGATTAAACTCGGCAATATCCTTATATTATAAAAAGTTAATGAGTTAGAAAGTTTAATATATTCATTATCCACCACAAACTTCAGAGAGGGGAATTATGCCTAAAAGTATTAAAGGTACACAAACCGAAAAAAACCTGCTTATTGCATTTGCAGGTGAGTCCCGGGCAAGAAACGAATATACCTATTTTGCCGGTGCAGCCAAAAAAGAGGGCTTAGTTCAGATAGCGAGTATATTTGAAGAAACGGCCAATCAGGAAAAAGAGCATGCAAAACGATTCTTCAAGTTTTTAGCAGGTAGTGAACGAGAAATAACAGAAACCATCTCTGTCGGCCCGATCGGCAGCACACTGGAGAATTTAAAAACAGCCGCAGCAGGTGAAAATTATGAATGGGAAGAGATGTACCCAGCCTTTGCAAAAATAGCCAAAGAGGAAGGATTTGCGGAAATTGCAGCGGCATTTACCGCCATTTCTGTTGCTGAAAGGCAGCATAATAAACGCTTCAAAGAGCTTGCTGAAAATCTGGAAGCCGGAAAAGTATTCAAAAGAGACGGCAAGGTCACCTGGCGCTGCCGCAACTGCGGTTATCTTCATGAAGCACAAGAAGCACCTAAACTATGTCCGGCCTGTATTCACCCGCAAGCTCATTTTGAATTGCTAGGTGAAAACTGGTAATCACTCACTGCTGAAT
>CAXXRV010000025.1:0-94310 GCA_963674525.2 uncultured Psychromonas sp. | reverse complement strand
AGATAACAATATTACGCACCACACTCAGGTTAAGAGCTGCGATACCTCTTGCCATACCGACACCTAATACGGCACCAACAAGTGTCTGCGTCGTGGAAATAGGTAAACCTGTACCCGAGGCAATAACCACGGTTGAGGCTGCTGCAAGTTCGGCTGCAAAACCGCGGCTGGGAGTCAGGTGGGTAATGCCCTGACCAATAGTTGCCATCACCCGCTTACCGAAAATGGCCAGACCCAGTACGATACCGAAACCGCCGAGTGGTAAAATCCACCATGCCAGTGCGGCTTTTTTGGCTATTTCACCATCATTGGCGACGATATTCACCACGGCAGCAAGTGGACCGATAGCGTTGGCAACGTCATTTGAACCATGGGCAAAAGCCATTGCACAAGCAGTGACCACCATTAATACGGCAAAGATCTTTTCCACATTGGCAAAGTGCATATCTTTATCGGCTTTCGGATCTATTTTTATGCGTTGAATAAACATTTTGCCGATAATAGCGACAGCAATACCGATAACGATTGCTGACAGGAAGGCTTCATTTGATGTGAAATGTAAGCCGACATGTTTTAAGCCTTTTTTGATGGTGACCAAAGAGAGGATAAAACCTGCCAGAAACATATAAAGGGGTACGTAACGTTTGGCGTTTTGAATCGGATCTTTGGTGTTAAATATGAGTTTTTGCGAGCTCATAAAAATAAAGTAGGCGATAATGCCCGATATCAGCGGGGTAATGATCCAGCTACCGACAATGCCGACTACTTTACTCCAGGTCACGCTGTCGACACCGACGCCGACTGCCGAGAAACCGACAATCGCACCGACAATGGAATGGGTCGTGGAAACCGGCCAGCCGAAATAAGAAGCAATAAGCAGCCATAAACCGGCCGCTAATAAAGCGGCAGTCATACCGAATACAAGCAGCTCAGGTACATCCGTATAGAAGCTGGCATCAATAATGCCCTTACGAATTGTTGATGTTACTTCACCGCCGGCTAAGTAAGCACCGGCAAATTCAAAGATCATGGCAATAATAATTGCCTGTTTAATGGTCAGTGCTTTAGAGCCGACAGAGGTGCCCATTGCATTGGCAACATCATTTGCGCCGATACCCCAGGCCATAAAAAAGCCGACAATTGCGGCAAAAATAACCAGCAGGCCGCCATATGTAGAGATAATATCCATAAAAAGTCCTAGTGTTGCTATGAGCGGGCAAGAATTAATTCGAGTTGATTGCCGATAAGCTCTGAATGATCGGCAAGCCGACCCACCCATTCAAGAATCTGGTAAAGAAACATAATATCTATCGGATTGTAGTGTTGTTCAAGCTCGAGAAGATTAGCGCGCAGTTTAATCTGCAGTGAGTCTGTATCATCTTCAATCGCTTCAAGTTCGCTGATCATTTTAGTCACAATATCGACTTCGCGACCTTTAAAGCCGGTTTCTAATAACTCATCAAGTTCATTAATCGCTTTTCTGGCTTGCTGAGTCGCATCCAGGCAACGTTGCAGATAGGTCATAAAGTCATCTGAAATCTGATCCGGAATCTGCAATTTTCGGCCGAAGGCTCGGCCGGCAATATCTTTAGCGGTATTGGCTATTTTATCCTGACGATTAACCAGTTCGATTAAATCGCCGCGTGAAATCGGCATAAACAGCCCTTTAGGCAATGTTAAACGTATCTCTCTTTTAAATTCATCGGCTTGTTTTTCATATTCCGATATTTTCTTTCTCACTTTATCAGCTTCAACCCAATCCTGACTATGGCTGGCCTTAAAGAACGGAATTAACAACTCACTGCAGGCAGCGACTTTGTCAATATGCATCTGAATAGGTTTAATTGGAGATTTTGCAAACACTCCAAATATCGAGTTAACTGGCATGATTTATCCTATTATTTTGGTTTGAAAACCGTATAACTGCTCAAGTCGAACAACAAATATGCGCCGCATGTTATCTTTCTTTTCCACACAATTGAACCAGAATTTAGTATAATTGCTCAATTATTATGATTTTAGTCAATCCAATTGCGCAACATCACAGGTGTACATGGTATAAATTATGGAAACAGAAATAGAGATAAAGTTTCTTTTCAGCGCCCAATTTGAGTCTGAACTGCATAAAAAAATTAATGCTCAGCACTTTATTTCCAGCAAAAAGCAGCTTCTGCATAATGTTTATTTTGATACGGCAAACCGTTTATTACGAAAAATGGATATGGGCTTGCGTGTACGCAGCTGCGAGGGCCGCTCTGTACAAACCATTAAAACGGCTGGACGCGTGATAGGCGGATTATATCAAAGACCTGAATATAACGAGCCAATCGAAGGTCTGAGACCGGCTCTGGCCCGTTTTAACAGCCAAATCTGGCCGAAGGACTGCGATCTGCAGGCGCTGGAAGCTGAACTGGTTCCTATTTTCAGTACCGACTTTGAGCGGCAGACCTGGTTGCTGGAAATGCCCGGTGATACTCTTATTGAGGTTGCCTATGACAGAGGCGTCATTGAAACCAATCAAGGCCATGTCGATATTTGTGAAATCGAACTTGAGTTGGTCAAAGGGGATGAGGAGCAGTTATTTATTTTAGGGAATGACATTGCTGCACTGCCCAGTGTACGTTTAGGGAATGTCAGTAAGGCGCAGCGCGGTTATATGCTTGCGGACAATACAGTATTTGCAGTAAAACCGCTTTCCTACTCGCCAATCGTTCCCTCTATGTCGGTTGAGCAAGCTCTGCTTACTAATATGCAGCATGGCCTGCACCATATCCAGTACCATGAAAACTGTTATGTCGAGTCAGCTCAAGATGACGCCTTAAATGAGCTGCTCAGCGGCCTGAAGTTTCTTCATCAAAATCTAAGGCTGTTTAAGCAATTTTCGCCAACTTTACTGAAAGCTCCATGGATTGAAGATTTACATTGGTTAGCACGGAGTTTTTCCTGGCTGGATGAGCACTTTACCTATCAAAACCTGCTCGCCAATAAAGGTTACTACCTGAGAAAGCTGCCTAAATTTAGATCGCTGCTAAGCAAGCTGGACGAGCAGAATAAAGAGTTGCCGAGTCAGGAGGTTGTGCTTGAGTTGTTGACCTCGACCCGTTACTGTCAGTTTATTCTTAAAGTGACCCAATGGTTGCTGCAGTTCGAGAAAAGTACTTTCAGCGATGAACAGGGAAACTCTCTTGAGCATTTTGCTTGTCAGCATTTAAGCCGAGTCTGGGGAGAGTTAAAATATGCCTTTGATAGCAACGGAGAAAAGCCGCTAGGCGATTATCAAGGCTTGTTAGAAAGCAGTTTGTTTGTCGGTTTAAGCTTTGCTAATCTCTTTGCCGAGGAGAAGCGTCTTGCTTTCCGTTCACCCTGGTTAGATATTGAGCAGGGTCTTAAGGAGTTGGACATGATGAATGTTATTGCAGAGCTTGCCGAACAGGAAGCAGATGCACAACGACAGCAAGAATACTATAAATGGATCAAACGTAAAGAAGAGTCATTGCTGCACGCGCTTGAGCAGTCTAAAGAGCGGGCATTATTAGAAGAGCCGTATTGGCTGTAACAAATGCCTGGCAATTGACTTCAAGAGGCAGATCTGGCTATGTTGAAGTCAATTATCGCAACTTGGCTTTATTTATGAAACTCACTGTTCAATGCAAAGGCGGTTAATTCTTCAACGACCGCTTTTTTTATCTCTAGCTGTTGATCGGCCGGAATATGGTAGCGCTCGCCAAGTTGCTGGTAATCTTCCTGGCTTAAGCTGACCGTTAAGCGTGGACGCTTGGGCTTTTTATGGGTTGGCAAACCGAGCAGATGGCGAATTTGCTCTGAGGGACTGATGCCTTTATCCAAGGCACTGCGGCGAATGCTGTACTGCAGTTTGGTGTCCATATCAAAGGCAATTTGTACCGCCTTGACTACTTTGGCTGACTGCTGCCATTTTGCGGGTAATTCTCTTTGCGGCATAAGCTATTCTCCCTTCACCCATAGTTCTGCAATGTCGTTGGCGGATCTTAAAAAAGAAAGGTAGACATCGGTATCGCCATTTTCAAAAATAAAAATATCAATAGAACGCTCACCACGATCGCCTTCTAAGGAGTAGAACTCAAACTCCCGGCCGGGATTATCTTCCTGATATTGCGGCGGCGTTTTTCCCCGGTAGTCCTGCCGGTGCTTATAACCTGTGCTCATAAATTCCTGCTGAATATATTGATCGGCAACCATATCCGCATAATGATGCTGCTTGCTAAGCGGTGTTAGGCGCGCATTGCCCGGCTCTTCGAAAATTTCCGAAAAATCACCTAAATCGAACAATGCCTGCACTTCATTGCGGGTCAGCAATAAACTCAATTTAATCAGCTTTTTGGGATTATTCGGAAAACTTAAATAAACAAGCTGTTGTCCGCTGCCCTGAGCGACAATTTGTGCATAGTGCTGATGTTTAAATTCAATGGTATTGATTTCAATCACCTGTAACTGTTGCTTGCGCATGGCCTGTGGCAGCGCAAAACTGTCACTGAAGGTGAAAATATCGTTGATCTGCAGATCCTGTGGCTTGGTTAAGGTGCGTGTTGGCGGAGCTGGTTTTTTGGCAAATAGAGATTTTAAAAAACTCATGATTTCCCCTTGGTAAAAGCAACAAACCCGGCACAGATAAAGGTACCGGGTTGTTGATTAGAATGGTTTTTTATTACTTATTTTTCAGGCGATCTAAAATAGATTGTGCGCTGGATTGCTGCGCGCCTATACCGGCCTGTTTTAATTTACTCTGCAGTGAATCATCACCGCTTTCTGAGTCAAGTTGCTCCGCAGCTTTGAGTTTGTCATCAAACATCGCCTGTTTCTGTTTAATACGCTCTAGCGAGTCTTTGGCATTTAATAACTTAGAGTTGCTGGCGACAAAGTTATCCGTGATTGCCGAGGTCGCTTTCTGCACACTTTCAGTGGTTTTTACCATGCTCAACTGACGTTTATAGTCGGTTAACTGACGTTCACTTTTCTTAATCAGCTCTTTTAAACGTTCGGCGCTTTTCAGGTAGCTTTCGTTGGCCTGCTGCTGATCGGCGGCGCTGCTTTCCAGTTCGGCTATTTTTTCAGCGACTTCAATTGCCAGGGCTTCATTACCTTGTTCCATTGCCTGAACGGCATAACCTTCATGTTCTTTGATGCTGTTCTGCAGCTGATTCAGCTCACGCGCACTCTGCATCTGTTTGGCCATCACCTCTGTCAGATCCCGTTTGGCAATGGTGATATGTTTTTCTGAGTCACGGATCTCCTGTTCAAAAATACGTGTTGAGTTGGCATCGACAACAGCTTCACCCGCTTCGCGTGCACCGCCGCGTACTGCGGTAATAATCTTTTTAAATATGCTCATAATAAACTCCGAATTAATTTAAATAATTGTCCATTTCTGCAATGACTTCAAGACTGTTGTCACTCAGGGTAACAATTTCCAACTCAATATCATCCAGGCTTGAGTTTACCGACAATGCTCCAAACACCACATATTTGTCCTCTATTTTGGCAAATGAGGAAAGCGGCATAGGAATATTCATCTCTAACATGGCTTCCATCATATTGCCTTTCAGATCTTCTTTCACTTCACCTTCACCCCATAGGTAGGCGATGCATAAAATCTGGTTATCACTAATAGAGATGAATATAGGAATTTCTTCACGCCCTACTATTTCAACTTGTAATACATCAATATCACCATTGATCGGTGTGCAGTCAAAATTAAAGCCGGTTTCTGTATTATCATCGAGTTGATTAAGATGGGTGGCAATTGTATGAATATTCATAACACTCCTTAGTAACGGAAGACATTTAATGTCTCGGTATCAGTTAATTTAGTTTGCTTGTCATTATATGTCAAGCGGTTTGCGAGTTTATTGTTGTGTTTCTATATTAGGGGCTGTTGCCCGGTCAGCGCCAGTAACGGCTGATAATATTGCGAGAAAAAGCTTATTTTTCAATCTGCAAATTGATTTATCTTGAAATGAACTGCTAAATTAGCTGGTGCTTCTCTTTTTTCTTTTCCGATCAGCAGGTGATCCTATATGTCTTTAGTCAACGAGCGAGCCTTATTCCACTTTGCCAACCTTGAGCAACAGGTGGACCTCTCTTTTGCCAATAAAAAGCAGCTGTATGATTTAAAAGCGCTATTAGGACTAAGTGATTTTATTGCTGATGCTCTATTGCGTACTCCGTCATTATTAGCGGAACTGTTTGCCAGCGGCCTGCTTGAGTCTGCGCAGCGCAGACGGCAGATTCAAGAGGAGCTGCACAGCGTATTAAGTACAATTGATGATGAGCCGGGACTGCATAGGGCACTGCGCTTGTTTCGCCGTAAACATATGTTGGTGATCGCCTGGCGGGAACTGCTCGTTAAAGCCAGTTTACAGGAAAGCCTGGCACATACCTCTTATTTAGCCGAGCAGCTGATTTTACAGTCCATGAACTGGTTGTATAACAAGCAGTGCAGTGAGCTTGGCGTACCTAAAAACCGGGAAGGAGTTCGTCAGCCGCTGTATATTTTTGCGATGGGCAAGCTCGGCGGCGAAGAATTGAATTTTTCCTCCGATATTGATCTTATTTTCACTTACCCTGAGCGGGGGCAAACAGAAGGCGGGCGGCGCAGCCTTGATAACCAGCCGTTTTTTATTAAATTAGGGCAGCGCCTTATTACGGCCTTACATCAGATAACGGTTGACGGCTTTGTTTATCGTGTTGATATGCGCCTCCGGCCTTTTGGCGACTCGGGGCCGTTAGTCAGCTGCTTTGCATCCCTTGAAGATTATTATCAGCGCCATGGCCGGGAATGGGAACGCTATGCGATGGTGAAAGCGCGGGTGATGGGTGAAGAGGGGCCTTATAAAGCAGAGCTTGAGGCACTGTTAAGACCCTTTGTCTATCGCCGTTATGTTGATTTCAGTGCAATAGAATCACTGCGTAAAATGAAAGCCATGATCAGCGCAGAAGTCCGCCGTAAGGGGCTGAAGAATAATATTAAACTGGGTATGGGTGGGATTCGTGAGATCGAGTTTGTCGCGCAGGCCTTGCAGTTGGTTCGCGGCGGTAAAAATAAAGCGCTGCAATGCAGAGGGCTGCAACAGGCCTTAACAGTGCTGGCAGAAATGGGGGAAATGCCGCAGGAACGGGTGCAGTGCCTGCTCAGCGCCTATCGTTTTCTGCGTCGGGTGGAAAATATTATACAGCAGATAGGCGATAAACAGACACAAACGCTGCCGAATAATGAGCTTGATAGAGGCCGCCTGATCAGCGTGCTCGGCTTTGCCAACTGGGCAGACTTTGAGCAGTATCTGCAGGGAGTGATGGCCGATGTACATAATGAATTTAATCGGGTGGTGGGGGATTCCGAACAGCTCTGTGAGCCCCTTGATGCGACTATCTGTGAGCTCTGGGAGTTAACCTTGAATCAGCAGGAGGCGGTTGATTTATTATTGGAAAGAGGGCTGGCTGCTGCGCTTGTCGATGACTTTGCCGAGCACTTTATCCGTTTTAAGAAAGAGCTGGCGAAAAGGCCGATCGGACCGCGCGGGCAGAAAACGCTGGAAAACGTTAGTACCTAAAATTATCGATAAAGTATTGGCCTATAACGCCCCTGTTGCACTGCTCGAGCGTATTGCTTACCTGTTATTCAAGATAGTTAGCCGCACCGCTTATCTTGAATTACTCAATGAAAATGAAGGGGCATTAGAGCAGTTATTAAGATTATGCAGTGCCAGTCCGCGTTTAAGTGAGCAACTTGCCGTCACCCCATTTTACTTGATGAGCTGCTGGATCCACAGCAGCTTTATAATCCGACCGCGCTGGCTGATTATAAACGTGCTCTGCAGCAGTTTATGTTACGCATTCCAGAAGAGGATATGGAGCAGCAGATGGAAGCGCTGCGCCAGTTTAAGCAGATGCAGTTTCTGCATATCGCTGCGGCTGATATTGTCGGCGCCATTGAGCTGCCGCAGGTCAGTGATCATCTGACCGCTTTAAGCGAAGCGCTGCTTGATTATGTCGTGCAGATTGGCTGGGCGCAGATGGTTGATAAATTCGGCCTGCCAAGCAATGTTGCCGGTAGCGGACGCAAAGGTTTTGCCGTTATCGGTTATGGTAAAATGGGTGGTTTTGAATTGGGTTACGGTTCCGACCTGGATCTGGTATTTTTACATGACAGCGCTATTGCCGGACAAACTGCTGGCCCTAAAGTGATTGATAACCAGCGCTTTTATCTGCGCCTGGCACAACGCATTCTGCACCTGTTCAGTACCCGCACCAACTCCGGTGTTTTGTATGAGGTTGATATGCGTCTGCGCCCGTCAGGCGACGCCGGTTTATTGTGCATCGGTATTGCCGGTTACAAAAAATACCTGCTCAATAATGCCTGGACCTGGGAGCATCAGGCGCTGGTCCGTGCACGGGCTGTTTTTGCCGATACGCAAATATTAAAGGCGTTCAATCAGCTACGTGAGCAGGTGCTTTGCCTGTCGCGGGAAACTGAGGAGCTGGCAAAAGAGATCTGTGCCATGCGTAGTAAAATGCGCAACCATCTTAACCGTGCCCAAGAGGGGCAGTTTGATTTGAAACAGTCGCCTGGCGGCATGGTGGATATTGAATTTATTGCCCAGTATCTAGTATTAAAATATGCTCATCAGTCAGGCCATGCCCTGTGTAAATGGTCCGATAATCTGCGTATTTTTGCCACTTGCAGAGAGCTGGGAGTGCTGACTGCGAGCGAAGAGCAGGCTTTAACCACGGCTTATTGTCATATTCGCGATGCCGGTCACCGTCTAACGCTTAATAAACAGCCGCGTATTGTCTCTGAGCAGCTGTTTACTGAAGAGCGCAAAGCAGTATGCGCGATCTGGGATAAGTTATTCGCTTAAAACATGTTCAGCGAATTATACCAACTTAACTAATACTCCCTGGTTCCCTGCTCCTGCGTGGGGACCCTTTCGGGCCTCCAGCTCGAGTCGCGCAGATATTTTAATATAAGGAGCTTTCACCTTCAGGGCGGGTTTTAAAGCGGCGGTGCATCCACATATAGAGATCATCACATTCCAAAATCATTTTCTCTATTCGCTGATTGGTGGTTTGCGCATCGGCTTCAAGATCTTTTGTCGGAAAGTTTTCCAGTGGCGGATAAAACATTAACTGATAACCCTCATCGCCTGCTAAGCGTTTTAAAAACATCGGAATCACAGTGCTGTTATTGAAGCGAGCCAGCTTGCTGGTGCCGGCGACGGTATTGGCATTGTCGACGGCAAAAAAGGGTGCAAAGACACTGCTTTTATGTTTTCCGTAGTCATGATCCGGCGCATACCAGAGCGCTTCGCCTTTTTTTAGAATGCGCAGCATGGATTTAAAATCGCTGCGATCGACCATTGCCTGGTTGTCACGTATTCTTCCTTTGTAGAACCAGTAGTCTAAAACCGGATTTTTATGCTTGCGGTACACAAGGTGGCTGGCATGGACGCTGCCTAAGGCACGGGCACCAACATCTATGGTTAGAAAGTGTGCTCCCAGAAAGATAATGCCATGACCCTTTTCCTGGGCCTGCTGCAGATATTCCAGGCCGCTTACTTTTAATAACCTATTAATACGCCAGTGCGGCCAGAACCAGGCCATGCCTAACTCGAGAAGGGCAATACCGCTGTTTTCAAAGTTCAGGCGCACTTTTTGTTCAATCTCAGCCTGAGAAAGATCAGGAAAGCAGAGCTCAAGGTTGCGCTGGGCAATTTTACGTCTTGATTTTACCAGCGGATAGGCCGCCCGGCCGAGTTGTCTGCCAAGGAAAAGTAATACATTGTAGGGTAGAAAAGAGGTGATAAAAAGCAGTAAAATACCGGACCAGGTCAGCCAATATTGCGGCTGGAATAATTCTTTTGTTAGTTTAGATTGGGACATAAATCCTCGAGCAGTTCTAAATGAATACAAAGATT
Organism: uncultured Psychromonas sp.; assembly: GCA_963674525.2. Lineage (GTDB taxonomy): Bacteria > Pseudomonadota > Gammaproteobacteria > Enterobacterales > Psychromonadaceae > Psychromonas. The sequence continues at coordinate 84,360 of CAXXRV010000025.1, read as the reverse complement.
CTATCTAATTCTCTTTTTCTTGTCTCAGATTCTTTTCGTTTAGCTGTTTGAGCTTGATCGCAGCCTGCCTGTGCAGATCCGTTAATGAGACTTTCAGCCCTGTTTGCTGAGGCAACTGAAAATAGTGCTGCGGGCATTTAAAGGCGGCCAGTCTGTTGCGCATATAGTTATGCAGGGATGGCGTTTCTGTCTGTCCATTGTGCCAGTCGATAAAGGCAAGCGGGCGTTTGCCAAAAGCAGGATCAGCAACGGCAACGACATAAGCCTGTTTAACAGCCGGAAACTGCAATAATAGTGCTTCAATCTCTTCCGGCTGAATATTTTCCCCGCCACTGATAAACTGACGATCTTTTCTGCCGCTGATATGCAGATAATTAGCGACCTTTTGGCCGAGATCTTTACTGGCAAACCATTGCTCTTGAGGAAGAATACTGTTTTCCATTTGCCCGTTAAAATAGCCGAGAAAACGGGTTTTGCCACGCAGCCATATTTCACCATCCATTATTTTTACTTCCCGATATTTTAAAATAGACAGAGACTGACTGTTGCAGGAGGTGGCCACCTGCGAGCTCATTTCTGTTAACCCGTAACTGAGATGATAGGTAAAGCCGCGTTGTGCCGTTTCCGCTAATAACTGCTCGGCAAAGGCGCTGCCGCCGAGTAACAGATGTTTGAGCGCCAGATTGCTGTGCTTGAACTGCGGGTTTTCTAATAATCGGTAAAGCTGCGTGGCTACTAAGGAGAGGTGGGTGATCTGCTTTTCTTTAAGTAATGCGACGCTTAATTTGCTATCACTTAAGACTAAGGTTGCGCCGGCAAGCAGGGTGCGGAAGACCGTTGCATAGCCGCTGATATGGAAGATTGGCAGGGACAGTACATTTTTATCGCCTGGCTTTAAGGGAATAACTGCCTGTGATCCTTGCGCACTGTAAAAATGGTTGCTGAAATTATGCATCACCGCCTTTGGCTGGCCACTGCTGCCGGAGGTGAAGATAATATTGATCACGCGCTGCGGATTGAGTTTCAGCGCTGCAAGCGGGGCTTCATTCTTGTCTGAAGAATTAAAGTCAAATGTCAGGCTGCTTAAAGGCCAATCATTTTTTGCTTGTTCGCACCAGATAAAGTGACTGTCGAGGATTTTGACGCGTGTTTGTATCTCATTCACGCTAAAGCGCGGGTTAAGGGGGCTGAAGATAATGCCGCTGCGCATACAGCTGAGCTGTAACAGGATCAGTTTCAGCGAGTTTGGCGCAATGCAGACTAAGCGCTCGCCTGCTTTTAATCCCTGTGCCCGCAACTGCTTTTCGAGAAAGGAAACTTGCTGATCCAGTGCTCTATAAGTCAATGCCTGCCGGTCGAAGCTAATGGCTACCGCGTCAGGCTGTAGTAAGGCTTGCCTGCGTAGCGGACAATCGTTTAGCTGCTGCTCCATATGCACTCCAGTTTCTGCAGATCCGCCTGAATTCGTCTACGCTCGGTTAATAAAGGGCTGTGAAAATATTTCAGGGTATCTATGCCTAATGTCAGTGAGCATTGTTTCTGATAACGCTTTGCTAAAGCCGCTAATTGCTGCAGGCCGATAATGGATTCAAATGAGGAGCTGATATGCACCTGCAGTTGCCGTTGTGCGGCAATATCGATAAAGTACTGCAGGCGTGTTAATGAACCGATTAAGGTCGGCTTTAAAACCAGCGCTTTAATAGAGCTTTTATGCTGATAATTAAAATCACTATTTTGCAGGGTTTCATCCAGCGCTAAGTTAATTTTATACTTTTCAGCTAATTGCAGATTGTGCTGATGGCAGTCTGTCGGCTCCTCAATATAGTCCAGTATTGGCTTATCAATCCCTTTAAAAAAACAGCTGGCTTGTGCGGCTGACCAGCCTTGATTGGCATCGCAGCGGATTCTTAAGTTCGGATTGAGTCTGCTTAACTCCTTAAATAATAACAGATCATCATCCACCTTTTGTCTGGCTACCTTAAGTTTAATAAGCCGTGGCCGCTGCAGAGCAGCGTACTGTTTGATAACACTGGCATTGTCTCCCTGCAAGAGAGGAATGCTATCAGCAACGCTGACTTTTTCTAAGAGCGGCATCTTTTGTAAAGCCATATCTAAAGCAAAGTGAACACTGGGATATAACTCTTTTGTTGCGGATAAATTTTCCAGTCCGTTATTTAACAGGCTAATCATCTGCGCCTTGGTCTGTGTTAAACTTTCCTGACTGAAACCCGGCAAAGGCGCTATTTCACCCAGGCCGAACTGTTTTTGCCGATCCTGGAGCTGCACAATAAGCCCTTCCCGTGTGCTGATTTTTTGCCCGTTAAAGTTCATCGGGCTGGCAAAGGGCAGCCGATAATAAAACAGGCGCGCCTGTTTTAGCGGGTAAAAGGGCGCACTTTTTCTGATCTTATTCACTGTACTGCAACGCGACACGCGAGGTGAGTTTGGTTACCAGCTCATAGGGAATGGTACCTATATGCTCAGCAACCCGCTCGACAGCTAACCCTTCCCCCCATAAAGTCACATCATCGCCGACCTTGTCTGCGCCGTGCCGGCCTAAATCAACGGTTAACATATCCATAGAAACGCGCCCGACCAGCGGCACCAGCCGGCCATTAATTAAAACAGGTGTGCCCTGCGGCGCCATTCTTGGGTAACCGTCTCCATAGCCCAGGGCAACCACCCCTAATGTTGTGTCTTTTGGCGCGCTCCAGCTGCCACCATAACCGACACTTTCCCCTGCTTTATGCTCGCGCACTGCAATTAAACGCGATTTAAGGGTCATCACAGGTTTTAAGTGCAATTGTGCCGCGCTTTTCCGGGCAAAAGGGGAGATACCGTATAAAGCGATACCGGGGCGGATCATATCGTAATGCGCGTCAGGTCTGGTTAGTATTGCCGCTGAACTTGCCAGAGATTTTAAACCGCTGTCTTTTTTAATATGCGCCTGGAACAGCTTGATCTGCTCCGTAGTGACCGGGTTATCGAGTTCGTCTGCACAACTGAAATGGGTGATAAGGTTGATCGGTTGCTGCACATTGCTAGCGTTTTTCAGTTGTTGATAAGCGTCATCGAACTGCTGCGGATGAAAACCCAAGCGGTGCATGCCGGTATCCAGTTTTAACCAGATTCTCAGGGGGGTGTGCAGCTTAGCGCGAAGAATAGCGGCAACCTGCTGCTCAGAGTGAACCACTGACTGCAGGTTTTCAGCAACGAGTGCGGGCAGATCACTTTCTGCAAAAAAACCTTCCAGCAGCACAATCGGCTTATCGATGCCGGCCGCGCGCAGTGTTAATGCTTCATCAATGCGTGCGACCGCGAAGGCATGGACAGCTGCCGCCTTTTGCAGGCTTTGTGCAACCCGGATGGCGCCATGGCCATAAGCATTGGCTTTGACGACGGCGAGTATGCCGCTATGCGGCGCTGCTCTCTGCAGAATTTGCAGGTTCTGTTGTAATGCCTGTAAGTCGATAACTGCACGTGTGATATTCATTAAAAACTCTATTTATGGTTTAATAGCGATTCTGTTTTATTCTTCGCCATGATAAGCCGCGCCGGTATAATCATCAAAGCGCGAATAGCGGCCCTGAAAGGTCAGACGGACCTTACCTATAGGTCCATTACGCTGCTTGCCGATAATGATCTCGGCAATCCCCTTGTCATTACTGTCCTCATTGTAAACCTCGTCACGATAGATAAACATAATCAGATCGGCATCCTGCTCAATGGCTCCTGATTCACGCAAATCAGAGTTAATCGGACGTTTATCGGCACGCTGCTCAAGACCACGGTTTAGCTGCGAAAGGGCAATCACAGGGCAACGCAGCTCTTTGGCCAGGGCTTTTAAGGAGCGGGAAATCTCCGAGATCTCCAGTGTCCGGTTTTCACTTAGTGAAGGTACGCGCATCAGCTGCAGGTAATCGACCATGATCATACTGATCCCACCATTATCGCGGGCAATGCGCCGCGCACGGGAGCGCAGTTCCGTCGGCGTCAGGCCGGAGCTGTCATCAATAAACATCTTGCTCTGATTGAGGAGAATAGACATGGTCGAAGAGAGTGATGCCCAGTCATTTTCATCGAGCTGACCGGTACGGATTTTACCCTGGTCGATACGCCCTAATGAGGCCAGCATACGGTTCATAATCTGGTCTGCCGGCATCTCCAGCGAGAAGATAAGCGTCGGCTTATCGGCATTCAGGGCGGCATGTTCAGCAAGATTCATGGCAAAAGTCGTTTTACCCATAGAAGGACGCGCTGCGACAATAATCAGATCGCCGGGCTGAAAGCCGGTGGTCATCTGATCTAAGTCGTTATAACCGGAAGACAGGCCGGTAATACCGTCGCGCGGGTTTTTACACAGATCATCGATTTTCGCGACCGTTTCCTTGAGAATATCTTTAATCGCCTGCGGACCTTCATTTTTATCGCTGCGCGCTTCGGCAATCTGGAAGACTTTAGTTTCCGCAAAATCGAGCAGATCCGAGCTGTCCCGTCCTTCCGGCTCATAGCCTGCTTCGGCAATTTCATTGGCCACACCGATTAATTCCCGGACAATGGCGCGTTCACGGACAATATCCGAGTAGTTATTGATATTGGCGGCACTGGGGGTATTCTGCAGCAGTTCCGCAAGGTAAGCGATACCGCCGACATTTTCCAGTTCCTGGCGGTTATCCAGATGTTCGGAAAGGGTCACTAAATCAACAGGGATATCTTCACTGCTCAACTGCTCTATGGTGGCAAAAATCTGGCGGTGTGCGCGATGATAAAAATCACGGTCGACGACCCGTTCGGCAACATCGTTCCATGCTTCATTATTTAATAACAAGCCGCCGATAATCGCCTGCTCCGCTTCAAAGGAGTGCGGTACGGTTTTAATCGGAGAGAGGGTTTTATTTTTCTTTGCTGAATAGGGTTTATCAGTCATTTAAAATCCTGGTTCTGTAAAAAGTGCTTATAAAAAAAGGATTTCAATCCAAATATATGCCGCCAAAATAAGGGCGACAAAGACGGCAGCAGAGCCCATATCTTTGGCGCGGCCCGCTAATTTATGCTGTTCAGCGCTGATTCTGTCGACCACCGCCTCAATGGCTGAATTGATTATTTCGGTGATCATTATCAGAAAAAGAGGCGCAATCAATAAAATACGCTCAATTTGTGAAACCTCCAGATAACAGGCCAGGGCAATCAAAACCGCAGCCAGTAACAGTTCCTGGCGAAACGCTGCTTCATGTTTAAAGGTGCTTTTTAAGCCTTTTAGCGAGTAACCTGTGGCCAGAATAATGCGTTTCAATCCGCTGTTTTTTTGCATCTAGGGGGAAGCCTGTCGGTGATGTTCTGAGGTGCTTACTTTAACAAAAGCCGCAGCTAATACCAAACGGATTAAACTATTTAATCGCCTTAATAAATATCCTGATGGGCGGATTTGAAGTACTTTTATAAAGCCTGACAGTCAGTTAACGCAGATGCGCATGGGTAGATATGGAAATGCAAAAATCAGCAATCCGAAGATAAGCATGAAATTGCACCGCTAACGGGTATAATAGGCTATTTTGCAGGTGGATATGGGTGACTGAGCCTTACTTAATTTTAAAAAAGGATCTTTCTTTTCAGGAAGAGATAAAAAAAAGTCGTTTTATTACTTATCTGGCACATGTGGAAGGTAAAGAACAGGCATTGGCTTATCTGCAGTCCATCAGGGCTCTGCATAAAGAGGCGAGACATCATTGCTGGGCCTATATTGCTGCCGGCCCTAAAGACAGCGTACAGATCGGCTGCAGTGACGATGGGGAGCCGAAGGGGACTGCCGGTAAGCCGATGTTGAGCCTGCTGCAGGGCACCCACCTGGGTGAAATTATGGCTGTTGTGGTGCGTTATTCCGGTGGTATCAAGCTGGGCACCGGCGGTCTGGTGCGCGCATATTCCAATGGCATACAGCAGTTAAGTGCGCAGATGGAGACTATTGAGAAGCGTTTTTATCAACAATACCGGCTACATTGTGATTATGCGCAAATGGCGTTAATAGAAGGCTTGTTGGCCAATACGTCAGGACGTATTGTACAGGCTGAGTACCTGCAGTCAGTCAAGGCGCTGATTGAGGTGGATGCGCAGTTTTGTGAACAATTTATAGAGCGACTTAATGCACTTACACAAGGAAAGGTTCTTGCTAAAAAAATTCCCGTTACCGCCAGCAGTGGAATCATAGAGTGATTTTCCGCTCCATAACCCGCATTGTCGGCATGTTAATTGGACTCTTCAGTCTGACTATGCTGCCTCCGATCCTGATTGCTGCGCTCTATGATGATGGTGGCGGCGGAGACTTTTTTGCCGCTTTCAGCGTGACTTTGCTGATTGGTTTTCTTCTCTGGCTGCCCAACCGGCGTTTAAAAAAAGAGTTAAAGGTACGCGAAGGTTTTTTAGTGGTTGTCTTGTTCTGGGTAACGCTGGGCAGTGCCGGTGCCATTCCTTTTCTGATGGTTGACAGCATGGAGATGAGCCTTGCAACGGCCTTTTTTGAGTCTTTTTCCGGGCTGACCACAACCGGCGCGACTGTGATTGAAAATATTGACCGTTTGCCGAAGTCGATCGTTTTTTATCGGCAGATGCTGCAATGGTTCGGCGGCATGGGGATCATTGTTTTGGCGGTTGCTGTACTGCCTATGTTGGGTATTGGTGGTATGCAGCTGTACCGGGCGGAAACCCCCGGGCCGGTGAAAGACTCGAAAATGACGCCGCGCATAGCGGAAACGGCGAAAGCGCTCTGGTATGTTTACTTATGTTTGACGGTCGCCTGTATGCTCGCTTTCTGGCTTGCCGGAATGACCCTGTTCGATGCCCTGTGTCATAGCTTTTCCACGGTTTCTATCGGCGGTTTCTCAACCCATGATGCCAGCATAGGCTATTTTGACAGTAATATTATTAACCTGATTACCGTTGTTTTTCTGCTCATATCCGGGGTTAACTACGCGCTGCACTTCAATGTTTTTTCCGCTAAAAAGTTCTCTATCAATCCTTATAAACAAGATCCTGAAGTGCGGGCATTTATTTTTATTCAAGTCGTGTTAACTGCAATCTGTTTTCTGATGTTAATAAACCACAATGTGTACGACTCGATTGAAAGCGCTTTTTCACAGGCGCTGTTTCAGGCCGTTTCTATCTCCACTACGGCCGGTTTTACGACCACTTCTTTTGCTGATTGGCCGCTTTTTTTGCCGGTATTGTTAATTATTTCCAGCTTTATTGGCGGCTGTGCCGGCTCAACGGGCGGGGGCCTGAAAGTGATCCGGGTGTTATTGCTTAATTTGCAGGGTATTCGTGAGTTAAAAAGGCTGGTTCATCCGAAAGCAGTGTATAAAATAAAGTTAGGTAACAAGGCGTTACCGGATCGTGTGATTGAAGCGGTATGGGGGTTTTTCGCCTCCTACGCATTAGTTTTTATTATCTGTATTCTGGCGCTGTTAATGACCGGGATGAATGAGTTAAGCTCCTTCTCGGCAACGGTGGCCATGCTCAATAATTTAGGCCCGGGCTTGGGTGAGGTGGCGGTGCATTTTAATGAGGTCAGTGATGCCTCGAAGTGGATTATGGTTCTGGCTATGCTGTTCGGGCGCTTAGAGATCTTTACCTTATTGGTCCTGTTTACACCTGTTTTTTGGAAAAATTAAAATGACAATGAGAACTCTGGTAATCTATTCATCCGTTGATGGACAGACCTTGAAAATAGTTAAAAGAATCACGGCACTGCTGGCAGAAGAGTGTACGCTGGTTAATATTGATCAGCCGCAGGCAATCGATTTCAGTCAATATGACAAGGTGCTGATCGGGGCGTCGATTCGTTACGGTAAGCTGCGCAGGAACTTGTTGGACTTTATCAATCAGCATAAAAGCGAGCTGGATTTGCTGCCCAATGCTTTCTTTTTAGTTTGTTTAACGGCGCGTAAACCGGAAAAAGCGCTTCCGGAAAATAATGCCTATATGGCTAAATTTGCGCGTTTATCGCAGTGGCAGCCGCGTTTACAAGCCGTGTTTGCCGGTGCTTTACTGTATTCCCGTTATAACTGGTGGCAGACGCTGATTATTCAGCTGATTATGAAAATGACCGGTGGCAGCACCAATAAAGAGAAAGATATTGAGTTTACTGATTGGGCAAAGGTGGCGATATTCAGTAAAAACTTTGCAGACTTATAAATTTTTTAGAGATTATTGTAATGAATTTTAAACAACGGATGTTATTTACAATAACGGCACTGATTATTATCGGCTTTGCTATCAGTGCTTTTGCAAGCTTTAAAATTGCTCAGGAAGAGGCGCTGAGCTCTTTAATAAAACAGGAGATGCCACTGACATTAGACAATGTCTATTCAGAAATTCAGCGTGATCTGCTGATGCCGCAGCTGGTTTCCTCATTAATGGCCAATGATACTTTTCTGCATCACTGGGTGGAAAGCAAGGAGCAGGATGTGACAGCCATTAGTCGTTATTTGAGCAAGATTAAAGAGAAGTACGGGCTATTTACTGCCTTTTTTGTGTCTGAAAGAAGCAAAGACTATTTTTATGCGGGGGGGCTATTAAAAACGATTTCCGATACAAACCCGCTGGATAATTGGTATTTCCGTTTTCGCAGCGAGCCGGGTGAGTCGGAGCTGAATATTGATCCGGATATGTCCAATGCCGACCAGCTGGCTATTTTTATTAATGTCAAAGTACGCAATAAAAATAATAAGCTTGTCGGTATTACCGGGGTTGGCTTAAATCTTGAGGATGTTAAAGAGCAATTTGATTATTATCAGCAGAAATACGGAAAAAGCGTTTATTTTGTTAATAAGCAGGGACAGTTAATGCTTTCTGGCAGCAGTGCCGCCGTGCCGGGCAATATCTATCAAAAAGAGGGCATTAAGAATATTGCCTCGCAAGTGCTGCAGGAGACAGAGGGCAGTTTTTCATACCGTTATCAAGGCGATAATTATCTATTAGTCAGCCGTTATATCAAAGAGCTGGATCTTGTCTTGTGCGTTGAAGCACAGAGCGGGCAGATAACGGCAGCGCTGCTTAAGCCGCTTATTATTAATATTGTCACCAGCCTGCTGTTACTGATCAGCGTGCTTTATCTGATTGTAAAAATAATTAACCGCTATCAAAATAAACTGGAAAAGATTGCCTGGCGGGATTATTTAACGGGCTTAGTGAACCGTTGTGCCTTTACCCAGCAGTATCAGAAAGAGGAGTACCGCTGTCGGCGCCAGGAGCGGGAGATGGCGCTGCTGATGATTGATATCGATTATTTTAAGAAAATTAATGACAGTAAAGGACATTTACACGGCGATAAGGTATTAAAACAGTGTGCACTTATTTTAGAAGATGCCCTGCGTCTGACCGATACGGTTTGTCGCTGGGGAGGCGAGGAGTTTGTTGTTTTACTGCCGGACACCGGCGTATCTGCTGCGCTTAAAATAGCGGAGCGGCTGCGCTTACTGGTAGAAAAGGATGCACTGTTAAACAGCTTAACCGAGAACGGCGTAACCATCAGTATTGGCGTTGCTGCGTTTGATGTGACGCGCAGTATGGACTGGCATATCAGTGTTGCCGATAATAAACTCTATAAAGCCAAAAATAGCGGCCGAAATTGTGTCGTTTATTAAGCTGATTTTTTTACTTCCCTGAATTACAATAGCGGTTTTCGCTCTCTTAATTCAGGCTTCAACATGGTCAATCAAGAACCCTTCAATAATGCCCGGCAGATCTTGCTTGATGTGTTTGGCTACACCCGCTTTCGCGAGGGGCAGGAGCAGGTTATCAGCGAGCTTTGTGCCGGTCATGATGCCCTGGTGGTAATGCCGACCGGCGGTGGAAAAAGCCTGTGTTTTCAAATTCCGGCATTAGTACGGCCCGGCATCTGCTTTGTTATTTCGCCGCTTATCTCGCTGATGAAGGATCAGGTTGATACGCTGCGCGCCTGTGGCGTCGCTGCGGCTTATCTTAATTCCAGCCTTTCCTATGCACAGCAGAATCAGATTATTAATGAGATGCATAGCGGCGTGTTGAAGATTGTCTATATTGCCCCGGAGCGCTTATTACGTCCTGATTTTATTGCCCGCCTGGAAAATCTGCCGGTCAGCCTGTTTGCTATTGATGAGGCGCACTGTATTTCCCAGTGGGGCCATGATTTTCGCCCTGAATATGCCCTGTTGGGGCAACTTAAGCAGCGTTTTCCTGCTATTCCGCTGGTGGCGCTCACTGCGACGGCCGACCATGCCACACAGCAGGATATTCTGGCGCGTCTGCAGTTAGATCAGCCCTTTGTTGCGGTGCACAGTTTTGATCGCCCGAATATTGAATACTTGCTGATTGAAAAATATCGTCCCTTAATTCAGCTTTTTAACTACCTTGCCGAACATAAGAATGAAAGCGGTATTATCTACTGTACCAGCCGCCGGCGCACCGAAGAGCTGAGTCAGAAATTAATTGGCAAAGGACTGAAGGCGCGCTGTTACCATGCCGGTTTGCCCCTTGAAGAGCGGCAACTGGTGCAGGATCTGTTTATTAAAGATGAAGTGGATATTGTCGTGGCCACGGTGGCATTTGGTATGGGTATCGATAAGCCGAATGTGCGCTTTGTGGTGCATTATGAGCTGCCGAAAAATATCGAGTCCTATTATCAGGAAACCGGACGCGCCGGACGTGACGGCTTACCGGCGCAGGCAATGCTTTTTTACGATCCGGCAGATTCGGCAAGAGTGCGCGCTCTGCTGGAAAAAAATAATAATGAGGAGCAGCTGCGTATTGAGCTGCATAAGCTTAATACCATGGTTGCCTTTGCCGAAGCGCAGACCTGTCGCCGCCAGGTGTTACTAAATTATTTTGGTGAATACAGCCATCAAGCCTGCGGTAACTGTGATGTCTGTTTGGATCCGCCAAAGAGTTATGATGCCACTGAAGATGCGCAGAAACTGCTCTCCTGTGTCTACCGCACCGGGCAGCAGTTCGGCATGGGATATATTGTTGAGGTGTTAAGGGGCGCGCAGACTGCGCGTATCAAAAGTCTCGGGCATGATAAACTATCGACCTTTGCGATCGGTAAAGATCAGCCTGCCGAACACTGGTTGGGTATTTTACGGCAGTTGATTCATCGTGGCCTGCTGATGCAGAATCTAACCCGTGGCTCTGCGTTACAGTTAACCCAAGCATCACGTTCGGTTTTAAAAGGCGAACAAAGCTTGTATTTGGCAGTACCGCGTCTGCAGATGGTCAAGGCGAAGAAGAAACCGGGAATGTTAGTGAACACTTCAGGCAACAAGTTATTTGCCCGTCTGCGGCAGTTGCGCAAACAGATTGCCGATCGCGAGGATCTGCCTCCCTATATTATTTTTAGTGATGTCTCGCTTGCCGAGATGAGCGAGATGATGCCGCTAACCGACAGAGAATTTCTCAATATCAGCGGTGTCGGTCATATCAAATTGAATAAATATGGCGAGGAATTTCTAACACTGATCAATGACTATGCACAGTCTCTGTGAGTGCTGTTTATTGCAGTTCGCTGCGGTTTTTGCCGTGCTTTTTGGCTCGGTATAGGGCCTGGTCAGCTCTGGCTATAATATCTTTGTTTTCGTCCCCCTGGCGGTACAGAGAAAGGCCAAAACTGCTGGTTTGATGGCCGGCTACAGATAATTGACACTGGGCAATACTTTTTCTGAGCTTTTCGGCCAGCTGCAGCAATCCGTTTTTATCCGTTTGCGGGCAGATAACAAGGAACTCTTCTCCCCCCCAGCGGCCAATAATATCTGTTTTTCGTGTCTGCTGCTGCAGCAGTTTTGCGATTGCGATCAGCACCTGATCGCCCACCTGGTGGCCATAATTATCATTAATACGTTTAAAATTATCGATATCTAACAGGATAATACCGTAAGGGTGGCCAAACCTTTGTGCCCGCTCATTTTCAACAGTCAGCGCCTCATCCAGTTTACGGCGGTTGTAAAGGTTCGTTAACGAGTCGGTGAGCGCATGGCGCTCAAGGATCTCTGACTCTCTTTGGCGAACTTTTTCTCTAAGCTGCGCGTCAACCAGCGCATCATTTCTTGCGTCAAGTTCACTGATCATAGTGTTGAAATTATGACTGAGGTCGTCCACTTCGGTAATGCCCACTGTGCATAGTTTTTCGGTTTTCAAGTTTTCGCCAAGCCCGCCGGTTAATCGCGAAAGTTTTTCTATCGGTGTGGCGATTTTTTCGGTTAACTTTTTTGATTTATGGAGCAGAAACAGAAAGAAAATAATGTAGAAGAGGATCATCAGGGCAATTGCAAAGTAGCCGATGACTGTGCTCACTTGTTTCAGAGTGTTGATAGCAGAAAAAATAACGGCTTCTTCAATAACAGTGAACATTCGCCAACCTGTCTCGGGAATGATTTCCTGACTGATCAGATAGTGGGTGCCGTCAATGCTGATCCGGCTGATTTGCTCTTGCCTGTTAAAGATGTCCTTGATCTGTGTTTTGAAGGTATTGGCCTGCGCGCTGAAAAGATTGTAGTCATCGGGTTTTTTAACTGTGCTCTGAATATTTTCATGGTAGACATGATTTCTCAGCTCTTTGAGTCCAATAAGCTGTTCAATTTTCTCCTGCATGGCCAAAATACCGCCATTGTGATCGACCATAAAAGTACTGGCTTGCCAGGGAATATTCAGGTTCAGTATATTTTCTATAAATGAAGCAATAGTCACATCGAGACCGCTGACCCCTTCCAGAAAATCACCGTTATAAATAGGAAAAACATGGGAGATCATCCACCCCTGTCCGGCCGGATCAAGGTAGACCTCGGTCCACACCGACTTGCGCTGTGGATTATGTTCGCCATCGGCGGCATAATAAAAGTTAAATTCCTGCATATGCAGTACCGGGCCATACTGCTCCGGCGCATTGTCCATAAAGGGATAAATCCGATTCATGCCATCCTGAGTATTGAGGTAGGCCTGGGTGATGATCGGGCTGGTCTTAACAATGGAGACAAGTAGCGGATCCAATCTTTCACTGCAGCGGGCTTTGCGTTTTTCTGCTTCGCCTATCGGAGTATGGCTGGAGTAATAGAGGCTGGCTCCGGTTTTGTTAACTTTATAATAAGCGCCATTTTCATGAGTGCTAAACTGTGCTTCACCATGAGGTAAAAAGCAGCTATCAGGATTGGCAAAAAAGGCTTGATGCTCGCGGCGAATAAGCGCTGCGTAACTGGATACCTCTTGGAGCCGGTAATTGATATTAATACTTTCCCGTGAGGTTATCTCCTGCAGGTTGCGCGTCACTTCCTGTAATAAAACCTGCTGATTTTTATCTGAGGTGTAACTGTTAATCGCAAAATAGAGGACAAGCAGCAGTACTTCTATGGTAAAGATCGGAATCAGCGAGCTGCGCAGGTAATTGCGATAGATAAGTGCTTGAATACTGATTGATTTTTTCATTGCCGTCCGTGAGCTTATTGAAAATCATTGTTTTTATTGGATAACCTTGAAGGCGGCCATAAGTTTTTTGTTCATTATCCTGCACAACAGTCTACTTTTCCAGCACAAATTAAAGGGCTATTAAAAAGCCGTCGTTAGAAGGTGACCTTACAGTTAATAAAAGTCGTCATATTTTTGTCAATGAATTAACCCGGCTTGTCTTCCTGGCGGCTTCTGATACTTTTAATAGTAAAGGATTTATTTTGTGGAGAGGCTATGTTGCTAGAGCAGATAGAAGTGGTGGGCTTTCGCGGCATTAACCGCCTGTCGATCCATGTTAAAGAGCTGAATGCCTTTCTGGGCGAAAATAGTTGGGGAAAATCCAGTCTTTTTGATGCCTTATCCCTTTTTTTTTCCGGTACGCGTAAAACCTATAAATTTACCGACAGTGATTTTCACCAGCCTCCTAGCCCTGAAATTGCCAGCAGCAAGCTGATCCACCTGGTTTTTACCTTTAAGGAGCAGTGGAGCGGTGAGTCAGAGCTGCGTCAATATAAAAGTATTGCCGAGGCCTGGAATAATCCGAAAAATGAGTTGCGTTATATCTACCTGCAGATAGACGGGGAGCACACTGCTAGCGGAGAGATCACCACCCGGCGTTATTTTCTCGATAATGATGGTACAGAAAAGCCCTTTGCCAGGGCGCAGCTGGCGGAATTGGTTAATGAATTTACCTCTTTTGTGCCGGTTTTGCGTATGGGTAGCGATGTCACTAAGATTGAGGATCTCGAGTCTGCAGAAGTACGCAGCAAACGGGAGCGTTGTGAATTCAGGATCAGACGTATTTTTAAGCGCTTAGTCAGCTCTTCGCAGCAATTATCCGAGCGAGAGATGAATCGTGGTTATCAAGCACTTACTTACCTCTTTGATCATTACCTTTTTAAACGTTATGGTACGCTGCATGATCATAAGCTGGATTTTGAGCACGATATTCATACCCAGCGGCCTTTCTCTTTTCAGGCATTAACGCACTTTAATGAACTTCTCAAAACCGGGCATAAAAGTGATCGTGCTATGCTGCTGCTGATGTTTGGCGAGTTTTTAGAGGCGCGCGGGGAGCATCTGCTGCGCCGCGGCGCAAGCCCGATATTGCTCCTTGAGGATCCTGAAAATAACCTTCACCCTGTCAATCTGGCTATCACCTGGCGTTTTTTTTCATTGCTGCCGATGCAGAAGCTGGTCAGCAGCAACTCCAGTCAGCTACTTGCTTTCTTTCCTTTAAGCCGTATTCAACGCTTAGTGCGTGATGCCGATTTAATTAAAAGTTACTCCTTAGACTTAACCCATTTTTCCAAAAATGATTTACGTATTATTACTTTTCATGTGCGTATGAACCGCCCGCAGAGCCTCTTTGCGCGCTCCTGGCTATTAGTTGAAGGGGAAACTGAAACCTGGTTACTTACAGAACTGGCGCGTTTATGCGGTTATCATTTTGTTATTGAAGGGGTGCAGATTATCGAGTTTGCCCAGTGCGGTATTGCCCCGCTTATTAAACTGGCGCAGGATCTGAATATTGAGTGGCATGTTCTCACCGATGGTGATGCGGCAGGGCAGAAATATGCCGCGCGGGTCGAGGAGATGTTATCGGCGAAAGATTTTCTGGCCAATCGCCTTTCTGTTCTGCCGGCAGCGGATATTGAGCACTTTTTCTTTGAAAACGGCTTTGCCGATGTGTATCTCAAAGCGGCCAAGTATACAGAAAAAGATTTAGCCAAACTCGGGCTAAGCAAGGTGATTGATAAAGCCGAGCACAGGTATTCTAAACCGGAATTAGGCTTAGCTATTGCCAGCGCTGTCGATGAACGCGGTGCCGATTCGATTCCGCTGCTTATGAAGCGCTTATTTGCACGCTTAGTGGGGCTGGCAAGAACGCAGTCGGGTTAAGCAAGCGGTTACTGCTGAGCTTTATAGTGCAGTCGGTGCGCTTGGCCAATCAGGGTCATTCCCTGGTCATTGATCTGCACCTTTGACCAGTCGCTTAAAATGGCCGCAACAATGCTTTCCACTTCATTGATCGGGGGGGCACACATTTTGCGTGTGCTGCCCATTTTATCTATTTTTAACCTGTTATTGTCTATTTGCAGGGTGCCGAAAAAGTAGTTACAGGCCAGGTTGCCGGTTGCCTTATTGGCCGTCGAGACAGCCAGTGTACTGTTGATACGCGTATTTACCGGCTGATCGTCAATGCCGACCAATAGCCATTGCTGCTGGATTTGCGACGCTGTAATCAGGGTTGTTTGCGGCGCGCGGCTGCTGGCGGTTTGCGCACTGCAGGAAAACAGTAACAGCTGTATGCATAACAGAGGTATTAGCTTCATAAACTTCATTGCTTATTTTTCCCTTTGATATTTTTTTTATTGCTGCGTTTGACACTTTTTACATTGACCAACTTTTTAATCTGGCGCATTACGCGGGACAGGTGGATGCGGTTGATCACGGTTAGGGTGATATTGATGGCATAAACATCATCACCTAATTCCGTGCTCTGCAGATCGGTGACGTTAGCATTACTTTTTGCGATTACATTAAACAATTTCGCCAGGCCGGCTTTATGGTTAACCATGTGAATCACCAGATCGGTGGCGTATTCATACTGATCCATAAAATTCATATCCCATGCAACGGGAATATACTTGTCCGGCTCCTTTTTAAAACCATGCACATTGTGGCAGTTCTGCTGGTGGACCACCAATCCTTTACCCGGACTGGTATAGGCGACGATCGGATCGCCGGGCAGCGGTTTGCAGCAGTTGGCATAGGAGACCATGATATCTTCAGCGCCTTTAATGGCGCTTTGCCGGTTGGCCTGCTTTATTTCCGATTCCGTTAGCTCATCGGCATTACCGCGCAGACGGCGGGCAATGACCATGCTTAATAATTTACCGCTGCCGATAGCATGTAGCAGACCATTAAAATCCTTAAGATGATTATCGGCAATTACTTTATCAATATTCTCCTGAGGAATATCGGTTAAATTGGTCTTATTTAAGGCTTGCTTCAATAAACGCCGCCCTTCGGGAATAATAACCTGTTCCGGCTGTTGCTTGAGATATTGACGAATACTGCTGCGCGCCTTATGGGTGGCGACAAAATTCAGCCAGTCAGCGCGCGGGCGCGGCTGTTCAGAGGTGATAATCTTAATGGTTTGCCCGCTCTGCAGCTTATCACTGAGCAGGGCAAACTCATTCTCTACTTTGGCGCTGACACAGTGATGGCCGACATTGGTATGCAGGGCATAGGCAAAATCAACCGGAGTGGCCTGAGCTGGTAAGACAATCACTTTGCCCTGCGGTGTCAGCACATGGATCTCATTACTGCCCAGCTCCTGCTTTATATTTTCCAGTAATGCCAGGGAGTTGCTGGTATTGTCATCCTGCTCCGTCAGCCCCTGGAACCAGTTGCGCGTCTGCAGTTGCGCGGTGAGCTTGGAGTTGCCTTTGCCTTCTTTATAGCTCCAGTGCGCGGCGATGCCGCGATTGGCAACGGCATCCATATCTTCGGTGCGAATCTGAATTTCGATATTGACACCGTGATGGGTGACTAAAGTCGTATGCAGCGATTGATAGCTGTTCGACTTAGGCAGGGCAATATAATCTTTAAAATAGTCAAGTTTGGGCTGATAGAGATGATGCATCTGCCCGAGAACACGATAGCAGGTATCGAGATCTTTAACGATAATACGAAAGGCATAAACATCCATCACATCATGGAATTGACAGCCTTTTTTACGCATCTTCTGGTATAAGCTGTACAGGTGTTTTTCGCGGCCGATAACCTGTGCTTCAATGGACATACTATCCAGCTTATCAGAGATCTCCTTGCAAATTCTTTCGATAAAGTCTTTTCTATTGCCGCGCGCCTGTTTAATGGCTTGCTCTAATACGGCGTAGCGCTTGCCGTTTTGCGCTTTAAAAGCAAGCTTCTCCAGCTCATTTTTAAGGTTATGTAAGCCTAAGCGATCCGCAATCGGGGTGAAAATCTCAAAGGTTTCCCGGGCAATACGGCGGCGTTTATCAAGACGCAGTGAGTCGAGGGTGCGCATATTATGAACGCGATCGGCCAGTTTAATCAGCATCACGCGGAAGTCTTTAGACATGGCAATCAGCATTTTGCGTATATTTTCTGCCTGTGCCTGTTCGCGGTTTTCAAAATTAAACTTATCTAACTTAGTCACCCCTTCCACTAATTCCGCGACGCTGGGATTAAAGGTATTGGCGAGCTCCTGATAGGTCGTATCGGTATCTTCAAGTACATCATGCAGCAGCGCAGCAGCAATGGCTTCATGATCCAGCTTCATATCGGCAAGAATCTGTGCTACTGCCACCGGGTGGGTAATATAAGGCTCGCCGCTTGCTCGTGTCACACCATCATGTGCCGCATAAGCAAACTTGTAGGCCCGTTCAATGAACAAACACTGCTCAGAAGCAAGGTAGGATTGAACTGAATCTTTAAGTGTTTGAAATATTGACATTTGCGCCTCTGTATTTAAATCGCTTATTGATAATAATAAAGCCAGTTGAAGGATTTTAGCAACATCACATAACACATTCTATTTTATTTTGCCCAGCTTTTTAACTGCGCTATCTCTTCTGGCCAGAGGCTCGGGTTGGTTGTCTCCAATACCAGAGGAATATTATCAAAACGGCGATCCTGCATAATATATCGAAAACAGGGCCAGCCGATCTCCCCGGCACCTAAAGGCGCATGCCGATCCACCCGGCTGGCAAGCGCTACCTTGCTGTCATTAATATGCATCGCGCTTAGAAATTCAAAGCCGACAATATCGGCAAATGCTCGAAATGTTTCGTCGCATGCTGCGATAGTGCGCAGATCATAGCCGGCGACAAAGGTGTGACAGGTATCCAGGCAGACGCCGACGCGGCTTTTATTATCAATATGCTCGATAATGGTTGCCAGCTGTTCAAAGCAGTAACCGAGATTGCTGCCCTGTCCTGCGGTATTTTCAATAACCGCTTTCACTGAGTGGGTTTGCGCCAGGGCATCATTAATGGATTCGGCAATGCGCAGCAGACAGTCCTGCTCACTTATCTTGCGCAGGTGACTGCCGGGATGAAAATTGAGCATGCTTAAGCCAAGCTGTCGGCAGCGCTGCATCTCATCGACAAAGGCTCTTCTCGATTTCTGTAAGGCTTCTTTTTCCGGGTGGCCAAGGTTAATCAGATAGGAGTCATGGGGTAAAATCTGCACCGCGCTAAAGTGATAACGCATACAGGCAGCTTTAAATTTACTGATGGTATTTTCATCAAGGGCTTTGGCCTGCCAGCGGCGCTGGTTTTTGGTAAACAGGGCAAAGGCTGTTGCACCGATATCATAAGCATTTTTAGGGGCGTTAAACACGCCGCCGGAAGCGCTGACATGTGCGCCGATATATTTCATAAATGATTGTCCCAAAAAGTCGTTTTTTATTGTCGTTGATTGCTAAGGCAGATAGACGCAGCCCAAAATCGCATTTTGCTGTGCGCCGGTCACCGCTTTAAGGGCAACGGCTCTGGCTAAGATGCGCTGTTCGGCAAGCCAGGCAAAGGCGAGCGCTTCGACAAACATAGGGTCACAGCCGAGCAGCTGAGTATCATGAACTTTATGCTGTATCATTAAGCTTTGCAGGCGCGCCATCAGCAGGGGGTTTAGCGCGCCACCGCCACAAACAAATACGGCACAAGCGGTACTGTGCCTTTTGATCTCGCTGCTGATAGTCACTGCGGTCAACTCGAGCAGGGTGCGCTGAATGTCAGCCTCTGAAAGTGAGTCAGTTTCAAGCTCAGTGAGCTGCTGCTCAAGCCAGGCAAGGTTAAACTTTTCCCGGCCGGTACTTTTAGGCGCGGCCAGTGCAAAATAGGGCTCGCTGAGCAGTTGCTCGAGTAATGGCGCGTGGACCTTGCCCTGTGCGGCAAACTGGCCATTTTTATCAAAATTTTTACCCTGGACTTTATTGATCCAGGCATCCATCAGCATATTTCCCGGGCCGGTATCATAGCCAATGACCTGGTTGTCGGCGGTTAATAAGCTGATATTGGCAATACCGCCGATATTGAGCAGTATGCGGTCTTCACCCGGCTTGGCAAACACTGCCTGATGAAATGCCGGTACCAATGGCGCCCCCTGTCCGCCATAGGCCATATCCATACGCCGAAAATCGGCCACGCAGGGGATGCCGGTCTGCGCAGCAAGCAGATTGGCATCACCAATCTGCAAAGTAAAAGGATATTGTCCCAGCGGGCTGTGAAAAATGGTTTGTCCATGGCTGCCGATGGCGCAGATTCTCTCGGCAGGAAAATGGTTGTCTTTTAGTAACTGCTTGACTGCTTTGGCACAGGTTAAAGCAAACAGATGATCGACCTCACCGAGGGTGAGCAGGTCGACCTGCTTATCCCGGCAGATGGTTAATAACTGTTGACGTAACCCAGCTGGAAGAGGGGCAGCGAGCGCGGCGACCTGTTTGAAACCTTGCGCATGGCGCTGGGCAATGACCAGATCAATCGCATCCAGGCTGGTGCCGGACATAATGCCGATATAGTAGTGACCCAGTGCCGATACGGGTATTCCCTTGCTCATTTCAGAGTACTCGGGAAAATTGTTGCTGACGTGCTTTGTTGCGCAGATAAAGATCAAAACACATGCAGATATTGCGGATCAATAAACGTCCTTTCGCTTCTACCCTGATGGCATCGCTGTTTAGGGTCAGCAGTTGGTCATCAATAAAACACTGCAGCAGTTTAAGATCTTCGGCAAAATAATCACTAAATACCAGATCAAATTTCTGCTCAATCTGTTTAATATTTAATTTGAAATTACAGATCAGCTCTTTGATCACTTCACGACGGATAATATCATCGCGCTTAAGTGCCACGCCGCGCCATTGCGCATGTCCGCGCAGCTCAATCTGCTGGTAATAGTCGCTCAGTTTTTTCTGGTTCTGGGAGTAACTGTCACCGATCTGGCTGATTGCCGATACGCCTAAGCCCAGCAGATCGGCTTCTCCCTGAGTGGTATAGCCCTGAAAATTACGGTGCAGTACGCCCTGTTGCTGGGCGATGGCCAGTTCATCATCGGGTTTGGCAAAATGATCCATACCGATAAACTGGTATCCGGAGCGGGTTAAAAAATCGATGCTCTGTTGCAGTATGGCCAGCCTTTCAGCTGCGCTGGGCATCTGCTGTTCATCGATTTTACGCTGGGCGGCAAAAAGTGTCGGCATATGCGCATAATTAAAAATAGACAGACGCGCTGGATTGAGCTGCACGACTTTCTGCAGCGTATCGGCAAAGCTTTGTTTGCTCTGTTTCGGCAAGCCGTAAATCATATCCAGATTGGTTGACTGAAAACCCTGCTCTTTAGCTCTTGTGAGCAGCTCAGTGATCATTTGTTCATTCTGTTCACGATTGACGGCTTTCTGCACCGCCTTATTAAAATCCTGTACCCCCAGACTGAGGCGGTTAAAGCCTTGTTGCGCAAGGTGGTCAATAGTGCTTAGTTCAATCTCGCGTGGATCGACTTCAATACTTAATTCGGCATTATCCTGGAAGTTAAAGTGGTCACGCAGCATTCGCATCAAGCGCGTTATTTGCGCCGGCAGCAGGAAGGTTGGCGTGCCGCCTCCCCAGTGCAGCTGTGTGACCTGGCGATTGCGAAAGTGTGTGGCCTGGGTTGTAATTTCACGTTCCAGGTAGTCGAGATATTTATCCGCCTTTTCCTGATGGCGGGTGATCACTTTATTGCAGGCGCAAAAATAGCAGAGTTTATGGCAGAACGGAATATGAATATACAGAGAAAGCGGCCGTGTCGGGTAGCGCTTGCTGGCACTGATTAGCTGCGGGTAGGTGAAGCTTGGCTCGAACTCCAGTGCGGTCGGATAGGAGGTATATCGTGGACCGCTGTAATTATACTTTTCAATCAGATTTTGATCCCAAAGAAACTTTTCCATATTTGCTCTCTTTTTACGATGCCAGTGAAAAGTCTTTGAGCTGTAACGCTTCTTTAAGAATCCTTTCTTCAAATTCAGCCTCAAAAGTCTGGCGCTGTTTATCGAGTTTTTTAAGCTCTTTAACCGGTACTTTTTTACGCTGCTCATGGGTCGGCATCTTCTTTACTTTATGAAAAAGCGCCGATAAAGCCGGGTACTGCTTGTCGACATCGATTGCTTGTTCAATGAGCAAAGTTTCCAGCAGGATCGTTAAACGAATAGCAGCCTCTGAAACATTGCACTGCTTTTGTGCCGTCGCCGCTGCAATCATGCGGATACTTTCACAAATTTTATCGTTGCGCTGTTGTTTTTTTAGTGCGGCCTGTGCTTCTCTCTGCTTGTTGCGTGCGCTGTGCAGCTTAATTCTGCTGATCAGTACGCCGGCATAAAATGCCAGGCCAAGAATAGCAATAATTAAGACTGCTGCCAGTAAAAGCTCTGCTTGCATTGTTCACCCGTTATTTTTTGAATTCATCCAAGGCGGAAGCGGCATCTTCAAACTGCTGCAGCAGATCTTCTTCGCCGTCCTCATCCAGCCAGCCAAGCTCTTTCATCAGTTGTTGATGACGCGCCATCTGTTGATCAACCCAGGCTTGATCGGCTGCGGAAATACTCTGCTCATTATCAAGTTGCTCTAGAAGATCATTTAAACGTGGATCATCCTCAATCAGCGCCAGTTCTTTTTCCGGTGACAGCTGCGCTTTAGGCTGGCTTTTTAGCAGCTTCACTTTGGGCTGCTGATGAGTGATTGCGGCTTTTTCCTGCGGTTGCGGTTGCTCTTCAATAATTAAGGCAACCGGTTTTTTACTGCCGATACGTTTTTCATTGCTTGCCTGTTGGGCATTTTTCTTTTGCGTCTGTTTTGATTCAATAATATTGCGCGCGCCGGCTTTATTGCCTTTTAATTTGGCCTTACGTTTGCGTTCACGCGCGGCTTGTGCCTGCGCAGAGGTTTCTTTACGCTGGCCGGTGAATTTCGGTTCTGAGTTGCCGGCAGTGCGGCTTTTTTTGCTACGAGACATGTTTTTTACCTTTGCATATTTCTCTGTGCGGAATAGACGCAGAATAGCAGATTAGAAAGGCTTTAAAAAGCGTATAAACAAAGCGTTTACGGCAATCCTTACCCACTGAGAAAGTATGGACTTAAATCCTATTTTTAATTTATTTATAATAGCCATTTTTTTTCCAAAGCCTGTACAATAAAGCCGATTTAATAGCTGTAAACACGATAAGTAATGCGAGGCATCTCTTGGAATTTCCAAAAATACATTTTCAAAAAACCCATTTTCTAATCAGTGCACCGGATATTCGTCATTTGGATAAACATTTACCGCCGGAAAGCGGGATTGAAATTGCCTTTGCCGGGCGCTCTAATGCCGGAAAATCAAGCGCATTAAACCGTCTGACACGGCAGAAAAACTTAGCGCGCACCAGTAAAACACCGGGGCGTACGCAATTGATCAATGTTTTTGAAGTCGAAGAGGGAAAGCGTTTAATCGATCTGCCCGGTTATGGTTTTGCCAAGGTGCCGCTGGAGATGAAGAAAAAATGGCAGCACTCTTTAGGTGAGTACCTGCAGCAGCGGGAATCCCTGAAAGGGCTGGTGGTATTGATGGATATTCGCCATCCCTTTAAAGACCTTGACCAGCAACTGATCTACTGGGCGATAGATGCCGATATTCCGGTGTTGGCGTTATTAACCAAAGCGGATAAATTAAAGCAGGGCGCACGGAAGACGACGCTGTTAAAAATGCGTGAAGAGGCAAAACGTTTTGAAGGCGATGTGCAGGTTGAACTGTTTTCCTCATTAAAAGGGCTGGGGGTGGATATTTTAGAGAAAAAAATCGCAGCCTGGTATGCGCAGGATGAACAGCAGAGCCCGCCGTTAACGACAGCGCAGGATTAATCAGCTAAGCAGTCAATGGTTTGCACTGCTTGTACCACTATTGTTAATAAAAATATTTGTAAATTAAGAGGGAACTTATGCGTTTTTTAACGGCAGCTGTGCTGCTTGCCTGCGGACTACTATCTGTGCCGACCGCACAGGCGATCAGCCCGTCGATGGCGCAAACCGGCTTTTCCGGTCTGTTGCGCATACCTGACGCGAATGCACTGCCCTTTGCTGATCTGTCGCTGCAGTACAGCCGGGAAGAGAATATCGATTTTGATAGCCCTTATGCGCAAGGTGCCCATAAAACCATATTAATGGGTGTAGGCTTGCTGCCCGGTTTAGAATTTACCCTGCAGAACACTCATAAGCAGTTCAGTGACGGGCCGGGCTGGAGCGGCACTCACTCCAGTGATCTGTCGTTCTCGGCAAAGTATGACTTTAAGCCTTTTTTACCTGAAGAGTGGTTTAGCTTTGCACTCGGGGTACAGGATTACGGTGGTGCGGCCAGTAATCATAAAAATGCTTATGCGGTTGCGTCAAAAGCGTTTTTTGATGACACACTTTATAATTTTCGTTTAACGGCGGGGTACGGCAAAGGGCATAGTAGAAATCAGATGGGAGGCGACTACCTGCAGGGACCTTTTGTCGGTATCGAGTGGCAGCCGACGCAATGGTTACAATTTGTCGGCGATTATGACGGTACAGGGGTGAATAGCGGGATTAAAATCTTTAGCGCCGATAACTGGCTGCCTGCACACTGGAAAGCAAACTTTACCTATCAGGCTTATTCAAATTCAGCGACCGATAATCGCGATAACAGCTGGTTCGGCTTAGGTTTGACTTTGCCGTTAGCGACAGGGATGAATGCGCAGCGTTATACTCAACATGGCGTCAATGAGTGGCAGCCATTAACGAATGAACAGCAACAAGCATTAGCTGCGCAAGTGAGTAATAGCAAAGAAAAACAGGTTGTGCAGCAACAGGCTGAGCTTCCTGCACTGTCTGGCTTTACTGAAAAAGAGCAGAAAAAGCAGCGCACTGCGCAATTATTAACAACACTGGTTGAGTACGGTTTTGAGAATGTGCGTCTCGGCTGGCGGGCAGAGACGCTGGTGGTATCATTAGAGAATAATCTCTTTAACTGGAACGAATTAGATGCGCTAGGGGTGGCGCTGGGGTTAATTACTGAGCAGCGTCTGGCGCAATCTTTTGAGTTTTATCTGCTCAATAATCAGATACCGGTCTTAAAGGTCACGGGCAATAGTGAGCAGTTTAGAAACTACCTGCAGCAAACTGCTGAGCAGCCGGTAAGAGCCCATGGTTTAAGCATTGCCAGTCATGACTTAGCGATGCAGGGCATTGTCTGGTCTGCGCGCAAACAGGCTGCGAGTAGCTTTGTACCGCGCTTGATCTTTTCTCCCCATTTGCGTTCGGCACTGGGCACTGAGCTCGGCGTGTTTGATTACTCACTGGCGCTAAGCAGTAATGTGCAGCTGCCGCTATGGAAAGGCGCGGTGCTTGATGTTCGCCATCTGTTACCCGTTATGCATTCCGACAGTTATGATGATGGTGAGTATTTTGCTGACAGCCGTCATAAAAGCGAGGTCGACCGTATTCTTTTTCATCAGGCCTTTGCTTTACCGGGAGGAATCGTCACACAGCTTTCTCTTGGTCAAATATATAAAAGCTATCGTGGTTTGCTAAATGAAACTTACTGGCAGTCCACTTCAGGTCTGCATAGAGTTAAAGCGGAAGTCGGTCATTTCAGTAATAAAGACGATGATTATGATTATCGGCCGCTGCTGCTTTCCTACCGCTATTTTGTGCGCGCTTTAGAGCTTGCCCTGGAAGGTAGTTACGGGCAGCATTGGGCCGGCGATCTGGGCGGAAGTTTGAGCTTAAAGCAGTGGTTTGGCGATATGTCGGTCAATATCACCTATCAAAACACCAAATGTGATAATGCTAAAACACAATATGCCTGCGCAAATGATGGTTATGCGACGCAGCATGAGTATGCCGGATTAACTTTCCAGTTTCCACTCGGTACGCGTAAGAATAGTGCACCGGCATACGGTGTGCAGATTAAAACACAGGAGCAGTGGGGCTATGGTTACCGTTCGCGCATTAATAATGACGCCAACTATATCGGCGGAAATCGTGCCGGGCGCAGCAACCTGCAGTATAATATAGAGCAACAATATTTTAACCGCGATCGATTGTCAAAAAGCTATATTGAAAGTAATATGCAGCGCTTGCGTGCAAGCTATATTGCTTATAGCGAATGATTTGACTATATTATCAGCAGTAAGATCCATAAAATGTCAAATATATATAGGGAAGAGCAAAATGAAATTAAATAAATTAGTAGTGTCAATGGGACTGGCAACAGCTGTGTTGGCAGGCTGTGGGGGATCAGACTCTGATAACAGTTTTACTGTGACAGCAATCGATGGCTATATTGCCAAGGGTAAAGTTAAGACCACCTGTACTATTGGCGGCGTGAGTGAGACCTTTACAGGCGAGACGGATGTATTTGGCCAGGCGAGCATCAATCCAAGTCGGGATGGTATTGTTTATTTACAGGATGAATGTACTTCACAAGTTGAAGGTGACGATGAGACCTATGATGTCGATGATGGAGAGGCTTCTAAAGGGGCATGGAAAGGCAAAAGCATGAAATCTTTGCCTGGTTTAGGCGTTATCAACCCGTTTACAGATATTGCCGTTACTTTATCTAAAGTTGATGGCAATGAGTCACTGAGCAATGATCAGCTGAAAAGTAAAGTACTGGATATGTTAGGCTATGACGATACGGATAAAGCCGCAGACGTTCTTTTTGAAGATTTCGGCGAAAATGCCGGAGACTCAGAAGACAATGCCGAAGTTGCACTCGTGGCACAGGGTGTTTTTGATGCAAAAGTTCAAGTAAAAGAGGCCTTAGAAAAGGCGGGCGGTAATAATGATAATGCCACAAACCTGGTGAATTTGCTGACTACGAAGTTACCGCAAGTAAAAGAGAAAGTTGAAAAGGCAGTCACAGATGCTAAAGCTGTAAGTCAGAAGGTACAAGATATCAAGGTAACCATTGATCTTGATTTACCTGACCCTAAAGCAGGGGATGATTTTGATCTTGATGAGTTCCTTGACGATATTAAGAATATAAGTATCGTTGTCACTATTGATAAAAAGCCGACAGATGACCCTGCAACAGGTACAGGTACGGGCACAGGTACAAATGGTGTTAACCAAGGTTAATATCAGTCATAAATAAGCAAAAAAAGCGCTAGGATTAGCGCTTTTTTTGTTTGCCCAGCAAAGCTGGCAAACCCGCTCACTTGCAAGAAAGTGAGATCACCCCGACTGAGGGGAAGATAATCCGAATGGCAAGGGCGTTGTTGGCCAACGACAGGGTCTGAAGGAAGCCATAGGAAGTTAGAGATACACAACTAACCGTAACCTGTTTCGGCAGCATGGGTGGGTAAGCGTCCAAAATAGCGCGAAGCCCGATACTCAGTCAGACCTATGCTGTGCTTGAGGGTGGCATTTCTAACAGGGAGTCAGTGTAATAACTGGGGAAGCCTGACACTGCATCCAATCCGAAGGACTGGACATATTATCTCAAGAGGTGACTCAAGGTTAGCATGAGTGTGAGGTGGCAGATGAACCCGTAGTAGTGAATAAGGCTAGGCCGATGAAAGCCAGTAATGGTGTGGAGGATAAAACCAAGCCGACTATCTGCATGATGTCAGATAGAGTCAATTTAAGTCAAAAGCTTTAATTGATTGCGAAGGGGGGAAGTATTCTTTAAGTATATGAAAAGTGCTGAATTTAAACTATCGGCTTACAAGTGCTTTGACGAAAGCAGGCCTAACATGACGGCTAAACAGAAATGTGGACGCTGAGAAGAAAGGGCCGAGCAACGGAGTAATTGCATACCGCTTAGGCAGATTGCCGATGGGCTAGCACACCTAATGTGGCAATGAAGAATCGAACGATAGGATAAAGGACAGCGACCGGACATATCGCAAGCAAGGGCAGTTAAGTGAGAGTTTATTACAGCTTGTATCATCAGATGCTGGACATCAACAACTTGTACAAGGGGTTCAAAAAGGTCAAAAGCGCCAAAGGAGCAGCCGGAATAGATAGGCAGTCCATCGGTGAGTTTGCCGAGCACCTGGAAATAAACTTAAAACAACTGCAATTTGAACTGCAAACTAAACAGTATCGCGCGCAGGCCGTCAAGCGGGTGGAGATCCCCAAAGATGATGGTGGTGTGAGATTATTAGGTATCCCCGCAGTTCGAGACCGAATAGTACAACAAACCCTATTAAACATACTCCAACCGATTTTCGAACCGGGATTCCATCCATCAAGCTATGGATATCGACCGGAGCGAAGTTGCCACGACGCTATCAGCAAAGCGACCGTATTTATGCGTAAATATGAACGTCAATGGGTAGTGGATATGGATCTGTCGAAGTGTTTTGACCTGCTTGATCACCAGTTGATCATAAAAAGCATTCAAAGACGGGTAACAGACGGTAGCATTTTAAAACTGATCACTCAGTTTTTAAAAAGTGGCGTCATGATTGGCAAGAACTGGGAAGCGAGCCGGGTAGGCAGTCCGCAAGGGGGCGTTATCAGTCCGCTTATTGCAAATATCTACCTCGATGCGTTTGATCAAGAGATGAAAAAGCGTCAGCACCGAATAGTGCGTTACGCTGACGACATCCTGATCCTGTGTAATACAGAAAGAGCCGCCGAGAACGCCTTAACGCAAGCGACGCAGATACTGGAAAAAGACCTGAAACTGACGGTCAACAAGAAGAAAACCCACATAGCGCATAGCGATAATGGGGTTAAATTCTTAGGCGTGGAGATAGGTAGCCGCTACACGCGGATACAACCATCCAAGCTTCAAGGCTTTAAAGTAAAGGTTAAAGCGTTAACAAAACGCAATGGTGGTCAAAACCTAGCCGAAGTGATCAAACGGCTTAATCCGGTCATACGGGGTTTTGTAAACTACTTCAGTATCGCCAATTGCAAACGTGAGTTAAAACGATTAGCCGGCTGGATCAGGCGAAGGTTAAGGGCAATACAGCTTAAACTGTGGAAGAAGCCGAGCAGGTTGCATCGACGGTTAAAGCAGCTGAAATACACGCCACCCTTTAAGTTCATAAAGATGAACTCGTGGCGAAATTCCAGAAGCCCCTTATCGAGCTATGCCATGCCGAACAGTTGGTTGGAAGAACTTGGTTTGTATAATATAGAAAATGTGAGTACCGGTTGGCTTGCTCCATCAGCGTTTGTGAAGACGCGATGATGGAATCTGAGAATACATGAGCCGTATACGAGGTCCGTACGTACGGTTCTGTGAGAGGGATGAGGCATAAAGCCTCACCCTACTCGATATAGCTAAAGAAAATCAAGCTATTGCGCGGTGTTGTTAACTGCAGCGTCGCTATCTTTACCTGCTTGATAGGGGATCTGTATTGCAAAGTGGGCACCCTGCGTTTCTGCTATATACTGAATCTCGCCTTTCAATAATTGAGTGACAATATTGTAGATAATATGGGTGCCTAAACCGCTGCCGCCGGAGCCGCGCTTGGTGGTGACAAAGGGCTCAAAAATACGTTCGCCAATCTCAGCGGAAATCCCCTTGCCGGTATCTTTATAATCGATATGTAATTTATCCTCCTGGCGTTGTATGTCGATATAAATTTCACAGGGGCCTTGCCAGTTTTCAAAGCCATGAATCAGTGAGTTGAGGATCAGGTTGGAGTAAATCTGCACAAAACTACCCGGAAAACTGTAAATAGTGAGCTCCTCCGGGCAGTTGACATGCACCTGACAGGGTATCTGCTTAAGCTTATGCTTGAGTGAAGTGATCACCTGATTAACGTTTTCCGCTAACTTAAAGGAATAACAGGCTTCACTGGACTGATCAACCGCGACCTGTTTAAAGCTGCTGACCAAAGCTGCCGCGCGGTTGAGATTGCTGTTTAATAAGGCTGCGGATTCAGAGCTACGCTCAAGCATGGCTTCAACATAACTGCGTGACAGGTTGTTGGCATCGAGCTTAGTTTTTAATGTGCTAATCTCATCCTGAAGAAAGGAAGTGGCAGTGACGCTGATCCCGATCGGAGTATTAATTTCATGAGCCACACCTGCCACTAATCCACCCAATGAAGCCATTTTTTCTGATTCAACCAGGCTTTGTTGCGTGCGTTTGAGCTCTTCCAATGTTTCGCTGATCTGTTTATTGCTTTCGGTCAGGGCGGCGGTGCGTATTCTAACCTTCTCTTCAAGCTGCTCGTTAAGTTGTTTTATTTCCAGTTCGACCTGTTTTTGCGTGGTAATATCATGGCCAAAGCCGATTAAGTACTTAATTTGTGTGCCTTCATAAAAGGCAGAAAAGGTCCACAACAAGGTATTGGTTCGGCCTGCTTGATCATGCATATTAATTTCCAGGTTGTGGATCTTCGCATTGCTGCTGAGCTTCTGCTGCAGCTCCTGTTGACGCTCAGCAAGGACGAAAATATCCAACCAGCTTTTGTGCAGCAGCTGCGTTTGCTTGTAGCCCGTTAAATTAACGGCGGCGGGATTGATGGTGGTTATTTTAAGCGCGTTATCTAAACAGCAGATAATCGTATTTGAGGACCTAATAATAGTTGCCGAAAAGTCCTGCTCCTGCTGCAACTCTTCCATGGCGACATTTTTAGCCGTGAATTCGGCGAGGATCTTTTCCTGCATTTTGTTAAGCAGATAAACAAGTTCATCGAGCTCATCAGGGGAAGATAGGTTTCTGTGGCCGTCTAAAATAAGCTTTTTATTGTGCGTGGTCAGCTTAATATTATGGGTATAATCGGCTATCTTATTGATATGGCGAATAACCAGATAATAGATAATGACCAAAATACAGATGGAAACGATCATCGTCTTGATGGTCTGGCTGATGAGAATCACCATTAATTTAGCGATTAAGCGGTTATAAACTTTATCCAGAGAAGCGGCAACAAACAGCTTGCCGACAACCTCGCCCTGGTAAACCAGCGCAAATTCTTTGCTGATATCAAACTTCTGCTGCCATTGTCCCTGTTCAATAAGCGGAATTTCATTATCGCCAATCACCTCATGAACGCGCACATATTGCATATCCGATAATTTCATAATGCCTTCAATCTGGATCTTTATCAGCTCTTCATCAAGGTTCCATAAGCTGGCTGCCATCGGTTGTAAAAAGCTTGATTCAATCTGACCGATGCTCTCTTCTATTTTTTCCACATCCTGTTTAAAGTCCCAGCTTAACTGCACCAGACTGATAATAACCGCCAGGGCGCCACTGCATAATAAAATATAAACAAGGAGTTGCTTAGAAAGCCGCTGATTGATGATTAACTGCTTTAAAGTTGCAAAAATATTTTTTATTTTCATCCTGAAAGCACTCGCGTTACCGCTCAGCAGGCGCTTATCCTGACTGGCGACTTAAGAAAATGTGATGGCCTCTCATAAATGTAGCTTAAGTTGCGGCTGTTAAGTATCTGGCGAGGATAATTAAGCATTCTGATTAGGAAATTGTGTTCAGTGCAGCGGCCTGCAGCTTGAAGTAGAATGGCGATATATGTAAAACTGTCAGTTTTCCCTTATCGAGAAGAGTGCTATGAATAATAGTGAAAAATTAAGCATCGAGCAGACAGATGGTTTGCCTTTATTTAGCCAAATTACCCCTGAGCAAATACTTCCGGCCGTGCAGCGAGCGATTAAGGATAATAAAGCGTTAATCGAGGAAAAGTTAACCAACCTAACGCACTTCACATGGGATAACTTTATTAATGTTTTAGATGAAGCCGAGGATCATCTCGCTAAATTATGGTCACCCGTTGCCCATATGAATGCCGTGGTCAGTAATGACGAATTGCGTCAAGCGCATGATGCCTGTTTACCTTTATTTGCTGAATATGGCACCTTTGTCGGTCAGCATAAGGGCCTGTATGAAGCCTATTTAAGTATTGCTGAAAGCCCAGAGTTTGCCGACTTGAAAGTTGAGCAGCAAAAAGTGGTCACTAATGCCTTACGTGATTTTAAACTGGCCGGGATTGCCCTGCCTGAGGATAAAAAGCAGCGTTACGGTGAGATCAAACAACAACTGGCTGCATTACAGTCGCAGTTCAGTAATAATGTCATGGATGCGACTGCAGCATGGAGTAAATTAATTACCGATGCTGAACAGTTAGCCGGTTTACCGGAAAGCGCCTTAGCAGCTGCCAGGCAGGCGGCACAGCAAAAGGGCCAGGAAGGCTACCTGTTAACGCTGGAGTTTCCAAGTTATCTGCCGGTGATCAGCTATGCGAAAAACCGGGAATTGCGTAAAGAGGTGTATCAGGCCTTCTCCACCCGCGCATCGGATCAGGGCCCCAATGCCGGAGAATTTGATAATACAGAAATTATCGAGCAGCTCCTGGCACTGCGTCACGAGCTGGCGGAGCTGCTGGATTTTAATGATTACGGCGAATACAGCTTAGCCACTAAAATGGCGGAATCTCCGGAGCAGGTGCTGAGCTTTTTAACTGAACTGGCGGAAAAATCTTACCCGCAGGCGGTTGCCGAACGCGATCAGGTGTTGGCTTTTGCACAACAGCTAGACGGCATTGAAAAACTTGAGGCCTGGGATTTAAGCTATTATTCTGAGTTACTGAAACAGCATCGCTATGCCATTTCCGATGAGACACTGCGTCCTTATTTTCCGGAAAACCGCGTGGTTGATGGTCTGTTTGCCGTGGTCAAGCGCTTATTCGCCTTAACCATTAAAGAGGTCTTTGATTTTGACAGCTGGCACCCTGATGTGCGTTTCTTTGAAATCTATGATCAGCAGAACATTCATATCGGCAGTTTTTATCTCGACCTTTATGCCCGTGAATTTAAGCGTGGCGGTGCATGGATGAATGATTGCCGTGTACGCCGCCGCTTAGTGAACGGTGAGCTGCAGTTGCCGGTTGCCTACCTGACCTGCAACTTCAATAAACCGGTCGGTGATAAACCTGCGTTGTTTAGCCATGATGAAGTGATCACCCTGTTTCATGAGTTTGGCCATGGTCTGCACCATATGCTCAGTAAGGTCGAGTCGGCTGCTGTTTCCGGTATTAGTGGTGTGCCCTGGGATGCCGTGGAGCTGCCCAGCCAGTTTTTAGAAAATTGGTGCTGGGAGCCGCAGGCATTAGCGCTGATTTCCGGACATGTGCAAACCGGAGAGCCGCTACCTGCTGAGCTATTGGACAAGATGCTCGCTGCTAAAAACTATAACAGCGCATTAATGATGGTCCGGCAGTTAGAGTTTTCGCTGTTTGATTTTGTTCTGCATCATCAATATAAGCCGGAGTTTGGCGCACAAGTACAGTCTGTGCTCAATAAAATCCGTGAACAGGTCGCCGTGATTGTTCCTCCGGAGTTTAACCGTTTTCAGCATAGCTTCAGCCATATTTTTGCCGGCGGTTATGCAGCCGGTTATTACAGCTACAAATGGGCGGAAGTGTTGTCTGCCGACGCATTTTCCCGTTTTGAAGAGTTAGGTATCTTTAATGAGGAAGCCGGGCGCGCCTTCCAGCAGGCTATTTTAGAAAAAGGCGGCAGTGAAGAGCCGATGCAGCTGTTTAAGGACTTTATGGGCCGTGAGCCGAATATTGATGCGCTGTTGCGCCATTCAGGCATAAACTAGCTTTGAGTGATGAGTGATGAGTGATGAGTGATGAGTGATGAGTGATTAGGTGATTAGGTGATTAGGTGATGAGTGTTATTTACCCCTCACTATTTACTATTCACCGTTCACTCAATCACTATCGACGGCTCACTCATTGCCTACCATTCAATGCCGGCTTGTGCTTTGACGCCGGCTTTAAAGGCATGCTTCTCCTCTAAAATAAGGCTGTAGGTATCGACAGCGTCGATTAACGCCTTGACCGGTCCGCGCCCGGTTAACACCACATTCATCTTTTCCGGACGATTTTTCAGGGCGGCTAACAGCGGTTCAATATCCAGATACTTATATTTAAACATATAAGTGATCTCATCGAGGATCACCAGTTGGTAGCTGTCATCGGCAAGAAGCTGCTGGGCTTTTGCCCAGGCTTTTTCAGCGCTGGCGATATCCTGGCTTCTATCCTGTGTTTCCCAGGTAAAACCATCGCCCATGGCAAACCAGTCGACATTTTCCTGGCTGCTGAAAAAGCGCTCTTCGCCGGTTGACATGGCGCCTTTTAAAAACTGCACAACGGCAACCTTATGGCCATGACCGAGAGAGCGGGCCAGCATGCCAAATGCCGAGCTGCTTTTTCCTTTGCCCGGTCCGGCCAGTAGAATCGTGACGCCACGCTCCTGATCGGCAGCCGCTATCTTTTGATCCTGCTTTTCTTTAACGGCCTGCATCTTTTTTAAGTATTTTTGTTCGTCCATTTTATTCCCTTTTAACTGTTGATAGTGATAGGTTTGCTGCGCACTAAAATAATGTAGCCAATAATCCCGGAGAGAACGGAAGCGGCAAGCACGGATACTTTAGCAATAATCTGTAACTCTGGATCTTTAAAGGCCAGATCGGTAATAAACAGCGACATAGTAAAGCCCATACCGGCCAAAAATCCCGCACCAATAACATGTGACCAGGTGACGCCTGCCGGTAAGCGGCCCCAGTTTAAACTGGTCAGCAGCTTAGTAAAGAGGAAAATACCGATTGGTTTACCAAGAAGCAGTCCGGCGGAAACGCCTAATACAATAGGGTTGCTGAGCTGCGCAAGCATACTGCTGTCAATGCTGATACCGGCATTACCCAGCGCAAAAAACGGGACAATAAACAAGACCGAGATGGGATGCAATGCATCCTCTTTCAGCTGCAGCGGGTTGGCAGCCTGAAAGCTGAGCAATTTGACTTTTTTCAGCGTGGTAATGGCATTCCTAGTCAGTACATCCTGCTGACAATGGCGGTCATCTTCTAAATTATTTAATAACTGCTTGGCTTGTTCAAGGTAGTTGTCCATGGAGATTGCACGGCGCGAAGGAATGGTGAAGGCGACGGCAACACCGGCAATAGTGGCATGCACGCCTGATGCCAGAAAGCTTATCCAGACCACGCTTAAACCTATGGTGTAATAAAATAGCGGGCTGCGCACGCCGGCGCGGTTGGCTATGCCTAAAACAACCAGCCCGGCCAAGCCGAACAGCAGTTCGTTGGCAAAGATTTGTTCGGTATAGAAAACAGCAATCACAACCACCGCCATTAAATCATCACCGATAGCCAGGGCGGATAAAAACAGTTTCAGGGTAACAGGTACACGGCTGCCGACAATAGCCAAAACACCTAAGGCAAAGGCGATATCGGTGGCCATTGGAATTCCCCAGCCGCTTGCCGAAGGAAGCTCCTGGTTAATCAGGTAGTAGATTGAAGCCGGAAAAATGACACCACCTAAGGCGGCAAACAGGGGAAGTAGTGCTTTCTGCAGGCTGGAAAGTTCGCCATCTAATAATTCACGCTTTATTTCCAGGCCGATAAAAAAGAAGAAGATGGCCATGAGAAACTCATTGGCAATCTTATGCAGATTGATCACATTGACGCTGTCACTTACACCACTGGACACTTCCCATAGCGTATGGTGCCAAAAGTGGTGATAATGCTCGGGGGCGATATTTACCCAGACAAGCGCAAGCGATGCTGCACTAACTAATAATACGCCACCCGTAATCGGGCTATGCAGCCAGGGCCATTTATGTGAGGTCATTGATACTCCTAATATATTAGGTAGATACAGTAATGGAAAAACACGTTTTTAAGTAATGCTTATCATGATTTATCTATTTTTAAGTCAATCATGCATTTTTTCTATGACATTTCGATTCGATGATAACACGTCTCAATGACATTTAAGTCAATAATAGTATG
Source organism: uncultured Psychromonas sp. (assembly GCA_963674525.2). GTDB lineage: Bacteria > Pseudomonadota > Gammaproteobacteria > Enterobacterales > Psychromonadaceae > Psychromonas. The sequence goes on along the minus strand of CAXXRV010000025.1, from coordinate 49,083 downwards.
TCTTTATGACATTTTAAGTCAATGGGAATAATTTATCTTTTTGCTATAAACTTTCTAGAGTAACAGCAACGGGAAAGTCGATGCGAAAATTATTAATCAGCTTGTTTATTATCAGCACCCTGTTGGCAGCGGGCGTCAGCTTTGTCGGGGAGATGGCGGAGAATGAAATCCGCAGCCTATTTAGCGAAGCTCAGCGGCGAGGGCTGGCAGTGGAGCTGCTCAGCTATGAGAAGCAATTTTTAAGCGCCAGGGTAAGCAGTCGCGTGACGCTGCTCCTTGCTCAGCAGCGGCCGCTTGTGCTTACTGTGCTAAGCCGCATTCGCCATTATCCGCATCAGGCGCAGATCAATAATAAAATCAGCCTGCTTGATCCGCAACTGGCCAAGCAAATACAGGACTATTTTGGTACTGAAAACTGGGTCAGTTCACAACAGAAGATCAGTTTATTAGGGACATTGACCGGGCAACTGCAGTTGTTGCCGGGGGCTTACTATAAGGGGGGCGAGCAGTTTGCGACAAAGGCGCTGCAGCTGGATTATCAGCTTGATCTGCAGGATTATGCCGTTATGGTAAATATAGAGTGGCAGGGCTTTAATAGTTTGACCAAGGATAGCTATTTTAGTGTTGAGTCAGTTCGTTTCCGCAGTACGATGGCACCTTTAACGCTCGCCGGGCAATATGATTACTCTGTTGAGATTGCCGAGGCGGTGATTCAGCAAAGCAGCAGTCATACACAACTGCAGGGTGTTGCACTGCAGGGCAGCATTCGGCCGGGTGAAAAAGCCAATACCCTGGACAGCCGTAATGACTGGCAAGTGGCACTTTACCAGCTTGATAATGATCCGGAAAAAGCCTTTACAGATAATTACCTTAAGTTTAATTTCCAAGGTTTGTCTGCGCCGGCACTGAACCAGTTAAGCGTGGCAGGCACGGATCAGGCGCGCACGAGCAAAGCACTGGCCGAGCTAATGCGACATGGCGTGCAATCAGTGCACAGTCAGCTGCATTCAACAACGCCATGGGGCGAGGTGCATGGCCAATGGAATATCAGTTTACAGCAGGGAGCGGAACTGTCAGAGATCGCGGCCAATCCCTTTATGCTGCTCGATTACACCTCAGGTAAGGGCAGTTTATTACTGCCTGGCGTGCTGCTGAAATTACCTGATCTGGCAGAAATACTGCAGGCAGCGCTGGAAAACGGTCTTTTACAACAACAACAGCGAATGCTCAGTTTAGAGGTGCAGCTCGAGCAGGGCGAGTTAACCCTTAATGGACGTGTTATTCCTCTTTGAAGAGGTTGACGGAAGATAAAATAATGACAAAAGGAAATATTATGAATATCGAATTGACAGGCATTGAAGCCCGCGTGATTGGCTGCTTAATGGAAAAAGAGATCACCACTCCCGATCTCTACCCGCTGACCTTAAATAGTTTAAGCAACGCATGCAACCAGAAAAGTAACCGTGAGCCGGTTATGTCACTGTCGGAAGCAGAGGTTTTAGATGCCGTTGAGACTTTAATGGCAAAACGTCTAGTAACGGATGAAGGTGCTTTTAATCGCCGCGTTGCTAAATACCGGCAGCGTTTCTGCAATACAGAATTTGCCGATCTGCAATTTAGCGAGCAGGAAAAAGGACTTGTCTGCTGCCTGCTGCTTAGAGGCGCACAAACGCCGGGAGAGCTGCGCACCAGAACTAACAGGTTATGCAAGTTCAGCGCTGTGCAGGAAGTTGAAACTGTGCTTGATAAACTGGCGCAGGCATCACTGGTGGTGAAGCTGCCCCGAGAAGCGGGCAAACGTGAAAGTCGCTATATGCACCGTTTTAGTGGTGCAGTTGAGGTGCCTGAAGTGAATGCTGCCAGCGCGGCTCAATCCCCAGCAGCGATGCCTGACGAGCGTATTGAGCAGCTAGAAAAAGAGCTCTCTGAGCTCAAGGCGGAGGTCTTTGAGCTGCGCACTCTGCTTGAACAGTTACTGTAAAAATGAATTGCTATAAACAATGACAGAAGAGACAAATAACAGCGCTAATTGGTGGGTTTATCTTATTCGTACTAAACACAATGCCCTGTATTGTGGTATTACCACCGATTTGGCACGTAGATTTAAAATGCATCAGCAGGGCAAGGGGGCGAAAGCATTACGAGGCAAGGGGCCGCTAGCTATGGTCTGGTGGGAAAAAGTGTCCGGCAGAAGTGCAGCCTTGCAAATGGAAGCCAGAATTAAAAAGCACCCGAAAAGGGTCAAAGAAGCCATGGTAAAAGAATTTGACTATAGTCAGCAGTTATTGCGCTAACCATAAAGGGCATTGCGCCCTTTATGGTTTTTAACGTAAAAACGGGTTACTGATTTTTTCTCTGCCGATGGTGGTGGTCGGCCCATGGCCCGGATAAACGACGGTTTCAGCGGGCAGGGTTAACAGTTTCTCCTTAATGCCGCTGAGCAGCTGCGCCTGATTGCCGCGCGGAAAGTCAAAACGACCAATACCGCCATTAAAGAGGATATCACCGACAATCACCTGCTTGCTCTGCTCATCAAGCAGCGCAATATGCCCGGGAGTATGCCCGGGAATATGCAGTACCTGCAGTTTGATCTCGCCGACCTCGACAATCTCACCTTCCTGCAGCCATCTGCTCGGTTGAAAGCTTTCGGTGCGCGGAAAACCAAACATTTGACTCTGCGATTCAAGCTGCTCCAGCCAGAACTGGTCTTCTTTTTCCGGACCGATAACGGGCACATTCAGTGCTTTGGCAATCTCCTGCGTACCGCCGACATGATCCAGATGGCCGTGCGTTAAAATAATTTTATCAACATTAACACCCTGCTGCGCAACGATTGATAAAATATGCGCAACGTCACCGCCGGGATCGACAATGGCTGCTTTTTTGCTTTGTTCACAGATCACTAAACTGCAGTTCTGCTCAAAAGGGGTGACGGGAATAACAATAACTTTCATAATTAACTACTCTAAATAAGGCTTAAATGTGTTTGAGCTGACCGCTAACAGCGACAGCTCGCAGTTTAGTTAAACCTGTGCGCTATTGAGGCGCTGTTGTTTCTGGTCGGCGACCGCTTTGGCTAAGTGAATATGGTTCATCACATGCACCATGGCTTTCGCGGAAGACTCGATAATATCGGTGGACAAGCCTAAGCCGTGGAAGCGCTGCTCTTTATAGGTGGCGACAATATCCACCTGACCGAGCGCATCTTTGCCTTCCCCTTTGGCGCTGATCTTGTAGGTATCCATATTGATATCCAGACCGGAGATGCGCATCAGACATTGGTAGGCTGCATCAATCGGGCCATTACCGGTTGCCGCTTCCACAACCTTTTTATTGTCACCTATGGTCATAGTGACGGTTGCTGTCGCGACTTTACCTGAACCGGATAGGACGTCGATATTTTCCAGTTTGTAATATTCCGGTTGATCATTAACCTGATTAAAGAACATTAATGCTTCCAGATCATAATCAAAAACCTGGCCTTTTCTATCCGCTAGTTCCAGAAAGCTTGCATATAGCTCATCCAGATCATAATCACTGTCACGGTACCCTAACTCCTGCATGCGGTGTTGAATAACATGGCGCCCGGAGCGGGAAGTCAGGTTCAGTTTATTGGTGGAAATCCCGACACTTTCCGGGGTGATGATCTCATAGGTGTTTTGTGATTTTAAAACACCATCCTGATGAATGCCGGACGAATGTGCAAAAGCATTGGCACCGACAATTGCTTTATTGGCCTGCACCGGCATATTACAAAGCTGGCTGACCAACTGACTGGTGCGGAAAATCTCCACCGGCTTGATATTGGTGGTCAGACCCATTCTATTTTTACGGGTATTGAGGATCATCGCCACTTCTTCAAGCGAACAGTTACCGGCGCGTTCACCAATACCGTTCATGGTACATTCGATCTGACGGGCACCGTTTTCAACGGCAGTGATCGAGTTGGCCACGGACATGCCCAGATCATCGTGACAGTGCACAGAGATAACCGCCTTATCAATATTCGGTACGCGCTGAAACAGGGTTTGAATAATGCCGCCGAACTCGCTCGGTATGGTATAACCGACAGTATCGGGAATATTGATCGTGGTTGCACCTGCTTTGATCGCTTCTTCAACCATGCGGCATAAATTATCAATCGGCGTACGTCCGGCATCTTCACAGGAAAACTCCACATCATCGGTAAAGTTACGTGCATATTTAACGGCGTTGACGCCCATTTCCAGAACATCATCAAAACCGCGTTTCAGTTTGTTTTCAACGTGAATCGTCGATGTTGAGATAAAGGTATGAATACGGAAGGCATCCGCGACTTTTAATGCTTGTGCCGCGGCATCAATATCTTTCTGCAGAGCGCGCGACAGGGCACAGACGCGGCTGTTTTTAATTTCTCGTGCAATCGTCTGTACCGATTCAAAATCACCCGGCGAGGAGATAGGGAAACCGACCTCCATCACATCCACTCCCAAGCGCTCGAGGGCAAATGCGATCTGTAGTTTTTCTTTTACGGTCAGGCTTGCGCTTAGTGCCTGCTCGCCATCGCGCAATGTTGTGTCAAAAATAATAACTTGATCGGACATGAGAAATCCCTCTTTTTGTGAGTTTAGTAATAATGGCAAATGAATTAATGCCGCGAACTCGATCTTTTAGCTCATTTGCCATTTACGCAGGTATAAAAAAACCCGCGCAGTGCACGGGTTTTTGGAGTTTCAACTGATATTATTCAGATACTCGCCACCCGTACGCATTGAGCATAAGGAGTAAAGTTGGCAGTAGTAAGAAAACATTTTTCATCAGTCAATCTCTAAAATTAAGTTTATGGGGTAATAATTACCGTTTTTTAGCAAATGCGTCAAGTTGTTATTGCCGTTAAGGGCAGAAAAATGCCCCTGAATTTTGTGGCGTTTAATTTGCGCGGAGAAAATCGTAATATAAAAGCTTATACCCATGTTGCCTCAAGATGCTTTGTCAGGCACTAGCTCGGACACCAGAGTAAGGCGCAACATAAGGTAATTGTTATTCACTTTTCGATTGATATATGAAACAGTCAGGAGAGCAAGATGGCCGATTATGTAAAACCCGATGCGAATGAATTACGCGCGGCACTCAGTGAGATGCAGTTTTATGTCACTCAGCAGGAAGGGACAGAGCCTGCCTTTAATAATCCCTATTGGGATAATAAGGCGCCGGGCATTTATGTGGATATCGTCTCCGGAGAGCCGCTGTTCAGTTCTTTGGACAAATTCGACGCACATTGCGGCTGGCCGAGCTTCACACAGCCGCTGGGCGATAAATTATTAACCGAGAAAAAAGACCATAAACTCTTGGCGGAGCGGACTGAAGTGCGCAGTGCGCAGGCCGACTCGCACCTCGGGCATGTCTTTAATGATGGCCCGGCACCGACGGGGCTGCGTTATTGTATCAACTCCGCCGCGCTGCGTTTTATTCCGGTCGAGAAAATGGCGGAGCTCGGTTATCAGGATTGGCTGCCGCTTTTTGAAAAATAAACCATCAACAGCAGCGCTCTGTTTTTACTGTAGGCTGCGAATTTTTGCCTGATTATTTGCGGAACGCTGACGGCATCTGCGGCGACAAAACCCAATTGTGCATAGAAAGGCTGCAGATGCGCATAGGGAAAGCAGTAAACTGGCTGTGTTTGTAAAAGCAGGAGGTTTTTAAGCAGCTGCGACGCATAACCCTGGCCCCTAAATTCCGGATCACAGGCCACTCCGCTCAGTAACAGTTGCTCCTCGAGTGTTTTTAACTTAGCGCTGCAGATGATTGCTTTGTTTTTCAGGATAAAGACCCTTTCATTGCTGCGCGCGACTCCCTTTTTATAAACGCGTTTATAAAACTGGTTCACTAAAGGCAGTTTAACGGCTTCTAACTCAATAAATTGACAATCGGACGGCTGCAAAATCTCTCCTGAATCAGGTAAACTAATGGCTTAAATTATATAGGGTCATATGATGATTGAAACAAACTGCTCACTCAAGGCATTTAATACCTTTGCGATTGAAGCGAATACCGAAGCATTATTTCATTTTAACGATGTTCAACAGTTACCGGAATTACTGGCTTTGGTTAAGAAGGTACGCGCAGAAAACAGGCCGGTGCTTATCTTAGGTGCGGGCAGTAATATTCTCTTCTGCGAAGATTTTGCCGGCCTGGTGATTAAGGTTGAACTATCAGGTATTGAGGTTCTTGATGCCGGTGACAGTTATCTTATTAAAGTTGCCGCCGGTGAGAACTGGCACCAACTCGTTACTGACTGCATTGAGCGCGGCATCAACGGGCTGGAAAATCTGGCCTTGATTCCCGGCGTGGTCGGCTCTGCGCCGGTGCAGAATATCGGTGCATACGGCAGTGAGTTTAAGGATTTCTGTGAGTCTGTAGAGTATCTTGATCTGCACAGCGGCGAGTTTTTCACCTTAACGGCGGAGCAATGCTGCTTTGCCTATCGTGACAGTATCTTTAAACAGCAGAAGATGGCCAATGCCTTAATCACTAGCGTCACCTTAAGACTCGCCAAACACTGGCAGGCGCATAGCCGTTACGGCTCCTTAAATAATCTGCAGGATAAAGAAAAGCTCAGCGCGAAACAGATTTATCATTCAGTATGTCAAATCCGCAGTGAAAAACTACCCGATCCACAGGCCTTAGGTAATGGCGGCAGCTTTTTTAAAAATCCGGTTGTTAACCAGGCGCAGGCGAATGCTTTACTGCATTTATATCCGAAGATGCCTTATTATCCACAAGCTGATGGTACGGTTAAACTGGCGGCCGGCTGGTTGATTGATCAGGCGGGTTTAAAGGGGACAGCAGTAGGCGGTGCGGCAGTGCATCAGCAGCAGGCACTGGTACTGATCAATCAGAATAACGCCTCGGCTGCCGATATCATTTTATTGGCAGAATTAGTACGAAGCACGGTAAAAGAGAAGTTCAATGTTAATCTCGAGCATGAAGTGCGCTTTATCGGTGCTCAGGGTGAGACTAACTTACAACAGGTGATTAAAAATGTCAGAGCTTAATGAAAAAGGTAATCAGCTGTTAAAGTTACTTTCCGATGGGGAGTTTCATTCCGGCGAGCATATTGGCCAATTACTTGGGGTATCCCGCACCTCGGTCAATAACTATATAAAAGCTCTGCAGGAGATTGGCCTGGATATCTATAAGGTAACAGGCAAAGGTTACTGCAGTGCCGTGCCACTGGACCTGCTGAATGCCGAGAAGATTAAACAGCTTAGCGATAAACATAACGTGCATGTTGAGCAGATTGTTGATTCCACTAATCAATGGTTATTGGATCGTATTCCTGCTTTAGAGAATGGCCAAACTTGCATCAGTGAATATCAGCAGGCAGGAAGAGGGCGGCGCGGACGGAGCTGGGTTTCCCCTTTTGCCTCGCATCTGTATTTTTCATTTTACTGGCGTTTTGAGGCCGGCATAGATAAGGTTTCCGGGCTGAGTCTGCTGGTCGGGATCGCTGTGGTTAATGCCCTGGAAAAAACCGGTATACAGGGCGCCTCTTTAAAGTGGCCGAATGATATCTACTATCAGGGAAAAAAATTAGCCGGTATTTTAATCGAGCTTAATGCCCAGGCAACGGAAGCCTGCCACTGCGTGATCGGCATAGGTATCAATGTGCGTATGCCGCCGGAGCAGGCCAAGCTTATCGATCAGCCCTGGGTGGATCTGCAGCAGCTAAGCAGTGCCGGCGTGGATCGTAATCTGCTCAGTGCGACATTAATCACTGAACTGTATCGTCTGTTGGCTGAATATGAGCAGACAGGGCTGCAGCCTTATCTGCCGCGTTGGTTTGAACTCGACTGCTTTTTGCATAAAGAGGTTAATCTGCTGATTGCCGATAATATAAAGAAGGGCATCTGCCGCGGCATCAATGCCAGCGGTGCTCTGTTATTGGAGTGCGATGGCAGGGTTGAAGAGTATATCGGCGGCGAGATCTCGCTGCGTCTGGCAGGGTAATGATTATGCATACAATTTTTATTAGCGGCGCTAACCGCGGTATCGGTCTGGCACTGGTCGAATATTATCTTAATCTAGGTTGCAGAGTACATGCTACCTTCAGGAAGGCTGAGTCCTCTACAGCGCTGCTGGCGCTGCAGCAGGAGTTTACACAGCTAACCTGCCATCAGCTTGATGTCACTGATTATTCGGCGCTAGAAAAGTTGCAGGCCAGCTTGCCGGCTATTGATTTGCTGATCAATAATGCAGGTTACTACGGCCCCAAGGGATACGGCTTCGGTAATACGGATGTTGCAGAGTGGCGGCGGGTACTGGAGATAAATACTATCGCACCGCTTAAGCTGGTGGAAATATTCTATCCCTTATTGGAGAAGGGCTGCCTGAAGCAGATTGCCTGTCTTTCCTCTAAGGTTGGCAGCATGACGGAAAATACCTCCGGCGGCGGTTATATCTACCGCTCTTCAAAGGCGGCACTTAACTCGGTGGTGAAAAGCCTGAGCAATGATCTGACCGATAAAGGGTTCACAGTAGTGGCGCTGCATCCCGGCTGGGTGCAGACGCAAATGGGCGGGGCGAATGCCTTGATCTCCACCTCCACTAGCGCAGCAGGTTTAGCAAGGGTTATGCAAGGCTTAAGCGTTAAGGATTCCGGACGCTTTCTAAGCTATGACGGAACTGAAATTCCCTGGTAGCGCGGCAGTAAAGTATTCAGGAATAGGGTTCTCTTTGGAGAGTAAAAAGTAGTGAAAACAACTCCTCTTTATTATCAAGATGTCAACCTTCTGCAATTTCAATCAAGGGTTGTCCACCTGGATAAGAGCCGCTGCCGTCTTGTGCTGGCCGAAACCGCCTTTTACCCTGAAGGTGGCGGGCAGCCTGCAGATACGGGAACGATTGAGGGAATCGCCGTAACAGATGTGCAAAAAAAAGAGACTGTTATTACCCATCTTCTGGCCAGCCCCCTTCCTGAAAACGTCACTCTGGTCAAAGGCGTAGTGGATGGGGCACGGCGTAGAGATTTCATGCAGCAGCATACCGGGCAACACCTGCTTTCGGGTTGCCTTGATAGCCTGTTAGGGCGGGAAACGGTAGCGGTTCATCTGGGGAAAGATTACTCATCCATCGAAGTTAACAAAGCTTGCTACCTGAGTGAGGACGAGCTGGCTTTGTTAGAAAATCGTGCCAATGATGCTATCTGTGAGAACCGGAAAATTCACACCTTTAGCGTAGCGCAAGAGGATATTTCTGCTTATCAGCTGCGCAGACCGAGCAAGGTAAAAGGCCGTATACGGCTGGTAGAGATTGATAATACCGATCTTGTTGCTTGTGGCGGTGTGCACTGCCGCACAACCGGTGAAGTTAAGTTTATCAAGATCCTCAGCCAGGAGCTGCTGCGCGGCAACCTGCGTATCTACTTTTGTATCGGCGATCGGGCCAGACGCGATTATCGTATCAAGCATCAACTTTGCCGAACCCTGGCTGCGGATCTTTCGGTACCCGTCGAGGGGATCCTTGAAAAATGGCGTAGCCGTCAGCAGGAGATGGAAAACCTTAAGATAGCGCTTCAGGACTGGAAAAAACGCGAAGCGGCGCTTTTCAGCGCAGCGCTGGTAAGGAATGCCGCAGCAGCGCCTATTGTTCACCATTGGCAAGAAGGTGATAGTGAATATATGAAACTGCTTGCCAAGCTGCTTCTGCAGCAGGATAAGCCTTTCTGCCTGACTCTGATAAAGCGGGGAAAACTGCAATGGGCGATAGGATGTGCAGCAAGCGACGGCTTTCCCTTTAATGAACATCGCGCCTATCTGCTTGCACCCATTGACGGCAAAGGCGGAGGAAAAGCACCTCTGTGGCAGGGAATGGGTAACAAAGCTGCAGGCTGGAAAGAGCTGCAATATAGGTTTAAAACGCTGCTGAAAAGTTAATCGCCGCCGGCCATTTTTCCTTAGCGATTATGCTCTGTAATCGCGCTAAAGTGAAAACGCAGCACCTCAAAATCAAGCACTCTATTATTTTCTATCCTGATGCCTTCACTGCGTAGCAGCTCAATCTTTTTCTCCCTACCCAGCGCGTAATTACCGACCTCGCCATTGCTCTTTACTACGCGATGGCAGGGGACAATAATCGGATTGGGATTGGCGGCCATGGCATTGCCGACCGCCTGATAGGCTTTAGTGTTTAACGCATGGGCAATATCGCCATAGGTGACGACCCTGCCTTTAGGAATTCGCTGTAATAGCTGATAGCACTGTTCATTAAATGTTTTCGGCAATGCTGTTAACCTCGATCTCTGTCAAATAACGCCACTCACCAGGCGTAAGTGTCGTATCTAATTCAATCTGGCCAATCTGTTCACGGTGCAGTTTCAAAACATGATTGCCCAGTGCTGCGAACATACGTTTAACCTGATGGTACTTTCCTTCACTGATGGTCAGCAATACCTCGGTATCTGAAATCATCTGCAGTTCTGCCGGCAAACAGGGCTGCTTTTCGCTTTTCAGCTCAATGCCCTCTGCAAAGAGCGCGGCTGCATTTTCCGCTAGCGGTTCAGCCACAGTGACTCGGTAACGTTTTGCGCATTTTCGGCGCGGGCTGGTGATGCGGTGTGACCATTGCCCGTCATCGGTAATTAAGGTTAAACCTGTGGTGTCGGCATCGAGTCGACCGGCGATAAACAGCTGCTCGCGTTTTTCGATATCCAGCAGGTTTAATACGCTCGGTAACTGCTCATCCACTGTGCTGCAGATATAATCCTGCGGCTTATTGAGCATAATATAACGCGGACCGCGCAGTGTCATGGCTTTACCATCTAAACAGATGGTTTCATTATTGGCGACTTTATAGGCACTGTTGCGGATACTGCCATTTTGGTTGCTGATCCTGCCCTGGCTGATCGCTTTCTTAGCCTGACTTCTGGTGAGGCTGGTTGCCTGGCAGATATATTTATCTAGACGCATGCTTTTCTTCTTCTAATAAGTGTTTGATGGCGCGCTTTAGGGCACTTTGCGCTTGTTTTTTACCGCTAAAGTGCTGTTTATGACAGACCTTTGCCCAGCTGTTGTTCTGCAGTATTTTTTGTATTGTAAGGCATTGCTCGGTTTTACTTAAGCCTTTTAAGTCTGTATTCAGCACGAGTTCAATTAAAGCCGACTCGGCAAATTCATAGGGTAGGTTGCCCTTACTGTAGCTGTCCAGGCGGCTATCGCTGATGCTGCTTTTTGGAAATTCAGTTAACAGCTTAATAACCAGCTCACTGTCAATCTCCTGCAGGTGCCTGCTTAGTTGTATGGCGAACTGCCCTCGAAACTGCTGCTGTATCTGTTGGTGCAGTTTTTTACCCTGAACTGATAAAGGATGATTGACGATAAAGGAGTGTGTGCCGCTGCTGCTGTCTTTTGCTAGGCCGATACGCAATGTGCTGAAGGCCAATTGCTGCCAGAAGGGCAGCAGCTCTGCGCTGGCACCAAAGCTGGCGCAGAGGTGATCAAACTGCATCTGTCTTGCCCATTGAGCTAAATGCCCTATCAACTGCTTGCCTAAACCTGCGTGCTGCACAGCCGGATGAACGGCAATTCTTTGGATGCGCGCATAGCGGAAAGTGGCTGCATCCTTGCAGGCGCAGTGAAAGGTCAGGGATTGGGCGATTAAATTTCCCTGCAGACGGCGTGTGCCCTGCCAGATCTGTTCGCAGATCCTTTGTTCGAAGCCACCCTCTGCATTGATTAAAGCCACGGCAAGCAGTTGTTGCTTTTGTTTCAGTACAAAAATATGCAGTGATTTATCATTAAGCAGCTGTTCCAGATCCGAGGGCTTGGTCTGATAATGGGCGAGCACCAATAGTGAAAAGGCTTCTTGGAGTAATTGATGATTGTTGAGCAGTTGCTGCGCGCTTAGTTGTTCAAATTGCACGGCGCTATTTGCATCATAACTTGGATTGTCAGCAGGGGACTCAGTTAAACACAGGCTGTTCAGGGTAAAAGCTTCAACGGGATCCTTGCTCGCCCAGCGAATCGGCTGCTCAAGATGCAGCTGCCGGTATTGTGGCGAAAGCTCAGCGAGACGTTTTTGAAAACGCAACGCAAAGCCGCGTCCGGAGCCCTCATAACCATGCTGGGTTGTGGCAAAGACTAGGCGCGAATAATGTTTGCCAGCCGCCTCTAAAATAGGGATAGGCAGGGCAGCGGCTTCATCGATAATCAGCAGATCACAGCTGGGTAAATCATCAAGCAGGGCATCGGGGGCGATAAAGTTAATGTTTTTTTGCTCCTGCTGAACAGCAAAGGCATGTTCAGCGGTACCGGTCAATAGTAGACTGGCATGTTTAAACAGGGTAAAGGTGGCTTGCTTATTGGGCGCGCAAATCAAAATGCGTTTTAAGCCGGACTCTATCAGCTGAGCTGCGGCAATCCCCAGTGCCGCTGACTTTCCTCGTCCTCTATTGGCGGTTAATACCAAAGGGCGGCGGCGATGGCCGGTCACGGTTTTGATAATGGCAGCAATAGCGCTTTGCTGCTCAGCGAGATTAAGTGCTGCTGGTTTTGCTGCTGTAAGGCTTTTTTTCTTTTCACCAGGAACAGGGCGATCTTCATGGATCGTGGCTACCTTGCAGGCAGCCAGTTGTGCATTGACATAGTGATAAAAGAGGTCCTCGGCCGGGATTGTTGTTGGGGTGAGCAGTATTAATAGACCGCCGCCACGCAGGGTGCCTTCACTGGCGGCAAAGGCGTTGGCATCAAAACTGTCATAGGCATTGATAATAAGCAGTGATGTTTCCCGGCCAAGTATCTGCTTGTAGCTGATTGAGTTAATGCTATCTGGGCTGGGACCACACCAGAAATAGTCAAGTTGCAGCGCTTCAATCAACTGTTCCGTCTGCTGATAACACCAGTTGCGCTCACCTTGCAGGCGTAATATGCGGCGCTGATTGCTGCTGAGTGCCTGCTGTTGAAGCTGCCGGGCAAATGAAAGAACTGCTGACACGTGAAATCCTGTTGTTAAATGCAACTTAAGTTAACCGTAATGGGTAATGGGTAATGGGTAAAGAGGAATGGGTAAAGAGGAATGAGGAATGGGTAATGGGTTACCCATCACTCATCACTCATCACTTAATCACTCATCACTTAATCACTCATTACTCATCACCCATCACTTGTGTATGTTAGCGCGATTGAGGTCGCGGTTCCGAAGTTTAAGTATACAGTGTTTATCAAGGAGGTGATCGTCTGGAGATCCTTGTGATTATTTTTCAAACAAAACACGAATAAAAGCTTGCATTCGCGCACATTTACTGTAAGATGCGCATCTCTTACCGATATGGTAAGCGGCGTAAAGCCCATAACCATGTTATTAGGTTATCAAAAATGACTCCCGATTGGGGAGCTACTAGTTTGAATGAGCACTTGAGATCTATCTTGTATAGGTTGTCAGGTGTTTGTTTGTATGTTGTATTTTTAACTATTGGAGTTTTGGTCCATGCAGAACCAAAGAATCCGTATCCGCCTTAAAGCTTTTGATCACAAGCTGATCGATCAATCAACGGCGGAGATCGTTGAAACTGCAAAGCGCACAGGTGCTCAGGTACGTGGTCCTATTCCACTGCCTACTCGTAAAGAGCGTTTCACTATTCTGGTATCACCGCATGTAAACAAAGATGCGCGTGACCAGTATGAGATCCGCACTCACAAGCGCTTGATTGATATCGTAGAACCAACTGAAAAGACTGTTGACGCACTAATGAAGCTAGATCTAGCTGCTGGCGTTGATGTTCAAATCAGCTTGGGTTAGAAAAGGAGTTAAAACAATGACAATCGGTCTAGTAGGTCGTAAAGTTGGCATGACTCGTATCTTCACTGAAGATGGTGTTTCTATCCCGGTAACAGTTCTTGAATGTACACCTAACCGCGTTACTCAAGTTAAAACACTTGATACTGATGGCTACCAAGCTATTCAAGTAACAGCTGGCACAAAAAAAGCTAGCCGTGTAAACAAGCCGGAAGCTGGTCACTTTGCGAAAGCAGGTGTTGAAGCTGGCCGTGGTCTGTGGGAGTTTACTCTTGCGGAAAACGAAGGTGCAGATATCAAAGTCGGTGCTGAGCTAAGCGTTGAGCTTTTCAACGAAAAAAATAAAGTAGACGTTACAGGTCAGTCTAAAGGTAAAGGTTTCCAAGGCGGCGTTAAGCGCTGGAACTTTTCTATGCAAGACGCAACTCACGGTAACTCACTATCACATCGTGCCAATGGTTCGATCGGTATGTGTCAAACTCCGGGTCGTGTTTTCAAAGGCAAAAAAATGTCTGGTCACATGGGTGCTGAGCGTGTTACGACTCAAAACCTTGAAGTTGTTCGCGTAGACGTTGAACGCAACTTACTGCTCATTAAAGGTGCAGTACCTGGTGCGAAAAACGGCGATGTGTTCATTAAACCTGCTGTTAAAGCATAACCAAGGATCTAGTATGGAATTGGTATTGAAAGATGCACAAAGTGCTCTTGAAGTTTCTGACGCTACCTTTGGACGTGAATTCAATGAAGCCCTAGTACATCAGGTAGTCGTTGCATATGCAGCTGGTGCTCGTCAAGGTACTCGTGCTCAGAAGAACCGTAGCGATGTACGTGGTGGTGGTAAGAAGCCATGGCGTCAAAAAGGTACGGGTCGCGCTCGTTCAGGTACAATCCGTAGCCCTATCTGGGTTGGCGGTGGTGTAACTTTTGCTGCACGTCCACAGGACCACAGCCAGAAAGTTAACAAAAAAATGTACCGTGGTGCAGTGAAAAGCATTCTGTCTGAATTAGTTCGTCAGGATCGTCTAATCGTTGTCGAAAACTTTGCTGTTGAAGCTCCTAAAACTAAAGAGCTGAAAGCTAAGTTAAACGACATGGATCTTAAAGATGTATTAATCATCACCGAAGAATTAGATGAAAATCTATTCTTAGCAGCACGTAACCTCTACAAAGTAGACGTTCGTGATGTGCAAGGTATTGATCCGGTAAGTCTAATCGCATTTGATAAAGTTTTAGTAACTGCTGCTGCAGTGAAAAAGATTGAGGAGAGCCTAGCATGATCAGTGAAGCACGTTTACTGCAAGTTATCCTGGCTCCGCATATCTCTGAGAAAGGAACTTTAACTGCTGAAAACCATAACACAGTGGTATTCAAAGTTGCTAACACGGCGACTAAAGCAGAAATCAAAGCGGCAGTTGAAAAACTGTTTGAAGTTGAAGTTACTGGTGTTCGCACACTAAACGTGAAGGGTAAAACCAAGCGTACAGGTCAACGTATGGGTCGCCGCAGCGACTGGAAAAAAGCATATGTGACACTGGTTGAAGGTGCAGACATCGATTTCGCTGGCGCTGAGTAGAGGAATTATAGATGGCTATTGTAAAATGTAAGCCTACGTCTCCAGGTCGTCGCCACGTTGTCAAAGTGGTAAACAACGATCTGTACAAAGGCAAGCCATACGCACCGCTTTTAGAGTCTAAATCTAAATCTGGTGGTCGTAATAATGGTGGTCGTATTACGGTTCGTCACGTTGGTGGTGGTCACAAACAACACTACCGTATCGTTGACTTTAAACGTAATAAAGACGGTATCCCGGCAAAAGTAGAGCGTTTGGAATATGATCCGAACCGTAGTGCAAACATTGCACTGGTACTTTACGCTGATGGTGAGCGTCGCTACATCCTGGCTCCAAAAGGCCTGGTTGCTGGTGATCAAATCCAGTCTGGTGAAGATGCGCCGATTAAAGTAGGTAACACATTACCTATGCGTAATATCCCAGTGGGTACAACAGTACACGCGGTTGAGATGAAACCTGCTAAAGGTGCACAAATTGCACGTTCAGCTGGTGCATACAGCCAAATTGTAGCTCGTGATGGTGCATATGTAACACTGCGTTTACGTAGTGGTGAAATGCGTAAAATCCCTGCTGAGTGTCGTGCAACAATCGGTGAAGTTGGTAATGCAGAACATATGCTGCGCCAATTAGGTAAAGCTGGTGCTACGCGTTGGCGTGGTGTTCGTCCTACCGTTCGTGGTGTTGTAATGAACCCGGTAGATCACCCGCATGGTGGTGGTGAAGGTAAAACTAGTGGTGGTCGTCATCCGGTTTCTCCTTGGGGTATGCCAACTAAAGGCTACAAGACTCGTAAGAACAAACGTACTGATCAGTACATTGTTCGTCGTCGTAATAAGAAATAAGCAGAGGTATCGCCATGCCACGTTCTCTCAAGAAGGGTCCCTTCATTGACCTACACTTGCTGAAGAAGGTAGAGAAAGCGATGGAAAGCGGTGAGAAAAAACCAATTAAAACTTGGTCTCGCCGTTCCATGATCATTCCAGATATGATTGGTCTGACCATCGCTGTCCATAACGGGCGTCAACACGTGCCAGTATTTGTAACCGACGAAATGGTTGGTCAAAAACTGGGTGAATTTGCACCAACTCGTACTTACCGTGGCCATGTCGCGGATAAGAAAGCGAAGAAATAGAGGTATTTATGGAAGCTTTAGCTAAACATTTATTTGCTCGTTCTTCAGCTCAGAAAGCGCGTCTGGTAGCGGATCAAGTACGTGGTCTTCCAGTAGAAAAAGCACTAGAACTTTTAACTTACAGCCCGAAAAAAGCGGCTCTATTAGTTAAAAAAGTTGTAGATTCTGCAATCGCAAACGCTGAGCACAATGAAGGCGCAGACATTGACGAACTAGTAATCAGCAAAATTTGTGTTGATGAAGGTCCAACAATGAAACGCATCATGCCGCGTGCGAAAGGCCGTGCCGATCGCATTATGAAGCGTTCTTGCCACATCACAGTAGTGGTATCAGACAGGGGTTAAGCAATGGGACAGAAAGTTCATCCTAACGGTATTCGCCTAGGTATCACTAAGCCATTTAGCTCTACCTGGTATGCCGGCAAAAAAGAATTTGCAGATAACTTATTCAGTGATTTTGAAATCCGCAAATTTCTAACAGAGAAACTGAAAAATGCTTCTTTGTCTAAAATTACAATTGAGCGTCCAGCGAAAAGCGTTCGTGTGACTATTCACACTGCACGTCCTGGCGTTGTTATTGGTAAAAAAGGCGAAGACGTTGAAAAACTGCGCACAGCAATTGCCAAAATGGCAGGTGTTCCAGCACAGATTAATATTTCAGAAGTTCGTAAACCTGAACTTGACGCAAAACTAGTAGCAGATTCTATCTCTTCTCAGTTAGAGCGTCGTGTAATGTTCCGTCGTGCTATGAAGCGTGCGGTACAGAATGCTATGCGTCTTGGCGCGAAAGGCATCAAAGTTCAAGTAAGTGGTCGTTTAGGTGGTGCAGAAATCGCACGTGCTGAATGGTATCGTGAAGGTCGTGTACCTCTACATACTCTTCGTGCCGATATCGATTACTCAACTTCAGAAGCGTTGACTGTTTACGGTATCATCGGTGTTAAGGTTTGGATCTTTAAAGGTGAAGTTCTAGGTGGTTTACCACTACAACAAGAACAGCCATCTAAACCAAAGCGCAAAGGTCGCGGTAAGTAGGAGTAAAACGCTATGATGCAACCAAAACGTATGAAGTTCCGTAAAATGCACAAAGGCCGCAACCGCGGTCTTTCGAAAGGTGCGGAAGTAAGCTTTGGCGAATTTGGACTTAAAGCAACTGGTCGTGGTCGAATTACTGCTCGTCAAATCGAAGCAGCACGTCGTGCAATGACTCGTCATGTTAAACGTCAAGGTAAAATCTGGATCCGTGTGTTCCCTGATAAACCGATTACCGGCAAACCGTTAGAAGTTCGTCAAGGTAAAGGTAAAGGTAACGTGGAATATTGGGTTGCTCAAACTCAACCAGGTAAAGTTCTTTATGAAATGGAAGGTGTTCCAGAAGCATTGGCTCGTGAAGCATTTGCTCTTGCAGCAGCTAAATTGCCAGTGGCAACAACTTTCGTAACTCGTAAGGTGATGTAATGAAAGCTAACGAACTTAAAGAAAAAAGCGTTGAAGAGCTTAATGCTGAACTTCTTAACCTATTACGTAAGCAATTTGAATTACGTATGCAGTTAAACACGGGTCAGTTAGCACAGCCGCATTTAGTTAAAGAAGTGCGTCGTGACATTGCACGTGTTAAGACAGTATTAAATCAGAAGGCAGGTGCGTAATGAGCGAATCTAAAATCCGTACTCTTCAAGGCAAAGTAATCAGTGCGAAGATGGATAAATCTATCGTTGTTGCTATCGAACGTAAAGTGAAGCACCCGTTATACGGTAAATTCATGAAGCGTACGACTAAGCTGCATGCGCATGATGAAAACAACCAGTGTGCTGAAGGTGACATCGTTTCTATTAAAGAATGTCGTCCTCTTTCTAAGACTAAGTCTTGGGCATTGGTTGAAATCGTAACTAAAGCTTAATTTTTAAACTTTAGTTGCATTTGTATAAACGGTGTCTATTTTTAGATGCCGTTTTTTTGGACTATCTTTCTAAGAAAGTTGGTGGTATGATGCTGCACCCTGAGAAAAAGGGTAAACAACTCTTAGTGAGTATCAATTGTAATATAGCGGAGCACTGTAATGATCCAAATGCAAAGTGTGCTGGATGTCGCCGATAATTCTGGCGCTCGACGCGTAATGTGTATTAAGGTCCTTGGTGGCTCGCATCGCCGTTATGCAGCAATCGGTGACATCATCAAAGTTTCTGTGAAGGAAGCAATTCCTCGCGGTAAAGTTAAAAAAGGTGATGTTCATTCAGCTGTGGTTGTGCGTACCAGAAAAGGTGTACGTCGTCCCGATGGTTCTGTTATTCGTTTTGATCGCAACGCTGCGGTTATTCTGAATAATCAAAATCAGCCAATCGGTACACGTATCTTTGGCCCTGTAACCCGTGAACTTCGTAATGAAAACTTTATGAAGATTGTTTCACTGGCGCCAGAAGTACTGTAAGGAACCGAAAATGGCAGCAAAAATTAAACGTGACGATGAAGTAATTGTTATTGCCGGTAAAGATAAAGGCAAAACTGGGAAAGTTTCTCAAGTTTTAGCAAACGGCAAAGTAATTATTGAAGGTGTAAATGTTCAGAAGAAACACCAAAAACCAAACCCGCAAGCGGGCGTGGAAGGTGGCATCATCGAACAGAATGCACCAATTGAAGTATCAAATGTTGCGATCTACAACTCGGAAACGGGTAAAGCAGATCGTGTTGGATTTAGAATTGAAGACGGCAAAAAAGTACGTTTTTTCAAATCTAATAATGAACTTGTGAAGTAACTGGAGTTTACGATGGCGAAACTGCATGATTTCTATAAAGACAACGTGGTGTCTGATTTGCAAAAGCAATTCGGCTATACGTCTGTCATGCAAGTCCCTCGAATAGAGAAAATCACCCTGAATATGGGTGTTGGTGAAGCACTGGCTGATAAAAAAGTGCTTGAGAATGCTGCGTCTGATATGGCTGCAATCTCAGGTCAAAAGCCAATGATCACTAAAGCACGCCGCTCTGTGGCAGGCTTCAAAATTCGTGAAGGCTACCCGATTGGTTGTAAAGTAACACTACGTGGTGCGCGTATGTGGGATTTCTTTGAGCGTTTGGTAACAATCGCTATCCCGCGTGTACGTGATTTCCGTGGCTTAAATTCGAAATCTTTCGATGGCCGTGGTAACTACTCTATGGGTGTACGTGAGCAAATCATTTTCCCTGAAATCGATTACGATAAAGTTGATAAAGTACGTGGTTTAGATATCACTATTACTACTTCAGCTAAGACTGACGAAGAAGGGCGTGCATTGCTGACTGCCTTTAACTTCCCATTCCGTAAGTAAGGTGTAGGTTATGGCTAAACAATCAATGAAAGCGCGTGAAGTAAAACGTGCGAAGCTTGTTGCAAAGTACGCTGAAAAACGCGCTGCTTTAAAAACAATTATTAACGATGTAAATGCAACTGACGAAGATCGTTGGAATGCAGTGTTAAAGCTTCAAACGCTACCTCGTGATTCAAGCTCAGTACGTCAACGTAATCGTTGTAACGTAACTGGTCGTCCACATGGATATCTACGTAAATTTGGCATGAGCCGTATTAAGGTTCGTGAGCATATGATGCGCGGAGAAATCCCTGGCCTTAAAAAAGCCAGCTGGTAATCAATTAATCACGGAGTAAATAGTTATGAGCATGCAAGATCCTATTTCGGATATGCTTACGCGTATTCGTAACGGTCAGGCAGCAAGCAAAGTATCTGTAAAGATGCCTTCTTCTAAGCAAAAAGTTGCGATTGCAACAGTGCTTAAAGCTGAAGGTTATATTACCGATTTCGCTGTTGCTGGTGACACAAAGCCTGTATTAGAAGTTACGCTTAAGTACTTCGAAGGCAAAAAAGTTATCGATACTTTAAAACGAGTTAGCCGCCCAGGTCTACGTATCTATAAAGGTGCGAATGATCTTCCTAAGGTGATGGCTGGTTTAGGTATCGCGATTGTTTCAACTTCTCAAGGTGTAATGACTGACCGAGCTGCGCGTAAAGCAAGCATCGGCGGTGAGATCATCTGTTACGTATCTTAAGGAGTAATCTATGTCTCGTATAGCTAAGGCACCGATTACTGTTCCTGCTGGCGTAGAAGTTAAAGTAAACGGTCAAGAAATCACTGTAAAAGGTGGTAAAGGCGAATTAGTTCGTACTCTTAATGATGCTGTTGTTGTTAAACTTGAAGATAGCGTTCTGACGTTTGCACCTGTTGAAGGTGTAGCTGGCGCTTGGGCACAGGCAGGTACTGCACGTGCTAACGTTAACAACATGGTTGTAGGTGTAACTGAAGGCTTTAAGAAGACACTTCTTCTTCAAGGTGTTGGTTACCGTGCACAAGTTAAAGGCCAGGAAATCAACCTGACACTAGGTTTTTCCCATCCTGTTGTTTACACATTACCAAAAGGCGTAACTGCGACGGCTCCTAGCCAGACAGAAATCGTTATTGAAAGTAATGATAAGCAAGAAGTTGGTCAAATAGCTGCAGAGATTCGTGCATTCCGTCCACCAGAGCCTTATAAAGGTAAAGGTGTTCGTTACGCTGATGAAAATGTGCGTCGTAAAGAAGCGAAGAAAAAGTAAGGTAAGACTATGGATAAGAAAGCATCTCGTCTTCGTCGTGCTACCCGCACACGTAAGAAATTACAAGATCTTGGTGCAACTCGTCTTGTGATCAACCGTACACCTCGCCATACTTACGCGCAGGTAATTACAGCAGACGCACAAGTCGTAGCAAGCGCTTCTACATTAGAAAAAGAAGTGTCAGCACAATTAAGCAACGGTGGTAATAAAGAAGCAGCTCAACTGATTGGTAAATTAGTTGCAGAGCGTGCGGTAGAGAAAGGAATTACTAAAATTTCTTTTGACCGTAGCGGTTTCCAATACCACGGTCGCGTAGCAGCACTAGCTGAAGCAGCTCGTGAAGCTGGTCTACAGTTCTAAGGGTAGTGATGATGTCAAAAGTAGAATCTCAAACCGGTGATCTGAACGAAAAGCTAATCGCAGTAAACCGTGTTTCAAAAGTAGTTAAAGGTGGTCGCATCTTTAGCTTTACAGCACTGACAGTCGTTGGTGATGGCAATGGCCGTGTTGGTTTCGGTTATGGTAAAGCACGTGAAGTTCCTGCAGCTATTCAGAAAGCTATGGAAAAAGCACGTCGCAATATCAGCGAAATCCAATTAAAAGGTAACACTCTGCAGCATCCTGTTAAGGGCCGTCATTCTGGCTCTAAGGTATATATGCAACCAGCCTCTGAAGGTACTGGTATCATCGCAGGTGGTGCAATGCGTGCCGTATTAGAAGTGGTAGGCGTACAAAACGTACTGTCTAAAGCTTACGGCTCAACTAACCCGATTAATGTTGTTCGCGCAACGCTGGATGCTCTGGAAAGCATGAATTCTCCTGAGCAGATTGCAGCTAAGCGTGGCTTAAACGTTGAAGAAATTCTGGGGTAATTAAGCATGGCTACTATTAAAGTAACTCAAACCAAAAGTGCAATTGGCCGTTTACCAAAGCACCGTGCAACACTAACAGGTCTTGGCCTGCGTCGCATCGGTCATACTGTAGAGTTGGAAGATACTCCTGCGGTACGTGGTATGGTTAATAAAGTTTACTACATGGTTAAGGTTGAGGGGTAATTATGAAACTAAATACTCTGTCTCCAGCAGCAGGTTCAAAGCCTGTTGCTAAACGTGTAGGCCGTGGTATCGGTTCTGGACTTGGCAAAACTGGTGGCCGCGGTCACAAAGGTCAAAAGTCTCGTTCAGGCGGTAGTGTACGTCCAGGTTTTGAAGGCGGTCAAATGCCATTAAAACAACGTTTACCAAAATTTGGTTTCACTTCACGTAAATCTCTCGTTAGCGCAGAAGTTCGTCTGAACGAAATCGCTAAAGTAGAAGGTGATGTAGTAACTATTGATACGTTGAAACAGGCGGGTCTACTTGTAAACACTGTTAAGTTTGCAAAAGTGGTTCTGTCTGGTGAGATCTCTCGCTCAGTAACAGTACAAGGCCTTGGTGTAACCAAAGGTGCTCGTGCTGCAATTGAAGCTGCGGGCGGAAAAATCGAGGAATAATAGGTAATGGCTAAGAAACCAGGATCAGGCCCTAAATCTGTACAGGGTAACAACTTAAGTGAACTTAAAACACGACTATGGTTTGTTTTAGGGGCTATTTTAGTTTTCCGTGCAGGATCTTTTGTTCCAATTCCTGGTATTGACGCCGCTGTCCTAGCTGACCTTTTCCAACAGCAGAAGGGTACCATCATTGAGATGTTTAACATGTTCTCTGGTGGTGCACTTTCGCGTGCATCTATCTTTGCATTGGGTATCATGCCGTATATTTCGGCATCGATTATTATCCAGTTGCTGACTGTTGTTCATCCTCCTCTAGCAGAGCTGAAGAAAGAGGGTGAGTCAGGCCGTCGTAAGATAAATCAATACACGCGTTACGGTACCTTGGTACTAGGTACATTCCAAGCGATTGGTATTGCGACCGGTTTGCCGTCAATGATGCCCGGACTGGTAGAAAATCCAGGTCTGGCATTCTATACAACGGCGGTTGTAAGCTTAGTAACAGGAACTATGTTCCTGATGTGGCTAGGCGAGCAAATCACCGAACGTGGTATCGGTAATGGTATCTCTATCATTATCTTTGTAGGTATTATTGCTGGTCTGCCTAGCGCAATCGGGCAAACAGCAGAGCAGGCACGTCAAGGTGAAATTCATCTTCTAGTGCTGTTGGCATTACTGGTTATCGTTTTTGCGACAACCGCATTTGTTGTATTTGTTGAGCGTGGTCAACGACGTATTGTTGTTAACTATGCGAAACGTCAACAGGGGCGTAAGGTTTTTGCTGCTCAAAGTACACATCTGCCATTAAAATTAAATATGGCCGGTGTAATTCCTGCAATTTTTGCCTCGAGTGTTATCTTATTTCCTGGTACAATCGCGCAGTGGTTTGGTCAGACTGAAGGTTTAGGTTGGTTATCGGATGTATCTTTGGCGTTACAGCCAGGACAACCGTTGCATATGATGTTATATGCAGCCGCTATTATCTTCTTTTGCTTCTTTTATACTGCTCTTACGTTTAACCCGCGTGAGACAGCAGATAATCTGAAGAAAAGCGGTGCCTTTATTCCAGGTATTCGTCCCGGAGAACAAACATCACGTTACATCGATAAAGTGATGACGCGTCTAACATTAGCGGGTGCGTTATATATTACCTTTATCTGTTTGATTCCCGAGTTTATGATGGTGGCAATGAATACGCAGTTCTACTTCGGTGGCACTTCGTTATTAATTATCGTTGTTGTTATTATGGACTTTATGGCACAGGTACAGACGCATTTGATGTCAAATCAATATGAATCTGTCTTGAAAAAAGCTAACTTGAAAGACTACGGTAAATAAACCGCCTAACAAGTTATACTAACTACGGAGTGTTGCAATGAAAGTTCGTGCATCCGTTAAAAAAATCTGTCGTAACTGCAAAGTTATCAAGCGCAACGGTGTTGTGCGTGTTATCTGTGTAGAGCCAAAGCATAAACAACGCCAAGGCTAATCCAGATTTTGGATATCAGGAGCTTAGACGGAATGTTCCGCCTAAGCTTCGTTTTATTTGCTAAATTATCATTTGTCGAGTATCCTACCGGGCTTTTCACAAATGAATCGTTAACTATTAAGGAGTGCATAGTGGCCCGTATCGCTGGCATTAACGTTCCTGATCACAAGCATGCTGTGATTGCATTAACTGCAATCTTTGGTATCGGTAAAACTCGCTCACAGAAAATCTGTGCTGCTGCGGGTATTGCTGAATCAACTAAGCTTAAAGATCTGGACGAAACACAAATCGAAGCTCTTCGTACTGAAGTAGCAACGTTCACCGTTGAAGGTGATTTACGTCGTGAAGTATCTATGAACATCAAGCGTCTGATGGACCTTGGTTGTTACCGTGGACTTCGTCACCGTCGCAGCTTGCCTGTACGTGGTCAGCGTTCTAAAACGAATGCTCGTACCCGTAAAGGTCCGCGTAAAGCAATCAAGAAATAGGGTAAGAGATAATGGCTAAGACTCCAACTCGTGCTCGTAAGCGCGTTAAAAAGCAAGTTGCTGATGGTATGGCTCATATCCATGCTTCTTTCAACAACACAATCGTAACTATTACAGACCGTCAGGGTAATGCGCTTTCTTGGGCAACAGCCGGTGGTTCTGGTTTCCGTGGTTCTCGTAAATCTACTCCGTTCGCTGCACAGGTTGCTGCTGAGCGTGCTGCTGAAGCAGCAAAAGAGTACGGTCTTAAAAACGTTGAAGTTTTTGTCAACGGACCGGGACCTGGTCGTGAATCTTCGATTCGCGCACTAAACGCGGCGGGTTTCCGTGTAACAAACATCACTGATGTTACACCAATCCCACATAATGGTTGTCGTCCACCTAAGAAACGTCGCGTTTAATTACGACCTTCAAAGGTAAATGGAGAAAGAACAATGGCAAGATATTTAGGTCCTAAGCTTAAGCTTAGCCGTCGTGAAGGAACAGATCTTTTCTTAAAGTCTGGTGTCCGCGCGATAGATTCTAAGTGTAAAATTGATAATGCACCGGGTGTACATGGTGCACGTAAACCTCGTCTATCTGACTACGGTTTACAACT
Source organism: uncultured Psychromonas sp. (assembly GCA_963674525.2). GTDB lineage: Bacteria > Pseudomonadota > Gammaproteobacteria > Enterobacterales > Psychromonadaceae > Psychromonas. Next base: position 23,965 of record CAXXRV010000025.1, on the reverse strand, counting down.
ACGTGAAAAGCAAAAAGTTCGTCGTATGTACGGTGTACTTGAAAAGCAATTCCGTAACTACTACAAAGAAGCTGCACGTCTACAAGGCAACAGTGGTGAAAACCTTCTTCAACTTCTTGAAGGACGTTTGGACAATGTTGTATACCGTATGGGTTTCGGTGCCACTCGCGCTGAAGCACGTCAACTAGTTAGCCATAAAGCTATTCTAGTGAACGGTAAAGTTGTAAATATTCCTTCTTTCAACGTTAAACCAAGCGATGTGATCGCAATTCGTGAAAAAGCTAAAAAGCAAGCACGTATTGGCGCTGCACTGGAAATCGCCGGTCAACGTGAACTCCCAACTTGGGTTGAAGTTGATACAACGAAGATGGAAGGCGAATTTAAACGTCAACCTGAACGTTCAGATTTATCTGCTGAGATTAACGAACAGTTAATCATCGAGCTTTACTCTAAGTAAAGTTAACTGCTAAGAGAGGACACAAATGCAGGGTTCTGTAATTGATTTTCTAAAACCAAGATTAGTTGATATTGAACAAATAAATGCAACTAGAGCAAAAGTGACATTAGAGCCGTTAGAGCGTGGTTTTGGTCATACGTTAGGTAATGCACTTCGTCGTATCTTGTTATCATCTATGCCGGGAACGGCGGTAACAGAAGTCGAAATTGATGGTGTACAGCATGAGTACAGCACCAAAGAAGGCGTACAGGAAGACATCCTTGAGATCCTTCTGAACCTGAAAGGCTTGGCTATCAAGCTTGAAGGTAAAAACGAAGTTCTAGTTAGTTTAACTAAATCTGGAGCCGGTCCTGTTGTTGCTGGCGACATCATTCATGATGGTGATGTAGAGATAGTCAACCCAGAACATGTGATCTGTAATTTAACCGGCAATGCTGAAATCAGCATGCGCCTTAAAATTGAATCAGGTCGCGGTTACGTTCCAGCTTCAACGCGTATTCATAGTGAAGAAGATGAGCGTCCGATCGGTCGTTTGTTAGTAGACGCAACTTTCAGCCCTGTTGAGCGTATTGCTTACAGTGTTGAATCAGCGCGTGTTGAACAGCGTACCGATTTAGACAAACTTGTCATCGATATGGAAACGGATGGAACACTTGATCCTGAAGAAGCAATCCGTCGTGCAGCTACTATTTTAGCTGAACAGTTAGACGCCTTTGTTGATTTACGTGATGTAAGTGAGCCTGTTGAGAAAGAAGAAAAACCTGAGTTTGATCCGATTCTCTTGCGCCCAGTAGATGATTTAGAATTAACTGTTCGTTCTGCTAACTGTTTGAAAGCAGAAACGATTCACTATATCGGTGATCTGGTTCAAAGAACAGAAGTTGAGCTTCTTAAAACACCTAACTTAGGTAAGAAGTCTCTTACTGAAATCAAAGATGTACTTGCATCACGTGGTTTATCTCTGGGCATGCGCCTGGAAAACTGGCCACCAGCAAGTATTGTTGAAGATTAATCAGTCATCCGAATAACGAATAATAAGGATTAGGTTATGCGTCATCGTCACAGTGGACGTCAACTTAACCGAAACAGCAGCCATCGTCAGGCTATGTTTCGCAATATGGCAAGTTCAATTGTTAGTCATGAAATTATCAAGACTACTTTACCAAAAGCAAAAGAACTTCGCCGTGTAGTTGAGCCTTTAATTACACTGGCTAAAACGGATAGCGTTGCTAACCGTCGTTTAGCTTTTGCTCGCACGCGTGATAACGCGGTTGTAGCTAAACTATTTAATGAATTGGGTCCACGTTACGAGTCTCGCCCTGGTGGTTACACTCGCATCATCAAGTGTGGCTTCCGTGCAGGTGATAATGCTCCTATGGCATACATCGAATTGGTAGACCGCCCAGTAGTAGCTGAAGACGAAGAGTAACTCTTCTTTTAAGCTGCACTAAAAAAGCCGAACGTAAGTTCGGCTTTTTTGTGCCTGGAAAAAATGCAGCTGTTGTCTATCTGCTTTCAGTTGCCTGCACGGGGGCCTTATCTGTTTTGCCGTAAAACCTCTTCCTTTTAGGGAGGGAATATAAGGCAATTAGCGCAAAGCGCTGATGGTTTGACAATTTTGTTTCTGCTTCTAAACTTAAAATATACCGCAGGACATGCGGGATTTTAAGTCTGTGGAGTACGTGTCAGACCTGGGGAGCATGAGTTGCGTGAAGCGCGTAAAAGCTCCCACTGTGGGGGCTAAACGCGAAAACCAAGCATCGCTCTCTGGGCAGTGTACTTTGAAGCAGAAACCTGAAAACTCGCGAGAGTTCTTCACCGGTTTTTACTAACCGGAATCCCCTTCCTTTAGGTGGGGGAGGATGTCAACAGGTATTGTAAAGAGGAATGAGTAAATGCTAGCAACTCATCACAGTGGGTAAACAGTAAACAGTAAACAGTAAACAGTAAACAGTAAACAGTAAACAGTAAACAGTTAATAGTGATGGGTAACTAATCACTAATCACTCATCACTCATCACTCATCACCCATCACTAATCACTAATCACTAATCACTAATCACTAATCACTCATCACTAATTACTAATTACTCATCACCTATATTGCTCCAACTTACTCTGCACTTGTTCACTTGCTACCTTTGCCAGTTCGCTGAAACACTGCTGGCGTACGCTGTTTTTGCGATACAGCAACCCGACCTTTCTTGACGGTACCGGCTTTTTGAAGGGAATATATCTGATACCTGCCTGATGGCGATTGGTGGGAATGGCGAGCTGAGGCAACAGCGTCAGGCCATTATCGGCACTGATCATATGGCGCAGCGTTTCCAGGCTGGTTGCTTTAAAGCTATGATCTTCAATGGCACCGGCGGTAAAACAAAACGCCATTGCCTGATCCCGCAGGCAGTGTCCATCTTCCAGCATTAATACCCGCTCTCCGCGCAATTTGTCGAGCTCAACCGCCTCTTTATCCGCCCATGGGTGGCTTTCTGCCAGGGCAAGCTCTAAGGGCTCTTCATAAAGTTCATATTGCGGGTAAGACTCCATGCCCGGTAGCAGCGCCAGCATTAAACAGTCCAGCTCGCCGGCATCGAGCTGCTTTAATAAAACGGCGGTCTGGTTTTCATGCAGATACAGCTCTAATTCCGGAAAATGCTGCTTGATAGCGGGAATAATGAGCGGCAGCAGATAGGGGGCAACGGTGGGAATTAAACCGATATGCAGGGTGCCCTGCATCGGCTCATTATGGCTTCTGGCTATCTCTTTTAAGGATTTAGCTTCCAGTAAGATGGTCTTTGCTTTAGCAACGATATCCAGCCCGGCCTGGGTGAAAATAACCTTGCGTGATGAGCGCTCCATCAGTTGTACATTTAATTCATCTTCAAGTTTACGGATCTGCCCGCTCAATGTCGGTTGGCTGACAAAGCATTTTTCAGCTGCCTTGCGAAAGTGTTTCAACTCTTCCAGTGCAACTAAATATTCTAAATCTCTAAAATTCATAATGGTAAACCTTGCATGAATATAAAATAGGCCGTAACGTATATTGGTGATAATCTGCTGCGGAAAATAAACCCTGAGCAGTGTCCAAAAAATAAGGAAAATTTTATTTTCTAAATACGCTTTGGCTTATACTTCAACTTCTCAACGTAATTAGATTTTATATTTATTAAAAGGAACTTACTATGCAATTGCTGCAAACTTTGTGTATCGCATTGCTTTCGCTTTCACTTTTTGCCTGTGGTGGAAGCCTTGAAGGGAGTACGGATACGACAGGCACGACCGATGCCGCAGATACTATAGGTTTTGCAACGACGGGTGATGAAGCTTCTGAAGCCGCTATAAAAACCCTTGATTTGAAACTGGTTACTCCGGAGACCACTGATGAAATAGACATTATTAATGGTATTACTCCTGGTCAAGTTATCGCTACCGTTACAGGGATTAATTCACCGGTTATTGTTAGCTTTACGAGTGATATTGCTGAAATTCCAATTGCTACGGCGCTAACGGATGAAAACTTCGAAGCTGTGATCGATATCTATGCTGGTAACACATTAGGTGCAGGAACCGTAACCGCTACATTAAAAGACGGCGAAACAGGTGAACTACTACTTGTAGTTGGTGCTACCGACCTTGATATGGGGAGTGGTACTCCATTTATAGAAAATGTCGCTGAGTTAACACTTGATACTATTTCAGCGGGTGGTACAACCGTTGTGAGTGTTGATATCGTTGATGAAAATGGAGATTTATACACTTCTCCTGTAGATGTGGCATTTACTTCAAACTGTGTTAATGCAGGTACAGCAACCATCAGCTCACCGGTAATTTCATCTAAGGGTAAAGCAAGTAGTACTTACTTGGCCCAGGGGTGTGTAGGGGATGATCCTATTACTGTTTCTGCTAATGCGGGTGGCGTTAGCTTGACCGCTACTGCAAGTGTAACGGTAGAAGCCGCGAGTGCTGGCAGTATCGAATTTGTCAGTGTATTACCGGAAAATATTTCTTTAAAAGGAATTGGCGGCGTAGAAACTTCTACTCTCGTCTTTAAGGTATTGGACACTAACGGTTTACCAGTAGCCAATAAAGTTGTGTTATTTGCATTAAATACCAATGCAGGAGGTGTAAGTTTAGGTGTTGATTCAGCGACGTCTGATAGTGATGGTCTAGTCCAAACGGTAGTCAATGCAGGAACTGTAGCGACACCGGTTCGAGTCTTTGCTACTTTGGATGAAAATTCAAATATTGCGACCCAATCGAGCTTGTTGGTTATTTCAACTGGTATTCCCGATCAGGATAGTTTTTCATTATCAGCAAGCCTATTAAACCCCGAGGCATGGGAGAAGGATGGAGTCGAGTCTGAGATTACAGTTCGTTTAGCAGACTCTTTTAATAACCCTGCACCAGATGGAACAGCCGTCTCTTTTACAACAGAAGGGGGAGCAATTGAGCCATCTTGTGTAACGGCTGATGGTGCTTGTTCCGTTGCCTGGACTTCTCAGTCGCCAAGACCTGAAAATGGCCGGGTAACTATTTTAGCTTTTGCCGTGGGGGAAGAATCGTTTCCTGATTTAAATGGTAATGGCCGATTTGATGCTGGTGATGAAGTCGATGCATTTAGAGGCGAAAATGGTTTTGCTGGTAAGGATGTAGAAGGCGATGCATATGACCTACCTGAAGCGTTTGTGGATCATAATGAAGATGGTGTTTATAACCCTGCAGCTGATAATGGTTCGTGGGATGGAATAGTTAGTGGCCAGAATGAAAAATATTATGACTTTGTTGCCACAAATGATTCTGGCAGCATCATCGGCGATGGCTTTAAAAATCAATATGATGCTGCTGATAATAAGTACAACGGTAGTTTATGCAACATTACAGATATAAATGGTAATACTATCGTTCCACATGATGGCTGTTCTGAGCAAAAATCTATCCATGTCAGAGAAGAGCTTGTTATTGTCATGTCGGGGTCAGATGCATCTTTCACTCCGGTACTAACCAACGATGGGCATGATACTATTGATAATCCAAATGATAATGTTATAAACCTAACCGGGGAAAATAGTGGTGGGGCAACCGTCTATATTGCAGACCTTCATGATCAACCGATGCCTGCCGGCACAACGGTCAGCTTTTCAACGGATACAGGCACAATCGTTGGGCCTAGTTCGTTTACTTGGCCAAATGAAAATGTCGATTCGGGTAAGGAATTCTCAGTCGTTATTAAAGGTGCTGATGAAGCGAAAACAGGGCCACTTTTTGTTGAAGTTGAAACACCAGATGGATCAAGTACAACCTATTCAGATATTACCATTGACATCTCTGCCCCATAATTAAATAAAGCATCATAAAAAACCCCGCAAGGGGTTTTTTATGGGGGGAACATCTCAGATAAATACGGAATAGTGATTTCTGTACTTTTGGTTTAGTCAATGTACGAGCAGATACTGTGCTTATTATGGTATCAGGCACTCAACTATTTTGCGCCCAGCAATATGCAGAGAAAGATAAAGGGGACTCTTTAGCTGTTGATGAAACCTTATTAGCGGCTTCTTAAACAGTAGTTAACTCATTAACTATTGAGCGAGACGATGCCTGCCTAATTTGGCCGAAGATGATACAAATCAAATTTTACTAGATGGTCGAGAGTCATTGCTCATTGCTCGTCACTCGAAGTCTGTGGCTAAATACCCATCAAGCTTGTCAGTCCTCATACTATCTGCTTCTAGCCTTCAGCTTTTGTCTTAGCATCTTCAACTAGAATGGGTATAATAACCACTTTAATTTTATCCCTCTTTTCCTATTTGAGAATTACTATGTCACCTGAACGTTTTGCCCGTATCACAGAAATGCTTAACCGCCGCCAACCTGAACTGACCGTCTGTTTGGAGCAGGTGCATAAACCCCATAATTTAGCCGCGATTGTGCGCACTGCCGATGCGGTGGGGGTCAGTGATATTCATGCCACCTGGCAGGATAAAGCGACGCGTCTTTCCGGTAAAAGTGCTACAGGCAGCCAGAACTGGGTCAATGTTCATTCTCATGATTCAGTAACGGATGCGGTTAAAGCGTTACGCGCGCAGGGGATGCAGATTATTGCGACCAATCTTTCCAATACGGCAATTGATTTCCGTGACGTTGATTATACTAAGCCAACAGCTATTTTAATGGGTCAGGAAAAGCATGGTATCAGTGCTGAAGCGTTAGCACTTGCCGACCAGGATGTGATTATTCCCATGGTGGGAATGTGCCAGTCTCTTAATGTTTCCGTTGCTTCTGCGCTGATTCTCTATGAAGCGCAACGTCAGCGTGACGAAGCGGGTATGTATAACGGTGAATGCCGTTTACCGGACGATGAGGTGCATCGTATTCTCTTTGAAGGCGGGCATCCTATTTTCACTAAATTATGCAAAGAGAAGAATTTGCCTTATCCGCCTTTAGATGCACAAGGGCAAATTGATGCCGATGCAGACTGGTGGCAGGCGATTCGCTCTGCGAGAAAAGATGCGGGTGAATAAAGGACCGCGAGAATTGCCTGCGGACCCCTTTGAGCAGCGCCTGCTCGCGGAAGGGCTGCGCGCTATTGAAGGTGATTCGCCTGCTTTATCTGCGCCGTTAGCCTTACAGCCAACGGCGAGTTTTGAAAACCTGCTGCTGCAGCGTGCTGTGGCGCTTGCTCCTCAGCTGCACATTGCGCCGCTTTTCTCTCATTTTAAAGGACTGACTAAAGGGTTGTTTGCTTTGTTAGCCGTGCTGTTATTGCTGCTTGGCGCAAGCAGTGTACAGCAGCTGTTTTTTACTGAGCAGGGCACGCAGATAAACTTTTTTTGGGCATTTGCGCTGTTCTTTATTCCCAACTTACTGGCCCTGTGTTTATGGTTGCTGTTCTTTTTCCGCTCAGGTTTATTAAGCAGCGGCTGGCTGGCACGTTTTAGTCTATTTTTAATAAAAGCCAGTGAAAAACGTTTTAATACGCAAGCCAGGCAACACCCGCATTTTTGGTCTTTGTTCAAATGTTATTTTAAAGTCAGTTTTTCAGGGGAGCTGGGGCGTTATCAGTTATCTGCCGTCACCCATCTTTTATGGTTGAGTTATTTCTCCGGGGCAACCCTGATGCTAATTGTGATGCTGGCCACGCATCAGGTCGATTTTATCTGGCAAACCAGTCTTCTCTCGCTGCACAGCTTTGTTCGCTTAACTGAATGGCTGGCCTACCTGCCGAATCTGCTCGGATTTCCAGTGCCCAGTCTGGAGCAGATAGCGCACAGCAGCTTAGCGGCGGGCAGTGTGATTGGCGATGCAGCGCACAGTCGCTTTGTCTGGTCGAGTCTATTAATCAGCAGCTTATTTATTTATGGTTTGCTGCCGCGCTTGCTGCTGTTTTTAGTAATGCAGTTTTTATTAACAAGAAAAAGAAAGCAATTCCGCTTAAACTTAAGCAGCCCTTACTATGTTCAGCTGCGTCAGCAGCTAAAACCCAATATCACCTCTCTGGGCATTAGTGATCCTGATACGCAGCAGATCACTGCTGCTAAGCAATCCTATACGCAGGGAGGAGCACATTCGCTTCCGGATTCATTTTACCCGGTTGCCGTGGAGTTATCTGCAACGCAGCTGCTGATCTGTCGACAGCATGTACAACAATATTCTCCAGAAGTTAGCGGGGTGCTGGAAAATATCTGTGATTTTCAAGGGCAGCAGTCGTTACTGCAGAATTTTGCCAATATTAAACAACCCGCTGTGCTGTTATACGTCACTTTAGCGCGTCTACCGGATCGCGGCCTGTTAAGTTTTATTAAGTCATTGACCGGGCTGGGCAGTAAAACCTTTTATCTGCTGCTCATTGATGATGGGGGGCATCAGGCAAATAAACGCCGCAGTGACTGGTATAGGCTTGCAGCGCAAGCCGGTATTCCGTTAGATAATATTATTCACCTGACAAGCAGTAAGATTACGGGGAAGCATGAATAAAAATACCTTATCGGTCGCGGTGGTGGGCCATGCCAATGCCGGTAAAACCTCCTTAATGCGCACTTTGCTGCGTGACAGCGAATTTGGTGAAGTCGCGGATCAGGCCGGCACTACGCGTCATGTTGAAGGTAGTGCCATCACTATCGACGACAGTCACAGTCTGCAGTTATTTGATACACCGGGATTAGAAGAGTCGATGCGTCTGCTGCATATTTTAAGTGGTTACTTTGCGCAGCAGAGTGTTGATGGTATCGAACGTTTACACTATTTTCTTGCCCACCTAGCTGATTATCCGGAGCTGGATCAGGAAGCTAAGGTGCTGCGCACTTTGCTAAATAACGATCTTATTTTTTATGTGATTGATTTGCGTGAGCCGGTACTGGGCAAGTATCGGGATGAATTACAAATTCTCAGTTATGCGGCAAAACCCATTATTCCCGTCCTGAACTTCACTGAGCAGGGCGGGGTGAATCTGCAGGAGTGGAAGACTCAGCTGGCCCGTCTGAATTTTCATGCCTTTGTCGAATTTGATAATGTCTCCTTTAATTTTAGCGATGAGCTGAAGATCTACCGCAAAATGCAGAGCCTGCTGGCTGATAAGGAGCTGCTGTTACAACGCTTTATCGAGCAACGCCAGCAGCAGTGGCATGAACGTTTTAATGCCGCCTGTTCGCTTGTTGCCAACCTGTTTGTGGAAGCGGCCTGCTTGCGTTATCGAACAACTAATAACGAGCAGCAGATAAAACAGGCAACGCTTAAACTGCAGGAGGTTGTGCGTCAAGCGGAAAACAGCGCTGTCAGAAGTTTATTAAAGTTGTATCAATTTCGCAAAAAGGATCTGCAAAACAGTCATCTGCCGGTGGAACAGGATGGTTGGCAGATTGATCTGTTTTCTACTGATAATATTCAGGAGTTTGGTATCAAACTGGGCGGAGACATTGCCAAAGGGGCTGGTCTGGGCGTGGCGATCGACCTGGCAACGGCCGGCATGACCTTGGGGGCGGCGGCTATTACCGGTGGCATTGCCGGGGCACTATGGAGCGTTAAGCAGCGTTATTATGATGAAATACAGGCAAAGATCACAGGCGCGCGCTATATCTGCTTAAATGATGTCACCCTGCAGGTATTATGGTTAAGGCAGATGAAACTGCTGGCGCTGCTGCAGAAAAGAGGCCATGCCAGCTTTGCTAAAATTGATTATCAGGTTGCCAATCCGGAAAATAAACTGCCCGAGAGCTGGGGAAAATGGCTACGCAAAGCGCGCAATCACCCGAGCTGGTCATCGCTCAATGAGAATGCCGGGGAATCGCAGGAGAGCAAGCGGCAGCAGTTTATTGTGCAGTTAACGGCAGAAATAGTGGCTAAGTTAAGTTAAAATTGCCAGCCATCACTTAATTAACGGGGTATTAATATGCGTCTAGCTGTTAGTCCTGAGTCACGTTTAAGGCTCTTCTTAGTTGCTGCCTGCTTGGCTTTGATCTTTTTGCCAGGCCTAAGCCTGGCGAGTAGTAAAGGCGAGAAAATCTATCAACTCGATTACACCGTGCTGTTGCAACCGAGCACGGACAGTGCCAGGGTCACTATTCACCTCTCCGATGGCGGATTACTTAACAGTCTTGACTTTAATGTTGATCCACAGCGCTATAGCGATATCAAAGCCGACGGCAAACTGAGCATTCAGGGCAATCGTGCTATCTGGGAGCCAGCGCAGGGGCCGGCAACATTGCAATTGACGGCAAAAATCAGCAGTCAACGCCGCAATGGAAAATATGATGCACGCATCACCGAGGACTGGGCGATTGTTCGTGGTGATAACCTGGTTCCGGCGGCCACAGTTAAAGCGCGTAAGGGTGCGACTGCGCAGGCACGCCTGATTTTTCAGTTACCACCAGGTTGGACGAGTGTCGATACGGGGTGGCCGCGCGATAAAAACGGCGCTTTTATTATCGATAATCCGCAACGTAATTTCGATCGCCCGGTGGGATGGATAATTGCCGGTAAAATCGGCAACCGCCGCGATTATCTCAGCGCCACTCAGGTTTCTGTCGCCGCTCCCAGGGATAGCGGCTTACAGCGTATGGATATTCTCGCTTTTATTAATTTTGTCTGGCCGGAAATGGAGCGGACTTTTCATCATCTTCCTCCCAAACTGCTGATTGTCGGCGCCGGCGATCCTATGTGGCGTGGTGGCTTGTCGTCACCGAATTCATTATTTATGCATGCGGATCGCCCCCTGGTCAGCGAGAATGGGACCAGTTCGCTGCTTCATGAACTGGTCCATGTCATTACCCGCATTCGCGGCGAGGAAAACGCCGACTGGATTGCTGAGGGGCTGGCCGAATACTATGCGATAGAGCTATTGCACCGTTCCGGGGGCATGACGGACGCGCGTTACAAAAAAGTGCGTCGCTGGCTGCAGAACTGGAGCAAGGAGGTGAAAACCTTGCGCGTCAAACGTTCAGCAGGGCCGATAACGGCGAAAGCGGTTATTTTATTGCAGGATCTGGATAAAGAGATCCGTAGCTTAAGCCACAATAAATACTCGCTGGATAATGTCACGCGCGCCTTGATGGAGCAGGGTAAAGTGTCATTGCACAGCCTGCGCAGCAGCGCTGAGGCCCTAGTCGAAGCTAAACTAACCACCCTGGATTCTGCCCTGCTGCATTGATAAAGTCGGCAGGTGATCTGTTGTTTTGCGCTGAACCACAAAAAGAGTTTAAAGCAGCAGGCTGAACTGAGAATTGCTCGCTACCTCTGCTAAACTGGAGTGATTATTAACAAGCAAACGAAACAAGGAATTTAAACCATGCTGATGCCAATATTAGCGGTAGTGATTGCAGCCATTTTCTTTATCTATTATAAACACACCCATTTCTACAAGAAGCGTTTATACCCCAACCTGTCCTGGACATGCGCACTGGCGCTGTCGACCACCACAGCCTGGGAGTTAGCGATACAATCACTGATGGATGGCGTTGAAGATAAAGCCTTAATTGCAAAATCAGAAATGTTACTGGCACAGGTGGATAATATTTTCACTGCCGCTCTAGTTATCGCGGTGGCTTTAACTGTAATGCTCTTTTTGCCGGTACAGCCTGGCAATGAAAAAACATAAATTAAAATATAGTCCTTGGCAGAGGGCTTATAGCCAGTCGGTGAGTGATACTCCCAGCCCTATGCTATTGCTATATTCATTATATTCTATCAGGCTGTTGCCGTAACCGGAAAAGAGCTGCAGATAGCCGCGAATATTGCCATGCAGAGGAAAGCTCCAATTCAACTCGACGGCGCCTTTGCTAAAGGCGCTTTCCAGGTTATTACGGCTGCTGATGGAGAAAGTATGATTATTGTTGGTGTAGAGAAAGCTGCTTTTTCCATGACCGTAATAATCAAGGAGATCCGGGTTATCATCTTCACTTTCCGCTTCGCTAAACCTGTACCAGGGCGTAAGGGAAAAAGCAAATTTTTCTCTGGCAAAGATAAGGCTGCTTTCAATACGGTTCCAACTGCGCGACAGCGGCTCTGTCTTGCCATTGGACTGATGGGTAAGGTGCAGAGTTGCTAATTTAAAATGCCAGCCCCCTGCCAGTTCAATGTTCTGCTGCCAGGCAGCAAAGAGCTCAGGTTCATAGTTGGTTTCACGAAACGGCGAGGAGTTATCGCTGTTATAGGCCTGCCAGAAAGAAACCTGCGTATAGCCGAAAAAAACACTAAAGGGTGGCTCGACAATAGCTGTCAGCAGCGGGATCTTAAAGCTGACCTGGAATTTGATCTCCAGTGGCTGCAGTTTGTCCCTGGCAGGCAGATCCTGATAAAGCGCATAAGATTGAATTCTGTCATTATAAGTAGCGGGTAAAAGATAATTGGGTTTATGAGGAATAATTGAAAAACTGCTTTCCTGAAGAGCTTGCTCCTGCAGCAGGCGTTGATCAAGAGCTGATGCTTGGCTTGCAGATGCGAAAGTAACGAGAAAAATAGCGGTAAAAAAGAATAAACGCATAGCTATTGCCTTGATAAATAGTGTAATTACGGTAGTTTTAAGGATAATAATAGTCTAATTAAAGTGGTTGTCTGCAGTTTAGCTGCCGGGGTGGAAATGAAATTAGAAAAAGTCCCCTTAACCGTGCTCAAAGGGGTCGGTGTTAAAGCTTGTGAAAGGTTGGCTAAGCTTGGCTTAAACAGCGTTGCCGATCTGCTTTTTCACCTGCCTTTACATTATCAGGATCGCACCCGTATTTATCCTATGTCGGAGCTTAAAGATGGCATGCAGGTCAGTGTGCAGGGCTTTGTTGTAAGTTGCAATGTACAGGTGGGTAAAAGGCGTATTCTAAAATGTAAAATTGCCGATGGCGACGGCACAGTGACGCTTAACTTTTTCCATTTTAATGCGGCACAGAAAAACAGCTTTGCAGTCGGCCGGCTGGTTAAATGTTTTGGTGAATTCAAACAGGGCTATCAAGGCTTTGAGGTGACGCATCCTGATTATTCTCTGCTTGATAGTCGGGAAAAAAGCTCTGGCGAACAAACACTGACGCCCATTTACCCGTCAACGGAAGGACTTAAGCAAAACAGCCTGCGCAGTCTTACCGAGCAGGCGCTGGCTTTGCTGCAGCAGAATAAAATAGAAGAACTGCTGCCGACACATATTTTACATCATCCGATAAGCTTAGCTGATGCGCTTTATTATATTCACCGTCCGCCACCCGATGCCGCTATTGAGCAGCTTGAGGCTAAAACCCATCCCGCTCAGCAGCGCCTTATTATCGAAGAGTTATTAGCGCAGCAAATCAGTATGTTGTCGATGCGCAGTGCTGTACAGCATCATCAGGCACAGGCCATTAAGGGAACGGGACAGCTGCAGAAAAAGCTGTTAGCCAGTCTGCCGTTTTCATTGACCGCCGCGCAACAAAGGGTGATTCAAGAGACGCAGCATGATTTGGCACAAGCCGTGCCTATGATGCGTTTAGTGCAGGGCGATGTCGGTTCAGGTAAAACTCTGGTTGCGGCATTGGCGGCGTTAAGTGTCATTGAAGCGGGCTGTCAGGTGGCATTAATGGCGCCGACCGAATTATTGGCTGAGCAGCATCTGATTAACTTTAAAAAATGGTTTGAACCGTTAGCGATTCGTGTCGGTATGCTCAGTGGAAAAATGAAAGCCAAGGAGAAACGCGATCAGCTGGAAAATATTACCCTCGGGCTATCGCAAATGGTGGTCGGGACCCATGCGCTGTTTCAGGGTAACGTCGTGTTTAAGAATTTAGCCTTGATTATTGTTGATGAGCAGCACAGATTTGGCGTGCATCAGCGTCTGGCGCTGCGTGAAAAAGGCCAGTCTGCTGAGTTTGCCCCGCATCAATTGACGATGACAGCAACCCCTATTCCGAGAACGCTGGCGATGACAGGTTATGCCGACCTGGATGTTTCCGTGATCAATGAATTACCGCCGGGACGCACCGCCGTGCAGACGGTTGCGCTGCCCGATTCGCGTCGTGAGCAGATTATTGAACGTGTTTATCAGTCCTGTAAGAATGAAGGGCGGCAGGTGTATTGGGTTTGCACCCTGATTGAAGAGTCCGAGGCGTTAGAATGTCAGGCCGCAGAAGATACCGCCGATAATCTGCAGTTATCGCTGCCCAATCTGCGTGTCGGTTTGGTGCATGGGCGCATGAAAGCACTGGAAAAACAGTATGTGATGGATGCTTTTAAAGCGGGTGAATTAGATCTGCTGGTGGCCACTACGGTTATCGAAGTGGGCGTGGATGTACCCAATGCCAGCCTGATGATTATTGAAAACCCGGAGCGTCTGGGGTTGGCGCAGCTGCACCAGCTGCGCGGCCGGGTCGGACGGGGATCTGTTGCCAGTCATTGTGTTTTACTCTATAAAAGTCCGCTTTCAAAAACAGCACAAAAACGCCTGCATATTTTACGCAGCAGTAATGACGGTTTTTATATTGCCGAGCAGGATCTGCTGCTGCGCGGCCCGGAGAGGTGCTCGGCACAAAACAGACCGGCATAGCGGAATTTAAAATTGCAGATTTAATCCGCGACCAGAGTTTAATTCCGCAGGCGCAGCAACTCGCCGGCAAAATATTGCTTTCATATCCGCAGCTGGTTGCCCCGTTGAGGCAACGCTGGTTGGGCGAGAAAGGGCAGTATGTGCATGCCTGATGCTCTTGATTTCAAACAACTGGATGTGCAAAACTTAACCGTCAGCAGCGAAGCAAAACAGCTGCCGTCGACGGTTAAAGGGGCAATGCGCATCGCCAGGAGGTTTATCTGAACAGAGTCGACAGATGAGCTTCTTTACCCTGCAAGTTGCTTATTGGCAATGGACTGATAGCGTCAGCGAGCAGTTACAGGTGGCCGGCAGTTTTGCCGATAATAAACAAAAACTTTTGATTTTAAAGGATTTGTTAATGTTTGAGCAAAACGAGAGCGGTCGCTGAGGTACAGACAAGCTGTGGTTTTTTTGCTACAATCGCGCTCATCTTTTAACTATTAATCTTAATAGGGAACTTATGATTGACAATAATTACGCTATTACAGGTACGTTTCTCGTCTATTTAGCAGTGATGCTGCTTATCGGCTATTACGCATATCAACGTACCAGTAACTCTTCCGACTACTTTTTGGGTGGCCGTACACTCGGCCCATGGCCAGCAGCTTTATCAGCGGGTGCCTCTGATATGAGTGGTTGGCTATTATTGGGTTTACCCGGTTATGCCTATGCCGCAGGCATGGAAGCCGTGTGGCTCGGAGCGGGGCTATTGCTGGGCACCTGGGCTAACTGGTTTTTTGCTGCAAAACGGCTGCGTACCTATAGTATGACTGCCAATAATGCACTTACTTTGCCTGAGTTTATTTCACGTCGTTTTAATGATAAATCGAGACTGATACAGAGTATTTCCGCCTTTTTTATCCTGATGTTTTTTCTTTTTTACACCAGCGCAGGCTTAGTGGCCGGCGGTAAACTATTTGAAACTGTATTTGGCCTCGATTACAGCATTGCGGTTATTGTCGGTACTGCCTGTGTTGTATCCTATACCTTGTTTGGTGGTTTTTTAGCGGTTTCCTGGACAGATTTGGTGCAGGGGCTGTTAATGTCAGCGGCACTGCTGGTGGTCCCCATTGCAGCAATGCAGGGCGGATTTGCGCAGTTAACCACGGATCTTGCTGCGATCAATCCTGAACTGTTAACTTTGTGGAAGGGGATTGGCGGTCAGCCGCTTTCCTGGATTGCCATTGTTTCACTTCTAGCCTGGGGGCTTGGCTATTTTGGTCAGCCTCATATTTTAGCGCGCTTCCTGGCGACCCGTACTAACAAAGATTTAACCGCAGCACGGCGCATTGCCGTAAGCTGGACCACTCTTTCTATTTTTGGTTCTATTATGGTGGGTCTGGTCGGGTTGGTTTATGCGCAGGGCAATTTGAACGAAGCGCTAGTCGATGGAGAAAAAATCTTTATGGTATTGGTGAATGCTGTTTTCCACCCGGTGATTGCCGGTATTCTATTAGCAGCTATTTTAGCGGCCATTATGAGTACTGCGGATTCACAACTATTAGTTTCCTCATCGGCTTTGGCTGAAGATTTTTATAAGCAGCTGATCGCCCCTAACGCATCCCCTACGCAGGTGATGATGGTGGGGCGTTTAGGGGTTATTGGCTTGTCTCTGATTGCACTGTTTCCTGGCGATGTCTCCTGATAGTTCGGTGCTCAACTTGGTTTCTTATGCATGGGCCGGATTTGGTGCGGCATTTGGTCCCGTTTACTGTTAAGTGTCTATTGGAAGCGCATGAACCGAAATGGTGCATTAGCGGGTATTCTTGTCGGTGGCATTACCATTGTTGTATGGAAGCAGTTACAAGGCGGAATATTCGATATTTATGAAATTGTTCCGGGAGTTATTTTTGCGACTATTGCTGTTATAACTACCCTCTTTGGCAACAGCAATACCGGAAAAATCGGTTGCAGATCAGTTTGCCAAGTTTGAACATAACCTAAAAGCCTTTGATTAATAAAGGTTAAAAGTCTGGAAGGCGAGGCGTTCGCTTTCCAGCCTTTAAGCTTGCGGAGTTGCTAAGGGATATTCAGCTCCTTTAGTTTGCGGGTTAGCGTGTTGCGCCCCCAGCTAACAGTTTTGCCGCTTCCTGCTTTTTGCCTGGGTAAAAGAGAGTGCGGCCTGGAGCATGATTTTTTCAAATTCAGGTAAGGGCCTTAGCTAAGACATTTTCTTCACCGCGCTTGAGTTCAGCCAGCGTCCATTGCTTTAAGCTTTTTTGCCATAACGGCCCTTCATTGTTACCCTCCTCTGCTTCTTGCGCGTTTAATTCCGGCGGCAGATCAGAGATATGTACCTCTTGACCACTGGCCATCCACGGTTAACCAGCGACAAATATTTTCCAGCTGGCGGACGTTACCCGGCCAGGGCAGCTGACTTAAATACTCTTTTGTCTCTTCCGTGAGTTGTTTGCTTTCGACATTTAACTCTGCTGCAATGCTATTTAAAAAATGCTGTGCCAGTAAACTGATATCTTCACGACGCTCTTTTAATGCCGGCAGCTGTATGCGGATCACATTAAGGCGATGGAAGAGATCTTCGCGAAAATCACCGCTTTGTACTTTTTTCTCCAAGTCTTGGTGGGTGGCGGCAATAATCCGCACATCCACCTTGATTGCCTGATGTCCGCCAACGCGGTAGAACTGTCCGTCGGCTAAAACCCGCAATAAACGGGTCTGCACATCAAGGGGCATATCGCCTATCTCATCTAAAAACAGGGTACCACCATCAGCTTGTTCAAAACGCCCCTGACGGTTACTGGCAGCACCGGTAAAGGCCCCCTTTTCATGACCGAATAACTCGGCTTCAATCAGCTCTTTAGGAATGGCGGCCATATTCAGGGCAATAAAGGTCTTATCTTGCGCGGACTGTGCTTATGCAGGGCCTGTGCAACCAGCTCTTTACCGGTACCGGACTGGCCGTTAATTAAGACGCTCATGCTGGAGCGGGATAAGCGGCCAATCACCCGGAAAACTTCCTGCATAGCCGGCGCTTCACCGATAATCTCGGGCATGGAAACTGTGCTTTCAGGTGTTTTTCTTTTTTGTTTTAACTCTAAACTATGGTTGATGGCACGCTGTATAAGTGAAGTCGCTTCATGAATATCAAAAGGTTTCGGTAGATATTCAAATGCACCGCCTGTAGCATAAACTTCAGCTACGGTTTCAACGACTACTACAGCAATAAGTCGAACCTTTACTATGTGCGCGCGGTTCGTGGTGGACAGTGTCTGTCATTGGGCCATTTGGTCATTTCATCCCCCGGGCAGGCCTCTCAATGGCGATTAGACGATGCGATGACCATCGTTTGGGATACGGTCGAGATCTCCGGCAACGTTGCCATCTTATTATCCCGGGACGGGGGCAAGACATTTGCCGTAATCGCGGCGTCCACCCCCAACGACGGCCGCTTCGATTGGACCGTCACGGATCCGGGTTCGGTCAATTGCATGCTAAAGATCGCACCTTTGGCCGATACATCCAAGGGAACGACTCAAGGATTGTTTTCGATTGAAGGTTCAAACGCACCGCCAAACATTCCTTCGAACCCAACGCCGGCTGCCAGCGCCACGAATGTGGCGTTGAATGCTGATCTGTTCTGGACCGGCAGTGATCCGGATCCTGGTGATGATGTCACTTATGACGTCTATTTCGGAACGGAACAAAGCCCACCGTTGGCTGCCAGCAGCCAGTCCTCAGCGACTTACGATCCAGCGACTTTGACTGTCAACACCACCTATTATTGGAAAGTCGTGGCCAATGACGGCAACGGCGGTGAGACCGAAAGCCCAACCTGGTCTTTTACCACCACGAATTTCAGCACGGCGGTTCTCGGCGGCACACCGGCGAGCCTGACCAGTGCCACCGGAGCCGGCATCAGCGTTTCGGGCACCAACGTGGTGGCTTACAGGTACAGTTTGGATGGGGGCGCGTGGAGTGCGGAGACCGCCTCGACGACACCCATCGTGCTCAGCGGATTGGCGGAGGGCGATCATACGCTTTCGGTGATTGCCAAGAACAACGGCGATGCCTGGCAGCCGGAGGAGGAGGCCACTACCCATAGCTGGACCGTGGATAGTCTGCCACCGATGATCACGGGGTTGTCCAACGATGCAAGCCCGAAAAAATCCAAGGTCTGGACCTGGGGGGCGACGGATGCTTCGGCGGTGACTTATCGGTATGCGGTGGACCAGAGCGAGACATGGACTCCCACGGGGACTTACACCAGCACAACCACGGCCGAAAAGACCTCCGGTGACGGCACCTGGTACCTGCATGTGCAGGCCCGGGACGCGGCGGGCAACGAGAGCGCGGTGACCACGGTGTTGGCCGTTCTGGACAACACGGCGCCGACGGTGCAGATCGGCCGGTCTCCGGACCAGGATCTTTACAACGGCAACTATACCATCACGGTGACGGCTTCGGACGGCACCATCGAATACCGGCTCGATGACGGGGCCTGGACGCCATACGGCGCGCCGGTGACGGTCAGCGCGGAAGGGGCGCACACCGTCGAGGCGCGCTCCACGGACGCGGCGGGCAACGTCGGCACGGCCCCGCTGGTGAGCTTTACCATCGACAAGACGGCGCCCGGCGGCTTGACCCTCGACACCTATCCATCCCTGGTCAACAGCACGCCCCAGACCATCGGTGGCACGAAGGAGGCGGGCAGTTCGGTTTGGCTCAACGGTTTCCAAATCGTTGCGGCCGACGGATTGACGAGTTGGTCGCATGCGATGGAACTTGTGGAGGGAGCCAACCCGATCAGCCTGACATCCCGGGATGCGGCAGGCAACGAGAGTATTGCGGTGACGGGCGGCATTACCCTGGATACGGTGGTGCCGGTGATTACCGGACTGTCCGACGACTCAACACCGGCCAAGACCAAGACCTGGAGCTGGGGGGCGACGGATGCCTCGGCGGTGACCTATCGATTCGCGGTGGATCAGGCTGCCACGTGGAGTCCCGAGGGGGCTTACACCAGCACGACGACGGCATCCAAGACCACCGGTGACGGCACCTGGTACCTGCACGTTCAGGCTCGTGATGCGGCGGGCAACGAGAGCGCGGTGACCACGGTGTCGGCGCTTCTGGACAACACGGCGCCGGCGGTGCAGATCGGCCTCGATCCGGCAGGGCAATTTGCCAATACGGCCGTTACGGTCACCATAACCACAACCGAAGGCGTTCTGGAATACCGCCTGAATGAGGGCGAGTGGACGGGTTACAACGTCCCGTTGCTCATAGAGGCCGAAGGGGCGCACACGGTGGAGGCCCGTGCGGTGGATGATGCGGGCAACGAGGGCACGGCCGGTCCGGTCATGTTGACCATCGACACGGCGGTTCCCATGGTGTCTGGGTTTGCCGTAGCCGACGCGAGCAGCGCCGACAAATCCTTGACCAATGAGCGGGAGGTTGCCGTCAGCGCCGCGGCCGATGGAACGGGCAGCGCCATCGCCCGCTGGCGGATCACCGAAACGGGCGCCGTGCCGACGATCGCCCAGATGAATGCGGGCAGTCCAGAAGCCCCTGCCAGTTACAGCATTCAATCGCCCGGCGATGGAGAAAAGTCGCTTTACCTGTGGGTGATGGATGAGGCCCAGAATATCAGCGAGGCCGCCTATGCCGCCATTACCCTGGATACGATCACCGCGGTGAGCATTCCCGGCGGGGACGTGTGTACCGCCGATACGGGGTTGACCGTCAGCGGCACCCGGGAGTCCGGGGCCGAGGTGACGGTGCAGGCCGATCCGGCGGCGACGGTGGGATCGGTGCAGTATCCGAACGCCACCACCTGGTCGGTGTCGGTTTCGGATTTCGTCGCTTCCCAGACCACCCAGATTTCGGCCGCCGCTGCCGATGCGGCGGGCAACACGGCTGGGGACACCGTCTTCGTGCGCCAATCGACGCCGGCCGCGGCCGAGATCGACACGGGCACGGGGAGTCTGCTCGCCGACGGCGCCAGCACCCTCTTGTTGACCGTGGATGTTGAAGACGGCGGCGGCCATCCGGTTTGCGACGGGTCGGTATTCACGGTGACCACGGATCTGGGCGCCATCGAACCGGCCGAGTACAGCACCAGCAGCGGCCGGTTCACCTGCACGCTGAAGGCTTCGAGCGCCCTGGGTTTCGCCGAGGTGAAAGTCAAACAAGGAGAAATCCAACTGGGTTCGACCATGGTCCAGATGGTGCCTGGCGAGATCAGCAAGCTCAGCTTTACCCAATCGGACGGCACGGCCCTGCCGGCGCCCTTTACCATCGATTCGGATACGCTCAGCCCGTATATCCGTTTGCAGACGCTCGATGCTTACGGGCATGCCGTCAATGTCGATGCCAACACCATGGTCCTTCTCAATTCGACCGCCGGCAGCCTGATGACCTTCACCCCCCAGGGGGGAAGCGACAGCCAGGGGGAAACCGATATCACCATTTCGGCGGGTGCCAACAACCGGTTGTTCAAATTTCGCACGTCCAAGATCGGGAACTTGACGATTACCGCGGCCGCCTATGACGAAGGATTCAATCCCTTGGGGTGGACCGAGGCCCATATGGATGTGCTGGTAGGGTCTTCGGGGCCTGTTGCCAGCTTGAACGATGCTCCGTCGGGCACGATCCCCACCACCTCGGCGAGCATGACGGTGGGCGGCGAGGGGATCACGGCTTATCGCTACAAGCTGGACGGCGGGACTTGGAGCGCCGAGATGGCCGTGGCCGTTCCCATCAGCTTGGGCGGGCTGTCCGACGGTTTGCACATGTTGTATGTGATCGGCAAGAATGGGGACGACCAGTGGCAGCCGGAAGCCTCGGCCACCATGGTTTCCTGGACGGTGGACACCACCTGCGTGGTGCAGCTTCAGGGAGCGCCCACCGGGTCGGTGGCGACGGGTGAGGCGACCATTACGCTGAGCGGTCCGGACGTGGTGGCCTATCGCTACAAGCTGGACGGCGGCCTGTGGAGCGCGGAGATCGATTCCGGTACGGCCATCGTCCTTTCCGGCTTGTCGGTGGGGTCGCATACCCTGTACGTGATCGGCAAGAACAGCAAGGGGGTCTGGCAAAGCCAGGCCGCGGCCACCACGGCTTCCTGGGCGGTAGCGCCGGCCAACGTGCCGTCGGATCCCAAGAACCTGACGGTCAGGGAGGTGTTCAGCGATCGGATCCGACTGGCGTGGGACCCGAACCCGGATTTGTCCAACACCTACCAAGTTTACCGCAGCCAGTGGTCCAACGGGCATTTTTACAGGGTCAGCGGCGCGGCGCTGAGCTTGTTGGACCTCGATGAAGGCAAAGTGGTCTTCGAAGACCGCAACGCCAAAGTCGGTGTGACATACTTCTACAAGGTGCGGGCCTTTTTCGGTGGGACGGCCAGCATCGGTTACAGCAACATGGTGTCGGCGGCGTTGGAGAATCCGGACAACTACGAGGTGCGTATCGAGCCTCGGGGGCTGATCGTGTCGTCCGGCGGGACGGCCTCCTTTGCGGTCACCATCGTGCCCCGGGGGGATTTCAAGGGGACGGTGAACGTCTGGTGTCAAGGAAAGTCGACCTACAACTACGGTTTCACACAACCCGACGGCAGCCGGCCGTCGAGTCTGATGGGCCTGTCGCTGCCCGCTGTTTTGCGGCTCGATATTACCACCCCGGCCGGATTGGCCGCGGAGACGCTTCAGACTTTCAGTCTCTTTTCCCGCAATGAATGGGACGGCGGCAGTTCGGCGCAAAAAGAGCATTGGCTTCACCTGACGGTCCTGCCGCTCTACCAGAACGGCATTCATGTCGAGACCGAAAAGAGCGAGATGCAAAAGGGTGAGGCGGTGTTGGTCTTCGGTCGGGTTTTGCCGTCTTCCACCCCGGCGGGTACGCCCATCTCGATCACGGTGACCGAAGAGAACAGCGCGTATGTCGTCGTCACAAGCACCCCGACGACGCAGTCCGGGGGGTATTTCGAAGACAGCGATCTTTTGAGGATACTGCCTTCGGGCCGCTATGAGATCACGGCGTCCTGGATGGACGACGATTCGGTGGTTCATATCAGTATCCCGCGCGATGTGACCGTCTATCCGGGTCAGATCACCCTGACGTGCTCCCACCGGCCGGATGCGGCCAACGATCTGCCGCGGCCGGGGGCATTTTACGAAATTTTTGGAGATACAGAACCGGATATGCCGTACACGCGGATCATCCTGCAGCGCATCGATCCGGAGGGAAGCGTCCAGGAATTTAATGCCGATACATCGGAAAGTGGACGCTTCTCGCTGACGGACGACTGGTTCGACCGCATCGGGATCTGGAAGTTCCGGGCCTATTGGGACGGCAACGCGAACTACATCGGGGGCGAGAGCAATCTGTTGTACGTGCCGGTGGGGGTGGATTTCGGCCGGGCGATCATCCTTGGCGGAGGCGCGGCCGACGAGAGCAACACGGCCTGGAAGGTGACCAAGACGCTGGTGACCAACGCGTATCGCAGTTTTTTCAGGAAAGGATTCACCCACGAGATGATCCACCTGATGCTCAATACGGACAGCATCGACCTGGTGTCGCCCTACGGGGTCAACGACGGGGACAAGGTGGACGAGCTGAATCCGAGCCCGGAGAATTTTTTGAATGCGTTGAGGGGCGTGGGCACCCAATTTGACGGTCAACTCAACGCCAACACCCCGCTGTACCTGTATCTGCAAGGGCACGGGCTGAACGACGGGACCTTCGTGATTTACGACGACGGGATCGCCGCCAACCGTGAGGTGGTGACGGCGGCCGAGATCGATGGGGCTCTGGACACGCTGCAGGCCGAGACAGACTGCCGGGTGGTGCTGATTTTGGAGTCGTGTTTTGCGGGCAATTTCATCGAGACGCTAAGCGGTGCGGGGCGGGTGATCGTCACCAGCGCGGGCAACGAGTGGTACTCGCCGGACGCCAGCGGGTACCAGGCGTTCAGCCGGTATTTTTTCAGCCGGTTTGCCGGGGAGAACGACAATTTGCGGGTGGCGTACACCAAGGCCCGGCGCGACACCTATGCCAATTTGAACGGGCACCCGACGGCGCTGTTGGACGACAACGGGGACGGGCGGGCCGACGATGTGGATGGGTACCTGGCGGCTTCGATCATCTTGAACCCGAGCTTCGGGGTGCGGCCGCAGATCGGTTCGGTGAGCGTGCCGGCGATCGTCGATGAAGGCACCAGCGCACCGATCAGCGTGGCGGTGGTGCGCGGGGATTTGGCGGTTGAACGGGTGTGGGTGCAGATCGTATCACCGGACATGGCGGCCGGCGGGGATCTGACCACGGTATATCCGCAGGTGGAGCTGGAGCGGGAAGAGGGGACCGATACGTGGACGGGCACCATCGAGGGGCTGACCCAGGCGGGTCTTTACCGTTTGTTGGTGATGGCCGAGGACGAGGCTTTCGAAGTATCGGACACCTATGATGCCTATATCCAGGCGGCCGGTGTGGGAATGGCGGGGGACGTGAACGGGGAC